>NZ_BDBN01000008.1 GCF_001613005.1 Nocardia nova NBRC 15556 | reverse complement strand
CGTCTCAGCGGCGGCGTGAGGTGTCGAATAGGTCACCGAATCCGACCCCGGGAACACCCGCCCGCCGGCGGACGCTGTAAGGGTTGTGCATGAGTTCCGGCCGTCCCGTCACCGACGCGGTGACCAGTGCCCGGATGGCTCGGCAGCGGCGGACGGGTACCGCCCCGGAGACCGCGTTGCGTACCGAACTGCATCGGCGAGGCCTGCGCTACTTCGTGGACCGCGCCCCGCTTCCGGGTTTGCGCCGCCGGGCCGACCTGGTTTTCCCGCGCCGCAAGGTGGCGGTGTACGTGGACGGGTGTTTCTGGCACTGCTGCCCCGAACACGCCACCTACCCGAAGAACAACGCCGAGTGGTGGGCCGAGAAATTGGCCGGCAACGTGGCCCGCGACCGCGATACCGATGCGCGGCTCACCGCCGCGGGCTGGCTGGTGGTTCGGGTCTGGGAACACGAGGATTCGATGGCCGCCGCGGATCGGGTGCAGTCGGCTTTGTCGGATCGATAGACCATGATGGAAGTGCAGCCGACATTGCAGCGGATATACGGCACATTCCGGACGTGGGCGATGACGTGAAACGAGGGCAATGACGCCGAGCGAGCCGCATGATCGTGCGGCGGACCGATCCGGTGCGGTCGCCGTACTGGAGCGAGACCACGCGCCCGCGCGCGTGCGGTTCCGCCTGGTCCGCTTACTGATCGCGGCCGCTGTCGCCGTCGCGGGGGTCTGCTATTCGTCGTGGGTCCTGGAATTCGTCCTGCCGATCCATCTGAATCCGATCAGGTCGTTCCTGAGCGAATTGGACGCCGAGGGCCGTCCTTTTCGCTGGGTGTTCGACCTGGGCGACACCATCGCCGGTTCGCTCACCTTGATTTCCGCGATTACGGCGATGTTCGTCTTCTCGCGGCGGCGTTTGTCGACCGTCGGCTGGGTGGCGCTGGGCTGTTTCGGCGCGTCCACGATCGCCGATGCGCAATGGCCGTTGCACACCTGCTCGGCGCCGTGCCCGCCGTCGGACAGCGGCATGTTTCCGCAGTTGCACCAGATCCACGCGCTGACCAGCACGCTCGCGGTCACGTCGATATTCGTGGCGATGATCGCCTTCAGCGTCGCCGCCTTCCGCTATCGGCGCTGGCCGATTCTGCGGCATTCCGGATTGTGGATCCTCATCATCGGCTCGACCGCTACGGCCTGGATGCTGATCGCCGACAATCTGCCGGGCAATTACGCACTGGGCATCGCCCAGCGCATCCAGGTCGGATCCATGTCGCTGTGGCTGATCGCGCTCGCGGTGCAGATCTGGGTCGCGCAGCGCGTGATCAGCGGCGACGGGCGGAAGCGCGCACGGGCTCGTCGTTCCGCAGCATGACCAGTGAGCGGGGCGCCGATTCCGCCACCGCGCCCGCGATCGCCATGGCCGCGAAGGTGGCCAGTATGACGCCCATTACCAGTACCTCGACAATTGTGTTCATATACCCACGGTGACAGCGGCGACTGGCATGCATTTGTGCAGAACATGGGTAAAACCTGAGAATGCCGGCTAGCCCACCGAGACGGTGACGGTGTGCGTCGTGGTGCGTGCCGGAAGCGCCCCGGTATCTACGCGCAGGATTTCGCCGGTGTCCTGGCGGCCGTCCGGCAAGATCTTCGGTTTCAGGCCGAAGGGCGGCTCGCTACCGCTGCTTCCGGCCAATCCGAAATCACTGTCGTCGGAGATGTAGAGCGTGCGGCCGCCGTCGGTGGTGGCGACCCCCTCGATTTTGTCGTGGCCGAAGAATGCGCCGGCCGGATTCAGCCCCGCGACCAATCCGGCGAGATCCAGGTTCGACTTCTTCGCGACCGGGGTGATACCCGCCTTGCCGAGCGCGGCGATCCCGTCGGCGGTCGATACCTTACCGACATAGGTTTCCAGCGGTTCGTCGCCGACCAGCAGGCCGAGATTCGGGTCGTATCGGGTGCCGGGAACGGCGGCTCGCGGTCCGATATCGGTGGCGCCGTTCAGATCGATCGTCCACAGTTTCTTGTTCGCCTTCGGCGCGAGTTCGCCGTCGCGTTCGTCCACGAGAAAGGTGTGGTCGTCGAGTGCGGCGATTTCGGAGACGGCCAGTTTGCGCTTCGGATCCTCGAGCGGGTACACGAATTCGGCTACGGCGCGGGTCTGCAAGTCGACCGTGACGATTCGGGTCATCGGCACCTCCCGTGCGGAAGCCGATCCCGGTGTCTGCAAACCGCTTTGAATCACACCGACCAATCGCCGCCCGTCCGGCGTGACGGTCAGGCCTTCCATGCCCTGATTCGGCGTCCGCAGCGACAATTCGCGCGGCAACCCGGTGCCGGGTGCGAGGCGGTCGATTTCGGTGCCGGATGCGTCGAAGTGCAAGAGGAACGGACCGTATTCGTCGGAGACCCAGAAGGTGCCGTCGGGCAGCGCCACCAATCCTTCCGGGTCCAGGCCGTGGTCGATGGGCGGCAAGGGGTGGCCGTCGAGATCGCGCATGGTCTCCCCGGTCGACGCCGCGGTGTCGACGAGTCCGTTGAAGCCGACGCCCGCACGGTTCTTCAGGTCGATCGTGGATTCCAGCACCGCGCGCGTTCCGGTCAACCGGAATTTGCCGATCTTCGGCACGAAACTCGGGATGGGAACGAGCTTTTCGTTCTTGCCGGGCCCGTCGACGTTCGGGCCGCGGTCGGTGAGTCCGTAGAACTCGTCGGCCGACCCCGGCACCGGCGTCCACGCGGACCCGAAACCGCTGCCCTGCACCGTGGTTCCACCGAACTCGCCGAGCGGCGCGATATCGGTGGTGTAGAGGTGAACCGCATCGGAGGTGGTCACCGTGAAGGTGTCCTCGCCCTGGTATCCGGGCTCCGGCGCGTAGCGCAGGGAACCGTCGGCGGTGCGGTCCAGGCGGCCGTGGGCGGGGGTGCCGAAGGCGACGGCCGCACCACCGCCGGTGCGGGCGGCCAGATCGTCGAGCGATACGGTCAGCGGCCGGTCCCGGTCGGTGTGCCATTGCGGTTCGCCACCGCCGGACGAACAGGCGGCAGCCGCGCAGAGTACGGCGCCGGCGAGGGCGAATCGGAGCATGTGACTGGTTCCCACCGGTGATACCTATCCTGCCGAGTCGACGATCAGCTGTCGGGCACCTGAACAGTTATCCGACGGCAATCGAGTTCGCCCAGCGCGCGTTCCCAGCGCTGGGTAGGGTCACCCAGGTGACCAGCGAAGCGCCGGAATCAGCCGTTCCCGTCGACCTGCTCGAAGCCGTGCATACGGCGACCGAGTCGCTGGTCGGCGCGGTGGAAGCCTTGCACGACAGCGATATCGCCGAACCGTCACTGCTGCCGGGCTGGACGCGCGGCCATCTGCTGGCCCACCTGTCCCGCAATGCCGACGGTCTGGTGAACCTGCTGCTGTGGGCCCGCACCGGCATCGAAACCCCGCAGTACGCAAGCCAACTGCTGCGCGATTCCGATATCGAGGCCGGTGCGCCGCGCCCGCTCGCCGAGCAACTGGGCGATCTGCGCGCCTCCGCCGATCGCTTCCTCGGCCTCGCCCGGGCCATGCCGCCGGAACGCTGGCAGTACCGGGTGCGGGCTCGCACGGGTAAGGAGCTGGCCACCGCGGTGGTGCCGTGGTTGCGCCTGCGCGAGATCGAGATTCACCGCGTCGACCTGAACATCGGCTACCGGCCCGCGGACTGGCCGGCCGCCTTCGTGGCCCGCATGCTGCCGGAGGTGTCCGCCGGATTCGACCACGCGGCCTCCGCACATCGCCCCGCCGATGCCAAGCCGATGACCTCCGACCCGGATCAGCCACCGCCGCCGAGTTTCACCCTCGTCGCCACCGACACCGATTTCACCGCCAAGGTGGGCCCCGACCCTTCCGACACCATCTCCGGGCCCGCAGCGGAGCTGCTGGCGTGGTTGATCGGCCGCAGCGAGGGCGTGGGACTCACCGGATATCTGCCGAATCTGCCCGCCTGGTTGTGAGGCGGCGGACTCACCGGTTCACGCGCCCCGGAACGTCGAGCCGTTCGGCGAGGAAATCCAGGACGCGGTGCAGCGCGGCCTGAGTCGGTTCGCCCGGTTCGTCGATGAGATGTTCGGTGAGTACCGAATGCGCGCTCAGCACGCCCTCCGGATTGGCGGCGGCATCGTCGAGTTCGATGGCGATGAAGGCGTCGCCTAGTTCCCGGCGCAGGAATTCGAAACGTTGCGCGGGTGAGCGCCGGTCACCGCGGAAACGCAGCCCCATCACCGAAAGACCCTCGCCGCAACGCTGTTTGACGCGCTCCAGATCGTCGGGCGAGAGGTCGATCGAGCATTTCTGCCGGGTGGTGAAACCCAGCGGCAGGCCGGGCTGTGAGAGCACGGGTGCGACCAATCGGTCGTCCACAGCCATCCCCAGCGCGAAACCTGCGGTGAAACACATTCCGACGGCACCGACTCCCGGTCCGCCGCACCGCCGATGCTCATCGGCGGCCAGCGCCCGCAGCCACTGCACCACCGGGGATGTGCGGCCGGTCGCCAGCACCACGAACTCCCGGCTGACACAGATCGGCCCGAACTGACCGGCGACGTTCGCCAGCGCGGCAAGAGTGCCATGCGCGGCCGGATCCGGGTCCCGCCCTGGATTGCCGTACAGATGCGGCACCACCGCCGTACAGCCGATGCGCGCTACCCGCCGGGCGAAGTCGAAGACGTCCGGCGAGATGCCGGGAAATTCCGCCATGACGATCACCGCGGGCCCGCTGCCCTGCCGAAAGATCGTGCGGGACTTGCCCTCATGGGTGAAGGTCGCGTGTTCGAAATCGTGAAGATCGTCGTCTGCCATGGCCGGCCCTTTCTCGTTCGGGCCTTCACCTTCGGCCGACCACCCCCGCCGGGTCTTGAAAAAATGTTCCCCAGGTCCGGTATCGGTGCTGCCCGATCGGCGTGTGCGGTTCCCGTGCCAGCGTGTTCGGCGTGCGCCCGGCGAAACTCGCGATCTCCCGGGACATATGGGCCTGATCGCTGTAACCGCAGGAGGCCGCGACATCGGCGGCCGGCCGGCCCGCCACCAGCCCCTCGACCGCATGCCGGAACCGAACCAGCATCGCGGCGCGTTTGGGCGTGAGTCCGATCTGCGATTCGAACCTGGTCCACAGCCGTTTGCGACTCCAGCCGCAGGATTCGGCCAGTTCGGCGACGCGGACCTGCCCGCGGTCCGCGACGATACGATTCCACCCGGCCACGACTTCCGCATCCGGTGTGCGCTCGGGCCGGAAGTGTTGCGCCAGAAACGCTCTCGTGAGCGCGAAGCGCTCCTCCCACTTCGCCGCCTCCGCGAGCTGCGCACGCAACCGCTCCGCCGAGGCGCCCCACACCTCGTCCAGGCCCACGACAGCACCCAACTCACCCGGCCCGACCCCGAGCACCGAATACGCCCGCAGCGGCGACATCCGCACCTCGACGCACGCCGCACGTTCGGCCCGAATCGCCGTCAGCCCCCGGGAGAAACCCGCCACCATCCCGCCGCTCGCCCGACTCCCCTCCGTCGTCTCCACGACGAGTCCGCCCCCGCCGAAGTCGACCGCCACGGTCACCGCCGGAATCACCGCCACCCGAAGCTCCAACCCGGCACCGGCACGATCGCGATACCCGAGCATCGCAAGCCCGTCCGCGGCCTCGCGCGGGCGCACGATCTCCCACGCGCGATCTCCCACCCGGCCAGGGTAGATCGGATCCCTCACCCGGTGCTCGCCACATTCGTTCGTGCAGGCCAGAGGCGTAGGGACAACACGCGCGACACGCCCTCGCGGATCAGGGTGAAATCGCGGCGGCTCCGTATGCTCGGCGCACCGCAGCTACTTTCTAATCCAGGGAGGTACTTTGCGTCACCGGTCTGTCCTCACCGCTTTTCTCGCATCGCTACTTCTGCTGATCGGGCCTCCGATCACGGCGCAGGCGCTACCGGACTCGGGATCCGGTTCCGGCTCCGGATCCCTCTCGGCGTCGCCCTGCCATCCCGGTACGCCGCCCACAGTGCCGAAGACGACCAACTACTACGACGGGCAGGAATATCTGGGGCCCGACCCGTTGCCGCAGGATCCACCTGTGGGTCCGTTGCTGACGGGATATCAGCGCTTCGGGAACCTCACCGAGGCCCAGTTCATTGCGAAGTACCGCACTCCGGACAATTCCATGTGGATATATCCACCCGATGACGGATTCCTGATCATCGACGGCCGTACGGCGGCACACCCGGAGGTGTTGCAGCCCGGCAAGCGTATCGACCGATTCGGTGCTCCGAGTGGAAAGTTCCTGGCACAAGAGGGCGAGTCGTACGGCGGGCGCGCGATACCACCGCAGAACCTCAACTCGCCCGGGGGCACCACACAAAGCGATTATCACGTCTACTGCGTACTCGCGCCGTTCCAAGTGGAGGCCGGGCCGGCCCAGCCATGGTTCGAGCAGCCCGGACTCGGTACCCAATATGTTCTGGATACCAGTTTCCAGCCGTACCCCGGCGGAAAAGCGACCGTCCAATGGCTGCTCGACAACCACTACCTGGTCGAAGAGATCCCTGGTTGATATGGATCGCAGGCAATTGGCCGCCGCGCTGCTCGCCGCCGGAAAGCCTCCGCAGTGGTTCCAGATCGCCGGCGTTCATACCCACGACCCGCTGCCGACCGACTTCTGGTTCCTGCGGCCGGGATCCGGCGGCGACTGGGAAGTCGGCGTCTTCGAACGCGGTGAGTACGACGTCCGAGGCCGATTCGCCGCCGAATCCGACGCGGCCGCATGGGTTTACGAATCCATGATGGGACACCCCCCACCGTGATGCGAATACGAAACGGCCCCTCACTTGTCATCAAGTGAGGGGCCGTGCCACTGCGCGCCCGGAGAGACTCGAACTCCCAACCTTCTGATCCGTAGTCAGATGCTCTATCCGTTGAGCTACGGGCGCAGGTCCTGTTCAGTTGTGTGCCCGGTTACCCGGGCGTGGCGGAGGCGAGAGGATTTGAACCTCCGGTCCCCGTGAAGGGACAACTCATTAGCAGTGAGTCCCATTCGGCCGCTCTGGCACGCCTCCTGGAGCCTTCTTTCGAGGGCGCCGGTCCTTTCGAACCGCCGAGAGGCAAGAGTACAGAGCAACCGGTCAGGACGCAAAACGGCTGGTCAACGCAGGTGACTGTCGAACCAATCGAAGATTCTGGTCTGTGCGTCGATCAGGAGCCGCTTCTCGTCCTCGGGCAGCTGCTCGAAGTCGGCCATGTCGAATCCGGGATGGTCCGGGCGGTGATGCAAGCCGGGGTAGCTGACCACCAGGGTGGCCACCGCGGCGCGCGCCGCCGCGTCACGCAGGCGTTCCACGTGATCGGCCGGGTTGACGGGATCGTCGTTGCCGTAGAGACCGAGCCAGGGGGCCTGCAGCTGCGGGGCGGCGTCCACCAGTGCCGTCGCCTCCGCGGTCAGCGGCTCCATGATGCCGGGTGCGGCGACGCTCACGGCCGCACCGATGGGACGGTTCGTGGCGACCAGCAGTGCGGCGGTGCCGGCGTTGTCGAAACCCAGCACGCCGACGGTGTCGGCGTACACACCCCGGCCGACCAGCCAGTCGAAGCAGGCATCGAAATCGGCGAACAGATCCGCGCCGAACACCTGCTCGACCTCCGCGCCGCCCGCGACGGCGGTGGCGACCGCACCCGGCCCGTCGGAGACCCGCGCCCCGACGGCGGCGAGATCGCGGTCGTTGACCGTCCCGGCGCCGTCCCCGTGACCCTTCTGCCGATCGAAGCGGTGGAACAGATTGGGCGCCACCATGATCCAGCCTTCACCGGCCAGCGATTTCATCATTTCCAGCAATACATCGGCAAACTGACGGGACTCGTGGAGTACGACGATGCCGCCGCGCGCGTAACCCTCCGGCTCGATCACCGTGATGGGCACCCGACCTCCGGCCGCCGGGCCCGGAGCGCCGTCGACCACCTGCCCGCTGTCGCGCAATGGTGCTTCATCTCGATAGATGCCCGACATGAAACCAGGGTAGTTCGCATCCGTTACATTCGGGAGAAGTTGCACGGAAGTACCCATTCCTCGGAAAATTTTCCGACATACCGCCCAGCCGGTTCGGCCCCGCAGACGGACCGCCGGGGCCTCCCGGACAACCGCGGCGAGCCGCCGCGACGTGCGAGGAATTAAGGTGTTGGGGTGAGTGCTCGTATTCGTCCGGACCTCGAGTCCATTCCGGCCTACGCTCCGGGTCGCAGTCATCCGGGCGCCGTGAAACTGGCCAGCAACGAAACCACCCAGGGGCCGCTCCCGAGCGTGGCCAAGGTGATCGCCGAGGCTGCCGAACTCATCAACCGGTACCCGGACAACTCCTCCGGCGAACTTCGAGCAGCCCTCGCCGAGTTCCACGACGTCGCGGTCGAGAATGTCGCGATCGGCTGCGGCAGCGTCGCGCTGTGCCAGGAACTGGTCCAGATCACGTGCGCCTCCCCTGCCGACGAGGTGGTGTTCGCCTGGCGCTCGTTCGAGGCGTATCCGATCGTCACGCAGGTCGGCAACGCGACTGCCGTGCCGGTGCCGCTGAACGACGAATTCGCACACGATCTGGATGCGATGGCGGCGGCGATCACCGACCGGACCCGGCTCGTTTTCGTCTGCAATCCGAACAACCCGACCGGAACGGCGTACGGCCGTGCCGAATTGACCCGCTTCCTCGACGCGGTCCCCGACGACGTGCTGGTGGTGCTCGACGAGGCGTACTTCGAATATCTGCGCCTGCCCGCCGACGATCGGGCCGACGGCGTCCAGATCGGCCGAGGCCGCTCGAATGTCGTTGTGCTGCGCACCTTTTCGAAGGCATACGGGCTGGCGGGGCTGCGAGTCGGTTACGCCGTCGGCGATCCGGAACTGATCACCGCGCTGATGAAGGTGCACATTCCGTTCAGCGTGAATCGGCTGGCACAGGCCGCGGCCATCGCCTGCCTGCAGGCGCGGCACGAACTGCTCGACCGCACCGATCATGTGGTGGCCGAGCGGGAACGTATGCGCGAGGCGCTGCTGGCGGCCGGATACCGGGTACCGCCGAGCCAGGCCAACTTCGTCTGGCTGCCGCTGGGCGAGCACAGCGCGGAGTTCGGCGCGGCCAGTGCCGAAGCCGGAGTTCTGGTGCGGCCGTACGGCGCCGACGGGGTGCGGATCACCGCGGGCGATCCGCACGAGAACGATCGGTTCCTGAGTTTCGCCACCGCACCGGACACCGTCGCGCGCTTCGCGGGCTGAACCGGCTCCGCGGCGGTCAGCGCACGCCGAGGGCTCCCGCCAGCGTCGGCCACGCCCTCGGCAGTTCGTCCTTCCAGTACGGCCAGGAATGCGTCCCCACCGGACGCAGATCGACATCCGCCGGGATCTGCATGCGCTCCAGCCGATCCGCGAGCGCCATCGTGCAAGCGTTGGCGCCGGCCTCGAGCGGGCCACCGAATCCGATCGTCGAGAACGCTTCCGGATTGCCCGGACCGTCGTAGGGCCCCGGCACACCGGAACCGGCGGACAGGAAGATCGCCTTACCGCGCAGGGTGTCGGCGTGCATCATCACATCGTGGGCGAGCCAGTCGGGATCTTCCTGCTTGCCGAACATGTTGTCCGGATCGCCACCGTAGGTGCGCACCACGGCCCGTGCCTGCGCCTGCCCGAAATCCGAGCCCATCGCATAACAACCACTGTGGGCGGCGACAGCGAGATAGGCCTGCGGGTTGCGTATCGCCAGCATCATCGCCGCCTCCGCCCCCATCGAGACGCCCTCCACGGCATCGCGGCCGTTGCCTTCGAAGGTCGCGTCCATCAACGGCGGCAGTTCCCGAGTGAGAAAGGTCTCCCACTTGTTCGTGCCGAGCACCGGATCCGGATGCTGCCAATCCGTGTAGTACCCCGCCGGGCCGCCGATCGTGAGGACCACGTTGACGTCCTTGTCGGCGAAGAACTGCACCGCGCCACCGCGCTCGGTCCAGTTGTTGTACTGGTTGCTCGCGCTGCGCCCGTCGAGCAGATAGACGGTTGGGCGCGGATGGCTGCGATCGGCCGGTAGCAGCACCTGCACCTGCACCGTGCGTCCCATGGCCGGGGAGTCCACGAAAACCCGCAGCCAGCGATCGTTGATCGGTTCGATGTGGTCGATCGACGCGGTGGCCGGACGGGGATCGTCCAGCGCCGGAGGCGGCCCCTCGGCGGAACCCGAATCGGCCGGGGGCGCGGGCGCGGCGGCAATCGACGGCGCTCCCCAGATCGCCCCACTCATCAGGAGTGCGGCGATGGTAGCGCCGGACAGCCGACGCCGTATCCGGCGACGAACCATGGCCGCCATCCTGCCAGAGGTCGTGCGAGGCGTCGAAAACCCACGACGGCCCGATCTCCGGCGAGTCTTCCGACGCTCCGCACCGATTCGGCATCCCCGCACTCGCGCCAGTAGGCTGAGACACCGTTCCGGCGCGCCCGGAACGAGGTGGGTTGCCCGAGCGGCCTAAGGGAACGGTCTTGAAAACCGTCGTGGTTCACGCCACCGTGGGTTCAAATCCCACACCCACCGCAGGTGAAGGGGCTGTCACCAGGGGACTGTTCCGGCGTCGGAGAAGAATCCGCCGGTCGGTCCGTCGTCGGGCAGGGTGGCGAGGTGGATCGCGATCGCGGCGCCCTGTTGGGGGGTTCGGACGCCGCGGAAGCCGTTGAGGTCGGTGGCGGTGTAACCGGGGCAGCCGGAGTTGATCAGGATGTCGGTGTCGGCGAGTTCCTTGACGTATTGGACGGTGACCGCGTTCAGGAAGGTCTTCGACGCCGCGTAGGCAGCGGAGATCGGGCCGGTGTCCGCGCCGGGCGTGGTCTGCAGCGTGAGCGAGCCGACGCTGCTGGACATGTTCACGATCCTCGGTGCTGCCGAACGCCGCAGCATGGGCAGCATCGCGTTGGTGACGCGGATGACTCCGATCACGTTGGTTTCCACAGCCTCACGCACGGTCGCGGGATCGACGGTGGTGGGTGTCTGGGGCATGCCGCCGGTGATCGCGGCGTTGTTGACCAGGACGTCGAGCCCGCCGGCGCGGTCGGCGATCAGGTCCGCCGCGGCGGCCACGCTCGCGTCATCGGTCACGTCGAGCGGAACGCCGAAGGCATCGATCCCGTCCGCGCGGAGTTTCTCCACCGCCGTGTCGCGGCGTTGTGCGTCGCGCGCGCCCACACCGATTCGCCAGCCGAGGGCGCCCAGCCCCGCCGCGATCTCGTATCCGATTCCCTTGTTCGCACCCGTCACCAGCGCGATCGTCTGTTCACTCATACCGTCGATCCTGGTTCGGTCGGGGGTGGCGGGTCCAACACCGGTCGGGTGGCCGCTGATACCGCACGGGTATCAATGCCGGATACGATGACGTGGTGGAGACGCGGGAGTTGCGATACTTCGTCGCCGTCGCCGAGGAGTTGCATTTCGGGCGAGCGGCACAGCGACTCGCCATGGCGCAACCACCGCTGTCACGGGCGATCCGACAGCTCGAACGGCGGCTCGGCGTGGTTCTGCTGCACCGCACCACTCGCTCGATCGCCCTGACCGAGGCCGGGGCGGTGCTCTTGCGGGAGGCTCGTGCCGCGCTCGCCGCGGTCGACGCCGCGGAGCGCCGCACCCGCCGCGCGGCCGGTCGGCCCGGCGTGGTGCTGGCCACGAAGGCCGGAGCGTCCAGCGAACTGCTGTCGAAGTTGCTGGACGCCTACGCTGCCGAACCGGGCGCTGTCGCTGTCGAGGTGCTGCTGTGCGGGCCCGGCGAGCAGGAGGCGCTGCTGCGCGACGGCCGTGCCGACGTCGCACTGCTCCACCGGCCCTTCGACACGACCGCCGGACTCGACACCGAGGATCTGCACACCGAACACCAGGTTCTGGTCCTGCCCGCGGGCCACCCCCTCGCCCACCGGCCCCACCTATCGTCGGCCGAGGTCGCCACCCTGACGGATCTGCCCCTGCCGCGCTGGCCCCGACAGGACGGAAGCTATCCCGACGGCCCCGGTCCGAAGGTTCGCGACCACACCCAATTGGCCCAGCTGATCGCGCTCGGACGAACCTGCGCGGTCATGCCCGAGTCGGTCCGAACTCACCTACGCGACGATCACGCGATCGTGCCGGTGCCGGACGCACCGGCGGTCACGACCGTCATCGCCTGGCCGCCACACAGCAGATCCAAGGCCGTCGCCGACCTCGTCCGCACCGCGACACGTCTCTGACCGACACCGCGATTCCGCGGCCGCCTCAGCCACGAATATGCGCCGACCGGCGTATCGGTCGGCGCCACAGTCGTTTCCGGTCTCGATTCGAACGGCCGGCCCCAGGTTCAGAAGCACCACACCCAATCGGCGGACCCCGGCAACGGAATGGTGATGCAGATGGCGATCGGTTTCGCCGTGGTATCGGAAGCGCTGTCGGCGGAGGCGATGGGCGCCGCCACGGCGCCGAGCGACATGACTATCGCGGTGGTAGCGAGGACTTCGCGGGACCAACGTCCCTGACAATTCCGCTAAGAGCCGCTGTGATCTCGGTGTCCGAGGCCGCCCCGATGGATGGTGCTGCCGGTGATCGCTCCACCGCTGCGGTCGATGCTGCCGGAGCGGTAGATGGCGGGGGTGCGGGCGAGGCTCGGGAGCGGGGTGGCGTAACTACCGCCCGCGACGCGAGCACCGACCGCGGGGGCGACCACCCGATTGCGGGTCGAGTAGTAGTACCACATGGCAGCACCCACGGCACCGCCCGCGAGGCCGGCCGCGGCGTACTCGGCGGCGGTGGCATCGTCACCGACGTAGGTTTCCGTCGCATCGTCGCACTCGGTGTCGTCGACACGGACCCCGCTGACAGCGTCGGCACACACCGCGGCGTAGTCGTCGGCAACAGGCTCGATCGTGGTCGGCGCGACGGTGGTGGTCGGCGTGCTGAGTGTGCGCATCGGCGTCCACACAGTGGTCGGTGGTGTCGATGCGGTGGTCGGTGGTGTCGACAGGGTCGTCGTGCTCGTGGTTCCGGTGGCCGCGGGCGGATCGGGTAGTGCGCAACCAGCTGCCAGATACATCCCCGCGACTGCGGGAACCAGGATCAAAATCGGTGCTGTGCCGTGCTTTCGGTGAGTGCTCATCGGGCCGGGCCGTCCCCCAATCCAATCGAAATCGGAATCGTTCCCACAGCGGGTACGGCAGTTCGATCGGGTGCGCCGACAGGAGCGTTACCCGCCGGCTTCGTCGACCGGAACGCCGGCGGGCGACTCGATTCGAATGCGGGTATCGGTGGGGATTCACTCGGCACGCGGATGTGCGCCGCGCGTCAGCTCAACTCCGGCGGGGGTCGGTTTTGGTGTTCACTCGGTCGAACGCGTCACCGATGGCGGTGAGTTCTTCGGGGCTGAGCAGGTCGACGAAGGTGCGGCGGACCGCGGCTACGTGGCCGGGGGCGGCGGCGCGCAGGCGGCGCATACCTTCCTCGGTGAGGTGGGCGCGGACGCCGCGGCCGTCCTCTTCGCAGCTGGTGCGGCGGACCATGCCCTGGTCCTCCATGCGGCGGATCTGGTGGGTGAGGCGGCTGCGCGAGGAGAGCACGCCGTCGGCGAGATCGCTCATCCGCAGCGATCCGCCCGGAGCCTCGGAGAGCATCACCAGGATGCGGTATTCGGGCAGGCTCATATCGCTGTCGGCCTGGAGCTGGCGGTTGAGTTCCACCATCAGACGCTGGTGCCCGTCCATGAAGGCGCGCCACGCCCGCTGCTGTGCCGAGCTCAACCACGGCGGCGATGCCGGGTGACCACTCGGTTCGTAAGCCATGGCGCCATTCTATTGGGCCCGAATGGAAGCAATGTCGCCTGGTCAGCGACTTGCGGACAAGATCACCCGAATCGGATCCACAGCCGCACCCGTTCCAGCGCGGCGAGCACATAGAGTCGGGGTATGTACGCGGTGACATTGGACGGTTTCGGTGGACCCGAGGTGATCCGCTGGGCGGAGGTGCCGGATCTGCCGCCGCCCGGGCCGGGCGAGGTGGCGATCGACGTCGTGGCGGCCGGGGTCAATCGCGCGGATCTGTTGCAGCGCCAGGGTTTCTATCCGCCTCCCCCGGGCGCGAGCGACATTCTGGGCCTCGAGGTGTCGGGCGTCGTGGCCGAGATCGGCGAGGGCGTACGGGATCTGCGGCCGGGCGAGCGGGTGTGCGCGCTGCTGTCCGGCGGCGGCTACGCCCAGCGCGTGGTGGTCGCCGCGAGTCAGGTGCTGCCGGTGCCCGAGGGCCTGGATCTTGCTGCGGCAGCGGCACTTCCGGAGGTGGCCGCCACCGTGTGGTCGAATCTGGTGATGCGCGCCGGATTGCACGCCGGCCAACTGTTACTCGTCCACGGCGGCGGTAGCGGGATCGGCACCCATGCCATTCAGGTCGCGGTGAATCGCGGTGCGCGCGTCGCGGTGACCGCCGGTTCGCAATACAAATTGGATCGCTGCGCCGAATTGGGTGCGAGCATCGGAATCAATTATCGCGAACAGGATTTCGTGGAAGTCGTCGGCGAATTGGGTGGCGCCGACATCATTCTCGACAATATGGGCGCGAAATACCTGCCGCGCAACGTGACCGCCCTCGCCGAGGACGGGCAGCTGTGCGTGATCGGCATGCAGGGCGGAGCGAAGGGCGAGCTGAATCTGGCGGAGCTGCTCGGAAAGCGCGGCACCATCCATGCCACCAATCTGCGTAAGCGGCCGGGCACCGGGCGGTCGAGTAAGGCCGAGATCATCGCGGAGTTGCGGCGCCATCTGTGGCCGCTGATCGCGGAGGGCGCGGTGGTACCGGTGGTACATGCCGAGGTCCCGGTCACGGAGGCGGCGCACGCCCACGAACTGCTCGATTCGGCCGAGACCGTCGGCAAGGTGATCCTGCGCATCGACGAGGCGTGAACGCCCGCTGTGCCCGTCGGCGACCGTGCGCCGGACGGCCGCCTACTTCTCCAGCGAGTTCAGCGCCCGGCCGAGCTGTTCGATCTCGAATTTCGTTGTGTAGGGCGCCAATCCGAGGGTGACCGCGCCGCCCTCGTCGTTGACGCCCAGCGCGTCGAGCAGGCGGCTGCCGCCGTGTGCGCCGCTGACCGTGCCGATGCGGTGATCGGCGAGCTCGGCGGAGATCTTCTCCGCCTGCATCCCCGCGATGGTGAAGCTGACCGTGGGAATGCGGGTGGACGCGCGGCCGATCACGGTCAGATCCGGGACCGCGTCGAGCACCTCCATGAGATGTTCGAACAGCTGGTCGTGATAGTCCTGCAGCGAGGTGATCGAGATCTCCAGCCGCTCCCGGCGGCTACCGGTGGCCTGTTCGTCCAGTCCGGCGAGATAGTCGATGGAGGTGGTCAGCCCCGCCAGCAACGCGTACTGATGTCCGCCGACCTCGAGCCGCTCGGCGCCCTTGGCGTAGGGATTGAGCGACATCGAGGGAATGCGATCCAGGAATGCCGGATCACGGAACACCAGCGCGCCGATCTGCGGACCGCCCCAGGCCGGCGCGGAGAGAGCGACGACGTCGGCGTTGAGTTCGTCGATGTCGATCAGGGCATAGGGCGCCGCGCCGAAGCAGTCGGCCACCAGCAGTCCGCCCACCTCGTGCACCCGGTCGGCGGCGACCCGGACCGCGGGCGCGGAACCGACGATCGGCGAGGCGGCGGTGACGGCGACCAGTCGCGCGGTCGGGCCGATCAGTTCCTCGAACTGCCAGGCCGGCATCTCGCAGGTTTCGATCTCCACCTCGGCCCAGCGCACATGGGCGCCGTAGCGGTTGGCGATGCGCAGCCACGGGGCCACGTTGGCCTCGTCGTCCAGGCGCGAGAGCACGATGCCGGTGCCGAGCCCGAGCCGCGAGCTCAGCGATTCGGCCAGCCATGCCAGCAGGACGGCCCGGTCCGGGCCGAGAACGACACCCGCCGGATCGCCGCCGACGAGATCGGCGACCGCCTCCCGGGCCGCGTCGAGAATGGCACCACTGCGGCGCGCGGCGGCATGACGATTGGTATGCGAAAAAGCAGAGGTCCGGAAACCGGTTGACACGGCGCGCGATACCGAATCCGGGACCAGCATCCCTGCCTGGGGGTCCAGATGGATCCAGCCGTCGCCCAGGGACGGTATCAACCCCCGAACCCTCGCGACGTCGTAAGTCATGCTGGCCACTCTAAGGGCAGCGGGCAAGTCGGCGGAACCGTGCGCCGACCCAATGCGATATCACGCGACATGGCAACCGACTTTCACAAACCGAACCACACACGAGGCGGACAGAACCGCAACAGAATACTTCCGCCCGAAATCGGACCGCATACCCCGTTCCGGCACCGGGCCCCCACCGGGCGATGCGTCGTTCACTTAGCGCTCGGCGCGGGAAGCAGACATCATGGATGCCATGACGCAATCGGACGGAGCACCGGATTCCATCGTGGTGATCGGACCCGAGGGGCGGCCGCTGGTCATTCCGGCCGGCGCCCAGGGTGAGGCGCCGTTCGCCGGGCAGGTGGTCGGCGAGGGCGAGACCGCCGCCGAGGGTGCGCAGACCGGCGGCGAGGAGTCGCTCGCCGATATGGTCGAGCAGCCCGCGAAGGTGATGCGGATCGGCACCATGATCAAGCAGCTGCTCGAGGAGGTACGCGCGGCTCCGCTGGACGATGCCAGCCGCAACCGGCTCAAAGAGATCCACACGACCTCGGTGCACGAGCTCGAGCAGGGTCTCTCCCCCGAGCTGCGCGACGAACTCGAGCGGCTCGCGCTGCCGTTCAGCGAGGAGTCCGTGCCGTCCGACGCGGAACTGCGAATCGCCCAGGCCCAGCTGGTCGGCTGGCTGGAGGGTCTGTTCCACGGTATTCAGACCGCGCTGTTCGCTCAGCAGATGGCGGCCCGCGCACAGCTCGAGCAGATGCGTCACGCTCTGCCGCCGGGTGCGCACATCCCGCGCGAGGGCGGACAGGGTGGATCGGTCACCGGAGGCGGTCAGTACCTCTGAACACCGCTGATCATCGGATAGGCTCGTGCCCCCACCGGCGGGGATCGGCTCTGCGCTACAGTCGTGCACTGTGCCAGCAGCTGCCCCTGCCGATTCGGCCACAGCCGAACGCCCGGCCGACGCCACGGTGCCCCTGATGTCGGATGCGCAAACATTCCCGCGGGCCTTCAGAGACCTCCGCGAGGGGTTCACTCAGCGTGAGCTGTGGCTACAGCTGGGTTGGCAGGACATCAAGCAGCGCTACCGGCGATCGGTGATCGGCCCGTTCTGGATCACCATCGCCACCGGCGTGCAGGCGGCCGCGATGGGTGTCCTCTACGCGGCGATCCTGAATCAGGACCTGTGGACGTATCTGCCGTATGTCACCGTCGGCCTGATCGTCTGGAACGTGATCAACGCCAGCATCCTCGAGGGCTCGGACGTGTTCATCGCCAACGAGGGGCTGATCAAACAGCTGCCCTCGGCGCTGAGCGTGCACGTCTATCGGCTGGTGTGGCGGCAGTTCCTGTTCTTCGCCCACAACATCGTGATCTATCTGGTCATGCTGGTGGCCTTCGGCGTCTGGGAACATCTGGACTGGTCCGTGCTGCTGGCGATTCCGGCGATCGCGCTGGTGTTCCTGAATTCGGCGTGGGTGTCGATCGTCTTCGGCATCTTCTCCACCCGCTACCGCGACATCGCCCCGATTCTGGGCAGCATGACTCTGATGCTGTTCGTGCTGACTCCGGTCATGTGGACCACGAAGTCGCTGCACGACCAGGGCGGGGCGGTGAGCGAGCGGGCCAAGCTGGTCGAGCTGGTGCCGACCTACCACTATCTCGAGATCGTGCGCGCACCCCTGCTCGGCGATCCGGTGCAGGTGCGGTCGTGGCTGGTCGTCGGTGTGATCACCGTGGTCGGCTGGGCGGTGGCGATCCTGGCGTTGAAGCAATACCGTTCCCGCGTGCCGTACTGGGTGTAGAGGACGTTATGACCGGAGTAAGCATCGAAACCCACCAGGCGTGGGTGGAGTTTCCCATCTTCGACGCCAAGTCACGGTCGCTGAAGAAGGCGTTCCTGGGCAAGGCCGGCGGATCCATCGGGCGCAATCAGTCCGATGTGGTCGTGGTCGAGGCCCTGCGCGACATCACGCTGTCGCTGAAGGAGGGTGACCGGGTCGGCCTGGTGGGCCACAACGGCGCCGGGAAGTCGACGCTGCTGCGGCTGCTCTCGGGAATCTACGAGCCCACCCGCGGCACTGCGCGCGTGCGTGGCCGGGTGGCGCCGGTGTTCGACCTCGGCGTCGGTATGGATCCGGAGATCTCCGGCTACGAGAACATCATCATCCGCGGGCTGTTCCTCGGTCAGACCCGCAAGCAGATGCTCGCCAAGGTCGACGAGATCGCCGACTTCACCGAACTCGGTGAATACCTGAACATGCCGCTGCGCACCTATTCCACGGGTATGCGGGTGCGGCTGGCGATGGGCGTGGTGACCTCGATCGATCCGGAGATCCTGCTGCTGGACGAAGGTATCGGCGCGGTCGACGCGGAATTCATGAAGAAGGCCCGCAACCGGCTGCGCGATCTGGTGGCGCGCTCCGGAATCCTGGTGTTCTGCAGTCATTCCAACGAATTCCTGGCCCAATTGTGCGATACCGCAATGTGGATCGACCACGGCACGCTGCGCATGCAGGGTGATATCGAGGATGTGGTCCGCGCGTACGAGGGCCCCGAGGCGGGCGATCACGTGAAGCAGATCCTGCGTGAGCTCGAACTCGAACGCAATCCCGCATGACCTCCGCCGCAGACCCGGACATGGGCGGTCGAGGGCGGTGGGGGCATGTCCCGGAGAACAAGGATATGGACATGAGTGATCAGGCGGCCTCGTCCGCGGACAGCGGAGTGGCCCGGATCATCGCGGTGGTCGTGACCCACAAACGCCGGGAACTGCTGAGCGAATCGCTGAAAGTGCTCGCCGCGCAGACCCGCCCGATCGACCATCTGATCGTCATCGACAACGGCAACGAGCCCGAGGTCGGCGAGCTGGTGGAAGAACAGCCGATCGAATCCACCTATCTGGGTTCCGAACACAACCTGGGTGGTGCGGGCGGCTTCGCCCTCGGCATGCTGCACGCGCTGACCATGGGCGCGGACTGGGTGTGGCTGGCCGACGACGACGGCCGCCCCGAGGGCCCGGACGTGCTCGAGAAGTTGCTCGATTGCGCCGAGCGCCACGGCCTTTCGGAGGTCTCGCCGGTGGTCGCCGATATCGACGATCCGGATCGGCTGGCGTTTCCGCTGCGCCGCGGCGTGGTGTGGCGGCGGCTGCGGTCCGAACTCGGTGACGAGGACTTCCTGCCCGGTATCGCGTCGCTGTTCAACGGCGCCCTGATCTCCGCCGAGGCGCTCGAGGTGATCGGCGTGCCGGATCTGCGGCTGTTCGTGCGCGGCGACGAGGTGGAGGTGCACCGGCGGCTGGTGCGCTCGGGCCTGCCGTTCGGAACCTGTTTGCAGACGGCGTATCTGCACCCGAACGGGTCGGCGGAATTCAAGCCGATTCTCGGCGGCCGCATGCACACTCAATATCCGGACGATCCGGTCAAACGCTATTTCACCTACCGCAACCGTGGCTATTTGATGGCACAGCCCGGGATGCGGAAACTGCTACCCCAGGAATGGGCGCGGTTCTCCTGGTTCTTCCTCGTACAGCAAAAAGATCCGGCCGGTCTGCGAGAATGGTTGCGACTGCGGCGTCTGGGGCGACGCGAGCAGTTCCATAAACCCGGTTAGATCAGTGCTTTTCGCATGAGGAGGTAACGGCTGTGAGCAACCCCTACGGTGGGCAGCCACCCTATGGGCAACCATTCCAACCGAACGGTGCACAGCCGTATCCCCCGCCGCAGCCGAACGGCCCCTACGGCGCGCCGCCGCCGCACGGCGGTAGCGGAGCCGTTGCCGCACCGGGATATCCGCAGCCGCACGCAGGCTCGCAGCCACATATTCCCCAGCCGCACAACGTGTCCCAGCCGCATCAGGCGCCGGGGTGGGGCGCTCCCCCGGCTCCGCCGCAGCCCTACGGTCAGCCGCCGGCGAATCCGTACGGGGCGCAACCGTATCCCGGTCAGCAGCAGTTCAACGGCGGGCCGGCGCCCTACGGCGCGCCCAATCCCGTTGCGCCGCAAGGACAATACGGACCCTACGGCCCGGCGGCGCAGTTCCAGCCGCAGCCCGGACCGCAGGGCATCGTCGTCGACGCCTCGTACTTCCCGCTGGGATTCCTGCTCGCGCTGACCGGCCCGAAGATCATCGTCAACGGCATGGAGGTGCCGATGGCGAAGTGGGGAGAAACCCACATTCCGGTCGGTCCCGGGCAGCATCACGTGCGAGTGGCGACCAAGTGGCTGTGGGATATGGGACCGGCCGAGACGACCGTGCCGGTCGCCGAGGGCCACAGCACCCACGTGTATTACAAATCGCCCGCGATCGCCTTCATCAACGGTGCGATCGGGCCGGTGCCGCAGGCCGCGCCGGGTGCGATCGTGTCCTACATCAGCCTCGGCGTGGTCGGGGTGTTCATCCTGCTGCAGTTGCTGATCGCCTGCTCGCTCTGATCGCGCAGCCCGGGAAGACGTAGGCCCGGAAAATACGTTGCGGCCCGCGCGGCGGGCTGTCATCGTTTGTACATCCGGTCGCGCACGCGACCGAACCGAGTAGCGAGACACGAGAGGGTCGAGGAGGTGGAATACGTGAACGTCGACAGTCGGATTGTCGCGGCCGGAGCCCGGTATCGGACCGAGAAGCGCTCCGCCGCACGTATTTCCACTCTTCTCCCCATGCACTGAGCCCTTCGCGGGCTCGGTGCCCGACGAAGGATATCTCCCCTCATGGTCGATTACGACCGTCTCATTCCTTACGGCTGGACCGCCGACCTCTCCGCCGCGTACACAGGACTGCTCGATACCGGCTGGGTCCCGGCCCGCGTGATCCGGATGGATCGCAGTGAATGCGATGTCGCGATGCCCGACGGGCTCGCGCGCGCCGACTGTCCGCGGGCGGATACCAACATCAACGGCCTGTGTACCGGTGACTGGGTCGCCGTCGCACCGGCCGAATCGACCGCCGGCCCGGCGTTCACGGTACGAAAGTTGTTGCCGCGCCGCACGATTCTGCAGCGCGCGACGGTATCCGGACGTTCCGACGCGCAGGTGCTTGCCACCAATGTGGATACCGTCGCGATCTGTGTCGCCGCCGACGGTGAGATCGACCTGGGTCGCATCGAGCGGATGCTGGCCCTGGTCTGGGAGTCCGGCGCGCAGCCGCTGGTGGTGCTGACGAAATGCGATCTGTCGCCGGATATTTCCCTGTCCGAGGTGCGTGCCGCCGCGCCGGATGCGGCGGTGCTGGCCGTCTCGGCAACGACCGGCGCCGGTATGGATGTGCTGCGTGCGGTGGCGGCCGGAACGGTCGCGCTGATCGGATCGTCCGGCGCCGGCAAGTCGACCCTGGCGAATGCGCTGCTGGGCGAGGAAGTCTTCGCGACGGACGGGGTTCGCGCCTCGGACAAGCGCGGGCGGCACACCACGGTCCATCGCGAGTTGCGGCCGATTCCCGGCGGCGGAACTCTGATCGACACGCCGGGGCTCCGGGCGATCGGGCTCTGGGATGCCGAACAGGGTCTGGCCCGGACCTTCACCGATATCGAATCACTGGCAGCGCAATGCCGATTCTCCGACTGCGAACACCGCACCGAACCCGGATGCGCGATTCTCGCGGCCCTCGAAACCGGCGAGCTGCCGCAGCGACGACTGGACAGTTACCGCAAACTGCAGCGTGAGAACGACCGGCTCGCCGCTCGCAGCGATGCGCGGTTGCGAGCCGAACGAGAGCGGGTGTGGCGCGACATCAGCAAATCGCAGCGGCGAATGTACAAGGAACGTGATCCTCGTCGCCATCGGCGCTGACCGGCTATGCAACTGGTTGCATAGCCTCGCTCGGTGCCCTACTGTGCGAATCGGGTAGTTCAGCACCCCGGCTCCTTCGGATCGCCGATCATGGAGACCGGGGTGATCGCACAGATGGGAGCAGGGATATGACCGAAGCTGGTAAGCCACTGGCCGGCCGCACCATGATCATGTCGGGTGGTAGCCGCGGCATCGGCCTGGAGATCGCCAAGCGGGCCGCCGCCGACGGTGCGAACATCACGCTGATCGCCAAGACCGACCAGCCGCATCCGAAACTGCCGGGCACGATCCACACCGCGGCCGAGGAGCTCGAGGCCGCGGGCGGTCGGGTCCACAAGTTCGTCGGCGATGTGCGCGACGACGAGGGCGTTGCCGAAGCCGTGCGCCAGACCGTGGAGCGGTTCGGCGGCATCGATATCGTCGTCAACAACGCCTCGGCGATCGATCTGTCGCCGACCGAAACGCTGTCGATGAAGAAGTACGACCTGATGCAGGACATCAACTGCCGCGGCAGTTTCCTGCTGTCGAAGACCAGCATCCCCGCATTGCGGGAATCCGCCGAGGCCGGCCGCAACCCGCACATTCTCACCCTGTCGCCGCCGCTGAACCTGGACCCGAAGTGGGCGGGCAGCTCGCTGGGTTACACCATCGCCAAGTACGGAATGTCGCTCACCACTTTGGGTTTGGCCGAGGAACTGCGCAAGTACGGCATCGGTGTCAACTCGCTGTGGCCGCGCACGACGATCGCCACCGCCGCGGTCCGCAACCTGCTCGGCGGTGAGGAAATGGTCCAGACCTCCCGCACCCCCGACATCTACGCCGACGCCGCGTACCTGGTCCTCACCTCTCCCGCCAAGGACACCACCGGCAACTTCTTCATCGACGACGAGGTGCTGAACGCGCACGGCATCACCGATCTGGACAAGTACCGCGTAGTCCCCGGTGACGGCCCGCTGACCACGGACCTGTTCCTGTAAGCCGGTCCGCACTCCGCGAACACGGTGGTGTTGCCACTACCGACAGCCCGATCCGACGCCGATAGGTTGGTGCTCGGGTCGGGCTGTCGACAGGAGTGCGAAAATGCCACAACGGTTTTCGGCCGTGCAGGGTAGAGTTCCCGGCAGCGATATCGAGGGGAGTTGATTCGCGATGGGGTACCGCTGGATTTTCGGCGTCGCGGTCGTATCGGCCGTTGCCGCGAGCACGCTGATCGGGGGCGCGGCCGGAGCATCGGCCGTCGAGGTCTCACCCGGTGTGTTCTGCGACCGGGCCGGCTGTCACAACGACAACGACGACACCTACCGGGTGGATGCCGAGGTGGTGTGCTCGGGTATGGGTGGCACCGCCCGGGGCACGGCGTGGGTGCCGCCGCACGGCGACGCCCGCATCAACGACGGATGCCCGCTGGTGAGCGGCCCCGGCCACTGGGAGACCCCGCCGCCCGAAGTGCAACCCGACGGCACCTGGAACCAGCCGCCGATGCGGTTCGTCCCGGACCCTCCGGAGCCGACCTACCCGACCTCGTACCGATATCTCGGCGCAGTGGTCGACAACAATCCACCGCCGCCTCCGACGGGCTCGTTCGGCCGCTGAACGCGGCGAATTCGCCGAGGCCCGCCCGGTGACGTACCGGGCGGGCACGCGAATCAGATGCCGTACAGCCGTTCCCAGTTCTCGCGGCTGGTCAGTTCCGGCGCGGCCGCCCGGTACTGCCGGCTCAGCTCCGGAAGTTCGCGGCGCAGCCGGCGCAGGACTCGGAGGGTGCGCAGCAGCAGGGCGCGCGCTTTCTCCTTGTCGCGCTGCCGGATTCGCACGCCGGACTGGGAGGCGTCGGTGACCACGACGTGGTCGAACAGCGCCAGGTGCCACCAGTGCGCATCCTCGCGGGTGACGGCCACGACGCCGTGCTGGGTACGCCCGGTCCACTGCTGGATCGCGCGCTTGACCAGCACCAGCAGCGGACGGCTCGGTTCACCGCCCGCGCGGCGGAGCTGGACATCCGACTGCCGGACCGGTGCGGTCGCGGCCGCGTGCTTCTTGGTCTCGCCGTAGTCGGCGCGGCTGGTGCGAGCGGTGGCCAAAGCCTGAATTCCGCCGTCGCGCAAGATCTTCGGGCCCTGCAGGAAGTCCTCGATGCCCTGCAGCGTGGTGTGCGCGAGGCCGTACTGCATACCCACCAGGTATTCGGCGATCTCACGGAACAGCTTGCGGGTCACCGCCTTCGGATCGAGATCGGTGTGCATGGAGCTGACGATGAGCGAATTGCGCATGCTGAAGTAGCGTGCCCAGTCGTCGAAATCCTTCCAGTAGAAGTCCGCGTGCCAGACCGCCGCATTCGGCAGCGTCACGGTCACGAATCCCGCCTCGCGGGCGCGGACGCCGTATTCGACGTCGTCCCACTGGAAGAAGATCGGCAGCGGCAGTCCGATCCGGGCCACCACCTCGGCCGGGATCAGGCAGGTCCACCAGGCGTTGTAGCCGGCGTCGACGCGGCGCTCCTGATTGCGCTTGAGCATGCTGGTGTTGCGCAACGCCTTGGGCACCTTCTGACCGTGCCGCAGCTCGTTCAGGTGCACCTCCTCGGCGCCGACGTTGAGATAGTCGGGGTTCAGCAGGAACAACATCTGCGCGCCGACCAGCGTCGGCTCCACCGTGAGATTGGCAAAGGCGTTGAGCCGCAACACCGTTTCGGGCTCGCAGAGGATGTCGTCGTCCATCAGGATGACGTCGGCGTGCTCGTTCGCCGCCGACACCTCGTACAGCCCGCGGGTGAATCCGCCCGCACCGCCGAGATTCGGCTGCCGGATGTAGCGCAGTTTGTCACCGAAGAGCGGCTGCGTCTGCTGGAACAGCTCCCGGTCCGAGACCAGGTCGGTGCCCTGGTCGACCACGTACACCGCGTCGATGGCGGCCAGCACTTCCGGATCGGAGGCGAGTGCGGCGACCGTGTGCGCGCAGTCCTCGGCCCGGTTGAAGGTGCAGATCGCGATCGCGACCGGGCGGACCCGGTCCGGAGCGGCGGCGGTCCAGGTGAGCTCACCGATCGCGAGTTCGCCTCCGACAGCATCGAATTCGACCCACAGCGCACCGCCGTCCACGTACTGGTCCAGCGGGGCCCGCAGGGTGACCGTCCCGTCGGAATCCACGTCCGCGGAGTCGATGATGCGCCGGTGCCCGGCGATATCGGAGGCGGCCAGCCGGATCCGGGCCCGGTCGCCGACCGCGACCCGCATCGAGACCTCGACCTCGGTCACCGTCGTCCAGCGCTGCCAGTAGCTGGCCGCGAACCGGCCGAAATAGGTGTTGGTGTGGGCGTGCGCGCCCTTTTCCAGCCGCAGCGACAGCCGTTCGCGATGCGATTTGCCCTTGACCACCGCATACAGTTCGTCGCTGATCTTGGGCGCCGGGCCGGTGAAGATGCCGCGGGCCAGAACCAGGCGGTCGGGGGCGCGGTGCTCGGTCCGCAGGGCGCCGGGTGCGGGCTCGGCGATCCGCGGAGCGTTCTCGGTTGCGGTCACGGCCTGGCCAGCCGACTGATCCATGGTGGAATCCCTCGTAAACAGTGTCCGATGGCGCCGAATACGGCGCGGGCGCGGTCAAGTGCGGGCTCGGTGCGAGCGATACCCATTATGTCCGTCTCATGTCGCGGAGTTCGACCGGAGGGCCGGTGATCGACAATTGCGAAGCACGATCACCGGCCCGACCGGGTGCGGGTGTCCCGCAAATCCCGATCCGAGCGGGACTCGGCGAAGACGAAAGTGTCGTAGGCCCAGTAGCGGAAAACCACCGCCACGATCTGGCCGATCAGGGTGCCGGAGATGTTGTCCGCCAGCGGGGAGGACAGGTGCAACACATATCGGGAGAATCCGAGGCACCCGAGCTGCAATCCGATGGCAACCACATTGAAAACGGTGTACAGCAGATATTCGCGAGCGGGACTGCCGCCTTGCTTGTGCGCGAAAGTCCACCATTTGTTGCCGAAATACGTGACCACCGTGGCCACCAGAATCGAGATGATCTTGGCGAGCAGCGGCGCCTGATTCAGAACGCCGTCGCCGCCCCAGAAGACCAGCACGTTGTAGGTTCCGGCGTCGACGAGAAAGCCGATCGCGCCGACCACCAGAAAGGCCGATCCCTGCCGCAAGGCGGTGACGACCTTGTGTCGCAAGCTATCGCCGGTTCGATCGACCGGTTCGGTCGCCGTCTCACTGCTGGCCACCCGGCGACGGTACCGCACCCGGGTTCCCCACCGCGTGACGCAGGTCGGAGTGCGGCTCGTCGGGGTGTGTTCGGGCGGCTCACAGCGGAGGCACAGGGCGCGAGGTCGGGGCGGGCACACCGGCCCGCAGCCGACACAGTGAGGGTTAGCGGGCGCGGGTCGGGCGTCGGCCTGTACCCTCCCGGTGTTCCGTATTTCATCGGCCGATCAAATGAGGGATTGACGGGGTGAACCCCACCGAGCTTCGCATCGCCGCAGTCGTGCCCTGCCACAACGAGGAGGCTGCGGTCGCCAAGGTCGTCACGGACCTCAAGGCTGCCGTGCCGGGCATCGACGTCTACGTCTACGACAACCGCAGCACGGACGCCACCGCCGAACGTGCCCGCGAGGCGGGCGCGATCGTGCGCACCGAGACCGTCAAGGGCAAGGGCAACGTGGTCCGGCGCGCGTTCGCCGATATCGAGGCCGATGTCTACCTGATGATCGACGGCGACGACACCTACGACGCCTTCGCCGCTCCGAAGATGATCGAGGCGCTGCTGTCCGGCCCCTACGACCACGTCCTCGGCGTGCGGAAAGAGGACGAGGGCACGCAGGCGTACCGCGCGGGCCACGAAGCCGGTAACCGCGTGCTCAACGGCGTGGTCGGCAAGGTGTTCGGCGAGAACGTCGAAGATATGCTCTCCGGCTACCGGGTGTTCTCGCGTCGCTTCGTGAAGAGTTTCCCCGCGGTGTCGCGCGAATTCGAGATCGAAACCGAATTGACCGTGCATTCGCTGCATCTGCGGGTGCCGCAGACCTCGGTGCGGGTGGGATTCCGCGATCGGCCGGAGGGCAGTGAATCCAAGCTGCGCACCTACCACGACGGATTCAAGATCCTGGGCCTGATCTTCGGCCTGGCCCGGCACGAACGCCCGGTCGCGTTCTACGGGCTGTTCGGGACGCTGGCCTGGCTGATCTCGATCATTCTGATCGTGCCGATCGTGATCCAGTTCTACGAAATCCACCAGGTGCCGCGGTTCCCGACGCTGTTCCTCGGCTTCACGCTGCTGCTGCTGGGCAGCCTGGCGTGGACCGCCGGTCTGATCCTCGACGGCATCCGCCGGTCCCGGCACGAGGCCGCCCGCCTCATGTACCTGCGGTATTCGGCCGTCGGCGTCGAAACGCCCGAGCAGGTCCGGCAGGCACACTGATGACGACCCAGGCCGACAAGGAGGCCTCTGACAGGCAGTCCTCCGGCCCCGGCGAGGTGACCGGTGAACCCGATACCGAGCAGCCGACGCGCGACGAGGTGAGCCGCGGAAGCAGCCGGGCCGACGAGGAGCGACGGCCCGCCGGTCCGCTCCGGCGCGCCTGGTCCCCCGTCGCACGCCACCTCGGACCGGCCGCGGCCGTGTTCGTCCTGGTGGCCGGCGTCTTCGGCATCGTGTTCGCGACCATCACGCCGCCGTTCTGGGGACATGACGAGATCACGCAGTTCGGCCGCGCGTATCAGGTGGCGCACGGCGGGTTCACCCCCGAACGGATCACCGACGACCGCGGCGTCTCCTACGGCGGCCAGATTCCGTTGAGTATCGACGGGCTGATGGGCTACGCCTTCACCGACTACAACCGTCACCCGACCGAGCCGGCCCCGCTCGCCGCCGACGAAACCGCCTACGACCGGCTGGGTTCCGCGCCGGTGACCACGACCGCGACCAAGCAGATGTGGTTCACCAACACCGCCGCCTACTCCCCGCTGCCGTATGTGCCCGCGGCCGTGGGCATTCGGCTGGCGCAGGCCGTCGGGCTCGATGTCGGCGATACGGTGCTGCTCACCCGGCTGGCCGGATTGCTCGCCTATCTGGTGATCGTGGCATTCGCGCTGCGGGCGCTACGGGCGTTCCGGATCCAGTGGCTGGCCTTCACGGTCGCGGTGCTGCCGATCGCCCTGTTCCAGGCGGGTACGGTCACCGCCGACACCGTCACCAACGCCCTGGCCGTCCTGGTGTCGTGCCTGGTGGTGAAGGGCGTCTTCCTCGACACCCGGCTGACGAAGCCGGAGGTGGCGGCGGCATTGGCGGCGACGCTGGCGCTGCCGCTGAGCAAGCCGACCTACGTCATCCTCGCCATGCTGGTGGTGCTGATTCCCGCCCGGCAGTACGGGTTCGGGAAGGTGCTGCGCTGGCTGCCGTGGTGTTTCGCGGCGCTGGGCGCGATCCTGTTCGCGGTATGGATGAAGATCGCCGCGCCGACCGGCGACGGTATGGGGCTGATGCGCAAGCCGGCCGAATGGCATTCGGTGCGTCCGGGCGATCAGCTGCACGAAATTCTTTCGAATCCGGTGCATTTCGCCAATACTTTCGGTGACAGCATCTGGTACCGGGACGAGAAATGGTTCACCCAATTCTTCGGCGAGCTCGGATTCGCCTATGTGGACGTTCCCGCGCTGTCGATCCTGGCCTGCCTGCTGGCATTGGCGGTGAGCGTCGGAATCGCGGATCGGCTGACCGGTAACCGGTGGCGCACCTGGATCGTCGCGCTCGCCGTACTGGCCAGTGTCGCGATGATCTACGTGACGCTGTACATGTCCTTCACGCCCGTGGGTTACTGGATGATCGACGGCGTGCAGGGGCGCTATTTCGTGCCGCTGGCGATCGCCGGATTCGCGGTGCTGCTGCGGTGGATGCCGTTGCGCCTGAGCGATTCCCGCGGCGTGACGCCGGTACGTGGACCGGCGATCACGGTGGTGGTCGCGACCGTGGTGGCACTGACCGCGGCCGCGATCAAATACAACGTCCTGATCTGGGGCTAGAGCACCTTTTCGCCGGCCGCCGCGTACGCGCGTTCGGTGTGTTCCTTCTGCGGGCGCCACCACGCCTCGTTGTCGCGGTACCAGGCGACGGTCGCGGCCAGTCCGGCCCGGAAATCGCCGTAATGCGGCCGCCAGCCCAGTTCGGTGCGCAGCAGGGTGGCATCGATGGCGTAGCGCTGATCGTGCCCGGGCCGATCGGTGACGTGGTCGAAATCGCCGGGGTCCCGGCCGAATTCGGCGAGCAGCAACTCCACCACGGTCCGATTGTCCAGTTCACCGTCGGCGCCGATCAGATAGGTCTGCCCGATGCGTCCGCGCTCGAGAATCTCCCACACCGCGCGATTGTGATCGGTGACGTGAATCCAGTCCCGGATCTGATGTCCGGCACCGTAGAGGCGCGGTCGCACCCCGTCGATCAGATTGGTGATCTGGCGCGGGATGAATTTCTCCACATGCTGATACGGCCCGTAGTTGTTGCTGCAGTTGGAGATCGTCGCCCGCACCCCGAACGAGCGCACCCACGCACGGACCAGCAGATCGCTGGAGGCCTTGGTCGCCGAATACGGGCTGGACGGTTGGTAAGGGGTGTTTTCGGTGAACGCCGGATCGTCGGCTTCGAGGTCGCCGTAGACCTCGTCGGTCGAGATGTGGTGGTAGCGCACATCGTATTTGCGCACGGCCTCCAGCAGAGTGAACGTGCCGACGATATTGGTCTGCACGAACGACCGCGGCCGGGCCAGCGAATTGTCGTTGTGCGATTCGGCCGCGAAATGCACCACCGCGTCGGCTGTGGAGACCAGGCGGTCCACCAGACCGGAATCGGCAATATCGCCGTGCACGAACTCGATCCGGTCCTCGATCGGCGCCAGCGAGGCGCGATTTCCGGCATAGGTCAGTGCGTCGAGCACGGTGATGCGGACGTCCGGACGATCCGCCACGGTTTGATGGACGAAGTTCGCGCCGATGAATCCGGCTCCGCCGGTTACGAGCAATCGCACGATGCCACCCTAACGCGGGCGCGAATACGCGCTCCGAATCACCACCGAGTCACACCGGCCGCGCACATCGGTGTGACCTTCGTCACAGAACATGCTTTATGTCCCTTTTGTTCTAATTGGAGGTGGTGTCCGAAAACCGCACGCGTACTGCATGTTTCCGCAACCTGACAATCGGCAAGAACCCGATGGTGAACAGAATTTGAATGAACGGACACAACAGGTTCACCACTCGTTAGCTGACGTCGATTTCTATTTCTCATGTCCCAGAACCACTCTGTATCGAGGTTCCGCAGAAAATGATGATGAGGAAATTCGCCGCGACCGCCGCCATGCTGGTCGCCGCCGTCGGCGTCGCGGCCGGTACCGCGAACGCCGACCCCGCCGCCCCCGCAGCGCCCGAAAGCGTCTACTACAAGGCCAGCGTCGTCGACAACGACAAAGCCGTTATCAAGACCGACGGTGGCTCGATCGTCAACGAAGACGGCATGCTCAAGATCAAGGCCGCCAACGGCGCCGTGCTCGCCGGCACCCCGCTGAACTTCCGGGTCGACGACTTCGAGTTCCCGATCGCCGCCGACATCTCCGGCAACACCGCCACCCTGACCCCCCAGTACGACGTGGCGCACGCGGTCTACAAGCCGGTCGCCCTCCCCTTCGAGGACTCGGCCCCCTTCAAGACCCCTTACGACCGTGAGGTCGCCGCGTTCAACCGCCTGAAGGACACCATCTCCACCGGTGCCACCATCGGCACGCTGGCCGGTGGTATCGGCGGCGCGGTCATCGGCTGCATCGCCGGCGCCGCCCTCGGTGTCGTCGCCACCGGTGCGCTGGCCACCCTGTTCGGCCTCGGCCCGCTCGGCGGCTGTGTCGCCGGTGCCGCCGCCGTCGGCTTCCTGGGCG
>NZ_BDBN01000007.1 GCF_001613005.1 Nocardia nova NBRC 15556 | reverse complement strand
CACGCGGTCGTTGCCGGTACCGTCGAAGCGGATGCCGATGCCGAGCCGTCGGCGCGGACGACGCCGCCGGACGCGGACGCCTCGGAATCGCCGGACGGTGAACCGGGGGCCGAGCGGACCTCGCCGAAGCCGGCGGGTGAGAGCGCGGGCGGCTCGGACGACTCCGCACTCGTCGACAAAGAGGACATCAACCCATGAACCGCACCCGTCTGGCAACGCTGCTCGCCGCGCTGTTCAGCTGCGTGCTGGTCCTCGCCGGCTGCGCCAATCTGCCGGATTCCTCGGCGCCGCAGGCGTTGGGAACGCTCAACCGTCAGCCGACGTCGACCGGCCCACATCCGCCCACCTCCGGGCGGGACCCGGATCTGTTGCTGCACGACTTCCTCGACGCCACCGCCGATCCGGCCGACCACCATCGAACGGCGCGGCAGTACTTGACGCCGGGGGCCGCGGAGGGTTGGGACGACAGTGCGCGCACCGTCATCGTCGACAAACCCGACACCCTTCGGGAGTCGAGGTCGGACGACTCCGCGACCTACCGCATCCGAGCGCGAAAACTGGGTGAGCTTGCCGCAGACGGGTCCTTCCGCGCCCAGGACAATACGTACGAGACCAGAATCGAGATGAGCAAGGTCGGCGACGAGTGGCGCATCAGCCAGGTGGAACCGGGCGTGGTAGTGGACAGCTCCGCGTTCTACAAGTCGTATCGTCGGTATCCGCTGTATTTCGCCAACAGCCCCGGGACCACCATGGTTCCCGAGTTGCGTTGGATCTCGAGCCCGAAGGACCAACTGACGCAGCGGCTGGTAGGACTGCTCGCCGCGGGCCCACAGCCGACCCTGGCGCCGGCCGTGCGCAATATGCTCGCCCCGCCTGTCAGCGTGCGCGAAGGCATCACCAAAGCCAACGGCGAACCGGATAACGTCGGCGTCGGGCTGGGCGGGGTACGCATAGATTTCGCCGGTGCCTCGGCTCTTGATGCGCGCGGTAAGGAGATGCTGGCAGCCCAGGTGGTACTGACACTGGCAGGGGCGGATATCCCCGGCCCCTACGTGTTACTCGCCGACGGCAAGCCGCTGGACGACCGGTACGCAGGCGTGGGCTGGTCGTTGGACGACGTCAGTGCAATGAACCCGACAACTCCCACAGGAGATCGGTCCAACCTCCATGCGTTGCGGGATGGATCGCTGGTTGCCGTGGATGTCTCCAAGGGGCAGATCGTCCGTATGCCCGGATACTTCGGTGCCGCCCGAAATCTGCAGTCGGTCGGATTGTCGGAAGACGGAAAGTTGATCGCCGCGGTCGCCGAGAGCGGCGAGCCTGCGCCCGCGCCGAAGCACACCCTCATCATCGGCAGCTATGACGGCGCTTCCACATTCTCGGTCGTCCAGGGCGAGACCATCACGCGGCCGTCATGGACCTCCAATGGCGAGGCTGCGTGGGCGGTGGTCGACGGAACTCGGGTGATCCGAGTTGCGCACGATCGCGGCACCGGCAACGTATCGATGCAGGACATCGATACGTCGATGCTGACTTCGGGTGAGGCGAACAGCACCGACCCGGTGCCCCGTCTCCCGATCACCGATCTCAGTATCTCTCGCGACGGAACGCGTGCAGCGATCATCGCCGGAGGCAAGGTTTACCTCGCTGTCGTGATTCAGCATCCGGATGGCAAGTTCGCACTGGTGTCGCCCAGGCCGGTGGCGGTCGATCTGAGCACAACGGCCGTATCCATCGACTGGTCCACTCCTGATTCTCTCGTTCTGGCACGAGAAGGAGACGTGAACCCGGTGGAGTCGGTCTTCATCGATGGTTCGGAGCTGACGCCACTGTCCAGTCAGAACCTGACTCCACCTGTCCGCGTGGTGAGTGCTGCCCCCGGTATTCTCTACGCCGCCGATTCACGTGCGGTAATGCAACTGCAGTCGACAGGACCGTCGGCGGACCGGTTTTGGCGTGAGACGCCGGGGCTCGGTGCGAACACGGTGCCGGTTCTGCCGGACTGAACAATCCATCCGCGTTATAAATCCGTTGTGCTCCAAAGGATCTCGATGTAATGTCGGCTGCGGCCCGACGAGTTCGTCGAGCTCGGGGGTTTGTTCAGGGAGGGATTCGAATGTTCCGCATATTGTCTGTCGCCGCAACATCTGCACTTGCCGTTGCTGTTGTCGGTATCGGGGTCGCGCACGCCGCTGACCTGCCCACTCCGGAGGGGGCAGTGTTCACGGGCGAATATGCGCAATATGACTGCGCCAGGGCGTTGGAGCAGGACCTCAATGCGCTCAATGGGGCGGCGCAGGGTACTTGTGACCCCGACGGGTCAGGCGGGTGGGTGCTGCACATCGGCACACACTGACGGCGGGAACTCTGGTCCGTCCAGCAACTAGCGCGCGGCCTGGGCATCCGGTTCCGGACAATCCGGAACCGGATGCCCAGGCCGTTCGTCGGTTCGGGGCCAAGTGAACCTTTCCCGAGCGCTACCTGTCGGTGGCCTCGGCCAGACTGGGCCGATGCGGACGCTGCTGGATTTGGTCCTGCCGCAGTACTGCGGGGGATGTGGATCGGCCGGAATCGGATGGTGCGGGGAATGTGCCGCGACACTGAGCGCGGAGCCCATGCGGGTATGGCCGCGCACCGATCCGGGGGTGCCGTGCTGGGCGTTGAGCGGATACGCGGGTCCGGCCCGGCGCGCCGTGGTGGCGGCCAAGGAATCGGGCCGCCGGGATCTGATCGCACCGCTGGGCCGGGCCCTGGCCCGCGGTATCGGCCTGCTGCGGGCTCCCGGCCGCCCGCTGATTCTGGTTCCGGCGCCGAGCCGCCGGGTCGCGGCCCGGCGTCGTGGGGGCGATCCGGTCCTGCGGACGGCGCGCGTCGCGACCGGTTGGCTGTCCGATTGCCATCTCGCACCCGTGCTGTGGGCGCGCGGTGAGGTGCGCGACTCCGTCGGACTGAGCGCGCGAGCGCGCCGGGACAATCTGGCGGGCCGGCTCGTCTGCCGCATCGGTGCGACGTCGGCCCTGCGGACCCTCGCGGCCGCCGACATCGTACTGGTAGACGATGTTCTCACCACGGGCGCGACCGCTGCCGAATCGGTGCGGGTTCTGGCGCTGGCCGGGCTGAACGTGCGGGCCGTAATGGTGACATGCGCCGCGTGAGTGGGAGAAATTTGCGTGAACAGTGGCGGACGGATCGTTGGCGTAATAGCGTTGCTGACAGAGCGATCTGACACCCGAACCCAGAGTTTGGAGGTGGCGACTCGGACGACTTCGTACCGAGCATTCCGGCATGAGTGGCGGGCCACGGGTGGCAGTCTGCAAGCCCTTTCCGAATCCCGCGCAACCTCTCCCCGGTCGGCTCGGTGCGGTTGCTAACCCGCCGCACATGGAGTTGTGCGGCCAGATCCGGGAGGTACGCGTGACGACTTCACGACCTTCAGTGAAAGAAGCAGATCCCTCGACCGGTACGGGCACCCAGCTGGGTTCCGGTGAACTGAACGGAGCCGAACAGACTATTTCGGATGTGCCCCGGACGCCCGAAGCGGACGTCGTGGTCAAGGGACGTAACGTCGAGGTACCCGATCATTTCCGCATTCACGTCGCGGACCGACTCTCCCGTCTGGAACGTTTCGATCCGTCGATATACCTCTTCGATGTCGAGCTGTTCCATGAACGAAACCGCCGCCAGCGCAAGAATTGTCAGCGTGTCGAAATCACCGCGCGCGGCAAGGGCCCGGTGGTCCGGGCCGAAGCCTGTGCCGACAGTTTCTACGGCGCACTGGAATCCGCGGTGGTCAAACTCGAGGCCCGATTGCGGCGCAGCAAGGATCGCCGCCGGGTGCACTACGGCGAGAAGACACCCGTCTCCGTCGCGGAGGCGACGGCCGCGCTGGTCGAGGACACCCTGCCCGCCGGCGCCGACGGATCCGAGCCGGCCGACCGCGCCGACACCGAATCGAGCGAGTACGCCGGGCCGGGGCATATCGTGCGCACCAAGGTCCATTCCGCGACTCCGATGTCGGTGGACGACGCGCTGTATCAGATGGAACTCGTCGGCCACGATTTCTTCCTCTTCCACGACCGCGAAACCGACCGACCGTCGGTGGTCTACCGCCGCCACGCCTTCGACTATGGGTTGATCAGGCTGACGTAACGAGTTTTCGGGAGCTGGACGGCCGGGGCCGAGAGCCCCGGCCGTTCGTCGTTCACCGGGCCGGCGAGATTACCGTGACATCTTGTATCGGCATCTTGCTCGTCCTACTGTAAAGGCATGGCCACCAAGCGTTCTCGCCGCGCCGTCATCGTCGCGGGTGCTCGTACCCCGTTCCTGCGCGCCTTCACCGACTACACGCGGATGGACACCATCGATCTGGGTGTCCTGGCGGTGGGCGGGCTGCTCGAGCGGACCGGACTGCCCAAGAATCAGGTGCAGGCGATGGTGTGGGGCGGGGTGATCCTGCCGAGTGCGGCGCCCAACGTCGCGCGGGAGATCGCCCTGGATCTGGGACTCGACCACGGCTGCGAGGGCTACACGGTCACCCGTGCGTGTGCCTCCGGACTGCAGGCGGTGACCGCGGCGGCGGCCGCCATCGAACGCGGGGAATACGACATCATGGTCGCCGGCGGCAGCGATTCCACCAGCAATGCCGAGGTGAAGCTGCCGCAGAAGATGGTGCACGCGGCCGCGCCGCTGGCCCTGGGTAAGCCGAAGCCGAAGGACTATCTGTCCGCGGTGGCGCAGCTGGCGCCGTTCACGGATCTGCTGCCGCGCCGGCCGAAGATCGCCGAGCGCACCACCGGCGAGGTGATGGGGGAGTCGGCGGAGAAGATGGCCCGCATCAACGGCATCACCCGGGAGCAGCAGGACGCCTTCGCCGCCCGCTCGCATCATCGCGCGGCGGCGGCGATCGAATCCGGCCGGTTCGACCGGGAGGTACTCGCGGTCGCCACGCCGGACGGGAAGGCGGTCACTCGCGACGGACTCGTGCGCGCGAACACCGGTGTCGAGAAGCTGGCGACCCTCGCCCCGGTCTTCGAGCGGGACGGGACGGTGACGGCGGGCAACGCCAGCCCGCTCACCGACGGCGCGGCCGCGGTGCTGCTGATGAGCGAGGAGAAGGCGCGCGCCCTGGGCTTCGAACCGCTGGCGGCCTTCCGGTCCTGGAGTTTCGTCAGCGTCGACCCGTCCGATCAGGTGCTGATCGGTCCGGCCATCTCCATGCCGCGGGCGCTCGACAAGGCAGGGCTGGCCCTGTCGGACATCGATGTCGTCGATATCCACGAGGCCTTCGCCGCCCAGACCCTCTCGGTGGTGTCGGCCCTGGGCAGCGACGCGTGGGCCAAATCCCGGCTGGACCGCGACAGTGCCGTCGGCGAGATCGACCCGGACATCCTCAATGTGCACGGCGGTTCGATCGCGATCGGCCACCCCTTCGGCGCCACCGGTGCGCGCATGGTGACGACCATGGCCAACGAGCTGGCACTCACCGGGAAGAGCACTGCGCTGCTGGGCATTTGCGCCGCGGGAGGGCATGGCGCGTCCGCGGTCCTCGAACGGGTGTAGGCAGGGCGCTAGTACCGCTCCCAGTGGATCGCGTCGTCGAGTGGACGCCGGTCGCGCCAACCGAACCGTTCCAGATCCGGCGTGTGCTGGAATTCGTGCACCGGGCCGATGCACAGCCACGCGACGGGACGAATGCCGGCGGGCAGCTCGATCAAGTCGGTGAGGAAGGGTGCGTCGTAAAAACTCACCCAGCCGACGCCCACCCCTTCGGCGGTCGCGGCCAGCCACAGGTTCTGGATCGCGAGAACCGTGGAGTACAAACCGGTTTCGGGGACCGTCGCGCGACCGAGGATCTGCGGGCCGCCGCGACTGTCGTCGTGGGTGACGACTATCCCGGTGCCGCTCTCGGTGATGCCTTCGATCTTGATCGGCTCGAAGGTGCGGGCTCGCTCCGGTGGCAGCGAATCGCGGAATTCGACGCGCTTCTCGGCGACGTGTGCGGCGAAGCGCGCCAATGTCGCCGGGTCACGCACGACGACGAAATCCCACGGCTGCGAATTGCCGACGCTGGGTGCGCGATGGGCCGCGTCGAGGATTCGGAGCAGGGTCGCATCGTCGACGAGATCGCCGGTGAATTCGGCACGCACATCGCGGCGCCGCCGGATCACGTCGTAGATGCTGGATTCTTGCGTTGACACCGGTTCAGTCAATCAGGCCCGGACGTGGGCAGACGAAAGGGGCTCCCCGGATATCGAATCCGGAGAGCCCCTTCTGTTCGGTGATCGCTAGGCGGCCGAGCCGACCGTCTGCCGGCGTTCCGCCACCCGGCGCTTGCCTTCCTTCAGCGCGGTGCGCAATCCGCGCCGGCGCCCGGTCACCGGGTCGACCGTGCCGATGCCACCGAATGCGCGCTCGGACTTGGTCTCGGGAGCGTCGTCGGTGCCACGGCGCAGATATTTGTTGGGCAGCGACAGCTTGATGATGGTGCGCCACGATTTCGCGTACTGCACCGGCAGCGAGCCGCTGGTGTAGGGCAGGTCGTATTTGTCGCACAATTCCCGCACGCGCACCGAGATGGCCCGCAGCCGGTTGCTCGGCAGGTCCGGGAACAGGTGGTGCTCGATCTGATGGGAGAGGTTGCCGGTCATGAAATGCATGACCGCGCCGCCGGTGATATTGGCGCTGCCCAGCATCTGGCGCAGGTACCACTCGCCCTGCGTTTCGTTGTCCACATCGCCCTTGGTGAACTTCTCCGCACCGTCGGGGAAGTGGCCGCAGAAGATCACCGCGTTGGTCCACACATTGCGGACGATATTGGCGGTGATATTGGCCGTCAGCGTGGACAGGAAGGCCGGTCCGGTCAGCAGCGGGAAGATCACATAATCCTTGGCCGCCTGCTTGCCGACCTTCTTCAGCACGACCTTGCGGTCCTGCTCGAATTGCCGGCGTTCCGGAGAATCGGCCGGCCACTTCTTCTTCGCGACCTTGCCCAGCTCCAAATGCTGGATGGCCACGCCGTATTCGAAGAACATCTGCAGCAGCAGGTTGTAGACCGGCTGTCCGAGATAGAACGGCGTCCACCGCTGATCGCGCGTCACGCGCAGCAGGCCGTAGCCGATGTCGTCATCCATACCCAGCACGTTGGTGTACTTGTGGTGCAGGTAGTTGTGCGTGATCTTCCAGTGTTCCGACGGTCCGGCGTTGTCCCACTCCCAGTTGGAGGAGTGGATTTCCGGATCGTTCATCCAGTCCCACTGGCCGTGCATGACGTTGTGGCCGATCTCCATGTTCTCGATGATCTTGGCGGCCGACAACATCGCCGTGCCGGCCAGCCAGGCCGGCGGCAGGAAACTGGCGAACAGCGTGGCGCGACCCCCGATTTCCAGGGCGCGCTGCAAACGGATCACGTTACGGATGTAGCGGGCGTCGTTCTCGCCTCGGGAGGCCTCGATTTCGCGACGGATCGCATCCAGCTCCGCGCCGATCGCTTCTACATCCTCTGGAGTGAGGTGGGCGTATTCCTTGACATCCGAGATCGCCATGCTGGTTACACTACCGTAGGTTACGGTCCCGTAGGTTGTCTCCGGATCGGATTACAACTGTGGCGTATACCGCATTGTGATCGTGACCGATATGGCTTAGGTTAGTCGCCTTCGCTGTTGCCGCAACCGGACGCGAACGGTCGCTCGTCCCCGCAGTCCGCGGCGCCGGAGTATCTGCTTCTCGGCCCGAGCCTTCTCCTGCAGAGCGAGCTTGGCTTCGCGCAGCGCCTCCTTTTCCTGCCGTGCCTTCTCGCGCAGTGCGGCCTTGGCTTCCACCATTGCCGACCGCAATCCCTGCCGCCTTCCGGTGAGCGGGTCGACGCCGGACAGCGGCTCTTCGGTACCGGCCGTCAACGGGCGGGTCAGCAGCGAGAATTTGCGTTCCGACGACGTCTCCGGGGCGTCGTCCGCGGTCCGGCGCAGGAATCGGTCGGGCAGCGCCAGTTTGTGAATCGTGCGGAACGCCAGGGCATATTGTTTGCCCAGCGATCCCGTGGTGTACGGCAGGTCGTATTTGTCGCAGAGTTGGCGGACCTGTTCGGCGATCTCCGGATACCGATTGCTCGGAATGTCCGGAAAGAGGTGATGCTCGATCTGATAGCACAGATTGCCGCTCATGAAGGCCATCGCCGGGCCGGCCTGGAAGTTGGCACTGCCCAGCATCTGCCGCAGATACCATTCCGCCCGGGTTTCGTCCGCGAACTGCTCCTGGGTGAATTTCTCGGCGCCGTCCGGGAAATGCCCGCAGAAGATCACCGCGTACGCCCACAGATTGCGGATCAGGTTGGCCGTCGCGTTGGCCTTCAGCGTCGCCTTCCAGCCCGGACCGCTCAGCAGCGGAAAGACCACGAAGTCCTTGGCGACCTGGCGGCCGGCCTTGCGCAGGAACTGCCGGTTGGGTTCGGACAGCAGGTCGCTGCGCGGAACTCCGGTCTGCTGTTTCTCGATCTTCAGATCGTGCAGGGCGATACCCCACTCGAAGAGCGCGGCCAGGATCAGATTCGCCACCGGCTGAGCGAGATTGATCGGCTTCCACTCTTCGTCGCGGGTCATGCGCAGGATGCCGAAGCCCACGTCGTCGTCCATGCCGACGATGTTGGTGTAGGTGTGGTGCGAGAAGTTGTGCGCCCGTTTCCACTGCCCGGAGGTGCCGGTCATATCCCACTCCCAGCTGGTGGAGTGGATCTCCGGGTCGTTCATCCAGTCCCATTGCCCGTGGCTGACGTTGTGCCCGAGCTCCATATTCTCGATGATCTTGGCCACCGACAACATCGCGGTGCCCGCGACCCAGGCCCATTTGTTGCGTCCGGCGAACAGGACCGCGCGGCCGGCGGCCTCGAGCGTGCGCTGGGCGCGGATGGTGCGCCGGATGTAGGCGGCGTCGCGCTCACCCAGCGATTGCTCGACCGTGCGGCGGATGGTGTCGAGTTCCTGCCCCAATGTGTCGATATCGGCAGCCGTCAGATGCGAATACGCCTTGATGTCGGTGATGGCCACGGTCCTGCAATGCCTCCGCTTCGCTCCGGCGGTGTCGAATGAATGCCTCTGCATCACGTCGGCGGGCCGGTATCGGATTGCCTCCGCTGCGCTTCGATGGACTGCCTCCCCCGCGCTTCGGCGGCATGGGCTCCGCTGCGCTTCGGTGGGAGGTCTCGGTCTTGTCCTCTTCAGAGTATCGGTAACCGGTGGTGATCGCTCGCGCCGCCGCGGGGCGAACGGGTGAACACCACCGGAACGCGACTCACACGTCCAGGGTGCAGTCGCCGGCCGCGGCCGAGATGCAGGTCTGGATTTTCTCCCCGGCCTGGTGTTCGGCGCCGTTGCGCAGATCGCGCACATGTCCGTCGGTCAGGGTGACCACGCAGGTCTGGCAGATACCCATCCGGCAGCCGAACGGCATCTGCACGCCCGCGGCCTCACCGGCCTCGAGCAGGCTGGTGGCGCCGTCGGCCTCGGCGCTGCGATCGGTGCGGGCGAAGGTGACCGTGCCGCCCTCGCCGACCGCCGAACGTTCCACCTCGAACCGCTCGACATGCAGCTTGTCGCTGATACCCGCTGCGGCCCAATGCTTCTCGACATCGTTGAGCAGACCGGCCGGACCGCAGGCCCAGGTCTCGCGCTCGCGCCAGTCCGGGAACCGGCTGTCGAGATCGGCCAGATCGAATTTGCCCTGCTCGCCGGTGAGGTGGATATGCGCGGTGAAGCCGGGATGCTTGTCGTGCAGCGCCCGCAGTTCCGCGCCGAACATGACGTCCTCGGCGGTCCGGGCGGAGTGGATGTGCACGATGTCGTCCATCGCGTCGCCGTCGGTGCGGTCGGCGGCGCGGCGGTCCATGGTCCGCAGCATCGCCATCACCGGGGTGATGCCGCTGCCGGCGGTGATGAACAACACCTTCGCCGGCGGGGGCTCCGGCAGGACGAACCCGCCCTGCGGCGCGGCCAGGCGAACCACCGTGCCCTGCGGCACGCCGTTGACCAGGTGGCTGGACAGGAAGCCCTCCGGCATCGCCTTCACCGCGATCGAGATCACTCGTTCGGCGCGGTTGTCGCGATGGGTCCAGTCCGGCGGGCAGGTCAGCGAATACGACCGCCAGTGCCAGCGCCCCTCGACCAGGACACCGATGCCGATGTACTGACCGGGGGTGAAGGTGAAATCGAAACCCCAGCCCGGCTTGATCACCAGGGTCACCGAATCGGCGGTCTCCTTGCGGACCTCGATGATCCGTCCGCGCAGTTCCCGCGCCGACCACAGCGGATTCACCAGATGCAGATAGTCATCGGGCAGCAGCGGGGTGGTGATGCGGGCCGCCGCGCCGCGCAGCGCGTCCAGGCGCGTCCGCCCGGCCATCTTCGCGTCGGCGACCGGGGCCTCGAGCCATGCCCGCAGGCCTTGTACCGATTTCGACACCATCGTGCGAATGCTCATTTCCTGTGATCACGCGCCTGCGGCGCACCCTTCGAGCCAAGGTTACGGCATCGTAGGTTAGCGGGCGGATCAGAGGAGGTCGAGCAGGAACGGCAACTCCTGTGCCGCGTACCAAGCCAGCTGGTGATCCTCCGCGTCGCCCAGCACGAATTCCGCGTCCGGATCGCCCAGGTCGGCCGCGTCGACGACGTCGACGGCCTTCGCGACCTGAGGTTCGGCCTCGGCCAGATCGACGTGCACCGAGGCGATGCGCTTGTAGGTGATCGGCCCGGACAGCCGGACCACCGCATCGTCGAGATCCGGGCGCAGGGTCGTGCCCGTCACATCGGCGGCGATCACGGCACGGCGGTAGACGGGGGCCGAATACGACGATCCGGTGTCTTCGGCGGCGTCCGGATCTGTTCCGTCCTCCGGTTCGGCATCGCCGTCGTCGGCGTGCAGCAGGGCGGATTCGCGTTCCTCGGCGAGCAGCCGCAGCGATGCGCGCGCCGCCTCACCCATCGCCACCTCGGCCAGTTCCTCGTCGTCGCCGGAGGCGTAGGCCTCGCGCAACGCGGGGGTGACCGCGAAGGCGGTGTCGTTCACCGCGCGAATTTCGCGCTGCGCCACCAGCTCTCGGAGCATGGCGATGGTGGCCGGGACATAGACGCGTAGCTTGCCCTGATCAGACGCAGGCACCGAGCATCTCCTCCATGGATTCGCGCACCGCCGCCGCCAGTACGGCGATATCGGCCATCGCCTCGCGGTCGGCATTGAGACCGTAGAACACACGTCCGTCGTAGGACGTGATTCCGATGCTCGACGCCTGATTGCGCAGCAACGGCGATACCGGATACATCTCCAGCATCCGTGCGCCGCCGATATACATCGGCCGCTGCGGACCCGGGGCGTTGGTGATCACCAAGTTGAATGTGTGTTCTGCGAACGTACTCGCCGCCCGCACGCTCATCGCGTGCAGGCTGGCCGGGGCGAAGCCGGCCATGTGAACCAGGGTGCGCGCCCGCACGGCGCGCCGATGCCGGGCATTCTCGGCCGTGGCATGCGAGATGTGCGACAGCCGCATCACCGGATTCTGCTCTCCCACCGGCAGATCGATCAGGAACGAGGAGACCTCGCTGGCCGGGCTCACGTCGTCGGGTGACCCGTCGACGTAGACCGACATCGGTACCACCGCGCGCAGCACCGCCGATCCGACCAGCACCTCACCGCGCGATTGCAGGAATATCCGCAGCGCGCCGGTCACCACGGCCAGGATGGCGTCGTTGATGGAGCAGCCGAAGTGTCTTCGAATGCGGCGATAGTCCTCGAGGTCGGTCCGTGCGATGTCGAACCGGCGGCACCGCGAGATCGAAGTGTTGAAGGGGCTGTCGGGCGCCGTCCGCCCGGCCGCGCGCACCCGGTCGACCGCGGCGTCGACCGCCTTACCCGCGGCCGCCACCACCGCCGACGCGTTGGCTCCGGCATCGCGGACGACTTCCCATGCCGTCGCGGGCTGGGTCGCTATTTCGGCCAGTGACATGCCCAGCAGTTCCATGTCGCCGGGTTCACGGTGGGCCACCCAGGTATCGGGTGCGACCACCCGCGGCGAGGGCCCCGAGTCCAGGATGACGTGGCCGATCTCGAGCGCGGTCTCACCATCCACCAGCGCCGAATGGGTTTTGGTGAAGATCGCGCAGCGGTCCTCGGACAGGCCTTCGATCAGATACATCTCCCACAGCGGCCGGCTCGGGTCGAGCGGTCGCGACGACAGCCGCCCGACCAGTTCGTAGAGCTGCTCGTCGGAGCCCGGAGCCGGCAGCGCCGATCGCCGCACGTGATAGGTGAGGTCGAAGCGGCTGTCCTCGACCCAGACCGGGCGCCCCACCTTGAACGGGACCTCACGGACCTTGCGGCGGTAGCGGGGCACCATCGACAACCGGCTGTCGACCAGGTCCAGCAGCGTCTGGTAGTCCACGCACGGAGATCCGTCGCCGGGGTCCTCGGGGGCGACGCGCACGATCGCGAGAGAGCCGATGTGCATGGGATTGCTGCTCGACTCGAGCCGGAAGAACGACGCGTCCTGCGGCGTCAGTCTCGTGATCACGCTGTCCGAGCTCCTCTCCGTTGCCGCTCTCCATTGTGGAGTGACACAAACCTTGCGCGCGTGACTGTGTGGGACTTGTCGCGTCGGCGTCGGAATTCCGCCGTCGTCGACGCCGCGCATGGCATGCTGGTTCGATCCGTGCCCAAGCATGCCGACCAGGGGGAGTGTCGAATGCTCGAGTCTTCTGCAAGCCCGGTATACACCCGTCGCGCCCGCCGCGCGCCGGTATTCGAACCGCCGTTGGATCCGAGGAGTTCCGGTGGCGCGACTGCGGGAAAGTCGCTCGATCGGGGGGCGGCCGCGCACGTCGTGCCGCGACTGCGGACCCCGCGCCGGTCCGCGCACGACGGCCGCTCGCCGGGGTCCGGCGCGGGTGTGCCGGTGTCGCCCGACATATGCGGCGGGGACGAAATCGGTACGGCCGCAGCGCAGTTCGCGGAGCGGTCGCTGCGCCTGGTGCTCGAGGTCATCGACGGGCGGCGTCCGCTCGGGCAGTTGCGTCCGGTGGTGGAGCCGACCGTGCTGGCCGCCGTCGAAACGCTCGCCCGCACCGCCGCCGCGGAGCGCCGCCTCGGTACGGCGGTGCTCGTCACCGTGAAGCTCGCCGAGGTCACCGCGAGTGCTGCGGAGGTGTGCGGCGGATACGAGCGGGGGCAGCGCCGTTTCGCCGTCGCCGCGCGGCTGGTGCTGCGCCGCGGGCGTTGGCGGATGAGTGCCTTGCGCATGCGGTGATCGCGGGCGTGTGTCGTGCCGAAGTGTGATCGATCACTGCCGGGCCCCGATGGGCCGCGGCTGTCCGTGGATGTTCCGACGCGGCGGCGCCTACGATGGAGGCCGCATTACCATGGACGATGCCGCTTATCCGCGCGCCGGGGATTTCGCCCATACGATGTGGCGGGGGCTTCGGTATGCCGCGAGTAGTGCGGTGTGCCGAAGATGTAGCACTGCAAGACGACAACATCGACCAGAGGACTGACGAGACCCGTGCCTGCGCTGACACTGACGAGGTTGCTACGTTTTGGTGAGGGTCGCACCGTCAAGCGGCTCGCGCATCTGGCCGACGAAGTTCTCAGTCTGGAAGACGAGTACGCCGATCTCACCGACGCGGAACTGCGGGCCAAGACCGACGAATTTAAACAGCGCTACATCGACGGCGAATCTCTGGACGAGTTGCTGCTCGAGGCTTTCGCCACCGCGCGCGAGGCCTCCTGGCGCGTGCTGAATCAGAAGCATTACAAGGTGCAGGTGATGGGTGGCGCGGCCCTGCACATCGGCAATGTCGCCGAGATGAAAACCGGTGAAGGTAAGACACTCACCTCGGTGCTGCCCGCCTATCTCAACGCGATCAGCGGCGACGGCGTCCACATCGTCACCACCAACGACTACCTGGCCCGCCGTGACTCCGAGTGGATGGGCCGCGTGCACCGTTTCCTCGGCCTGCAGGTCGGCGCGATCCTGTCCGGGATGAGCCCCGCCGAGCGGCGTGCGGCCTACGGCGCCGATATCACCTACGGCACGAACAACGAATTCGGCTTCGATTATCTGCGCGACAACATGACCCATTCGCTGGACGATCTGGTCCAGCGCGGGCACAACTTCGCCGTGGTCGACGAGGTCGACTCGATTCTGATCGACGAGGCCCGGACGCCGCTGATCATTTCCGGCCCGGCCGACGCGTCGAGTAAGTGGTATGCCGAATTCGCCCGTATTGCACCGCTTTTGAAGAAGGATGTGCACTACGAGGTCGACATCAAGAAGCGCACCATCGGCGTGCACGAGGCCGGTGTCGAATTCGTCGAGGATCAGCTCGGTATCGACAATCTGTACGAGGCCGCCAACTCGCCGCTGGTCAGCTATCTGAACAACGCGATCAAGGCGAAGGAACTCTACGTTCGCGACAAGGATTACATCGTCCGCAACGGCGAGGTCATCATCGTCGACGAATTCACCGGCCGCATTCTGGTCGGCCGTCGCTACAACGAGGGCATGCACCAGGCCATCGAGGCCAAAGAGGGCGTGGAGATCCAGCCGGAAAATCAGACGCTGGCCACCATCACGTTGCAGAACTATTTCCGTCTGTACGACAAATTGTCCGGTATGACCGGTACCGCCGAAACCGAGGCGGCCGAGCTCCACCAGACCTACGGCCTCGGTGTCGTGCCGATCCCCACCAACAAGCCCATGATCCGCATGGATCAGGCGGACCTGATCTACAAGACCGAGGAATCGAAATTCGCCGCGGTCGCCGACGACATCGCCGAGCGGCACGAGCAGAACCAGCCGGTGCTGATCGGTACCACCTCGGTGGAGCGGTCGGAGTACCTGTCGAAGCTGCTCACCAAGCGCGGCATCCCGCACAACGTGCTGAACGCGAAGTTCCACGAACAGGAAGCGCAGATCATCGCCGAGGCCGGCCGCCCGGGCGCGGTCACCGTGGCGACGAATATGGCCGGCCGTGGTACCGACATCGTGCTCGGCGGTAACCCCGACATCATCACCGATACGCTGCTGCGCCGGCAGGGCCTGGATCCGGTCGAGACGCCGGACGACTACGAGGCCAACTGGCTGCCCGCGCTGGAGCAGGTCAAGCGGCAGGTCGAAGACGACGCCGATCTGGTGCGCGACGCCGGCGGCCTCTACGTGCTGGGCACCGAGCGGCACGAGTCGCGACGTATCGACAACCAGCTGCGCGGTCGTGCCGGCCGCCAGGGCGACCCGGGCGAGTCGCGCTTCTACCTCTCGCTCGGCGACGAGCTGATGCGGCGCTTCAACGGTGCGGCCCTGGAGTCGATCATGACCCGGCTCAACCTGCCCGACGACGTGCCGATCGAAGCCAAGATGGTCTCGCGGGCGATCAAGAGCGCCCAGACCCAGGTCGAACAGCAGAACTTCGAAATCCGCAAGAACGTTCTGAAGTACGACGAGGTGATGAACCAGCAGCGCACCGTCATCTACGCCGAGCGCCAGCGCATCCTGGCCGGCGAGGATATGGAGGGCCAGGTTCAGTCGATGATCACCGACGTGATCACCGCCTACGTCAACGGCGCCACCGCCGAGGGCTACGTCGAGGACTGGGATCTGGCCAAGCTGTGGACTGCCCTCAAGACGCTGTACCCGGTGGGCATCGAATACCAGGATCTGACCGGTGAGACCGAAGACGGTGAGATCGGCGAACTGAGCCGCGAGGAGCTGCTCGACGCCATTCTCGACGACGCGCACGACGCCTACGCGCGGCGTGAGAAGGAGATCGACGATCTGGCCGGCGCGGGCAGTATGCGCAACCTGGAGCGCCAGGTGCTGCTGTCGGTCCTGGACCGCAAGTGGCGTGAACACCTCTACGAGATGGACTACCTCAAGGAGGGCATCGGCCTGCGCGCGATGGCGCAGCGCGATCCGCTCGTCGAATACCAGCGCGAGGGTTTCGACATGTTCGCCGCCATGCTCGAGGGCCTGAAGGAGGAGTCGGTCGGCTTCCTGTTCAACCTCCAGGTGGAGGTTCAGCAGGCTCCCGAACCGCAGCCCGCGGTCGGTGCCGGCCTGCGTTCCCCGGTGGGCGCCACCCACCCCGCCCCGGCAGTACCCCAGGGCAACGGCGCCGCCGAGAACGCCCCGGCGGCTCTGCGCGCCAAGGGAATCGACGAATCCGGCCCGCGCGGCCTCAGCTTCTCCGGTCCGGACGAGGGCGGCCACGCCGAAGTCCGCAGTGCCGCTCAGGAATACGGCGACACCCCCTCGACCGGCATGACCCGCCGCGAGCGTCGCGAAGCGGAACGTGACCGGTCCAAGCAGTCCAAGCCCCCGAAGTCCAAGCGCCGCCGGTAATTTCGGCGAACGATACCCGGCGAGAAGCCGCTACGCGGTTTCGGTCTGCTGGTCGTAGTGTTCGCGGGCGGCGTGGACGTGGTCCATGTTCTCCTCGGCCCAGTCTTTGACCGCGCGCATCACCGGTAGCAGTGAGCGGCCGAGTGGGGTGAGTTCGTAGTCGACGCGAACCGGGACCGCGGGAGTGACGGTGCGGCAGACCAGGCCGTCGCGTTCGAGGTTGCGCAGGGTTTGGGTGAGCATCTTCTGGCTGATGCTGGCGAGGCGGCGTTGCAGGTCGCTGTAGCGCTGGGGGCCGTCGGCGAGGGCATTGACAGCCAGGCTCACCCATTTGTCGGCGATGCGGTCGAGTAGTTGGCGTGCGGGACATTGCGCCAGGTACGCGTCGTATTCGACGCCGGCCTGGGCGCGGCGTTGGGCGGCGGTTCGGGTGGCCACGGCTCTCCTCGGAGTGGGATACGCACCTTCGAGTGCGTACTTCCTTATGGAGAGTAGCTCTCCATAAGTTGAGCAGCATGACTTCTAGAAACAGCATGCGGGCAGTGGTCGTTCGCCGCGTGGGCGGCCCGGAGGCACTCGAGGTGGTGCGGGTGGCGATTCCCGAACCCGGGCCGCGCCAGGTGCGGATCCGGGTGGAGGCGGCGGCGGTCAATCCGGTGGATATCGCGACCCGCAGCGGCGCCCTGATCGAGGCGGGACTGATGGCGCCGCGCGAAATCATCGGAATCGGCTGGGACGCCGCGGGAATCGTCGACCGCGTCGGGCCGGAGGTGACGACATTCGCGGCGGGACAACGCGTTGTCGGATTACGTGATCTGCTCGACCGGTCGCTGGGTGCGTATGCCGAGTATCTGGTGCTCGATACCGATGCGGTCGCACCGGCACCGTCGGGTGTGGATGCGACGGAAGCGGCCACCCTGCCGCTGAATGCGCTGACCGCACACCAGGCGCTCGCGCTGCTCGACCTTCGCGCCGGTGACACCCTGCTGGTGACGGGCGCGGCCGGAGCGGTGGGCGGCTTCGCGGTCGAACTGGGCGTTCGTGCCGGACTGCGGGTGGTCGCGCAGGTCGCCGATGAGGATGCGGCGTTCGTTCGCGGACTCGGCGCCGAATGGACCGTGTCTCGCGCGAGCGCCGACCTCGCCGGGGAGATACGGGCGCTGGTTCCGGCCGGTGTCGACGGCGCACTGGACGGCGCGGGTCTGGGGGTTCGCGCGACGGCCGCCGTCCGCAACGGTGGCGCCTACGCCGGGGTGGCCGGCGGACAGCCCCCTCTTCCCTTGCGCGGCATGAGAATTCACCAGGAGTGGATCCGGGCGGACGGAACCGCGCTCGGCGAACTCGCGGCGCTCGGCCTGGGCTTGCGGGTCGCCGATGTCCTTCCGCTCGAACGCGCGGCCGAAGCGCATGAGCGGTTGTTTGCCGGTGGATTGCGCGGGCGGCTGGTGCTGACGCCGTAGTCAACCACTGGTTATGTGCTCCGTCAGCACGCTGCGGCGATCAGGGCTGTGACTTCTCAACAGCGGGAACGAGCAGGGGGGCGAACGGCTAATCCGGGGCATACGGTCGGCTTCGTCGAGGGCCGACACGACCGACCAGGAGCTGCCGATGTGCTCGAAGTCGCAATTCTCGCCGCACCGCGTCACCGAGACGGCCGCGATGGCTGCCTCCGGTGCGGTATCCCCCTCCGAGCGCGGGGGCGGTGCTCGCGATGACCGGTGAGGTTCCGGGGCCCGAGGGCACCCGGGTGGCGACGGTGTCGCCGTTGCTGGTGCTCGAGCGCGGCGGCGCCGACGTTGTCGGGGATCTTCCCACCGCCGAGATGCTGCTGCGAACGGTGCGTGATTCGCGGCCCGCCGCACATCACCTGGACCCGCTCGCGCGGCACCTCGCGGAACTGCACACCGGTGCCGCCCAATCGCACGATGCCGACTATCGCCGCGCGGCCGAGGCGTCGCGCCGCGAGACCGTGCGCGCGATCGATCGATGGATCGAAGCCCACGTCCCGCAGCATCGGCACGGCACCGCGATCCATACCGAAACCGTCGGTTCGGTGATCGATCGGCTCATGGCGGCGTACGCCCGTGCCGCGCACCTGCTGGAGACCGCCACCGACGATCTGGCCGTGCACGCTGCGTGGTTCCGGGTGGCCGAACTGGTCAACGGCTACGACGATCTGATCGCGGCGATCACGCACGGCGAGCGCCGGCTGCCGACGTCGGCGTAGACGTAGACGCCGGCCGGATCGCACACAACCGGGCGGCTTCGTCGAATATCCGGCCGCGCGGCGACACGGACCGGTGATCACGCCCGCCGGCCGGTGACCAGGAGGTACTCCCAGCGCATCCGCCCGCCGCCGAGATCGTGGCGAGCGGCCAGGTCGGCGAGGGCGCGGTCCAGCTCGGCGATGCGGTCCGGGTCGCCCGCCAGGGACCGGTAGACAGCGACCGTGGGACCGTAGTTGGCCTTGAAGAAGTCGCGGAACCGGTCACCGTCGGCGAAACACTCCACCGTCGCGAATTCGCGCTGTATCCGCAGATCGGTGACGTGGTCGCCGAACAGGTCCCGGAGATGGTCGGCGGTGCCCCAGAGCAGCGGCGATTGCGCTCCGGGCGGCGGTGGCGGTGCGAACTGCTTGGCGATGGAGAACATTTCGCCGATGAATCCTTCCGGCGTCCAGTTGATCAGCCCGATCGTCGCATTCGGCGCGGTCACTCGGAGCAGTTCGCCGGCGGCCGCCCGATGCGACGGGGCGAACATGATGCCCACACAGGACATGGCGACATCGAATCGGCCGTCGGCGTACGGCAGCGCCTGGGCGTCGGCGGCCTCCCAGGTGAGATGGACACCGCGAGCGGCCGCCGCGGCCCTGCCGGCCTCGAACATTTCCGGCGTCAGGTCACTGGCGACGACGTCCGCGCCGGCTTCGGCCGCCGGAATGGCCGCATTTCCCGCTCCGGCGGCGATGTCGAGCACGCGCAGGCCGGGACGAATATCGCAGGCTCGGACCAGGCGCCGGCCCAGGCCGGGTATCACGGTGTCCGCGACGCGAGGGTAGTCGCCGAGAGCCCAGAGGGCGTGGGTGCGTTCGGTGATGTCGGGGGATGGTTGCTGGGTGTGAGGGATAGCTGTCATACCGCAAGCATCCGGCGGCCGGGGCGGCCCCGGCCAGTTCAACATCTGTACCCGGCGCGCGCCGAGTGGTCTACTGGTTGTGTGTCCGGCTATGGGGAGTTCTGCCCGATCGCCAAGGCAATGGATGTCCTCGACGAACGATGGACATTGCTGGTCGTCCGCGAATTACTGTTGGGTAGTACGCATTTCAACGAGTTGCGGCGGGGCAACCCGAAAATGTCGCCCGCCCTGCTGTCGCGGCGTCTGCGCTCGCTGGAGCGGTCGGGGGTGCTGCGTCGCGAGATCGGTACGGACGGACGGGCCGCCTACCTCCTGACCGAGGCCGGACGTGAACTGTCGACCGTCGTCCAGGCGCTCGGGACGTGGGGGGTGCGCTGGATCGGCGATCTCGGCGACAGAGATCTGGATCCGCACCTGTTGCTGTGGGACATCCGTCGCACGATTCCGGTCCGGGCGTGGCCCGAGGAGCGCACGGTCCTGGAGGTCGAGTTCACCGATGTGCCCGGCAAGGAGGCGCACTGGTGGCTCGTGGTCGAGCGCGGGACGGCGGCGGTCTGCGACTACGACCCCGGTTTCGAGGTCGCGGCAACCGTGCGCAGCACGCTGCGGCAGCTCACCGAGATCTGGCGCGGCGACCGGAGCTGGGCAGCGGCGCTGCGGGAGGAAACCACCGAGATCGTGGGCCCGGCGTCGATTCGGCGGCAGGTACCGCAGTGGATCGGGCAGGCGAGCCTGGCAGCGACTCCGCGCCCGGAACACGCCGACTGATCACATCCGCTGATACTCGGTAAGGTCGATGTCCAGCTCGAACGGCACCGACAGTGCGAGCCGGTCGTGGTGGATGCCGGTGGGAGTGTATTGGCCGGTGGCCGGGTCCAGTTCGTAGATGTAGACCACCGCGCGACCGTTGTCGTTTTCCACACGCCAAAAATGGGGAATCCCGGCGCGCGCATACAACTGCGGTTTGCGTTCGCGGTCGCGCACAATCGAATCCGGCGAAACGACTTCGACCGCCAGGACGACATCCTCGGGCTGATAGGTGGTCTGGTCAGCCCCACGATCCGCCGATTCGTGGACGACGATAAGGTCTGGCTCCGGGCGTTGCCGAGGGCCCAATGTCACCGTCATTTCCCTTCGAACCCGAAGGGCCGATGGCGCTGACGATCGCAGCGCGGACACGAGCAGATCGATCACCAGCGCATGGAATCTCATCTGCGGGCTCACGAAGACGAGACTCCCGTCGATCAGCTCGGTGTGCGGGGGGAGGTCGGGCAGCTTGTCCAGGTCATCGGCGGTATAACCGCCGGTCGGCGGGACGACCCAGGCAGGCAGCGGCTCCGCGCTCATCAGCCCTCCCTCCTCGTCGGGACGTCTCGTGCAATGCCAAGTATCGCATTCCTGCGCCACCTGCCCGCGCCTGCAGACCCAGAGGGCTCAGCTGCCGCCGACCACCCAGGGATCGTTGGAATTCAGCGCTGTCAGCAACAGCCGGATCGCCGCCACCCGCCGCTCCTTGCCCGGCAGTTCGTCCAGCGCGCATTCCGGGTCGGCGGGTGGGCCGAGGTGGGTGCAGCCGCGGGGGCAGTCCTCGATGGCCTCGGACAGGTCGGGGAAGGCGGCGATCACGTCGTCGGGGGAGATGTGGGCGAGGCCGAAGGAGCGGATGCCGGGGGTGTCGATGACCCAGCCGCCGCCTTCCAGCGGCAGGGCCACCGACTGAGTGGAGGTGTGGCGGCCCTTGCCGACGCCGGAGACCGTGCCCACGGCTCGTTCCGCTTCGGGGACAAGGCGATTCACCAGCGTCGACTTGCCGACGCCGGAGTGGCCGAGCAGACAGGTCAGCGAATCCCGCAGGAGGTCGCGAACGGGTTCCAGGGGATCGTCACGCCCGCCGTAGACGATGGTCAGATCCAGATCGGCGAATTCGGCGGCGAATTCGGAATCGGCGGCCAGATCGTGTTTGGTCAGGCACAGAATCGGTTGCAGCCCACCGGCATACGCGGCCACCATGGCGCGTTCGACGAAGCCGGTGCGAGGCGGCGGATCGGCCAGCGCCACGACGATGAACAGCTGTTCGGCGTTCGACACCACGATGCGTTCGAAAGGGTCGGTGTCATCGGCGGTGCGGCGCAACACCGTTCGGCGATCGGCGACGCGCACGATCCGCGCCAGCGTATCGGGCCGGCCGGACAGGTCGCCGACCACATCCACCTGATCGCCGACCACGATCGGGGTGCGGCCCAGTTCCCGCGCCCGCATCGCGACCACGCGGCGATCCGGATCGTCGCCGAGCACGCATCCCCAGCGTCCCCGATCGACCGAAACCACCATGGCCGACACCGCATCTCGATGTTCCGGCCGGGTCTTGGTGCGGGGACGCGAACCCCTGCCCGGGCGGACCCGGACATCGGATTCGTCGTACTCCCGCCGCCTCAGTGGGCCGCTCCCTCACCAGATAAGGCGCCGGCGCCCGCCAGCATCGATTCCCACAGGGTGACGAATTCGGGCAGCGTCTTGGCGGTGGTGCCGATGTCCTCGATGCTCACACCGGGCACGCGCAGGCCCAGAATCGCGCCCGCCGTGGCCATTCGGTGATCGGCGTAGGAATGCCACTGGCCGCCCTGCAGCGGGGTCGGCTCGATGCTCAGCCCGTCCTCGGTTTCGGTGACGTTGCCGCCGAGGCGGTTGATCTCGGTGGTCAGCGCGGCCAGCCGATCGGTTTCGTGTCCGCGCAGATGGGCGATGCCGCGCAGCCGCGACGGGGAGTCGGCCAGCGCGGCGAGCGCGGCGACGGTCGGCGTCAGCTCGCCCACGTCGTGCAGGTCGATATCGATGCCGGCTAGGGACTGCGGACCGCGCACGGTGAGTTTGCCGTCGTAACGGCGCGCCTCGGCGCCCATCCGGACCAGGATCTCGCGGATCACGTCACCGGCCTGTGTGGTCAGCTGCGGCCAGTGCGGAATGGTCACCTCGCCGCCGGTGACCGCCGCCGCGGCCAGGAACGGCGTGGCGTTGGACAGATCCGGCTCGACATCCCAGTCGACGGCGTGGATCGGCCCGGGTTCGATGGTCCAGACCTGTTCCTTGCGCGGATCGGCGGGTGCCTCCACCCGGACCCCGGCCTGCCGCAGCATCTGCACCGTCATCTCGATATGCGGCATGGACGGCAGTGGCGCGCCCTCGTGGTGCACGGTGATCCCGGTGTCGAAACGCGCCGCCGACAACAGCAGCCCGGAGACGAACTGCGAGGAACCGGAGGCGTCGATGGTGACCCGCCCGCCGCGCAGCGTCCCGGCGCCGTGCACGACGAACGGCAGGGTGTTGCCGTCGATGTCGACGCCGAGACTGCGCAGCGCGTCGAGGATCGTGTGCAGCGGACGCAGCTGCGCCTGCTCGTCGCCGAAGAACGCGACATCGCCGTGCGCCAGCGCGGCCACCGGCGGCAGGAACCGCATCACGGTGCCCGCCAGTCCGCAATCGACGGTGGCGTTGTGCAGGTGCGTCGGCGGGGTGACGGCGAGGGTGTCGCCGTCACCGGTGATTTCGGTGCCCATCGCGCGTAAGCCCGCGATCATCAGCTCGGTGTCCCGGCTGCGCAGGGCGCCGGTGATCGTCGAGGGGCGGTCCGCGAGCGCGGCGAGAATCAATGCCCGGTTGGTGATCGATTTGGACCCGGGCAGGGTGACGGTCGCGTGCACGGCATGGTCGATGTGGGGCGCGGGCCAGAAACTCACCGGACCATCTTCGCGCATGAGAGCTGAACCCGTGTGCAGGGAGCGCGGTTTTGTGATCTCCGACGTATGCTCGTTTATTTGCTGGATTCGGACAATTGCCGCCTCATCCGGGAACGCGCCGGTTGCCGCGCCTGATCTGACCATGCGATCGGGCCCGCACCGTTGGGTGCGGGCCCGAGGGAGAGGCAGTGCGTATTCGGACTACTTGTGGCGTCCGTGCAGCAGCGGAACCACCTTGCGCAGCAGCTTCATGGTGCTCTCGGTGCGCTTGTAGCTCATCAGCGCCATACCCGGAATCGCGAAGCGCTGCACCGCGATCGAATGCGGGCTGGTGAACTCCAGCAGACCGGGCGCACCGTGGATGCGGCCGATACCGGAATCGCCGACGCCGCCGAAGGGCAGCGACGCGATGGCGGCGAAGCCGAGCACCGAGTTGACCGAGGTGGCTCCGGCGCGCAGCCGGCGGGCGATCTCGAGGCCGTGCTTGCGCGAGTACACCGCCGATCCCAGGCCGTACTTCGAGTTGTTCGCGAGGTCGACCGCCTCGTCGATGGTGTCGACGGTGCGGATGGTGACGGTCGGGCCGAAGGTCTCTTCGCACACGGCATCCGAGTTCTCGTCCACGTCGACCAGAACCACGGGCTCGATATACGGCGCGTGCACCGAATCCGGGCCGCCCAGCACCGCGGTGCCGCCGTTGGCCAGCGCCGATTCGATGTGCCGGCGCACGATGTCGACCTGCGACGGCATGGTCATCGGGCCGTAGGAAGCCTTGGCGTCGGAGCCGGCGTGCACGTCCGACAGGATCTTCTTCACCTCGGCCACGAACGGCTCGCGAATCGACTTGTCGACGTAGACGCGTTCCACGCCGGCGCAGGTCTGGCCGCTGTTCATGGTCGCGCCGTAGGCGACGGCGTCGGCCGCGGCGGCGATATCGGCGTCCGCGGCGACGATCACCGCATCCTTACCGCCGCATTCCAGCAGCACCGGAGTCAGCGTTTCGGCCGCGGCGGCCATGATCTTCTTACCGGTCGCGGTGGAGCCGGTGAAGGCGATCTTGTCGACTCCCGCGCGCACCAGCGCGGCGCCGGTCGCGCCGAATCCGTTGATCGTGACGAACACGCCCTCGGGCAGGTCGGGGTTGGCGTCCACGAAGGCCTGGCCGACGAAATTGCCGATGGCGGTGGAGTATTCACTCGGCTTGAACACCACGGTGTTGCCGGCGGCCAGCGCGTAGGCCAGCGAGCCGTTGGGGGTGTAGACGGGGTAATTCCACGGGCCGATCACGCCGACCACACCCAGCGGCCGCTGCTCGATCGACGCCGCGAAATTCGACATCAGGGCGCCGGGCGACACCTTCTTCGGTTTGAGAACCTTCTCGGCGTTCTTGGCGGCCCAGGCGATGTGTTCGAGGGCCAGCATCAATTCCAGGTATGCGTCGTCGCGCGGCTTGCCGTTCTCGGCATGGATCAGATCGCAGAATTCGTCGGCACGGGCGACGAGGCGGCTGGACCAGCGCAGTAGCGCCCGCTTGCGATCGGCGAAGCTGAGGCCGCCCCAGGTCGCGGCGGCCGCGCGGGCCTTGGCGACGGCCGCCCGCACCGCATCGTCGTCGGCGATGGGGTGGGTGGCGATGACCTCGCCCGTGGCCGGATTGAGAGAGGAGAGCTCGGTGGGCCGAGCGGATTCGGCTGCCTGTGCCGACGCGGTGGCGGCGGTGGACTCGGTGGTGGACATGGTTCGGCGACCCCTAATGAGAGAGTGGTGGCAAAAAGTTCTCACATTCGCGATGTGATGTCAATCGCCTTCAGTTGGATTCGTCTCGTTGTGCGGGTATGGCCGAGCCTACGGATTCTGTCGGTCCCGGATGGCAGCATGGAGATATGTGCGGCAGATATGCGACCACGGCGAATCCCGCCAGGCTGGCGGTCGAACTCGACGCCCTCGACGAGACCGCGGACGGTGCGCCGAGTGACGCCGCCGCAGGAAAATCGGTGCCCGGTGCTGGTGACAAGAGTGCCGGCGGCAAATCCGGAAACGGCGCCAACTACAACGTCGCCCCGACGAATCAGATCCTCACCGTCGTTCGCCGTCACGACCACAACCACCCCGACGACGACCCGGCGCTGCGGATTCGCCGCATGCGCTGGGGGCTGATCCCGGTCTGGACGAAGGCCGCCGAACCGGGAGTTCCGGCCAAGGGCAAGCCGCTGTTCAATGCCCGGGCCGACCGCGCCGCCACGGCGCCCTCGTTCCGGGATTCGGTGAAGAAGCGTCGCTGTCTGGTTCCGATGGACGGCTGGTACGAATGGCTCACCGAACCGCACCCCACCGGCTCCGGCAAGGCCGTGAAGCAGCCGTATTACATGTCGGATGCCGAGGGGCGCCGGCTGTACATGGCCGGCCTGTGGTCGGTGTGGCGGGATCCGGCGCAGCGGGATATGGCCCCGCTGCTGTCCTGCACGATCCTCACCACCGACGCGGTGGGCGATCTGACCCGCATCCACGATCGGATGCCGCTGATGATGCCGCGCGAACACTGGGACGCCTGGCTCGACCCCGACCATCCGGCGCCACACGAATTACTGGAAACCCCTGAGGCGCAGGTGATTTCGTCCATCGTCGCGCGTCCGGTCTCGCCGCTGGTGAATTCGGTGCGCAACAACGGTCCGCAGCTGCTGGAGCCGGTACCGGGTGCGGGCAGCGAACAGGCCGGGCAGATCAGCCTGATCTGAACCCGGCCCGGCGCCTGTTTTCTTGCCGCTATTCACATTTCACGGTCGGCGCCACGATGTTCAGTCCGCATTTCAGGATGGTCGCGCCCAACTCGATGAGTTCGGTCGTGGTGTTGCCGCCCAGTTTCTCGGCCTTCTCCGCCCGGGGATCCTTCTCCGGCGCGCCCGGATGCTCGGCGTCGCCGCCGAGGGGATAGTCCGGATTGTGGACGGGGGTCGGCACACTCGGCGCGGCGCCGGCGGGTGCGGCGGTGAGCAGACCGGATCCCAGGGCGAGCAATGCGGCGGCTGCCGTGGCGGTGAGCAGGCTACGTACGCGCGGACGGTGGGTCATTTCGCATCACATCCTCGGTTCGGAACGAATCGGGGGGAGAACGAACTGCCCGACAAGTAACGCACAGATGCGGGTGCGATTCCGGTGATTCCTGTGAATCGCACCCGTAGTACTGCGTGTCCTGCCCGCGTGTCCGAGGCTCAGGTCCGGGCCGGTGCCTCCGCGGCGCGGGTCGCCGGCGGTTGGGCGTCGGACTCGGCTGGGGCCTGGGCCGCAACGGTTCCGGCGGCCTCGGCTACCCCGGTCGACTCCGCACTGGCCTGTAATCCGCCCGCGGTGCGCAGCGGCACCTCCTTCCAGAACACCACCAGCAACAGCGCGATCCCGGCGATGGCGGTGACAGCGAGGAATACGGTGTCCATCGAATCGGCGAAGCCGACCTGGAACGGGCGGGCCAGCGTCGGATTCAACTGCTGGATCACCGAACTGTCGCTCATCACCTGTCCGGCCGCCGAGACATCATGGGACAGCAAACCTTTCGACAGCGCCGCATCGGCGGGATTGCCGCTGTGCGCACCGGCGATCACCGCCTGCTGATAAGCGGGTTGTGTTGCCGCGCTGTGCAATTCGTCGCTGATATGCGGTGTCAGCTGCGCGAACAGAATGGACAGGAAGACCGCCACGCCCAAGGTGCCGCCGATCTGCCGGAAGAAGGTGGCCGCGGCCGTGGACACGCCCATATCCTTCGGCGGCAGGGCATTCTGCAAGGCCAGCGTGAGCGGCTGCATGAGGTTGCCGAGGCCGAGTCCGGCGATCGCCATGAAGATCATCACCAGCCACAGCGGGCTGTCGGCGCCGATCAGATGCAGCAGGAACAGCCCGAGCGTCAGCAGGCCGGCGCCGATCAGCGGGAAGACGCGATAGCGGCCGGTGCGGGAGATGGTCTGGCCCGCGATCACCGAGGCCGTCATCATGCCGAGCACCATGGGCAGCATCTGCAGGCCGGCGACGGTCGGACTCGATCCGCGCACCACCTGCAGATACTGCGGCAGCAAAGAGATCCCGCCGAACATGCCGGCGCCCACCACGAACGAGATGACCACGCCCAGGGCGAACGTCGAATTCTTGAACATCCGCAGCGGAATCAGCGCCAGATCGCCGAGTTTCGCCTCGACCGCGATGAAGCCCAGTACGCCGGCCGCGCCGATCAGATAGCAGGCGATGGCATTCGGACTGCCCCAGCCCCATTCCCGGCCCTGCTCGGCCACCACCAGCAGCGGAACGATGCCCACCGCGAGCATCAGCACACCCCACCAGTCGATCCGCACCCCGGGATGCGGGCGGCGCGGCAACTGCAGGACCTTGGTGACCACGGCGAAGGCGAGCAGTCCGATCGGCACGTTCACCAGGAACACCCAGCGCCAGCCGTCGATGCCGAGAATGGCCGGCTGACCTGCGAACAGGCCGCCCAGCACGGGCCCCACGACACTCGAGGTGCCGAAGACGGCCAGGAAGTAGCCCTGATAGCGGGCGCGCTCCCGCGGCGAGACGATATCTCCCATGATGGTCAGCGCCAGCGACATCAGCCCGCCCGCGCCCAGTCCCTGAAATGCGCGGAAGGCGGCCAGCTCGTACATCGACTGGGCCATGGTGCACAGCAGCGACCCGGCGACGAAGATGGCGATCGCCGCCAGATAGAAGGGCTTGCGCCCGAACATATCCGACAGCTTCCCGTACAGCGGCGTGCTGAGGGTCGCGGTGATGAGATAGGCGGTGGTGACCCACGCCTGCAGCGAATAGCCGCTGAGATCATCGGAAATGGTGCGGATGGCCGTGGACACGATGTGGTCTGGTCCAGGGAGGCCAGCAGCATGCCGAGGATCAGGCCGCTCATGATCACCAGCACCTGCCGGTGGGTGAAACCCGCGGCGTTCGGTGCGGTGCCGGCCGCGGCCGGGGTGGTGGTTGTCGTCACGAATTCTTCTCCGTCGCAGGGCCTTCCGTGGGGGAGGGGAGGGTGAGTATCGCCGGTCGCGCGGCTTCGTAGTCGTCGACGAAGCGGTGCAGCAGGACCGCGAACAGCTCGCGGTCGGGGTCGTTCCAGTCGGTCAGGATGCGCCCGATCATCTCGTTGCGCCGCACGCGCAGGTGGGCGGCCATTTCCTTGCCGGCGTCGGTGACGATCAGGACGCTGGCGCGGCCGTCGCTGGGATCGGCCTCGCGGCGCAACAGGCCGCGCTTGACCAAGGCCGCCACCTGGCGGCTGATCGTGGACGCGTCGGAGTACATCGCCTCGGCCAGCGCGCCGGAGCGCATCGGGCCGTCGCAGAGCAGGCGGAAGATGATGCGGTAGGCCGAGAGATCGATGTCGCCGTGCGATGCCGCTGCCACCTGGGCGTTGGTCCGCTCCCGGATCCGCCCCAGGCGAATCAGCTGCTGGGCGATCTGATCGATCACCTGCTCGCTGTCCATGTCGGACCTCCGTTTCCACCCGATCGGCCGCATACCGGGCCGAAAACTACTTGCATCAATCAACTATTTGTATACACCAACTAGTTGTTACACACAAATATTTCCGATGAGGGTGGTCGGATCTCGGCGAATGCGAGAAATCAGGCGATGACAGGCGCTGTGACCGCGCCGGTCAACCGGATCAACTCCGCGGGCGCGAGTTCGATCTCGAGGCCGCGCTTCCCGGCGCTCACGAGGATGCGATCCCAGCTCAGGGCGGATTCGTCCACCACGGTGGGGAGTGCGCGCTTCTGCCCCAGCGGCGACACGCCGCCCAGCACGTAACCGGTGACGCGCTGGGCCTTCGCCTTGTCGGCCATGGCCGCCTTGGGCGCGCCCAGAGCCGCGGCCGCCGCCTTCAACGCCAGCGAGTGCGGAACCGGAAGCACCGCGACCGCGGGGGTGCCGGTCGACAGTTCGATGATCAGCGTCTTGAAGATCTGCGCGGCCGTCACACCCACCCGCTCCGACAGGGCGGTGACGGCCTCGTCGCCGTAGGAATCGTTGCGCGGATCGTGGGGATAGGAATGCACCGCATGGGGCACCTTCGCCTGGGTCAGCGCCCGGATCGCGGGTGTCGATGCGGCCATGCCGGCCACCCTAGCGGCGCCGGTTCATCCCCGGCAATCGCGTTTCGCCGGGTGTGACGCGGCCGTGGGAACACAGTGGAGGCCCCGCATGTTGCACTGTTCCGCCAGCACAGCGCAGCTGCCTTCGCAGCCGCTCGAGATCGGAAAAGTTCGAAGGAGATGCCGGTGACCGTCCTCGTCGACGAACGCCCGGTAACGACCGGCGACTCGCTGTCGTACCCGCTGATCGACATCATGATCCCGGACACCGGGTTCGATCGGCGACCCTCGCGCGCGGTAGATTCAGATGCTACGGCGACCGAAGGGACTTCCGTGACGAGCGACGACGAACTGGCGGCCGATCGCCCCCGCGGTGACACCGCGGGCGGTTCCCGACCGGAGGATATCGAGATCCCCGACGACCCGGTGGACGACGACCTCACGTCCGAGGATTCCGACGCTCGCGACGCCGAGGACGCGGACAGCGACGACGATTCGACCGTGCGTTCCACGGCCGACGAGGCCGAACTCGCGCGGCGCTTCGAGCGGGACGCGCTGCCGCTGCTGGATCAGCTCTACGGTGCGGCCCTGCGGATGACCCGCAACCCGGCCGACGCCGAGGATCTGGTGCAGGAGACCTTCGCCAAGGCCTATCAGGGTTTCCGGTCCTTCCGGGAGGGCACCAACCTGCGGGCCTGGCTGTATCGGATCCTGACCAACACCTACATCAACTCGTATCGCAAGAAGCAGCGCCAGCCCGCGCAGTACCCCACCGACGAGATCACCGACTGGCAGCTCGCCGCGACGGCCGAGCACACCTCCACCGGTCTGCGCTCGGCGGAGATGGAGGCGCTGGAGGCGCTGCCCGACGACGACATCAAGGCGGCACTGCAGTCGCTGCCGGAGGAATTCCGGATGGCGGTGTACTACGCCGACGTGGAGGGCTTCCCCTACAAGGAGATTGCCGACATCATGGGGACTCCGATCGGCACCGTCATGTCCCGGCTGCACCGCGGGCGCAAACAGCTCAAGGGGCTGTTGGCCGATGTCGCGCACGAGCGGGGGTTCGACCGGAACCGAACGGGCAACGGGGCGCGTCAGGAGGTAACCCAGTGAGCACCAGTGGGCACGAGCACGAGGATCGGGGCGCCGGGGACGAGATGGAACTGGACTGTTCGGCGGTTCTCACCGACGTCTGGCTGATTCTCGACGGTGAATGCGACGATGCCACGCGGGCGCGATTGCAGCACCACATGGACCATTGCTCGCCGTGTATCGAGGCATACGGTCTGGAGGAGAAGCTCAAGCGCCTGCTGAGCCGCAAATGCGGTGGGGACCGTGCCCCCGAATCGCTGCGCGAGCGGCTCACTCTCGACATCCGGCGGTCGATCACCGTCACCGAAACCCGGGTCGAACGCGAGTCCTGACCGGAAACGCGAATGCGGCACGCCATCCGTGATGGCGTGCCGCATTGTCGTCTTCAGCAGTGCACCGAGTCCGCTGGGCGGTCCCGGGGCGCACGGCGCAACGGCTCAGGAGTTGGGCCGCTTGCCGTGGTTGGCCGCATTCTTACGGCGGCTGCGCTTCTTACGCCCACGCTTACCCATCGGTATCTCCCTTCTGACCACACCAGGCTGGGGTGAACCCGCCTCAGGTGCGAGTTCCTGGGAGGAAAGGTTACATGCGTCCGCCGCCCACCCGGCAATCGGCCGGTGAGCGACCCGAATGCGGCACGCGGTAATCCGCCGATCGTGCGGGCGGCGGTTGTGGCGGACCCGGGCGTCGGTACCGTGAGCGGAGGAGGTGCCAGGTGGACAGACAGATGACGCAGGCCAGGCAGCGGCGTCGGCGGGTGATCCTGGCCGCGGCGGGGGGTTTGTTCGCCGCGTGTGGGTATCGGGCCGCGGGCATGGAGGAGATCGCCTGCCGGGCCGGGATCAGCAAGCCGGTCCTGTACAAGTCGTTCTCGAGCAAGCTGGAACTGTATCTGGCCGTTCTGCACGAGGCGATGCAGGAACTGGAGGAGACGCTCACCGCCGCACTCGAACCCGCCGAGGGCATGCGATCGATCGTGGAGGCGTCGGTAGCAGCGGTGTTCGACTTCGCCGACACCCGGCCACGCAGTGCGGCTCTGCTGGCCGGCGCCGCCGTGGCCGACGAACCGTCGGCGCAACGCATCGCCCATCAGGCCGCCACCATCTGTATCGACACGCTCGCGCAGGCGCTGGCACCGCATCCGCTACCGCGCGCCGAGCACGGCTGGCTGATCACGGCCGAGCTGGTCGCCATCGCTCAGTCGTGCGCGCGGGACTGGGTGGCCACCGGCAAACCCCTGCCCAAACACGAGGCCATCGCCACGACCGCCAGTCTGTGCTGGACCGGACTCGCCGGCGTGCAATTGGCGCCGAAGCATTCGGCCCGCAACCCCGGCCAGTTCCCGGTTCCGGACGCCACGGCATAGCGGGCGAACCACTGGCAACTATCCGGTGCCGCTGATGCCTTGGGCCGATTCGACTTTCGCCGCTGCCACCGCATCGGCCCGGCCGCCGAACGCGGCCTGCGTCTTCGGTCGCGATCAGTAGAGTGAATTCGTGAGTCCCGCGAAGATCGTGATCATCGGCGGTGGTTTCTCCGGCGTCGAATGTGCCCGTTACCTGGAACGTCATCTCAGCTCCGACGAGGCGTTCATCCAACTCGTGACACCGGATGCGGGGCTGCTCTATCTGCCGCTGCTGCCGCAGGTCGCCTCGGGTGTGCTGAATCCGCGATCGATCACGGTGTCGCTGCGGCGGGTGTTGCGCCGCACCGAGGTGGTGCCGGGGATGGCGATCGGGGTGCATCCGGATACCCGGCAGGTCGTCGTGCGCGGATCCGCCGGCGCCGACAGCGCTCTCGACTACGACCATCTGGTGCTGGTGCCGGGCAGTATCACTCGCGTCCTCGATGTGCCCGGACTGGACGAGTACGGATTCGGGATGAAGACGCTCGCCGAGGCCATGTTCCTGCGTGACCACGTCCTGCAGCAGTTGGATGTCGCCGCCGTGCGCGGCGGCGAGGAGGAAGACCGGGAGCGGCTGAACTTCGTCACCATCGGCGCCGGTTACGCCGGTACCGAGACCGCGGCGGTGCTCAACAAGGTCACCCGGGCCGCCGCGCGCCGGTATTTCCCGAAGCTGGAATCCGGCATGGTGCGCTGGCATCTGGTCACCCACGGCGATCGGATCATGCCCGAACTCGGGCAGCGACTGGGGGAACAGGCCAAACGGAATCTGGCCGAACGCGGCATCGAACTCATCACCGGTACGTCGGCGAAAGAGGTTACCGCCCACGGGGTTCAGCTCACCAACGGCCGGTTCATCCCGACGCGGACGGTGCTGTGGACCGCCGGTGTGGTCCCCAGCCCTCTCGCCGGACACCTCGGTGCGGCGACGGAGAAGGGCCGCATCGTCGCGGCAGCCGATTTCACCGTGCCGGGGCTCACCGGTGTATGGGCCTGCGGCGATGCGGCCGCGGTACCCGATCTGACCGCCGGTGCGGGCGCGGTGTGCGCTCCCACCGCGCAGCACGCCATGCGGCAGGGACGTCACCTCGGCAAGAATCTGGTGGCCGCGCTTCGTGGCGAGCGGCCGACGCCGTACCGGCACCAGGACCTCGGGTTGGTGGTCGACCTCGGCGGCGCCGATGCGGTGGCGCGCCCGCTGAAGATCGGATTGCGCGGCATCCCAGCACAATTCGTCACGCGCGGCTATCACCTGATGGCGCTGCGCACCCTCGTCGCCCGGGCCCGGGTGGCCTTCGACTGGACCGTGCACGGCCTCAGCGGCGACGACTTCCTCCGTATCGGCTACGGCGACTACAGCATCCACACGATCGGCGGTTTCGAGCAGACCGGATGCTATCTACCGGCCGAGGAAGTCCCGCGGACCTTGAAAGCGCTCTGCGACAACGACTGACCGCAGGGCGTATCTCCTCTCACCGGTTCGCCGCGGACGCCGCGAGCACGGGCTTGATGTCGAGGACCGGGGTGCCGTCGAAGGCTTCCAGGTGAGCGACGCGGATCCGGGCGCCGGAGATGGAGAGGATCCGGACCTCGTGCAGCCCGATCGGGTTCGGGCGGTGTGGTGCGCGCGTGCTGAACACCCCGCTGAGCGGACGGCTCGTGTCGCCCCGGGGATGGAGGGTCAGGGTGTCCCGGTCGGCGCGGTCGAGCCAGGTCAGCAGCACGAGGTCCATCCCGGGCTCGAGGCCCTCCAGCGCCTCGGCGTAGCGGTCGTCGAGCACGATCCAGGCCGGCGGGGCGCCTTCGTCGGGCTGGCGCGGTGCGGTAGCGAGGTCCGTGAGTTCGGATTCGACGGATCCGATCGGGCGCAGCAGATAGTCGGTCACCGCCCCAGTGTGATACCTCAACCCCGCTGCAGGTCAAGGGTTTCGGGTGACGACACGGCTTGCGCCGCGGGACTCCGCTACGACCCGTACAGCTCGGCGCGCATCTGCTCCGGGCTCCGGCCGTACCGGCGCTGGAAGGCTTCGCGGAACCGGCGTGTGGTGGTGAACCCGGTGTGGTGCGCGACCGTGTCCATGTCCACCGGCAGGGGAGACGACAAGCGCTGCCGCGCGCGGTCGAGACGAATCGTGCGCAGCAGTGCCGCCGGGGCCAGACCGGTCGCCTCGGTGAGGGCGCTGTGCAGCGTCCGGCGCGAGCAACCGCACAGGCCGGCGACGGCGTCCGGGGTCAGTCTGCTGTCACCGCAGTGTATTTCCATGATCTCGCGTGCACGGGCAGCCAGATTCGCGTATTTTCCGCCCCCAGCGACGTGCGTGTGATCGTGGTTGAGCACACCGTCGAGCAACACGAGGGCGCTGGAGTACGCGACCGCGAAATCCACTGCGGTCCAGTCTCCGTGACCGGCGTGAAGCTCACCGATCTGGCGCACCAGCGATCGCACCAAGGGCCGACGTCCGTCGAGTGCGAGGGGAGCGTTCCTGGCGCGGGAGAGATCCACCGACGTCTCCGGGACGGTCATGATCAGCGCTCGCAGTGGCTCGTCCTGACGCATCACCAGCGGCGCACCCCACTGGAAGAATGCCAATGTTCCGGGAGTGACGACTTCCGCGGAATAACCCTGCGCGAACTTGAATTCCCCGCGCAGCGGTAGCAGCAACCGGTAGCTGTCGTCGCCGTCGCTGCGCACATCTCGTCCGGTGCGGCGGTAGTGCACGGGATCGGAATCGAAGCGCACGATCTGCATCCGGCCGACTCGCTGCGCGGTGGTCGACCAGGTGAAGTCGTCGGCGTCGTCGCCGAACGCCAATCCCACCGACCCTTGCCGACTCCGCAGGTAGTGGTGCCAGTACTCCATCCGCTCGGCGAGTGTCTCGGCGGATGCCGACGATTCCTCCTCCCACTGATACTCCGAATCCAAGAGAAGTTCCCTTTCGCGCGGCCGGCCGAAGAACGGCTTCAAGCTACAGCTCCGGCCTGAGCGCGGATCTCCCCTCCTGCTTGCGGATCCGCGATCAGTGTGCCCGCCGCGACCACCCCTGGGCGCACGAAAAACGTTAGACGCCAACACTTCCGATTTCTGGCAAGTTCACGGCGCATTCTGGCAAGACTCGCTGCCGACTGGTGTGCCCGCGGCGCGACTCGAGAGCCGCAGGATCATTTCCGTCGGGGTCCGCGGTTGCCGATAAAGGGATTTACAGGACAGATCGGAAAAAACAGACGTATCGCACCAACGCCACTTTCACGTCCGGATCAACGTTTCGCCGATTGAGCTGGAAACGCATTCCGTCGAGACTGCTCGGATTTCTCATCTTTCCGTCTTCGCGGTTATAGTGCTTGCGTTCCGCCTGGTTGGTTCCGATTGTGGTGAAGGTCGCCGATGAAATATCGCTCGTCTGTGTTGCCGACACATCGTCGTTGTCATCGGACAGGGCGGTCGCGAGGTCTATGCAATGATGCGGCCGGGTAATCGAATTTATGGTGGCGTGGCCGGCGTCGCATGCGGAATAGTGGCTTTCGCGGCGCACGGTATCGAAGGGGACTCTCCGAATTCTGCTGCGCTTATGCTCGTGTTGCTGGTCAGTGGCGTAGTCGGTGCGGCAGTGGGTTCCTCGGCCGGCCGCGGCCGGTTGCGGTTGTTCGGGATGCTGGCCCTGGGGCAGTTGCTCGGCCACACGGCATCGGCATCGACGGAGCCGCCGCGACCTTCGCATCCATCCGAGATCAGCGGCTGCGACGGGGGATGGATCATGCTCGCCGCGCACGCGGCCGCCACGATGCTGTGTGCCCTGCTCATTGCGGCGGCCGAGCGGTTGTATCGCGCGGTGGCCGAGCTCGTGTGGACTCTGCTGTCGACGTTTTCGCCCCGCCCTGCCCTCGACGACCCCCTCTCCGGTGTGCCGTACGCCGCTGATCAGCGGGGCGCGATTCTGCTGCGGGGCGCGATTTCTCGTCGCGGCCCTCCTTTCCCATTGCCGGTTGTGGTAGCGGCCTGACCGGTTATCGGTTCGGCGCGACCGCTGGGCAACCGACCTTTCTCGTACCGACAGATTCGTATCGCGGGCAATGGACGGTGGCCTGCGGCGAATATTCCCACAAGTGGTTATTCGATACTTTACTTCGGTGCGGTCGATCTGATCATCTGTATCGCTGCGATTGTGATGCGGCGCTATCGGATGGGAATGTGCACGGCGGTTTTCCTCCGGGATCATCGGCCGGGATCTGTCATTGCCATGTAGCTGTTTCCTGCTCGCCGCCAGGCCTTTGCTCGCGGGCAGAAAAGATAGTCCGCCACTGTCGTTTCCCTCGCCACTTTTCGACTCGTGGGCATTCGTGCTCACGAAGAAGGACAACTGATGAAGACCATGAAGAAGTTCGCCGCCACCTCCGCGATCGCGATCGCCGCGCTGACGGTCTCCGCCGGTACCGCATACGCCGACACGCCGTCGCCGTCCGACCCGGCGGCCGGTAAACCCGACGCGACGATCAGCACCGACGTCGCCCCCGGAATTCACTACACCGCCAACGTGGTCGACCAGTCGGTAGTGCTGCGCACCGATGCGGGCCGCCTGACCACTCGCGGAAACCAGTTCGAATTGCTCGACGGCAACGGCAATCTCGCCTTCGGCATGCCGCTGACCTATCGGCTCGATCACAAGGACTGGCCCATCGCCGCGCAGATCGATGCCGATGGCCGCACCGCGACGCTCACCCCCAGTCGTAACCCTGCCGACGCCGTCGCCTCGACGCAGCCCGAGGCGAAACCGATCTTCTCCCAGGACGACTTCAACGCTGCGCTCGGTGTGGCCGCCAACCAGGTCGGCCTGGCCTCCGGCCTCGGTGTCCTCCTGGGTACCGCGATCGGTCTCGCCGGCGGCTGTGTGGCCGGTGCGGTGGTCGGCACCGCGCTGATGCCGCCGCTGTTCTTCGCCGGCGCACCGGGAGGCTGTATCGCTGGAGCCATCTCCGGTGCGGCGCTCGGTGCCGCGATCGGCACGGTCGCCATCGGCGGCCCCGCCGCGGTGGTCTCTCTGGTCCAGATGTACAACACCCTCACCGCCCCTCAGAAGTAACGCTCTGCGGGTGTCGCGTTTCGTCCACGGACCGGGCGCGACACCCCGCTCAGGGGTGAAAAACGCTGCGGTGGCACGTTTCTCGCGGAAACGGGACTGGTCGAACAGTGTTCGATGACGCCCACGTCCGGCTTTCACGGCTGTCGACCAGCCCGCGCCCTCGGGCAAAGTAACTGCAGCGCAACGGGTTGGAACGCCGAGCCCCGGCCTTGTCGGGCGTCAGGGCTGGACGAAAGCCCGTTCCAGGAGCGTGTACAGGTGGGCTCGGTCCTCGTCGCTGAGCCTGCTCAGGCCTTCCCGGGTCCGGTGCATCGTCGCGCGGATCGCGTCGACGGCACGCTCGCCCTCGGAGGTGATGACCAGATTCGTCACGCGACGGTCCGATGCGCTGGCCTCCCGCCGCACGAGACCCCGCTTCTCCAGCCGGTCGATGATCCCGGTGACGTTGGACGCGTCACACGCCAGTATCTCGGCCAGGGTGCGCATCGCGGCGGGACCCCGGCGCAGCACCGTCAAGGTCTTGCCCTGGCTCGCCGTGAGGTTCTCACTCGCCGCGGCGGCCGTGAAGTCGCTGTAGTAGACGCCCAGCGACACCGAGAGCAGCTCCATGAGCTGGGCTGTATCGATGTGCTGAACCTCTGCCATGCAATTCATCCTACGTCCCGAAACTTGACCATCTCAACTATTCACCCCTACCGTGGAAATTGCTTGAGGTTATCAACCATCAAAGTTGTCAAGTTTCTACGAGGAGCAACCTGTGCCCGTCACCGCGTCCGACGTCTCCCGCGCAGCGGAGATCCTGTCCCGGCCCGTGTCCCTGAACGGCCTGACCATCCCCAACCGCATCGTGATGGCGCCGATGACGCGCATGTTCTCCCCGGGCGGCATTCCCGGCGACGACGTGCGGTCCTACTACGCGCGCCGGGCTGCCGCCGGTGTCGGTCTGATCGTTACCGAGGGGACCTACGTCGGCCACGCGTCGGCCGGTCAGAGCGATCGGGTACCGCGGTTCCACGGTGCCGAGCAGTTGGCGGGCTGGGCGAAGGTCGCCGCGGACGTGCACGCGGCGGGCGGCACGATCGTGCCGCAACTGTGGCACATCGGCATGGTCCGCAACCACGGCGAACAGCCCTACCCCGAGGCCCCGGCCATGGGTCCCTCCGGCATCCGCGTCGACGGTACCGAGGGGACCGGTGCGGCGATGACCCAGCGCGACCTCGACGACGTCGTCGCCGCCTTCGCCGAGGCTGCCGCGGCCGCCGAGCGCATCGGTTTCGACGGGGTCGAACTGCACGGCGCCCACGGCTACCTGATCGACCAGTTCCTGTGGGCGCGCACGAACCGCCGTACCGATGCCTACGGTGGGGATCCCTTGGCGCGCACCAGGTTCGCGACCGAGATCATCGCCGCGGTCCGCGCGGCCGTGTCGCCCGGCTTCCCGGTGATCTTCCGCTTCTCGCAGTGGAAGCAGGAGGCCTACGACGCGCGGCTCGCCGAGACCCCGCAGGAGCTCGACGCGATCCTGGCGCCGCTGGCCGCCGCTGGTGTCGATGCCTTCCATGCCTCCACCCGCCGGTACTGGCTCCCGGAGTTCGAGGGTTCGGACCTGAACCTGGCCGGGTGGACCAAGAAGCTCACCGGCAAACCCACCATCACCGTCGGCTCGGTCGGTCTCGACGGCGACTTCCTTCACGCCTTCACGGGCCGCGGCGCCGAACTCGGCAGCCTCGACAACCTCCTCGACCGCCTGGAACGCGACGAGTTCGACCTGGTCGCCGTCGGCCGGGCCCTGCTGCAGGACCCGGAATGGGCTGCCAAGGTGCTGGGCGGCCGGATCGACGAACTGAAGGCCTACGATGCGGCCGCGCTGAAGACCCTGAGCTAGGACGACACCGAGCCGGGAGTCTCCCTCGCCTCGGGGCCGGCGAGCTCGTCCTCACAATCCTTGCGGGACAACGATTTCGCGTTTGAGGATCTTGCCTGTCGGCCCCTTGGGCAGGGCATCGACCAGCCACACCTGGCGTGGATACTTGTAGGCCGCCACGCGGGCCTTGACGTACTCGCGCACGTCGTCGGCGGTCGCTTCGACACCCGGCACGAGCGCGACCACGGCGGCTACTTCCTCGCCGTGGGTCTCGTGGGGCACGCCGAGCACCGCGGCCTCGAGGACGGCCGGATGTTCGTAGAGGACCTCTTCGATCTCGCGCGGGTAGACGTTGAAACCGCCCCGGATGATCAGGTCCTTCTTGCGGTCGAGGATGTAGAAGTAGCCGTCCGCGTCCTGTTTCGCCATATCGCCGGTGTGGAACCAGCCGTCCCTGATCGCCTCGGCGGTAGCCGTGGGCCGATCCCAGTAGCCGCTCATGACATTGTGGCCGCGGATGGCGATTTCGCCGGCCTCACCGGGCGCGACGTCGTTGCCGTCGGCATCGACGACCCGCATCTGCACGCCCTCGATCGGGGTGCCGATCGACCCGGGCCGCGCGGCGCCGACACGATTGAACGAGGCGACCGGCGAGGTCTCCGACAGTCCGTACCCTTCGAGGACGGGAACGCCGAATCGCTCTTCGAATCCCCGCAGCACCTCGACCGGGAGCGCGGCGCCACCGGACAGGCACAGCCGCAACGTCGCGGTGTCGGCGATGCCGGGGCCCGCGCCGAGCATGGCGACGTACATCGTCGGCACGCCTTCGAAGATCGTGACGCCGTCGCGTTCGATCGCCTTCAGCACCAGCTCCGGGTCGAAGCGTGGGACCAGGGTGATGGTGGCTCCGCTGAGCACGGCGACGTTGAGGCAGCACGTCTGCCCGAATGCGTGGAACAGGGGCAGGCAGCCCATGATCACGTCGTCCGGGGTGGCGGTGAGCAATGTGCGTGCGGCGACGGCGGCATTGGCCCGGAGGTTGGCGTGGGTCAGTTGCGCGCCTTTGGGGGTGCCGGTCGTGCCCGAGGTGTAGAGCAGCACCGCGGTGTCCTCGTCGTCGCGGACCGTTACTTCCGGCGAGTCCGGCCACGATGCGAACTCGGTCGCAGCGTCGTCGGCGACGGTGAGAACGCGCACCTCCGTCTGCGCCGCTCCGGCGGTGGCCTCCGGGACGGCGGTATGCCACGCGAAGAGGATCCGGGCGCCCGAGTCGGCGAGGTGATGCCGGACTTCGCGTTCCTTCAGGAGGGGATTCATCGGCACCGCGATCAGGCCGGCCCGCAGAATGCCGTAGTAGACGACCGGGAAGGCAGTGACATTGGGCAGCATCATCGCGACTCGGTCACCGGGCTGCGCGCCCAGGTCACGCAGCCGCCCGGCCACGCGAGCGCTCAGATCGTCGAACGCGGCGTAGGTCAGGAGCTGATCGTCGAGGCGGACCGCGGCACGGTCCGGAAACTGACCGGCGGCGTCCTTCAGGTTGATGGCGAGATTGGTCACGTCGACAATCGTCTGCACCAGACAGCCCCGGGCCCATATGGCGGGCGACAGTGGACGGCCGGGAAATCTGTGCCCCGCGATATTCTCGCCGGCCCCGCATGGCCGTAGCCTCGCATCGTGCCCCGCAGCGTTCCCGATTCCTTGATCGTGCCGATAGCGAACGGCCTGACCGGGCGGCTCGACGAGCTGACCGACGACCTGGTCGACCGCATCGTCGAGGAGATCGAGATCTACCGTGAGCCGGGCGTGGTGCCGCGCGCGGAACTGCGCCGGTCGACCCGATCGAACCTCGAGTACATGCTGCATCGGCTGGCGCACGGCCGGACGCTGGAGCTTCGGGCACCGCGTTCGACCGGCCGCGAGCGTGCCGGACAAGGGGCGCCACTGCCCGAGGTATTGCGCGCTTTCCGGCTCGGATCCGCGTTTCTCTGGCAGCGACTGCTCGATTCCGCCCGTGCCTCGGGGCAGTGTTCGCTCGATGCCTTGCTCAACGTCGCCACCGACATCTGGGCCATGGCCGACGACTATTCGACCGCGCTCACCGAGTCCTACCGCGCCGCGGTCGGTGAGGCCATGATTCTCGCGGATCGGCGGCGTTCGGCGCTGGTGGCGGCTCTGCTGAACGGTCCTTCCGACGAGAACCACACCGCCTGGGAAATCGCGAAGTTGCTCGATATGCCTTATGACGGTTCGTTTCTCGTCGTCGTCGCCGAGACACCCGAGCTCGGCCGGCCCGCGCTGCCCGGACTCGAGGAGCGACTGCGCGCACTCGATGTGGCCTCCGCGTGGCGGGCGGGGCCGGAACACGAGATCGTCATCCTGTCCTGCGGCCGGCGCCGCACCGACGAAATTCGTTCGCTGATAGCCAAATTCGCGTCCGCTCGCGTCGGGATGAGTCCGCCGTACAGCCGGCTCGACCGGACACCGCGCGCACTGCGATTCGCGAAAATCGCGGTGGAAACGTTCGAACCCGATGCCACCGGCGTACGGCAGCTACCCGACACCCCCATGGCCGAACTCGTGATGGGCAACCTCGACACGACTCGCCGTTTCGTCAGGCGGGTCCTGGGTCGCGTGCTCACGATGGCCGACGACGATCGCAGTACCTTGCTCACGACGGCGGAGGCGTGGCTGAACGCTCGCTCCTCCGCCGCCGAGGCCGGGCGCGTGCTGTACTGCCACGAGAACACCGTCCGCTATCGGATGCGCCGGCTCGAGGAGCGTCTGGACGGCGAACTCGACGACCCGGCGACCGTCGCCGAGCTGGCGGCCGCGTTGCAGGCGATACGCACCTTCCCCGAACTGGGCGCTCGCCTGACTCCCGACCCCCACGAGGACACGAATCACCCGTGAGCCGCCGACGGGCAGCGGCTGACGTGGTCTGTTCACACCCGCGGTTGCCCGGCGACCCATGCGGCGATCTGGGCGCGCGAGGTGAATCCCAGTTTGGTCAGGATATGTTCGACATGGCCTTCCGCGGTGCGTTGCGAAATAACCAGCTCGGCGGCGATCGCCTTGTTGGTCCATCCCTGGGCGGCGAGGTCGGCGACTTGGCGTTCTCGCTTGGTCAGTTGCCGGCCCGAATGTGCTGTCGCCCCGGCGGTTTCGGATCCCTCGCCGAGGGCGAAGGACACCGCCGTGTCGAAGTCCATCGCTGCGCCTTCTCGACGGGCGGTGTCGAAGGTTCGTGATCCCAGCGCCGTGCGGCTGCTCCGTTCGGAGTTTTCACGGTAGGCGAGCAGATCGTGAAACATGAAGGCGGAGCTGCCCGCGACGCTGCTCAATGCGTCGGCGGCACCCATCAATACCGCCGCGCGCCGGTAATGGCGGGCGTCGGCGGCCAGCCAGGCCAGGATTTCCGAGCAAGCCGCGGCGGTGAGGGGGTCCTCCAGTAGTCTCGCGGCGCGAATGCCCTCGTGCAAATAGCTTGTGGCGCCGTCGGTTTCGTTCCGTCGCCACAATGTGAATCCCGCGGCCCACAGTGCCCATGCTCGACGCATGGTCTCGTCGGCCGACTCGGCGGCGGTGAGAGCTTTGCGGAAATAGGGGAGGGCGCGATCGGTGTCGTTCTGCAGTGTGTACGACCATCCGAGCGAGATCTGGGCGTCGAGTTGTAGCCCCGATTCGCCGGTGTCGGCGTAGATTTCGACGGCATCGGTCAGTAGGGCGCTCGCACGAGGCAGGTCCCCGCTCGCCAGGCACTCGTATCCTCGGGCGTGGGCGAGCAGGGCGGTGACGAGAGGGTCGGTGATGTGTCCGGCCAGACTTTCGAGTTGCGCGATTGTGTCGTGGACGGCCGGCAAGTCGGTTTGGATCGCGGCTGTCTCGACGGCTTGGTAGAGCACTCTGGCTCGGTCGACGGTCTGTATGTGGGGGGTATGGATCAACGCGTGCTCGAGCCACCGGCGCCCCTCGGTGAGTCGCCCTCTTATCGTCCAGAAGGGGTAGAGAGCAGCGGTCATCCGCAATGCGCTCTCGGCCCCCTCGGACACGCTGAACGTCAATGCCTTCCGCAGATTCGGCAGTTCCCGTTCCAGTCGCGCGACCCACTGCAGCTGCCGTGGGCCCACCCAATCTCCTTCCGCTGCCAGTACCAGTTGCTCGCACCAATCCCGTTGGCGGCGGTCGAGTTCGGCGTCTTCACCGTCGTCTCGTGCCCTGCTTCTGCCGTACTCCTGGATGGTTTCGAGCATGCGGAAGCGAACGGTTCCGTCGGTGTCTTCGCGGATCAGAATCGACTTGTCCACCAGCGCGGCCACGGCGTCGAGTAGTTCGGCGTCGCTGAGGCCGGGGCCGCAGACCTGTTCGGCGGCATCGAGTTCGAACCCGCCCGCGAATATCGACAGCTGGTTCCACAGGCGTTGCTCGGACCCGGTGCACAGGTCGTAGCTCCAGCCGATGCAGTACTGCAGGGTCTGCTGGCGTTTCGGGGCGCTTCGACTCCCGCGGGTGAGCAGCGCGTAGCGATCGTCGAGTCGGGACAGGATCTGTTCGGGGGACATGGTCCGGAGCCGAGCCGCGGCGAGTTCGATCGCCAGTGGCAATCCGTCCAACCGGGCGCATATCCGGGCAACGGTGTCGGTGTTGCGGTCGGTGACATCGAATCCGGGGACGGCCGTTGCCCCTCGTGCGGCGAACAGCGTGACGGCGTCCTCGCGCGCTGTGCGGCGAGCCGTCCTGCCCGCCGGAGCCGAAACCTGCAGCGGTGGCACCGCGAACACCGATTCGCCCGCGGCACTCAGTGCCTCGCGGCTGGTGGCCAGGATGCGGATATGCGGGCAGGCGCGCACAGCGATTCCGTCAGTGTCGTCACCGCGTCGATCACGTGTTCGCAATTGTCGAGCAGCAACAGCAGATCGCGGGAGGACAGGTACCGGACGAGGACATCCAGCGTGGGCTCCGGGCCCCAGTTCCGCAGACCGAGGGTGGCGGCGACGACATCGACAACCGCGGTGGCGTCGCGCAGGCCGGCCAGCTCGGCCAGCCACACCCCGTCGCTGAAATCCGGCCTGAGCTGGTGTGCGATCCGCAGTGCGAGCCGGGATTTGCCCACTCCGCCGGTTCCGGTCAGGGTGACCAACCGTGACCCGGTCAGCAGGTTCTCGAGCGTGGTCACCTCGGAGCGCCGATCGATGAAGCTGGTCAATTCGAGCGGGAGGCTGCCGGTACCGTTTTCCGCGACATCCGGCGGTCGGGTCCCGGACGGCTTCTCGGTACCCGTTTCGCTCCGCGGCGGCATGTCGGCGACTGCGAATCCATGGCTTCGTTCCACCCGGCGCAGTTGGTCGCCCAGTAGCTCCGCGGTGGGGCGATCGGACGGTTCGTGCGACATCGCCGCTTCGATGATCGAGCTGACATCGTCGGGAATTCCGTGCTCGCGCAGGTCCGGAACCGGCTGCCCGGTGATGCGCTGGAGCTGCGCGACGACTTGTTCACCGCTGCGGCGTTCGAACGCGGCGTGCCCGGTCAAGGCACAGAAGAGCGTGGCTGCCAGCCCATACACATCCGATGCCCGGCCGGGCGCGGCCCCACTCAGTACTTCCGGTGCGGTGAAGGCGGGGGATCCGCTGATCGTGCCGGTGGAGGTCTCGAAGCCACCGGCGATGTGGGCGATACCGAAGCCGGTCAACGCCGGCTCGCCGTAGTCGGTGATCAGAATGTTTCCCGGCTCGACATCGCGGTGCACGATGTCGGCGCGATGCGCGGTTTCCAGTGCGCCCGCGATCTTCACCCCGAGCCGCAGCGCATCGGACAGCGGCAGCGGACCATCATGGCGGATGCGGGAGTCGAGAGATCCGCGAGCGTGATAGGGCATCACCAGGTACGGGCGGCCGGTCGCCGTCACGCCGACTTCGAGCATGTCGACGATGTTCGGATGCCCGGTCAGCCGCCCCATCGCTCGCTGCTCGCGAAAGAAGCGCGCCCGATTCTCGTCGAGTTCGCCGCTCAGCACTTTCACCGCCACCGTGCGATCCACCGCCGGTTGGGTGCAGCGGAACACCTGCCCGAAAGCGCCGCGTCCGATCTCTTCGGCGTCCGTGAAACCCGCAGAGCCCAACTCCGTGACGACGTCGACACCACCATCACGCTGTGTCTTGAACCGATCGCTCTCGACCATCGACTACTCGTCAACTTCTGCCGGCAGGTACCAGTCAGAATATCCCTGACACCCCTGCCGGCGTCCGCCCGCCGCCGGTCAGAAGCCGGCCTCCTCGAGGTCCATCACGGTCGCGTCCGTCGCGGAGACCACCGCGAGTTCGGCGGTGAGATGGGGGAGCGCGGAGTTGGCGAAAAACGAGGCCACTGCGACCTTGCCGGCGTAGAACGCGGTGTTCTGCCCGGCTTCGATTGCGGTGAGAGCTGTTTCGGCGCCGACGATGAGGCGCCAGGCCACCAGTAGATCGCCGACGGCGAGAAGGAGCCGGACGGCGTTCAGGCCGATTTTGTACACCTCGCGAGGCTCCACGGCAGCTTCCAGCAGATGGGTGGTGAGCCTGCCGATGATCTCCTGTACGTCCTCGAGGGCGTGCGAGAGCAGAACCTTCTCGTTCTTCAACCGGCCACGGTCGGCATCGGACTCGGCGGTGGCGCGGACCTGCCCCAGTACGTGCGCGAGCGCAATACCGTTGTCGCGGGCGATTTTCCGGAAGAAGAAGTCCTGAGCTTGGATCGCCGTGGTGCCTTCGTAGACGGAGTCGATCTTGGCATCACGGATGTACTGCTCGATGGGATAGTCCTGGAGGTACCCGGAACCGCCGAAGGTTTGCAGGGATTCGGTGAGGTACTGGTAGGCGCGTTCGGAGCCGACACCTTTGACGATCGGCAGAAGCAGATCGTTGACCCGCGCGGCGAGATCGTCGTCGGCACCGGAAATGTGCCGGGCGACCACCGGATCCTGGTGACCGGCGGTGTAGAGGTAGATCGATCGCAATCCCTCGGCGTAGGCCTTCTGCATCATCAGCGAACGGCGCACATCGGGGTGATGGATGATGGTCACCTTCGGTGCCGCCTTGTCGGCGGCCCGAGCCGGATCGCTGCCCTGCACGCGGGTTTTCGCGTAGTCGAGTGCGTTGAGGTATCCGGTGGACAGTGTCGCGATGGCCTTGGTGCCGACCATCATCCGAGCTTCTTCGATGACCTCGAACATCTGGGCGATTCCGTTGTGGACGCCGCCCACCAGGTAGCCGACCGCGGGGATACCGTGCCCGCCGAAGGTCAGCTCGCACGTGGCCGAGGCTTTCAGGCCCATTTTGTGCTCGACGTTGGTGACGAAGACACCGTTGCGTTCGCCCGGCTCGCAGGTGTCGTGGTCGAAGTGGAATTTGGGGACGATGAACAGGCTCAGCCCCTTGGTGCCGGGTCCGGCTCCGGCGGGGCGGGCCAGCACCAGATGCATGATGTTGTCGAACAGGTCGTCGGAGTCGGCGGAGGTGATGAAGCGCTTGACGCCCTCGAGGTGCCAGGAACCGTCCTGCTGTTCGGTCGCTGTGGTGCGGCCGGCTCCGACGTCGGAGCCGGCGTCCGGTTCGGTCAGCACCATCGTCGCGCCCCAGTTGCGCTCGACCGCTTGCGCGGCCCATCGCCGCTGCTGTTCGGTGCCGATGCCGGCGAGGACGTCCGCCATCATCGGGCCGCTCAGGTACATGTAGGCCGCGGGCTGGGCGCCGAGGACCAGTTCGTTGATCGCCCAGCCGAGCATCGACGGCGCGGGCACGCCGCCGATCGCCTCGCTCTTGGCAACCCGCCACCACTGCGCGTCCTGCCATGCGCGAACGGACCGCTTGAACGGCTCCGGAATCCGTACCGAGTGCGAGTCGCTGTCGAAAATTGGTGGGTGGCGGTCGGTTTCGGCATACGACTCGGCCATCGGCCCTTCGGCCAGGCGGCCGGCCTCGGCCAGCATCGTGCGTGCGGTCTCGCCGTCCAGTTCGGCGAACGCCCTCGAATCGAGGACGGTCTCCAGGCCGTACACCTCGAACAGGTTGAACTCCAGATCACGAACGTTGCTCTTGTAGTGGCCCACCGGACCGTCACCTCTCGATCGGCCCGCCGCCGGGGCGGGCAGGAATGATCCGATTGCCGCTGCGAGCGCGGCCGCAACGGCAATCGGGTTGTGTCTGTTGCTGTTATGAGGCGGGTGTGGTCGCCGGGTCGGGGGCGGTGACCTGGTTGGTGAAGTCGATCAGGGCGGCAATGCCGACGGGCACGCCGACCAGGATGATTCCGGCGGCGGACCCCAAGGCGACACCGACCGCGGCGCCGGCCAGGCATCCGCCGAGCGCACCGGCGAAGAAGACGGGGAAGGTGATGGTTCCCACGGTCAGTGCACCCGCGATGCAGCCCAGCGGGAGGCCGATGAGTGTGCCGATCAAGGTGCCGACGCTGATCGCCAAACCGAATTCGGTTGCGGCCGTGGCCATCGCGTTCTGGAACTGTGCTTCGGACGCGACCGGACGCGGAAGCTCCACCGGAGGGGCGGGCCGGGCCGACGCGGGGTCGGTACTGGGTGACAGCGTCGCGGTGTTGCCGTCGATCCGTGCCGCGATGGGCCAGTCCTTGTCGTCCTTGCGGTAGGTGAGCGGGAACCCGGCGGCGAGGTTGCCCTGTGCGTCCAGGACCTGGAACTGGTTGCCGCGCACGGTGAGTGACCCGCCGTCGGTGCTGATCCGCACCGATCCGTCGACGATGCTCGAGGTGTAGTGGATACCGGGAAGGACGGTGGTGCGGATACTCGAATTCGGGGGAGTCGCCGGGTTCGCGGGTGCGGGGTCGGCGCAGGCGACCGCGGTGGTCAGGCTGACGGTGAGCGCGGTGAGGCAGGTGGTCGCGACCAGGTTGGTGATCTTCATGTCATCCGATTTCTGTTGTGCGGATCGTTCTTTCGAGGATCGGTCGGCTCAGCACCGGCGCCGGATGCCGAGTAGCGCCGGCACCGCGAGCAGGGCGGCGGCCGCACCGAACGCGTACAGCAGGCGGTAGTTGTTCGGGCCGTCGATGGCGAGGAGTGCCGGGGCCACGAGCGGTGCGACCATCAATGCCGCCGACTGGGTCAGCACGACCAGGCCGAGGTCGCGGGCCGCGTTCTCCCACGAGGTCATCGTGGATGCCGCCAAGGCCAGCATCTGCCCGAGCAGCAGGCCGTATCCGATGCCGAAGAACACACAGCCGGTGAGGAATTCGGGGACGGTGCCGACGACGTCCATCACGGTGCACCCGACGGCGACGAGCAGGCCCGCGGCGGCGAACAAGGGTTTGCGCCTGCCGATCCGGTCGGCGAGGCGGCCGCCCAGGGGACTGATGATCGACGCCGTACCGTTGATGATCAGCGTCGCCTCGAAGACGGTGGGAACCAGGGCAGCCTCGTCGAGCTTCAACGCGTTCTGCAGAAAGTAGACCAGGAAGGTCGCTACGACGGCGGCGCCGACCGTGATCCCGAAGATGGAGGCCAGGCACCAGGCGAAATCGGGTGCCTTTCTCGGATCGAAATACAGAGTCCGGGCAAAGTCGCGGACGTTGAAGACCGGCCGGACATGTCCCGCGAAGTCGGTTTCCCGGAGAATGGCGACGAATAGCAGGACGAGACCGGCGCCGAGAGCTGCCGGAATGAGAAGGCGTGCGGTCATTCCCGGGGTGATGCGGACGATGAAGGTCCCTGCGATGAGCCCCACGCCCTGCGCCGCACCGGCGAGACCGGCGACGAAACCCGCACGCTCCGGCGGAATGGAATCCGCGAGCATGGACCACAACACCGTCAATCCGATGGTGCCGGATACCGAGACGATGATCCATCCGACGATAAGTCCGGCGATGGAGCCGGAAACGGCGACGATGGCGTTGCCCGCCAGAATGGTGGTGGCCGCGACCACCAGCCATGGCCGTCGTCGGCCGAAGCGCGACATGGTGATATCGGCCAGACGCCCGAAGAACGGGCCCGCGGGCAGCGAGATCAGAGCGCCCGTGGCCGCGATCGCCGAATAGGCCACGGAGGTATGGGCCGGGACGGCCTGCGCGACCCGGAGTGCTAAAGTGATCATGGTCGGGGTCAGAACGGCCGTCCATACACCGAAGATCGCCAGGACATACGTCCAGATGAATGCATTTCCGGCGTGATTGAGGGTGATGGCCGCGGGCGAAGCGTCGGTGGAGACTGTGGAACCGGTTTCTGTGTCGGTCGCGGGCGTGGGCGAATCTTGAGCTGTCATAGTGTTTTCCGAACTGTGTGAATCGAGAATGTGCGCGTCCTTGCGCGGTGATGCATGCTCATGCAGCCGTAGATGGATGTCGGCGTGCGTTATTCCGGCGATGCGGTAACAGTGACCGCAGCCTTCCGGGCGAGTGCCCGATTGTGATCATCGAGTGCCCGGTAGCCGTGGTAGTAGGTCGTGACCATGAGCGCCCAGATCGCCAGTGCCGGAATGTAGAACAACGTGTGGTCGGCGTCGTCGCCGGGAATATGGACGAAGTCATAGGTCGAAGCGACGATCGCCCCGAGGATGGTCGCGATGAAAACGCCAGCCGCGCAACGTCGTTCACCGATCCGCCACAGCCGACCGGCGACCGTCACCATGAACACCGCCACAGCGAGATTCAGCGCGAGGTAGAACAGCGACCATGGCGGGCTGACGGGCCGCACGTCGATCGTTCGCCACAGCCCGACCACGGTCGCTGCCCCGAAGGCGGCGGCCTCGACCGCGAGCGAGGCGCGGTACCCGCGGGTCACCGCCATCATGCCGAGAACGAACACCAGCGTCATGCCGAACGAACGCGAGAACGCGTCGAAGAACACCATCAGGTGGTAGCTCACGCCCGAATGATCGACCCCGGTGGCGCCCAGGAACAGAACGTTCGCCCCCGATACCCCGATCACCAGCCACTCGAGACCGAGCAGATAGTTGCGGTAGCGGCGAGTGATTTGCACCCCGTAATAGAGGCCGGCTGCCGCCATCCACAAATCGGTGGCCAGAAGCAACGCCATTGCGAGCGTATTCATCGAGAATTCCTTCGATTCAACAGAATTCGGTGTAGGTACGCCGCACTTGCCCAACCGCATCGAGCAGAGTCGTGACGCGGAACGGGTGACGGGGCGTGGTGAACGGGCGGCACAGCGACCACCCGTCCGGTCGATAGACCCGTCCGCGTCGCGGCTGGGGGATCGGATCGGTGGTGTTCGCTATGCGGAACGGGCGCTGACCTGCTGCAGGACTCGCTCGAGGCGCGCGGCCGTTTCCTGGATGTCGGCGAGCGTGTGTGCGGTGCTGAGGAAGATCTTTCCGGACGGCATGAAGACGACACCCGCTTCGAGCATGCCGGCGGCGATTTCGGACCAGAGCCCCTCCGTGCCGTGCAGGCTCGTCGCCTGATCGCGCGGCACGAACTGCACGAGCGACCCGACGCGCCGGAGACTGGCGGGCGCGCCGGTCGAGAACAGCACGTCGGCGATCGCCTGCTCGAAGGCGTCTCCCAGATCTTCCAGCTTGTCGAATACGCCTGGCGTAGCGGACAACTCCATCGCGGCCTTCACCGCCGCGAGGGCTACGGGGTTGCCGTTGAACGTTCCGGCATGGGTGACTCCCTGCTCGACCAGATCGATGATGTCCGCGCGTCCCACGACCGCACTCTGCGTGAATCCACCGGCGATCGCTTTGCCGAACACCGAGAGATCCGGGCGTACGCCGAACCTTTCGGCGGTGCCACCGCGTGCGATCCGGAATCCGGCGATGACCTCGTCGAAGATCAACACGACGCCATGCCGGTCGCACAGGCTGCGCAGAGTTTCGAGGAAGCCGGGTGCCGGCGCCTGGACTCCGGCGTTGCTCATGATCGGATCGATGAGTACAGCGGCGATCTGGCGCTCCTCGGCGCGAGCGAGCAGTTCGGCGATGGCGGCGGTGTCGTTGAACTGGCTGATGATCAGGTCGGCATAGGCGTGGGGACTTTGCCCGCGGCTGGCCGGGACGGCGGTCTCACCGGTGTCGTCCGCGCTCATGCCGGCGTACACGCTGTCCTGCCAGCCGTGGTAGGCCTTCCTGAACTTGACGATTCGGTGTCGGCCGGTTGCTGCGCGTGCCAGCCGCAAGGCGACCTGCACGGCCTCCGTCCCCGAGTTCGTCCACACCAAACGCTGAGCACCGGGCACCGATTCGAGTACCGCCTCCGCGGCTTCGTACTCGAGGCGATGGCCCATTCCCACGACCTGCATCGATGTCATGACTCGCGCCACCGAGTCGAGGACGTGGGGATGACTGTGTCCGTGGACCAACGGTCCCCACGCCATCACGTAGTCGACGTAGCGATCGCCGTCGAGGTCCCAGACATGGGCTCCGCGAGCACTCTCGACGAAGAGCGGAACCGGTCGCATCGCGGCGCGAAGCCCCGAGCTGACGCCACCGCCGACGCTTCGGCGGGTCCGCTCGAACGCGGTTCTGGAGGATTCGATTGCCATACATCTCCTTGGATGGCTGCGAGCGGACCCGCCAAAGAGGAGCTCATCGCTCTTCGGAAGGCCACGGGCGACGGATTGTGCCGGCCGGCCGGCGTATCAGAGCTGGAGGTAGTCGCCGAGCTCGCTGTAGTTCACCTGCCAGAGACCGGGCGATCCCGTGGGGTACTGGGAACGGAAACCGAGCAACCGCTGCACACGCGGCGAGAGCTGCCTCGCGATGTCCATGTCGATCAGGAACGGGTACGCCTCTTCACCGGTCAGGAAGCCGGGGTTGAGAGCGAAGGCCAGCCCACGGCGGTACTGGTCGGTCGTGACATTCGCGCCGCCGCCGTGGACGGTCTTCCCGCTGTAGAAGAACACATCTCCCGCCTTCATGGTCGCGGGAATGGTGTCTTCGGGAGTGCCGCGATTCTGGAAGTCGTCCCACAGGTGGCTGCCCGGGATGACCCGCGTCGCGCCGTTCTCCTCGGTGAAGTCGGTGAACGCGATCATGAAGTTCACGGCGACCTCGGGGCCCTGCGGCCCCATGCCGATGAACGGGTACCAGTTCTCCAGGTCGCGATGCAGGAACTGTGCCCGGTTTCCGGGGCCGATCTCGATGAGTTGCGCCGTGGTCAGCCAGTAGGTGCCGGACTCCTCGAGGAAGGTGGCATCGCACAGGTCGTGGATCAGGTCCTGTTCGAGAACCTCCTCGCGGAAGGTCTTGCTGTGTGTCACCAGATTCGTCAGTCGCTTGGTGTTGGCCCCATGGAACTCCGCGACGATCGCGTTCTCATGGGTCGAGCCGGGAGCCAGCGCTGCCATGGGCTGCTCGACCTCGGCGTTGAACCGCGCGATCTGGTCCGCCGACAGGAAGTTCTCGATGATCACGCCGCCGTCCTTGGCGACGATGTCGAGGATCTCGGCGAGAGGGGTCGTCGCCGCGACGGATCGTAGAGCGGCCTTGGCTTCGGTAGTCATAACTCTCCATTTCCACGTTAGATCAAACGCCTTAGTCATTTGATCTGATCGATTGATCCGATTGTGGGGCGCACCACACCCGATGTCAAGAGGTGAGCGGAATAATCGGGGAGTAGGGGTGTTTGCCGTCACTTTCGCGAGGGTCACGCGTGCTCGCCCGACGCCGCGATCTGTACGCTTGACTTGATCAATTAATCAGGGCGCCTACGTGCGCCGACGAACGAATGAGGTGAACCAGTTGCCCCACGTGTCGACAGAGGATCGTTCGATCCAGTTCATCGATGCGGCAGTCCGGGTCATCGCCGAGCGCGGGGTCGCGAGCGCGACGACACGCCGGATCGCCGAAGCGGCCGACGCGCCACTGGCCTCACTGCACTACTGCTTCCGGGACAAGGACGGCCTCTTCCTCGCCGTCTTCGAGCACCTCGCCGCCGAGATCACCAAGCAGTCCACCGCCATCGAGCCGGCCGAGCTCGAAGTGACCGCGCAAGAAGTCATCCGGCGTTCGGTGCGCTGGCTGATGGACCATCCGGACTACGCGCTGGCGGAAGTCGACCTGTACATGTGGATGACCCGTCATCGGCCGGCGCTCGCGAAGGAGTCCTACGACGTCTTCCTGCGGGCGGTCACCGACGTGCTGCAGCGCGCGGCCGGGCCGTCCGCGCGCGCGGAGGCCATCGCGAATCTCGCCTCGGTGCTGATCGGTGCCACCGACGGGCTTGTGTTGCAGTGGGCCTCGGATCGGGATCGGGCGCGCGCCGATGCCTACGCGGATGTGATCTGCGCGGGAATCCCGGCTATGTGCAGCGGGATTCGGGGGTAGGGGTCGCGCCGGATGGATCGCGCGGCGTTCGGCGGTGTGAACACGCTCGGATCCGGTCGGCTGGTCATTGCCGTCGTCGGGTAGATCCATGGGGCTCGGCAACCCCCAAGGCCCTCGGTCGGACGTGAGTTCGTCGAATCGTCTGGGTGACAACGTCTTCCAGCCCCGGCGCTCGTGGGTGCGAGCTCCGGGGCCTGGTTTCGACAGCGGTGGGCTTCGTAGTCGGTCGCCGAATACGTTCCGGCCGAACGGGTTCAGGTCTCGCGGTTGCCGCCCGTACCCTCCGTTGCCGGGGAATGCGTTTCGGCCGCTCGGGCTCTCAGCAGGTACTTCTGCGTCTTGCCCGTCGACGTCTTGGGAAGGGGACCGAAGAGAACCTCGCGAGGAGCCTTGTAGCGCGCCAGGCTCCCTTTGACATGCTCCACGAGTTCCTCGGCGGTGGCATGGGCTCCCGGGGCGAGGTGCACGAACGCGACAGGGATCTCTCCCCAGCGGGGATCGGCGGTTCCGACGACTGCCGCCTCGAGCACCGCGGGGTGCTCCGCCAGCACGTGCTCGACCTCCACGCTCGCGATGTTCTCGCCCCCGCTGATGATGATGTCCTTGCTCCGATCGCGAAGTTCGACATACCCGTCGGGATGGCGCACCGCGAGATCGCCGGTTCGGAACCAGCCGTCCGGAATGGCCTCCCGGGTGGCGGCCTCGTCGTCGAGGTAACCGAGCATGACGTTGTTGCCGCGTAGCGCGATCTCACCGACTGTGCTGCCATCGGCGGGTACGTCGCGGCCGGCATCGTCGACCACCCGTGGCGGCAGGGAGACGATATTGCCGACCCCTTGTCGCGCCTTCAGCCGGATCACGGCCTCGTCGTCGAGACCCTCCCACTCCGGCACCGGCTCACAGATGAGCGCGGGGCCGAAACTCTCGGTCAGCCCGTAGAGATGCGTGACGTCGAATCCGAGGCGCGTCATCCGGCGCAGCACGGCCGGTGCGGGCGGCGCACCTCCGGTGCCCACCGACACCGCGCGCGACAGCGTCGAGGCATCGTCGGAGTGCGCGATCATGTCGAGCACGGCCGGAGCGCCGTTCAGACCGGTGACGCCCTCCTGCCGGATCAGCCGCCACATTTCGGCGGGCTCGACCTTGGGCAAGCACACATGCGTGCCGCCGGCCGCCGTGACGGCCCAGGTGAAACACCAGCCGTTGCAATGGAACATCGGCAACGTCCACAGGTGGACGGAGTGCGGGCCGAGCGCGAAGTGACTCGCCATGGCCAGCGACTGCAGGTACGCACCGCGATGGTGGTACATGCCCCCCTTCGGTGCTCCGGTGGTGCCGGAGGTGTAATTGATTGCCAGCAGCGAACTTTCGTCGGTGATCTGTTCCTGGAAGGGCGTGGCGTTCGCGATCAGATTCTCGTAGTCGGAGTCGGCACCTCCCGAACCGATGACCACGGGGGGCTTCTCCAGGCCCGCGCAGACCTCGCGGACCAGGTTCGCATAGCCGGCATCGCACACGATCACACCGCTACCCGAATGCTCCAGGATGTAGGTCAATTCCCGGATGCCGAGTCGAGTGTTGAGTGCTACCAGGGGAACTCCCGCCCAGGGCACGCCGTAGTGGGCTTCCAGAAGTTCGTGAGTGTTGGGCGCCAGCACCGCCACGGGCCGCCCCGCGGCGATCTCTCGTAGCCCGCCCGCCAGCCGCCGGCACCGATCCCGGAATTCGGTGTAGGTCCAGCGCTGGTCGCCGTCGACGACCGCGATGCGGGATCCGTGTGCGGCCGCGGCGCGGTCGAGGAACGCCGTGGGCGTCAGCGCCGCCCAGGCGTGCGTCGCCGCGGTCGTTCTCGGATCAGACATAGCGGAGAACGTCGTCGTCGACCGACTCCAGCAGTCGCATGGTCTCGGCGTAGTTCTGCGGATTGAGCCAGGGCTCGTGGTCGCCTTGTGCCGGCATGCGCTGGGCAGCTCGCTGCATATAACCGGAGGTCACGCCCGCGGTATAGGGGAGTCGCGGCATGGCGTCGTCGCCCGGTGCGAGCGTCGGCGTGACTCGGTGTGCGCCGACTTCGTCCATATGCGCGAGAACGCGGCACAAGAAGTCGTCGACCGCTTCGATACGGAGCGTCCACGACGAATTCACGAATCCGAAGGCGTAGGTCAGGTTCGGCACTCCGGACAACGCCAGGCCCTTGTAGGTCCAGCAGCGCCCGAAATCGACGACCTCACCGTCGACGTCGAATGTCGCCTCCCCGCCCATAACGAGGTCCAGACCCGTCGCCTTCACGATGATGTCGGCGTCCACATGAGTCCCGTCCCGCATCGCCACGCCGGTCGGGGTGAGCCGGTCGATGTGGCCGGTCACGACGTCCGCGGATCCGTTGCGGATCGCCTGGAACAGATCGGCGCCGGGCACCAGGCACACGCGCTGATCCCATGGCTCGTACGTGGGAGTGAAATGGGCTTTGCGAACCTCCACGCCGACGACCTCGTCGATGGCGTCGAATATCGCCTTCTTGAATTCCTGCGGGTGCTGCCGCGCGTAGTGGTAGATCTCCTGCTGGGCGTGCAGATTACGCAGGCGGATCCGGCTGAACGCCTCCTCGGGACCCATCTCCTCCCGCAACCGCTCGGCTTCGGGATCGACGGCCGGTGCGATGGCCACGTAGGTGGGCGACCGCTGGACCATGGTCACCTTCGCGGTCTCGCCCGCGAGGCTGGGAACGAGCGTGATGGCGGTGGCCCCCGACCCGATCACCGCGACCTTGCGGTCCCGGTAGTCGAGATCCTCCGGCCACTCCTGGGGGTGGACCACCCGGCCTTCGAACGAATCCTCGCCGGGGAGTTCGGGATTGAACCCGCCGCGGTAGCTGTAGTAGCCGGTGGCGAGGTGGAGGAACCGGCAGCGCAGCTGTGTGTCGCCGTCCGCGTCGCGCAACCCGAGGGTCCAGGTGTCGTCCGCGCTGCTCCACGACGCGGAGACCAGACGCGTTCCGAACCGGATCTTCTCGGTGATGCCGAACTGATCAGCGGTCTCCTGCAGGTAGTTCTTGATCGCTCCGCCGGAAGCGATCGCCTCCCGTTCGGTCCAGGGCTTGAAGCCGTAGCCCAACGTGAACATGTCGCTGTCGGAGCGGATGCCCGGGTAGGTGAACAGATCCCAGGTGCCACCCAGGGATTCGCGCATCTCCAGCACCACGAAACTTTTGCCGGGACATTTCCGCTGCAGTTCGGCAGCTGCTGCGATTCCGGAAATACCAGCGCCGACGATGACGACGTCGATCTCAGCCGGGCCGTTCACTTTCCATCTCCTAAACGTTGAGGCAATGCCTGCTCGACAAGCCAGGGGAAGCAGGGGTCGAGTTCGACGATGGCTTCGGGATGCCACTGCAGGCCGAGAACCGGCCGGCCGGGCAGCTCGATGGCCTCGACCACGCCGTCGGGGGCCCGCCCGGAGACCACCAAGCCCTCGCCGGGGCGATCGACCGATTGGTGATGCCACGAGTTGACCGCACTGCGCGGTCCGTAGAGCTTCGCGGCGAGGGTTCCTTCGTCGAAGTCGACCGGGTGTTCGCGGTCGGGGCGCCGGTCGGGAACGGCGGCGAGGGAATAGTGCTCGATCCCCTGGTCGGGCAGATCCGGAATCAGCGTGCCGCCGAGGGCGACGTTGAGAACCTGCTGGCCGCGACAAATCCCCAGTACCGGTTTGCCTCGTGCGATGGCGTGACGCACCAGGGTGATCTCGTAGTCGTCGCGGCGTCGGTCGATGGTCAGTACTTCTCCGCCGGTCGAGTTGGGTGTGGGCGGCGGCCCACCCCAGAGTTCGGGGTCGACGTCCTGGCCACCGGTCAGGACCAGTGCGTCGACGCGCGACATGACCTCGGGGCCCGCGGACTCGTAGGGGAGGAGGACGGGAATGCCCCCGGCCTCGGCGATCTTCATGCCGAACTCGGTCCAGAACATGTCGGCCCGGCATGCTGCCCAACGACTGTCGACGCCCACGAGGGTTGTGGCGGAGATCCGCCGGCCGGTGATGGCGATGAGGGGTTTCACGAGTTGTCTCCGATGCGTACGACCACCCGGGTGCCCCCGGCGTTCTTCATGAGTTCGAATCCCTCGTTGATCTGCTCAAGGCTCACGATCGCCGAGATCATGTCGTCGAGGTTCAGCCGGCCTTGCTCGTAGTACCGGACATAGCCGGGAATGTCGGCGGGGAATCGGTTGGAGCCCATCAACGCTCCCTGGAGCCGCTTCTCGAGCATGAACAGCTCCGAGGCGCGAATCGATACCGGCTGGTTGTCGGGCACCAGGCCGACGACCGTGGCGGTGCCACCCGGTCCCAACATGGCGAAGGCCTGCTCCACCGTGGCGGCGAAACCGACCGCCTCGAACGAGTAGTCGACACCGCCGTCGGTCAGTTCACGCACCGCCGCCACCGTGTCGACTTGCCCCGCCTGCACGGTCGCGGTCGCGCCGAACTTCAGGGCATCGGTCAACCGCGCCTCGACGGCGTCGACGGCGATGATCTCGCGAGCACCGGCGAGACGAGCGCCTTGGATCGCCGCGATACCCACTCCTCCGCAGCCGAGGACCGCGACCGTCGACCCGGGCTCCACCCGGGCGCTGCGGAACACCGAACTCAACCCGGTCACCACCGCGCAGCCGAGCACGGAGGCGGCGGCGAGGGGCATGGTGTCCGGGATGCGCACTGCCGAATGTTCGTGTACCACCATCGCTTCGGCGAACGCGCCGAGCCGCGCGGTCGGGTGGACCGACCGGCCACGGGCGTTGACCAGAACCGGCCGTGACCGGCTCCCCAAGGAGCCGCGGCGGGGGCACAGGGTCATCCGGCCGGACAGGCAGAACCTGCATTCCCCGCAATAAATACTCAGGCACGTCACGACATGGTCGCCGGGGCGCAGGTTGCTGACCCGATCACCCACGCGCCGAACCACTCCGGACGCCTCGTGCCCGAGCAGGGTCGGGCAGGTCGCCGGCCAGACGCCTTCGATCTCGTGCAGGTCCGAACGGCACAGTCCCGCGTAATGCACGTCGATGAGCACCTCGTCCGGGCCGGGTTCGTCCAGCACGAGCGTTTCCAGTTCCAGCACGCCCGGCGCCGAGTTGAGCACCGCGGCAGTGATATTCGTTGGCATCAGGTCTCTCGGATCTGGCCGCGGGCGCGGGCCGAGGCTCGTGGCTTCGACCCGCACCGCCGACGGCCGACGGGGGAGCGCCCTACAGGGCGATCCAGGTCGTCTTCAGCTGGGTGTACTTCTCCAGCCCGTAGGTGCCCTTGTCGGCACCGTTGCCGGACAAATTTCGGCCTGCGAACGGAGTCGACGGCACGCCTTCTTCGTACGAGTTCACCCAGACGTTCCCGGCGTCGAGTCCGCGGGCCATCCGGTGGATTCGCGAGACGTCACGGGTCCACACCGACGCGCCCAGCCCGAAATCGGTGTCATTGGCGAGCCGAAGCGCTTCGTCCTCGTCCCGGAAGGGCTGGATGCACACGACCGGCCCGAAGATCTCCGCGCGGGTGATCTGCATCGACGGGTTGGTGTCGACGAACACCGTCGGCGTGACCAGGGAGCGCTCCTCGTCGAGGGCCTGCTCACTGCCCGTCAACAGCGTGGCTCCTTCGCGCACACCGGATTTGACGAATTCGAGCACGGTGTCGCATTGGTTGCGGCTGCTCAGTGGGCCGAGCACGGTACCCGGGTCGAGCGGATCGCCGATCGTGAGCGTCGAAACGTGATCACACACGCCCGCGACCACCTCGTCGTACACCGACTGCTCCACGAACAGCCGCGACCCGGCGGTGCACATCTGCCCGGTATTGAAGGTGAACGCCCATGTCGCGGTGCGAACGGCCTGCTCGAGATCGGGTGCGTCGGCGAAGATGATGTTCGGCGACTTTCCGCCGAGCTCGAGAGACACCGGCTTGCCGTTGGATACCGCGGAGTCGCCGAGCAGCCGCAGGCCGACCTCGGTCGAGCCGGTGAACGTCACACACGCCACGGAGTGGTGCCGGCTCAGTGCCGTGCCGACCGTCGCGCCGCGTCCGGTAACGACCTGAAGCACCCCGTCGGGAAGCCCGGCGAGACTGCTCAACTCGGCCAGCCGCAGTGACGAGGCCGAGGTCTGCAACGCCGGCTTGAGGACGACGCTGTTTCCGGCCGTCAGCGCCGGCGCCAGCTTGAGCATGGCGAGGCTGATCGGGAAGTTCCACGGCGTGATGGCTGCCACGACGCCCAGCGGCTCGCGCGTCACCAGCGCCACGGCGTCCTGGAGGCCCCGCGGTGAGTCGTCCATCAGCTTGTCCGCCAGCTCGCCGTACCAGCGGAGGTTCCGCACGGCGGAGGCGACCTCGAAGTCGCGGGCCTGGTGGACCGGCTTGCCCATCTCCCGGGAGATCAGCACGGCGAGTCGATCGGCATCACGTTCGATCAGGTCGGCCCAGGCGATCAGGATGCGGCCACGTTCCGTCGGCGCCATCCGCGACCACACACCGCTGTCGAACGCGGCACGGGCGTTCTTGACGATGCGATCCACATCTGCGGGGGCGGCCGACGGCACGGCGGTGAACTGTTCGCCCGTCCACGGATCGCGCAGCGGGAGGGTCTCGGCATCGGCCGCATCGGTCCACGCCCCGCCCTCCCACATCCCGAAGGAAGTGGGGACGGCGGCGGCCAGGGCACGCAGGTGTTCGTCGCCGGTCATGCGAGTTCGAAGTAGCGCAGGAACTCCCAGACCGACAGCTGGGCGTCGTCACGCTCGGCTTCGGTGTGGAACGACAGCCATTCCCAGCGGCGATGACCGACCCAGTAGTCGACGAATTCGTCACCGAGATACCGGCGCAGCTGATCGTCGGCATCGAGCGCGGCGACCGCGTCGTAGAGGTTCTTCGGAACCGCGGGCACGCTACCGGGCACCAGCGCCCAGGCCATCTGCTCGAACGGCGCGGGCGGCGTCGACTTCTCGTCGAGTCCCAGCAAGCCGCCGGCCAGGAACGCGGCCAGCGTGCAGTACATGTTGGAGTCGGCGGACGGCAGGCGGTACTCCAGGCGGGTGGCGGAGTTGTCGGCCGGCACGGCGCGAACGGCACAGGACTTGTTCGCGACGCCCCACGTCTGAGTGGTCGGCGGCCCTTCGAGCTCCATCAGCCGCCGGTAGGAGGTGATGGTCGGCAGGGCGAAGCTGGTCGACGCCTCGAGCGTCGCCATCACGCCACCGATGAAGTGCCGCATGCGCTCGCTGGGCTCGCCGGGCTTGTTCGCGTCGAAGAAGATGTTGCCGTTCTCGTCGCTGACCGAGACGTTGAGGTGGGCGCCTTGGCCGTACGCCGCGGACCACTTCGACATGAAGGTGATCGACCGGCCCAGCGAGTAGGCGACCTCGCGCATGACCTGGCGGGCGCGCGCCCACCGGTCCGCGGCGGTCACCGGATCGGCGGGGGCGATGTTGAATTCGATCTGACCGCTGGCGGCCTCGTCGGAATATGCCTCCCAGGGAATTCCGATCTCGTCGAACCGGGCGACGACGGCCTCCACGTACTCCACGTAATCGGGAGACTTCGCGTGCACGAGCGCGGCTCCGGCGTTGCCGCCGAGCGGCGTGAGGTTCTGGTACTGCTGGGCGCGCGCCTGATCGATGGACTCCTGGAAGACGGTCGCTTCGATCTCGACGCAGGCCAGGATGCTCAGACCGCGCTCCGCGTACGCGGCCGTGATGCGCTTGAGCGCCTGGCGGGGATCTGCCCCGATGGGTTCACCCTGCAGGGTCCAGAGGTCGCCGATCACCGAAGCCACGCCCGGCTTCCATTCGACCAGCGTGCTCTCGTCGGGCCGGAGCTCGATGTCGGTCATCGTGCCGTTGCGCCGCCACTCCGGGAAGCCGAAACCGAGCGCGGAGTTGTTGTTCAGGTCCAGACCCAGGGCCAAGTCGGGCAGCGCGATGCCCTTCTCCCGGCACGAGCGGTACTTCGCCGGTGAGAGCGTCTTGCCGATCAGGACGCCGTCCTGGTTGGTCGCCTCGACGCGCACGCGCGACACCGAGGTCAATTCTTCGAAACGGTCAGAGCTCACCGCACACCACCTTCAGGTTGGCGCCGATCAGCGCCGAGAGATCGGACATAGAACCCTGCAGCGCGAGTTCACCACCCTCGAGTTCTTCTATGACCAGCGAACGGCCACCGAACATGCGTGACAGGGCGGCCGACGAACCGACGAACGTGTAGCCGGTCGCGGCGTCGCCGAAGGACGCGAATTCGTTCGCATCGAAGCAGTAGAGGTTGAGGCCGGGCGGCATGCCCCGGACCGCGCTCACGCGCTCCCAGAACGTCTCCGCGGCCGAACGCCAGTCGACGTCGGGTCCGGACAGCAACACCTGGACCTCTTTCGCGAAGCTGCCCAGCGCCTCGCCCTCCACCTCGGCCGGCGCCGGATCGGGCCACCGCACATCCCAGGTGAGGACCGGCTCCGCGCCGCTGTCGGCGGCGACGGTGACCTCCGAGCCGGCGAAGGTGACGAAGGCCTTCTGGGCGTCGGTGGTCGAAGACAGGCGGACCGTCCTGACGTCGTCGGTCGCGGTGAATGTCGCACCACGGGCAAACGCGTCGCGAAGACGCCGCGCCACCGACAGAACCATCGGGGTGGGGCGGTCTATCACCGCCACATTGCCTGTCACCGCGTGACTCGTTGATTCGGACATGTCTGCCTCTCTGCAGCTGTGGTCATGTGACTTAATCATGTGATCTAATCGGGTGTCCTGTCAATACCCGCGACCCGCTTCGCGCACCGAAGCGAGGTGGTAGGTGGCCTGGAAGGAAGCTCGAATGGGCCTGTCCGTCACCGCGATGCTCGACCTGCTCGACGAGGACGCGCGCGCGTTCGCACAAGCGCTGCTCAGTCAGGCGCCCCCACCTCCGTACGCCCGGTACGGGGTGGAAGGCGTGCGGTCGATCTTCGATACGGTCGACGCGGCTCGGCAGCCGATACGTCCCGTGCACAGCGTCGAAGAGCGAACCGTCGACGGGCCGGGCGATCCGCTCCGAGTCCGTTGTTACCGGCCTTCGTCCGCGCTCGGACTGCCGGTTTCGATCTACATCCACGGCGGCGGGTTCGTCGTGGGGACGTTGAACGGCGCGGATGATGTGTGCAGGTCGCTGTGCGTCGAGGCGGAGTGCGTCGTCGTCTCCGTCGAGTACCGGCGCGCCCCCGAACACGTCTTCCCCGCGGCCGCGGACGATTGCCTCCGGACCTACGAGTGGGTGCGGCGAGAGGCCGAGTCACTCGGGGTGGACCCGTCCCGCATCGCGCTGGCCGGTGACAGCGCCGGTGGCAACCTTGCGCTCTCGGTCTGCACGGCCGCGGCCGAAGCCCGCCGCGCCATGCCGAGAGCGCTCGTCCTGGCCTACCCCGCGACATCCAACGCCCACACGGGCCCGTCCTGGGAGGTCTTCGAGCACGCGCCGGTCCTCTGCAAAACCGACGCGCTGTGGTTCTGGTCGAACTACGCCGCGGACGGCGAAGCGGATCCGCGCGCTGTGCCCATCCTGTCCGATACGCTGCACGCGCTGCCGCCGACTTTGCTGGTGGCGGCCGAGGTGGACGTGCTGAGGTCGGATTACGAGCATTTCGCCGCGACGGCGTCGCGCGCCGGCGCCGAGGTGGAGGTCCGCCAGTACGACGGTGTCCCACACGGCTTCTTCACCGAGGTGGCTTTCATCGGCAAGGCCAGGCGCGCTGTTGCCGACGCGGCGCATCATCTCCGGACGCACTTCGCCCACTGAGACGCATCGCCCGTGGTCGCGGGCGAGACCTGCTCCCGCCCAGCGATGAGCGCACCGATCCCGCCCGGAATCATCCGGCTGTTCGGGATCGGGCGCTGGGTCCGGTCATTTTGGTGACCTCGGTGGGTCCGGTCCAACCGCAGGGAAGCCCGCCCGTTCCGCGTGTGGTTACGGTGGTCCTGCCGTCGGCATAGTAGGTGACATTCATGAATGCGTTTGCGGCATAACCACATTCGGGGCAGGAGCCGAAGTGGTCGAGCACTTCCCGCGTTTGTTGCCCTACGACGAGCGTCGACAGCGTTGATGCTGCACCGGCCGTCCGGCTGGGGTCTTCCATATCGATATCCCTCGTTGTTCCTGTTCTCGATGGCCGTTGCGTCCACGCACGCCGGGCGGAAAAGCGCAGCTCGCAGGATCGTGAAACAACCGCTCACACGGAAGGCGCGGCAAAAAGGTGGTTCGCCACGCATGACGCGCTTGCTTTGAAACCGGACGAATGCCGACGTGGACGCCGGAATATTCATGCGACTAAGTCATATGATCATCGAGAGTAGCCAAAGCAAATGACACGGGTCAACACCTCGGAACGTGCCGCGTTCGAAGCGAATGCTGCACTTCGGCGAAGTCTGATCAACTGATAAAGTCAAATGAATCATTCGTCTGATTCGCGCTCTGGGCCTGCTCGCGTCCACCACGAGACGACCGCCGAGGAGCTCGAGAAGCTGCACGGGCATGCGTGACCTCACACCCAACTCAGAAAGGAGTGCCATGAGCGCTCTGGCAACCCTCACGTACGAGCAGTTCGCCGAACGCATGATGCGGGCTGAGCGGGTCGGGCTGGAGGTGGTGGTCGTCGGTCTCGGCGCTACCGGTCTCGCCATCGTCGAATCCCTCGTCCCCCGCGAGGATTGCGTGTTGGTGGGGGCGCTGGATATCCGGCCGGCGCTCTCGGGCGTCGATCTGGTGTCGCTGGTCGCGCGCGCACCCGCGGTGCCGGTCGTCTCGTCGGCCGCGGAGCTGCCGCGCGCCGATGTGGCCGTCGTCGCCACGTCGTCGTGGCTGGAGGGAATCGAGCCCACGATCACGGCGCTCCTCGAGCGGGGGATGAACGTGGTCTCCATCTGCGAGGAGCTTCGCGAGCCGAGCCTGAGCCACCCCGAGATCGTGGCTCGCCTCGACCGGGTCGCGCGGGAGCACGGCGTCTCCGTACTGGGCACCGGCTGCAACCCCGGCATGCTGATGGACACGCTGCCGCTGGTGCTCAGCGGGCTCACCACCGAGGTCCAGCGCGTATCGGTGCGTCGGACCGCGGATATGAGTCGCTACGGCGCCATTCTGCAGAAGTTCGGCCTCGGGCTGACCCCGGACGAGTTCGACGCGCGGCAGCGGTCGGGCCGGGTGATGGGGCATGTCGGATTCGACCAGAGCATCGCCGCGCTGGCGCGTGGCCTCGAGTGGGAACTCGACAGCATCGAGGTGGACCCCGTGGAGCGTCACCTCGTCGCGGGCGCCGACAGGGCGGGCGAGCACGTCGCCGTCCCGGCCGGCACCGTCGCGGGCGTCGTCCATCGGGCGCGGGGAATTCGGGCCGGCGAGCCGGTCATCGAATTCGCCACGCACTTCGGCATTTTCGAGCCCGACGACGATGTGGCCCGCGGTGATTCCCTCACCCTCGTCGGCCGCGAGCAGACTATCGAGGTGATCGCACCGGGCGGCTACGAGAGTTTCCTGTCGACAGTGGCCATGGCCTGCAACGCTGTGTCCGCGGTCGTCGCGGCCGAGCCCGGCTTCCGCACCATCCTCGACCTCCCGGTCTCCGCCCTCGCCAGCAAGGGCGCCCGCGCGACGCGGACGTCCTGAGCACCCGGCGCGCCCCGCTTCGGGATGGAAGGGCATCGGGCACAGGTCATTCGGCGGGTTGCGAGGGGGTGGCGAGCTTCAGCGCGCCAAATCCATGACCGCCGCGCGGCAGGCCGCCCACGCGGAGGACGTGACGTCGATGAGTGCGTAGTGGTCGGTGCCGGGGAGCACCAGTAGCCGGGAGTCGTCCCCGGCCCGTCGGGCTGTGGCGACGAAGCGTTGCGACTGGCTGAGTGGCACGTCGTCATCAGCGGTGCCGTGCACGCACATCGAGGGGACGCCCATCGGAAGCAATGCGCTGGGACAAGCCAGCGACCGGGCCGCGGGGTCGTCGGCCCAGGCGCCCAGGAAGTTTCGGATGGCTCCGGAGCCCAGGTCCTCCTTCAGCGCGAGCTCGAGGTCCAAAACTCCTGCCTGGCTGACGAACCCGGTCAGCGGCACAAGGGGCGAGGCTCCGGGAGAATCGGCGGGCAGCGATCCTCGACCGGCCAGCCAGCCGGCCAGCTGACCTCCCGCCGAATGCCCGATCGCGACGACTCGTGACAGGTCGAGACTGCCGACTTCCAGGGTCCGGCCGATCGTGGCGAGCCGGTCGACGGCGGCGGCAACGTCGAGACAGGTGGCCGGCCAACCGCCGCCGCCGCGGTCCGGGTCGCCGCCCACTCTCCGATATTCGATGTTCCAGGCGGCGAAGCCGTGTCGTGCCAGATCCTCGGCCGGCTCGGAGGTCAGGTCGGCACCGTAGGCCGTTCGCCAGAATCCGCCATGGATGACCACGGCAACGGGCCAGCGGCCGGGGCAGTCGGGAAGGCCGAGCGTGCCGTGCTGGCTCGGGTGGGTGCCGTAGCGCACCAACGCACGTGTCGGCATTCCACACCTCTCTCAGAGCGACCAGCGAGTCCTACGACGGCCGCGAAGAATCACGCAAGCGATCGATCAGGAAGCCGAGCCCGACAGTGCCCCCGGTGCCCCGGCTGTTGCCGATGAAGCGGCGGACGACGTCCAGATGGTTCAGTCGCCAGCGCGTGAGGCCGGCGATGAACACATCGAGCTGCGCGCCCAGATAGCGGCGCTGCCGGCGGTGGGTGCTGTCGTCGTCGTGCCGGTCGGCCACGATCTCCAGCAGAGCTGCCACGGGAGCGTGGCGAACGCCGGCCAGCAAGGTCGCCAACTGGTCCGACTGTGCCGCGCTCACTCCCTGCAATCGAGGCCGGAACTGCTGGAAGGCGTCCACCGCGAGATGCTGTAGGGCGCTCTCTGTCGTCAGCATCAGTTCGAGCACGGCATTGGCACGCTTCAACCGATCGACCGCGTTGTCGAACTCCGCCAGACGGGCGGACTGCAGCGCGAGCTCGAGGTCGAGCAGGATCTGCGAAACCCACAGTTCGGAGGTCTGGTGGACGACCAGGAAGTACCTCTCGTCGCTCCAAGCAAAACGGTCGTCGCCCGCGAACAACGGCTGAACAGCGCCGAGCAGCTCGTCGAGGTGAAGGTAGTCCGCGTAGCTGAGACGCTTTTTCCCGGGCTTGTTCTCGGCCTTCTTCTCGGCATCGACGTGCTGACTCTGCTGCGCGGGAGCGGTATCGGAAGGTGTCGACGTGGTCCCACCGTGTCGCACATACGCGCAGATACCACCGAGGGCTTCGAACCACAGCCGGCTGAGCTCCGTCATCGCCGCGCGATCGAGCTTGGATGGCGCCCATGTCCACTGGGCGTGCAGGCGCGGGCCGCCGTCGCTGTCGACGGTGACCGCATTGACGGCCGCGGTGTGCGCCAGTGGCATCGCGCGACCGGCGTTGCCGTTGTCGGTGAACAACGAACCCCAATAGCCGAGCCGCCAGACATCATCCTCAGCCGAAGCGTCGAGCACCGGCACGCCCAGGCGCCCCAGATAGTTGAATCCGATCGGCGGGTCGGAGCCGCCCAGGTCGACATCGGTGTTCAGGTAGCGCAGCAGACCGTAGGTCACTGGGTTCGGGAGCGCACGAAGTTGCTCCTCGGCGTCACGGATCACCACACCCAGCGCTGTCTCGCCAGCCGCTACCTGCGCCCACGAGAGCCCACCCACCGCCAGCGACACCGGGTATTTGGTCGTGAACCATCCCACGGTGCGCGACAGGTCGACATCGGGGGCCAGCTCCTCCTCGCGCCCGTGGCCCTCGACGTCGATGCCGATCGGCGTGCTGCCGCTGCCCGAAAACTCCGTCCACGCCAAGGCGTACGCGATCAGCAGGATCTCGTGTACCCCGGCATCGAACGCGGCCGGCACCTCACCGAGGATCGTGCGGGTGGTTTCGGCGTCCAGTGACACCTCCATGTGCTCGGCGGTGGCGAACGTATCCTCGGGCTGCACCGGCGGGATCGCGGCGGGGATCGCCGCCACCTTCCTCCAAGCGGCCGCCTGCCCGGCGATTTCCGGGCGGTGCGCGTACTCGGCCAGCAGCGATGCCCACCGGGCGAACGACGTCCCGGCTGTCGGCAACGTGACCTGTTGCCCCGCACGGTGTTGCGCCCAGGCGATGTTGAGGTCGTCCAGCAGAATCCGCCACGAGACCACGTCGACGGCCAGATGGTTCACTATCAGCACCAACTGGCGGGTGGACGCAACCCACAGCGCGCTGAGCATCACCCCGGCGGCCGGATTCAACCGAGATTGCGCCTTCGTCAGCTCCTCATCGGACAACTCGTCGACCGCTTGCAGACAAGCGCTCGCATCCACCGACCCCGCCTCGGACACCCGCAGCGACCACCCACCGGCGCCGTCGTCGTCGACGCGGAGCCGCAGCATGGCATGCCGATCCAGCAAGGCCTGCACCATCACCACCACGTCGGTCTCGGTGACCTCCGCGGGCGCCTGCAGTAACGCCATCAGATTGAACTGCTCGATCGGGCCGTGAACACTGTGCAGCCAGCGCATGATCGGGGTCGCGACCACCTGCCCGACACCGTCGTCGATCGGGCCGTCGGCACTGCCGGCCACCTCCGCCACCTCGGCCAGGCGTGCAACGGTCTGCTCGACGAAGATATCGCGCGGCCTGAACACGAGACCGGCCGTTTGGGCCCGCGCCACCACCTGCATCGATGAAATGCTGTCTCCGCCGAGGTCGAAGAACGAGTCGTCGATGCCGACGTGGTCGAGTCCGAGTGTGTGGGCGTAGATGGTGGTGAGGATTTCTTCTGTGGGATTGGTGGGGGCACGGTATTTGCCGGTGGTGTATTCGGGTGCCGGTAGGGCGCGGGTGTCGAGTTTGCCGTTGACGGTCAGCGGTAGTGCGGGAAGAGTCATGATTGCGGCGGGGATCATGTAGGTGGGGAGTTGTCGGGTGAGTCGGTTGCGTATGTCGGTGGGGTTCGCGGTGCCGGTGATGTAGGCGACGAGGCGTTTGTCTCCGGGGTGGTCTTCGCGGGCGATGACGGCTGCTTGTTCGATGCCGTCGAGTTGTGTTAGGGCGGTACGGATTTCGCCGCATTCGATGCGGTATCCGCGGATTTTGACTTGTTCGTCGGCGCGGTCCACGTAGTGGAGTTGGCCGTCGCTTCCCCAGCGGACCAGGTCTCCGGTGCGGTACATGCGTGTGCCGGTTCCTCCGAACGGGCAGGGCACGAACCGCGTCGCGGTCAACGTGGGTCTGCGCCAATACCCGCAGCTGACTCCGTCGCCGGCTACATACAACTCGCCGGGCACACCCACCGGAACCGGCCGTAGCCGTTCATCCAGCACGAAGAGTGCTGCTGTGGATACCGGTGAGCCGATCGGTGGTGTTCCGGATTCAGGTGTCAAGGGTGGGGTGAGGGTGACGCACATGGTGGTTTCGGTGGGTCCGTAGCCGTTGATGACTGTGTGTTCGGGTGCCCAGCGGTCTACTACCTGGGCGGAGCAGGTTTCACCGCCGAGTATCAGTGTCAGAGGTTCCAGGTCGTGTGGCGTGAGCATCGCTGCGGCGGTGGGTGTTTGGGTCAATACCGTGACGTGTTCGGCAGCGAGGATGTCGTGGAAGTCGTTGGGGGAGAGGGTGATCGAGTCCGGTATGACGACCAGTCGTCCGCCGTGGAGTAGCGGGCTCCAGATTTCCCATACGGAGACGTCGAAGGCGAGCGAATGGCATTGTGCCCAGACTTGTTTCGCCGCGGGTGTGGGGCTGGTGTTCAGTGTTGTCAGTAGTTGGGTGACGTTGTGGTGGGTAGTCGCTACGCCTTTGGGGGTCCCGGTGGTGCCGGAGGTGTAGATGAGGTAGGCGATGGTGTCCGGGCGCGGTGGCGGTAGTGAGCTTCTGGGTTGGGTGTCGATTGCGGGGTCGTCGACATCGATGATCGGTATGTCGATTCCGTCGAGTCGTCCGGCCAGGTCGGCGGTGGTGATGACGGCCGCGGGTGTGGCGTCGGTGAGCATGAATTCGATTCGTGCTCTTGGGTGTTCGGGATCGATGGGCAGGTAGGCGGCCCCTGTCTCGAGTACCGCGGTGATGGCGGTGATGGCTTGTGCCGAGCGTTGCATCAGCAGTCCGACCACGCATCCGGGACCCACCCCGTGGTCGGTGAGCAAGTGTGCCAGCCGGTTCGCGGCTTGCTCGAGTTGCCGGTAGGTCCAGGAGTCTTCGCCGCAGCTGAGTGCTGTTGCGTTGGGCGTGCGGGCCACTTGCGCGGCGAACAATGCCGGAATGGACATCGCGGATGATGTGCGCGTACGCAATACGGCGCGGTTGCTGATTTCGTCCAGCCGGGTGTGTTCGGATTCGTCGAGCAGGTCCACTGATGACAGTGGTTGTCCCGGGTCGCGGGTCAGTTCGGTCAGTGTTCGTTCGAGCCGTTGGATGAGTGTTTCGATGGTGGTGGTGTCGAAGATGTCGGTGCGGAATTCCGCTGCGCCGGTGAGTCCGGCCGGTTCGCCGTTGTCGGTGAAGCGTTCGCCGAGGGAAAACGCTAGGTCCATGCGGGCGGTGTGGGTATCCACCGGGAGCGAGCTGATCTGGAGGTCGTCCAATATCAAGCCGGCTGCGGGGTCGTTGTTTCCGGTGAAGTTCTGCCAGGCCAGCAGCACTTGGATGAGGGGGTGATGCCTCAGTGATCTGGCTGGGTTGAGTCGTTCGACCAGGACTTCGAAGGGCACGTGTTGGTGTTCGAAGGCTTCGAGGCTGCGGGTGCGGACTTGGGTGAGTAGCTCGGTGAGGGTGGGATCCCCGGTCAGGTCGACTCGCAGTATCAGGGTGTTGACGAAGAAGCCGACCAATTCGTCGAGGGCGGGGTCGTCGCGGCCGGCGACCGCGAATCCGATTGCCACATCGGAGTTGGCGCTGAGTTTCGACAACAGCACTGTCAGCGCGGTTTGGATGACCATGAAGTTGGTCGCGTTGTGCCGGCGTGCGATCCGGCTGATTTGTTGTTGTAGTTCGGGGGGCCAGTCGATTTCTACGGTGGCGCCGTGGTGGTCGGTAGTTGGTGGGTAGGGTCGGTCGGTGGGGAGTTCGAGGTGTTCGGGCATTCCGGCGAGGGTGTGTTCCCAGTACTCGAGTTCGGTGGTGATGGGGCTGTGGGGGTCGTGTAGGTCGCCGAGTTGGGTGCGTTGCCAGAGTGTGTAGTCGATGTATTGCACCGCCAACGGCGACCGATCCGGCGCTCGGCCCGCGCACCGGTCGGCATACGCCACACTCAAATCGGCGGCCAGCGGCCTCAGCGACCAGCCGTCAGCAGCGATATGGTGCATCACGATCACCAGCACGTGTTCTCGATCGGCAACTTCGAAAAGCTTTGCCCGCAAGGGAATTTCGGCCGACAAGTCGAACGGGTAGCATGCCGCCGCGTTGACCGCCGCGTCCAGCTGGGTGCCCGACCACCCGGTCGCATCGACAACCTCCCACCCGAAATCGACCCGCTCGACGGGGATAACCACCTGCCGGGGCGTCCCCTCGACCGTGCCGAACACCGTGCGGAGGCTTTCATGCCGGCCCACCACATCGGCCAGCGCTGCACGCAGCGCCTCGACATCGAGCCCACCGCTCAACCGCAACGCCGCCGCCACGTTGTAGAGCGGGGAGGGGCCCTCCAGTTGGTCGATGAACCACAATCGTTGCTGGGCATACGACAACGGAATTACCGGGGGCCGTTCGACGGGTGTCAGTCGTGGGAGTCGGCTCGAACCCGCGCGACCGATCCCGGAGGCCAGCCGGGCAACGGTGGGTGTGTCGAAGACGGTGCGTACCGAGAGGTCTGTGTCGAGTGTGGTGTTGATCGCGGCGATCAGGCGCATCGCCGATAGTGAGTCTCCGCCGAGGTCGAAGAACGAGTCGTCGATGCCGACGTGGTCGAGTCCGAGTGTGTGGGCGTAGATAGTGGTGAGTATTTCCTCGACTGGGGTGCTCGGGGCGCGATACCCGCTCGCCGCGTATTCGGGTGCCGGGAGGGCACGGGTGTCGAGTTTGCCGTTGACGGTCAGTGGTAGTGCGGGCAGTGTCATGACTGCCGCGGGGATCATGTAGGCGGGAAGTCGTTCGGCGAGTTGGGTGCGTATGTCGGTGGGGTTTGCCGTGCCGGTGATGTAGGCGACCAGCCGCTTGTCTCCGGGGTTGTCTTCGCGGGCGATCACTGCCACCTGTTCCACCCCGTCCAATCCGGTCAGGGCATCCCGGACTTCGCCGCACTCGATACGATATCCGCGGATTTTGACCTGCTCGTCGGCGCGGGCCACATATCGCAGCTGACCGTCGTGTCCCCAGCGGACGAGGTCGCCGGTGCGGTACATGCGTGTCCCGGGCTGCCCGAATGGGCAGGCGGTGAATCGCGTCGCGGTCAGTGCGGTGCGCCGCCAGTATCCGCAGGCGACTCCCGCGCCGGCGACGTACAGTTCGCCGGTGACGCCGATCGGCACGCGCTGTAGTCGGTTATCGAGGACGAACAACGCTGCCCCGGCTACTGGTGCCCCGATCGGCGGAGTTCCGGATCCGGGTGTCAAAGGTGGAGTGAGGGTGACGCACATGGTGGTCTCGGTGGGTCCGTAGCCGTTGATCACCGTGTGTGCGGGCGCCCATTGGTCTATCACTCGGGCGGGGCAGGTTTCACCGCCGAGTATCAGGGTCAGCGGTTCCAGGTCTCGTGGCGTGAGCATTGCTGCCGCAGTAGGTGTTTGGGTCAACACCGTGACGTGTTCGGCGGCAAGCGCATCGTGAAAGCCGGTGGGGGAGAGGGTGGTCGTGTCGGGTATGACGACCAGTCGGCCGCCGTGGAGTAGCGGGGACCAGATTTCCCACACCGAAATGTCGAAGGCGAGCGAATGGCATTGCGCCCATACCTGTTCGGAGGCGGGTGTAGGGCCGGTGTCCAGGGTCGTCAGTAGTTGGGTGATGTTGCGGTGGGTGGTGGCCACGCCTTTGGGCACCCCGGTGGTGCCGGAGGTGTAGATGAGGTAGGCGATGGTGTCCGGGCGCGGTGGCGGTAGTGGGCTTCTGGGTTGGGTGTCGATTGCGGGGTTGTCGACATCGATGATCGGTATGTCGATTCCGTCGAGTCGTCCGGCCAGGTCGGCGGTGGTGATGACGGCCGCGGGTGTGGCGTCGGCAATCATGAATTCGATTCGTGCTCTTGGGTGTTCGGGATCGATGGGCAGGTAGGCGGCCCCCGTCTCGAGTACCGCGGTGATGGCGGTGATGGCTTGTGCCGAGCGTTGCATCAGTAGCCCGACCACGCATCCGGGACCCACACCGTGGCCGCTGAGCAGATGCGCCAGCCGGTTCGCCGCCTCGTCCAGTTGCCGGTAACTGTATGAACGATCGCCGCAGCTCAATGCTGTTGCGTTGGGGGTGCGGGCGACCTGTTCGGCGAACAGTTCCGGTACCGACTTCATCGATGGTGTGCGCGTACGCAATACGGTACGGTTGCCGATCTCGTCCAGCCGGGTGTGTTCGGTCTCGTCGAGCAGGTCTATCGATGACAGTGGTTGTTCCGGGTTGGTGGTGACGGCGTTCAGTGTTCGTTCCAACCGGTCGACGAGTGTTTCGATGGTGGTGGTGTCGAAGATGTCGGTGCGGAATTCCACCGCTCCGCCGAGTCCGGCGGGGTCGCCGGTATCGGTGAAGCGTTCGCCGAGCGAAAACGCTATGTCCATGCGGGCGCTGTGAGTATCCAACGGAAGCGAGGTGACCTGGAGGTCTTCCAGCGCCAAACCGGCTGCTGGATCGTTGTTTCCGGTGAAGTTCTGCCATGCGAGCAGAACCTGGATCAGCGGGTGATGTGTCAATGATCTGGCCGGATTGAGTCGTTCCACCAGTACCTCGAACGGGACGTGCCGGTGTTCGAACGCTTCCAGGCTGCGGGTGCGGACTTGGGTGAGTAGCTCGTTGAAGGTGGGATCCCCGGTGAGGTCGACTCGGAGGACGAGGGTGTTGACGAAGAAGCCGACCAACTCGTCGAGGGCGGGATCATCACGACCGGCGACGGCAAAGCCGACCGCTACGTCGGGGTCGGCGCTGATCTTCGACAACAGCACTGTCAGGGCGGCCTGGATGACCATGAAGCCGGTCGCGTTGTGTTCGCGCGCTGTCCGGTCGATCTGCTGCTGCAGTCTCGCCGGCCATTCGACTTTCAGGCCGGCGCCGTGGTGGTCGGGGGTCGGTGGGTAGGGTCGGTCGGTGGGGAGCTCGAGGTGTTCGGACATCCCGGCCAGGGCCTGTTCCCAGAACGCCAGCTCGACAGCGATAGCACTGTGCGGGTCCCGCAGTTCACCGAGCCAGGTTCGTTGCCAGAGTGTGTAGTCGATGTATTGCACTGGCAGCGGTGCCCGATGCGGTGCGTGGCCGTGTCGGCGGGCTCGGTATGCGTCGCTGACGTCGCGGGACATCGGGAGTGGTGACCATCCGTCGAATGCGATGTGGTGCAATACGATTGCGACGATGTGTTGTTGGGGTTCTATCGAGTAGATGTGGGCGCGGATGGGGATTTCGGTCGAGAGGTCGAATCGGTATTCGGCCAGTTCGGCCAAGGCGTCGTCGATTTCTTGTTCGGGCAGCGGTAGTACTGCGGGGCCGTCGCGTCGCCACATTCCGGGTCGGGCCGGCAGTACTTGTTGGATTGGCACGCCGTCGGTGGCGGGGAATGTGGTGCGCAGTGATTCGTGGCGGGCGAGTACGTCGTCGAGGGCTGCGTCCAGTGCTTCGACGTCCAGTTCCCCGGTGATCCGGAATGCGATGGGCATGTTGTAGACGGGGGAGGCTTCCTGTAGTTGGTCGATGAACCACAATCGTTGCTGGGCATACGACAACGGAACGCGCTCGGGGCGTTCGACAGGTACCAGTCGTGGGGATCGGCTCGAACCCGCACCATCGATACCGAGGGCCAGCCTGGCAACAGTGGGTGTGTCGAATACGGTGCGCACCGAGAGGTCGGTGTCGAGCGTGGTGTTGATCGCGGCGATCAAGCGCATGGCCGACAGTGAATCTCCGCCGAGATCGAAGAACGAGTCGTCGACCCCGATGTGGTCGAGTCCGAGTATCCGAGCGTAGAGGGTGGTGAGGATTTCCTCGACGGGGGTGCTCGGGGCGCGATACCCGCCGGCGGTGTACTCCGGTGCCGGGAGGGCGCGGATGTCGAGCTTGCCGTTGACCGTCAGCGGTAGCGCCGCCACCGCCATCACCGCCGCCGGGATCATGTAGGTGGGAAGGTGTTCGGCGAGTTGGGTGCGTATCGTGGCGGGGTTTGCGGTGCCGGTGATGTAGGCGACGAGGCGTTTGTCTCCGGGGTGGTCTTCGCGGGCGATGACGGCTGCTTGTTCGATGCCGTCGAGTTGTGTTAGGGCGGTGCGGATTTCGCCGCATTCGATGCGGTATCCGCGGATTTTGACTTGCTCGTCGGCACGGTCCACGTAGTGGAGTTGGCCGTCGCTTCCCCAGCGGACCAGGTCTCCGGTGCGATACATCCGGGCCCCGGGCGCGGCGGATGGGCAAGCCACGAACCGTGTCGCGGTCAGCGCGCTGCGACGCCGATAGCCGCAGCTGACTCCCTCACCGGCCACATACAACTCACCTGTCACACCAACCGGCACCGGCCGTAGCCGGCGGTCGAGGACGAACAACGCCGCACCCGGCACGGGTGAACCGATCGGTGGTGTCCCTGAACCCGGCGCCAATGGCGCGGTCAAGGACACGCACATGGTGGTTTCGGTCGGTCCGTAGCCGTTGATGACCGTGTGTATGGGCGCCCATTGGTCTATCACTTGGGCCGGGCAGTGTTCGCCGCCGAGTATCAATGTCAGCGGTTCCAGGCCTTCTGGCGTGAGCATTGCTGCGGCGGTAGGTGTTTGGGTCAGCACGGTGACGTGTTCCGCGGCAAGAAGGTCGTGGAAGTCGCCGGGGGAGAGGGTGATCGAGTCGGGGATCACGACCAATCGTCCGCCGTGGAGTAACGGGCTCCAGATTTCCCACACCGAGACGTCGAAGGCCAGCGAATGACACTGTGCCCACACCTGTTCCGGCGCGGATGTGGGGCCGGTGTTCAGAGTTGTCAGTAGTTGGGTGACGTTGTGGTGGGTAGTCGCTACGCCTTTGGGGATCCCGGTGGTGCCGGAGGTGTAGATGAGGTAGGCGATCGTGTCCGGGCGTGGCGCCGGTAGTGCGGTGCTGGGTTGACTTTCCAGGGTCGGGTCGTTGACATCGATGATCGGTATGTCGATTCCGTCGAGTCGTCCGGCCAGGTCGGCGGTGGTGATCACGGCCACGGGCGTGGCGTCGGTGAGCATGAATTCGATTCGTGCCCTTGGATGTTCGGGATCGATGGGCAGGTAGGCGGCCCCGGTTTCGAGCACTGCCGCTATCGCGGTGATCGCTTGTGCTGTGCGTTGCATCAGAAGTCCGACCACGCATCCGGGACCCACCCCGTGGTCGGTGAGCAGGTGTGCCAGCCGGTTCGCGGCTTGCTCGAGCTGCCGGTAGGTCCAGGAGTCTTCGCCGCAGCTCAGTGCTGTTGCGTTGGGCGTGCGGGCCACTTGCGCGGCGAACAACTCGGGAACCGACGTCGCCGAGTGTGTGTGCGTGTGCAGTACGGCGCGGTTGCCGAGTTCGTCCAGCCGGGTGTGTTCGGATTCGTCGAGCAGGTCCACCGACGACAATGACCGCCCCGGGTCGCGGGTGATGGCGATCAGTGTTCGTTCCAGCCGTTGGATGAGTGTATCGATGGTGGTGGCGTCGAAGATGTCGGTGCGGAATTCCACTGTGCCGGTAAGTCCGGCGGAGTCGCCGGTGTCGGTGAAGCGTTCCCCGAGGGAAAACGCTAGGTCCATGCGGGCGGTGTGGGTGTCCAACGGAAGCGAGGTGACGTCGAGGTCCTCGAGCTGCAACCCGGCGGTGGATTCGGTGTTCTCGGCGAAGTTCTGCCAGGCCAGCAGCACTTGGACGAGAGGATGATGCACCAGTGATCTGGCGGGGTTGAGGCGTTCGACAAGTACCTCGAACGGCACGTGTTGGTGCTCGAACGCTTCCAGGCTGCGTGTCCGGACCTGAGTCAGTAACTCGGTGAAGGTGGGATCGCCGGTCAGGTCGACTCGGAGGACGAGGGTGTTGACGAAGAAGCCGACCAATTCGTCGAGGGCGGGGTCGTCGCGGCCGGCGACCGCGAATCCGATTGCCACATCGGGGCTGGCGCTGATTGTGGACAGGAGGACCGCGATGGCGGCCTGGATCACCATGAAGCCGGTCGCGTTGTGTTCGCGCGCTGTTCGGTTGATCTGCTGTTGCAATTCCGCGGGCCATTCGACTTTCAGGCTCGCGCCGTGGTGGTCGGTGGTTGGTGGGTAGGGTCGGTCGGTGGGGAGTTCGAGGTGTTCGGGCATTCCGGCGAGGGTGTGTTCCCAGTACTCGAGTTCGGTGGTGATGGGGCTGTGGGGGTCGTGTAGTTCACCGAGCCAGGTGCGTTGCCAGAGTGTGTAGTCGATGTATTGCACTGGCAGCGGTGCCCGATGCGGTGCGTGGCGGTGTCGGCGGGCTCGGTATGCGTGGCTGACGTCGCGGGACATCGGGAGTGGTGACCATCCGTCGAATGCGATGTGGTGCAATACGATTGCGACGATGTGTTGTTGGGGTTCTATCGAGTAGATGTGGGCGCGGATGGGGATTTCGGTCGAGAGGTCGAATCGGTATTCGGCCAGTTCGGCCAAGGCGTCGTCGATGTCTTGTTCGGGCAGCGGTAGTACTGCGGGGCCGTCGCGTCGCCACATTCCGGGTCGGGCCGGCAGTACTTGTTGGATTGGCACGCCGTCGGTGGCGGGGAATGTGGTGCGCAGTGATTCGTGGCGGGCGAGTACGTCGTCGAGGGCTGCGTCCAGTGCTTCGATATCCAGTTCCCCGGTGATCCGGAAAGCGATCGGCATGTTGTAGACGGGGGAGGGGCCTTGTAGTTGGTCGATGAACCACAATCGTTGCTGGGCATACGACAACGGAACGCGCTCGGGGCGCGGCATGGCCTGCAGCGGCGAGCGAGCGGGCCCGCCACCATGCGAGTGCAGATAGTCGGCGAGACCCTCGACCGTGGACGCGTCGAACAGATACCGCACCGGCACTTCTCTGCCCAGCGCGAACTGCAGCCGCGCGCTCACCCGGGTTGCAGTCAACGAGTTTCCACCCAGGGCGAAGAAATCGTCATCGAGCCCCGCTCGGTCCCGACCCAATACCTCCGCGAACACCTCCGCGACGATTTTCTCGACCCGAGTCTGCGGCGCCCGGAAGGGCGTCGCGGCAAATATCGGTGCCGGCAAGGCCTTACGGTCGATTTTGCCCGAGGAGGTCAGCGGGAACTCGTCGAGCACCACAATCTGCGCCGGCACCATGTACTCGGGCAACCACGCGCTCAACCGCTGCCGGACGGCGTTGATCTCGGTGTTGGTGTGGGGGTTATTGGCGTGGGTGGTGATTCGATGGTCTCCGGTGGTGGGCAGGTAGACCTCGGTCAGCGGTGGGGCGTGCCGGCGGTCGGGGTCGATGGGGGTGAGGAAAACGGCATCGAGGGTGCCGGGCTGGGCGCCCCAGGTGACCGCAACGTGGTATCCGGTGGTTTCGCCCAAGCGGTGCAGCTGTTCGGGTGTAGTGGTGTCGGAAGTCGCGGCGGCCCGGGCGAGTGCGTCGGCCAGGGGTAAGCCGTCTGCGAGGGCGCGTTCGATGCGGACATCGGTGATCAGTCCGGTACGGGGGATGCCGGTAATGCGCACGGTGGCGGGATGTCGGGAGATCAGCTCGGTGTGCAGTCCGCGCAGCCCTGCGAATCGGGTCCATGCCCAAGAGGGTGCTGTTGCCAGTGAGCGGACCGGAGTGGGCGTTTTGTGGACGATGACGTCGTACCGGTACCTGTTGAGTTCGTTGTCGGCCGATCCGCGTTCGACCTGTATGTCGATTCCGGCCACCGACGGACGACCGGCGGCCCAGCCGGTGAAGAACTCGGGGGCCAGCAGCAATTCGGGTTCGCTGAGCACGGCGAGCCGGACTTGCCGGCGGATCTCGGCGGCGTCGGTGGTGGCGGTGCGGGCCAGCGCGACCGCCGTGTGAAACGCTGCCTGCAGGGTGTGATTACGGACGTCGCCGATGAACATCGCCCCACCTGGGGCCAGCAGATCCAGAGCGGCATCGCTCACCTCGGTCAGATAATCCTTATTGGGGAAGTACTGGACGACCGAGTTGAGAATGATCGTGTCGAAGTAGCCCCGCGGCAATGCCTCGGTGACGTGAGCCGGACGGGTCAGCAGCTGGACTCGGTCACGCCACGGGATCCGCAACTGCTCGAGCGAGTGCGCGAGATTGTCGATCGCCACCGCTGACACGTCGGTGGCAACATAGCGCTCACACCGCGGAGCGATCTGTGACAACACCAGTCCGGAGCCCGCACCGATCTCCAACACCCGCCGCGGCCGCAGCGCGAGGATCCGATCCACCGTGGCCGCACGCCACTCCAGCATCTCCTCGAGCGGAATCGGATCATCGGTGTAGCTGCTGTTCCAGCCCCGGAAATCCATGCCGAACTCCGACGACGCCACCTCGGCGCCGTACAGTTCGTTGTTCATATGCCGCCACTGTCCGACGATGTCGGCATCGTGATCGGTGGCGGTGTGATCGAGGGTGACGTAGGCGATGAGGTGGGCGCCGGTGCTGCTCCGGTGCATGGTCGCGGCGGCCTGGGTGACCTGTGGGCAGGCCAGCAGCGTGTTCTCGATTTCGGCGAGTTCGATGCGTTGCCCGCGCAGCTTGATCTGGGTGTCGGCGCGGCCCACGTACATCAGGGTGCCGGTGGAGGTCCAGCGCACCAGGTCACCGGTGCGATACACACGCGTCCCGGCGTCCCCGTAGGGGTTGGCCACGAACCGCTCCGAGGTCAACTCCGGCCGGCCCACGTAGCCGCGCGCCAGCGCGGGCCCGCCCAGATACAGCTCGCCCACCACCCCGACCGGGGTCGGGTTCAGCCGCGCGTCGAGCACGAGCGCGCATATCCCTGGAATCGGGGTGCCGATGCTCACCGGGTGCCTCGACGACAGGGGCGCAAGGGTGGCGCCGATGGTGGTCTCGGTGGGTCCGTAGCCGTTGAACATCTGCCGTCCCGGAGCCCAGGCGGCCACCAACTCCTCCGGGCAGGCCTCCCCGGTCGTGACCAGTGTGCCCACCCGGTCCAGCCGGGCCCGATCCAGCGAAGACAGCACCGTCGGGGTGAACACCGCCGCGCTGACCTGCTGGTCCTGCAGGAAAGCGGTCAACGCCTCCCCGGCATACACGTGCGGTGGTGCCACCACCAGCGCCGCGGCCGACCCGGCTGCCCACAACATATCGAAGATCGACGCATCGAAACTCGGCGCGGCCACCATCGAAATCCGTGCACCTGCGCCCAGCCCGAACACCGCCCGCTGCGCCGCGGCCAACCCCAGCAGACCGGCATGGCTGACCGCGACCCCCTTGGGGGCGCCGGTGGATCCCGAGGTGAACATCGCATACGCGGTGTTGTCCACCCTCAGCCCAGCCGGCCGATCGGCGTCCGTGATCGCCTCCGCGGACCGCCCGGACACATCCGGAGCGTCGATGCGCACTATCGGACGCGCCGCGGCCCCGGCTACCGTGTCGGAACCGTAGGTCAAGACGCACACCGCCCCCACCGCGTCCAGCACCGTGGTGATTCGCTCGGCCGGATGGGCGGGATCCAGCGGCACATACACCCCGCCGGCCTTGACCACCGCCCACCATGCCACCACCAACTCCACACGGCGATCCATCGCCACACCCACCGCGCGCTCCGGGCCCACGCCCTCCTCGATCAGCACCCGCGCTACCCTCGTCGACCACCGATCGAGCTCGCGATACGACACCTCCCGGGCACCGTCGACGACTGCCGGCGCGTCCGGGCCGGCCGCCACCGCCGCCGCCAGCAACTGCGGCGCCAACCCGACGGGCGCCGCCACCCGGGCACCGGACCACACCGACAGCACCAGATCGCGCTCACCGGTGGCCAGCAACGACACCTCTCCCACCGTCACCGACGAGTCCGCCACCACGAGGCGGTCGAAAAGCATTTCCAGACGGGTTATGTGCCTGGCGATGTCGTCGGCGGCGTACCGATCCGGATTCCACATGAACTGAATTCGCGGCGTGCCATCACCCAATTGCGGATAGATGTTGATTGCGCAGTCTTGTATGGGATAGGTGGTCAATACGTTGTACGTCACTTCGGAAGAACCGAAATGCAACGGGGTGGCGAAGTCGAGAATGTTGATCGCCGGGCCGAATTCGATGTTCATGTCGGGTCGGGTTGCCTGGGCGATCAGGTCCGGCCAGCGCCGGAATTGTTGGTGCCGCAGCGCGCCGACTAGGGACTCGCCTACCCGATCGGTCAGTGCGCCGATGGTGTCGCAGTCATGGACTCGAATGAGCAGCGGCACCATGTTCGAGACCATGCCCGTACATCTTTTCAGTGCCGCAGTCGTGCGTGCCGACACCGGCAGAGACAACGAAACATCTTGCTGTCCTGTGGTTTTCGCGATGAAAACCGCTACTGTCGCGACAACCCTTGCGACATCGAGTCGGACAGGCCGGTTCTCCTCGAATCGATGCGTGTACACAAGTTCGCGAACCAACGGGTGGCGTGGTGCCACCGGCCTGCGCGTGCCGCCCAGGTCGGTGATGTCCGAAGGTTCACGCACGACGTTTTTCCAGTACTCGGCATCGGCACGACTGCGCGAAGACTGCTGATACTTCTGATCCGCGTTGCGGATCAGGTCGAATTCGGAGAAGTCGACTTCGCCGGTCTCGGGCGCTGCTCCCGAATAGACGGCCGCGATGTGCCGGACCATGGTGTGGGCGCCGTACCCGTCCAAGAGAACGTGGTGTGTGCGCAGGTAGAAATACGACAGATCGTCGGTGATGCGCAGCAGCGCAAACTCGGTGAGGCGGTCACGGACCAGATCGATCGGCCGGCGGTAGTCGTTGTCCATCCAGCCGCGCGCAGCGGATACCGGGTCGCGCTCGGCGCGCAGATCGATACAGCGAATGGTCCGCGGAAACGAGCGATCGACTACGAAAACCGGTTCGCCGTCGTCGAGGGATAGCCGCGCGCACGGTGTGCCGAACCGCGTTGCCGCCGATTCGCACGCAACCATGAGCCTCTCGGCGTCGACGTCGTGATCGATCGCCAGGAAAACGGCAACGTTGTAAGGGACTTCGGGCCGGAGTTGCTGGGCAGCCCATATCGACCTCTGAGCGGCGGTTAAGGACCCCAGCACCTCCGGATGGACACCGTAGTTGAGCATGATGGCGAATTCCGTGTAGGTCTTCGAAGCGTCGAATTCTGGCAACCAGATCTCATGCCGGCTGTAGCGGTGATCGCGATGGCGCACAGTGCACCCATAGCCGTGGTCACGAGCGCCGATGCCGATCGGTTCAATCGAATGTTCATCTGGCAGAACTGGCCACCGCGATCTGCGGGCTTCCGGGGAGAACGGCTGCCTGCCTGCGCAACTCGAGGGTGATCGCCGGGTCGGCGTACCGGGCCATCGCGCGCAGCGCCGACGGGCCGTAGGCGCGCAACGAGCTGATCAACGCGTCGTGCCAGTACGGAAAGATCACCAACGGCAGCGCCGGCGCCAGCATGACGAGGTGCAGTAACGAAGGCGGACGCGACAAGTCGATGATCAGCAGTTTCGCGGCGGCGCGGGTGCCTTCCGCGAACACCCGGGCAGCCAGCGGTGGTGGCAGATGGTGCAGGGACTGCACGAACACGGCGAGGTCGTAGTACCCGTCGGGCGAGTCGATGGCGGTCGCGTCCATCTCGCGCACAGTGGCCCGCGGATGACTGCCCAAATCACCTGCGGCGATGGCAGCGACAGAGGCGGGTTCGATGTCGGTGACCGTGACGTCGGCGGTGGGATGCATCTCCAGCAGCGCGCGCGACAGCCCACCGTGGCCGGAGCCGAGTTCCAGGATCTTGGGCTCGCGCACGTCGGTGACCTCGTCGAGCACGATGCGCGCGAGCTTGCGATGTATCCCGAAAAACCGTTCGCCGCGGTCCAGAGAACGAATTATCTTGCGCTTCCGATCGTCGACGTCGTCGCGGTCGAGGTACTCCAGACGATCGGTTTCCAACCGCCGGTCCAGCCACGACGCATCCGGTCCGCCGCGCGGCATGCGGTTGATGTCGAAGGTCTTCGTGGTCATAGCGTTCACCCCCGCGCTGCGGGAACCGTTATCGGTGGATGTGGCCATTCCGGCTCGGCGGTTGGCTGCGACCAGCCGCATCAGGAACGAGGGCCGCGCGAGCCGGGCCGGCGGGTCGACGAAGTGCATCACTCGAAGGACCGCTTCGGCGACGGCCGGATCGTTCGCGGCGGCGGCCTGTGCCTTGTCTATGGGCCAGTTCACCAAGTGTCTCGGCACCCGACGCCAACCACCTCCCTGGGACACGGTGAAATCGGTGAACCGATTTCCCCGCCACACCGGGCCGATCTGTTTGGCGGTCGCTTTGAAGAATCGCCGGCTCACATCTCCGTCGCGATCGGCCAGGCAGTCGTGCAGCGCGACGGCCTGCAGCGCGGCCATGGTCATGCCCTGCATATATACGGGGTTGAAGCTGCAGATCGCATCGCCCATCACCAGCAGCCCCGGGGGGAATCGACGCATCTTGTCATAGCGTCGCCATGTGCTGGCCGGGTAATGCTGCGCAGACACCCCGCCGAGCGGCTCAGCGGACCGCAGCGCGTCGATCAGAGTGGGTGGCGCGAATTGCGCGGCACATTCGATCACGCCGGACAGGTCACGGGGGAGTTTGTACCCGCCTACGCCGAACAAGGTCAGGATCCAGGTGTCGCCCTCGTAGGCCACAGCCACCACTCCGGCCGGTCGTTCGGGCAGCGGACTGACCGAGAAACCCAGTTTCTCGCCGATCGTGCCTGCGGGGACCCGCAGAAATTGGCTGGCATAGTTCAGATGCACCGGGTAGCTCTGCTCGATCGGTCGCTCGCAGCCGAGATTGCCGAGGAACGCCGGCGTATGCCCCGAGCGGCCCATCGCATCGACCACCAAGTCGGCATCCAGCACGGATTCCTCACCCGTGTAGCGGTTGACCACCCGGGCGCCCGTAACCCGACGGTCGCGGTCGGTTGTGGGCTCGACGACAGCATGGCTGTCCAGAATTCTCACATTCTCGATGGCGCGGACTCGCCGCCTGACATGGGAATCCAAGAATGGTCGGCTGGGTTGATAGACGACCAGCGATGCCGGGTCGGCAAACTTGTCCGCGACATCGAGCTCATGCCGGCCCAACCGGACGTATACCCGCGATGGCTCATTGGGCAGGACTTTCGCGCCTGCGGCGACGAGTTCGTCGAGCACGCCGGGAAACAGCTGATCCAGGACGTTCGATCCCCTACTCAGCAGAGCATGAAAATGCCGTGCCTGGGGCACACCTCGCCGCTGCTCAGGACCGTCCGGCAGCGGATCCCGCTCGACGAGCGTGACCACCTCGTAGAAGTCCGACAACACCCGGGCGGCGAGCAGCCCGGTCATACTCGCCCCGCAGACGATGGCTCGCTGTCCGAGTTTGCTCATAGCGCTCCCTGCCGCAACTCGCCGTCGTCCTCCTCGGCGAGAACGTTGCCCGTCGACGCTTCGTCCTGTTCAGCAAGCACGAACAGCAGGCATGCCGGGTTCAAATCGTCGAATCACCGGTAGCCTCGTCACGCCAGCTGATCTCGATTTCTATTTCGGTCTCGTCGCCGTCGACCTCGATTTCGAGCTCCACATGGACGCGCTCGGGGACGACGATGTCGATCGTGTCCCCGCCGGATCCCAGCTTCACCTCGGAGCCACCGGCAAGCGCCTGCCCGATCGCGATGAGCCGCTCGGCCACTTCTTCACGCGACAGTTCGGACTTCCTGTTGATCTCCAGCTTCGGCACGACAACTCCTGCCTCGATGCGGGACGGATCGATAACTGAACAATAGCTGGTGCGAGGGCGGCGTCGGATCGAACCGGGAAGCTTGACTGTGCCGGTTTCGGCGAGGTTGTCGGCATTGTGCGCAGCCGCAACAGGCAAGAGTCGGAGAAGGTCTGTAGCGCGCAGGACGAGTGCACCTCCGCGGCATGCAGGGTGCGGAATTTCCAACGGTGGCATTGGGCTCCGGCATCTCTGCGGAAAATGCCCAGGTGACAGAGGGGGCGTCCTTGGTCGTCCACTGCGTGGGTGAGTGCGCTCGAACACACGGACGTCCGGAGGTGTCACCGATGACCGGAAACGGTGCGCGAGGGGGGATTTCGTCGCCCCGCTGCGCTACGGCTGGACCGGTCGCGTGCATGAGCGCATCTATCGGAGATGCTTCCAACGGATTGGACAGTAGCAGATCTCGTGTGGATGTGCGGTGGAGGTTCGTCGGCTCAGAGCCGCCTGAGGCCAACACGTGTAAGAGGGCCCGAGACGTGGCGGGCGGCCGACACCAGGCTATCCGGTGGACGCCCCGGGCGGGCCCGGGCTGTTGTCGCAGGTTCGCGCCCTCAGCAGGACACGCAAAACATCGGCGGCGGAAAACGACTGGTCATCGCGGGTGAGGGAGTACCAGATCTGACGATTGCGATGCGCTTGCACAGAATCCATTGACCGCTCACATATAAATCGTGCCCAAGGCAGGGCATTTCGAACACGGGAACGGCGATGACCTGCCGATCCTTGATGCGGCGGCTGGCGATCGAAGTCGACTTCGAATTTGGCCGGATGCTAGATGTTGCTTATTGTGGGCAAACCACCTAGGTCTAACCCTCACGGTTCCAGCAGGTCCAGGAGGTTTCCCGGGTTGTCGGCAGTTGCTGGAATCAGATAGTGCAACTTCGCCTCGGCCGTTGCGGACAACTGAATGGGCCGGATTCCAAATTTCAACCCGGCATGCACGATCCGGTCGATTCCGGCACCGATCAGCGGTGACATCATTTCGGTGACGGCATGGAGGTTCGTGCTGTGGGTGTGTCCGCCGTGCACGATCAGATTTCGTTTGCGGTAGAGGCGGACGAACTCCCGGTTGAGGATATCCGCGATCCTGGAGACTTCTCGCCGTGGATTGATCAACAGAGGTTGCAACCTGTCAAGAGCCAACTGGTCGATCTCATGGTTCAAGGTCACGGGTGCGCCCGAGCGCAGGTGGATCTGAAATCTGCGTGCGCGATCGATGTTCTGCTCGTATCCGGTAAGCTCTGCCGCGAGTGCACCGTTGTGTGTCCGAGCGTATTCCCAGGCCAAGGCAGTGAGCTCGGCCCGCGGCATGCTGGCCGCGATAATCAGTGCAAACCGTCTGGCCGCGACTACATCCCCCTCATCGGCCGGGCCGATCAGCAGTGATTCAATCGCCGACCATCCGCTCATGACAGCGATGTGTGCGGCACCCGTGCGCACTGGATGCACCAGAGCGAGCGCACTGGTGATGTATCCGGGCATGTCGAGGTCTTGCAGGCACCCCAGATTCTCGAACGCGTGCACGTCGAGCATCCGATTTGTCGACTGCGTCGGAAAGGCGTCGCCCTTGTCCTTCGACCACATCTGCGAGGCGATACGCAGCGGTCGGTGCCCAAAGTGGAACTTCGTCTCAAGGTCGGCGATCCGGGATCGGGTACGTTCTGCCGCCGAGTTGATGTCCATGGCGGTGACAGTGATCAGGAACGCTCCCTGGTGCCGGATCGGAGGCGCCGACCCGGCATAGGTTCGCTTCCATATTGCAGTATCCGGGGCAGTCAGCCAGCCTGGAGCAGTGGACTCGGTGACGGGGAAACGCGGTTTGGTGGTGACCGGCACACAGAACGTGTAGTGCCGTTCGGGGCGGCGCAAGCGGTCATCTGCCTCGGACAGGAACTCTGCGAACGTGGCGGTGTTGTCGTTGCGTTGGGCCGCGTGGGTCCAGCTGTAGAGGCTGTTCTTGTGGTAGCCCGCATCGAGGATGTGTGCAGCGATGCGTCTGGCAGCACTCTCGACATCCAGAGGTTTGCCACGGTCGAACTCGCGGGCCCAGGTGGTCAGATAGGAGCGGTCCATGCGCTCCGCATGTTCCCGAAGAGTGACCCAGGCATGACTTTCGCACGTGACTCCGGGTTTGATCGCGCCGATCGCTGCCCGCACCGCAGTGCCGCGACCGGTGTTGCCCCGATCCTCAATGCCTGGATCGGAGGACAGTGCGTGCAGGACGTACTTCTTCAGGTCGTCGATCGCAGCCGCAGAGACACCAGGGGTAGCGCTTTCGGACAGCAGTTCGCGCAGCATCTGGATGGTCCCACCGCGCCATAGCCGACGGTGCCAGGGTGCCCGCGTGGAGGTGATCTCGAGGATCCGGGCGGTGACACCTTGCTGATCCGGATGTTCAACGATGGCCACAGCGTGCTACCCTTTACGGGCTAAATGGGCTACATCGCCTCTTCGCTTGAGGCCAGTAGCCCATTCCTTTTGAGTGGGGTCGCTCATCGGTTGTCCACTGCGGTCTTGGTGCCACCGCCATGCCGGGTCATACGTGGGCGCAATCGGACTTTCACAGCGCTTTTTGTGATCGAGTTATCTGTTGCTTTGCTGGACCAGATGTACGCTTCACCCTGAGTGAGGTTGGCCATTTTGGCCGGGGTCAGATCGCTGAGTGAGGCGTTCGCTTTCTGCAGGTGTTTGAGCCACGCGGGCGAGGTAAATTTGTGCAGGATGACATGATTGGACAGCTCGATCAGTGAGATTGGCACGGACGGTGGGTCTTGGCTTGCGACCAGCACGCTCATCCCCTTATGTCGCATTTCCCGCACACTTTCCACAAGTCCGGCTACCAGATCTGGGCTGTCGATGTATTTGTGTGCTTCGTCGAAAACGACCAGTTTGTTGCACCGCTGTTCATTCGCTTGAGCTTCGGCGAACAACTGCATGAGGACGACGAAGAGACCGAGTGCCTCGTCCTTCTCGATGAACTCGTCGCGGAGGTCGACGATGATAACCCGGCCGGGCCGGATGAGTGTCTTGACCTGCGCCGTGTCGTCGATGTACTCGGCAGCGAGGTCGAGCCGCTGCTGCGCTAGTTGTTTGAGATTGTCGGACAGCGAAGATTCCTCGATGCCGTCGCGGATCACATCGAGGCGCAGGTTTCGGCGGTTGGCCTTCATGATCCGTTGCAGTTGCCGAATATAGGTCGACTGGTTGCCGATCGCGCCCATTAGGAATCGCCAGTGCTCAGCCCGTAATTCGCCGGAGCCGAACTTCAGCGGCAGCACTTGGAGGTCTGGATACTCGGCTCGCCTAACATCCAGCTGGTCGTGTGGCACCAGCATGACAACATCTGGCAAAGCGGCAGGGTCGACTCCGTACCGTGTTCGCAGCAGAGTTGCTTGATCGACATCGTCATTGGGGCGGATCATACTGGTGAATTCAGGTGCATAATCCAGGGTCGGGCTGTAGTGGAAGACGATGGTCGCCAATGGGTGCGGCAGTTGGTTGATCGGAGCATGAGGTAGCGATGCGGCTTCGATGATGGTGCCGAGGGTGTAGCTCTTGCCTCCGCCCTGAATTCCGAAAAGACTGATGGTGTGCGTTTCGTTCAAGTCGAGCGCGATGGTCTTGCCTGCGACTTCTCCGAGGACGCCGTATTGCGGAGAAGGTTTCATCGAGCCCAGCACGATGTTGGGAGGCTCATTTTTTGAATATTCGCCCACCTCAGTGTCCGCAGGCCGATCGGGCGGTGGGTTGCCCGCCGGTTCGCCATAATCTGCGGTTTCCAGAGAAACAGCCTCGGTCGCTTCGCGGGGGGCATCCTGGGGAAGATCGTCGTGGCCAGAATCGATTGTGGATGCCGGATCCGTTTGCGGATCGGGGGAAGGCATATCGGTGATGTCGTGGTCGCGGGCAGGTTCCCGGAATTGAGCCTCGGCGAAGCGTGGCACGGTGAGGTCGAGTTTCCGCAACGTTGAAAGCGATGGTTCGGTACCTGCGTCGACAGGTCCGGCTGGCACGGTCGGAATGGCGTCGATGAGTTCCTTGGCGATATCACGCCCGACCAGGTGATATTCGACGCTGCCGTCCATCTCGGTCGACACGTCCGCTCCTGACAGATCGAAGATCAGGCCGGTCCGGGTGAATTCGAGCCGGTAGGCCGGTTCTCGGTCCAGGCGATCGAGCATCCAGCGTGCCTCTGCGGCGGGTCTGGCGCCGATGACGTCGTGGCGTACGGCTCGATCAAGATAGAAGCGGAGCAGGTGTGCCAGGGTGGCGTTTCGGACTGCGCGGCCGGGTCGGTCGGGTTGGGTCAGATGAGGGTCGAAATGCTGTGCGATGATCTCGGTGCTGCGTTCGAGCTGGCCAGCGATCTTCGTTTTGAGCTCGTCGTAGGTCGCGACCGTCACCGTGCTGTAGCACTTGACTTCCACCAGTCGGCAGGTGATCCTCCAGCGCCGGGCATCCAAGCTGAACAGGGCGAGGTCGGTGCGTTGCAGACCAACCGATTCGCCGATGTCATCGGTGGCGCGTGCTTCGCGATAGAGCTCGAGATGTGAGTCGAGCGGGACGAGAATCTGGTTCGCGAGAACACCTTGGTAGTCCAGGTACAGCCGGGCCAGTGCCAGGCCCAGCACTTCGGTGCGCTGAGTTGCTGCCGTTGAGGCGATCTTGAAGGCGAGCCGGCCCGACAGGAGACGCAGTTGGTCGAAGAACGCTCTGGTGTGGCGTGGATCGACGGACAGATCGTGCTGGGCAGCCACAGGCTCCAGCAGCGCACACAGCTCGTCCATCGAGCGCGAGCTGATGACCATGTGGTGGCCGAGCCCATCGCTGAGATCCCCTTCGAAGTCGATGATGTAGTCGCTGCGCCGGCGGCTGTATGGGTTGTCGAAGTATTCGATTCCGAGCGTTCGGTCGATCGTGATCACCCAGTCGCTGGTTTGGTGTGCCTGATGGAGCAGGGTGTTGTCCGCGATGTCGAGGCTGAGCGTCACGGTGGGCACCATGCGGGTACCGGCCTGACCGGTCGCCACGGCACAGGTGGAGTGCGAGATGGTCTCCGGCAGTGTGGACAGCAGATCCGTCAGCTCTTCGGCACCGCTGAGTCGATGCGCGGTCCCGTGCTGCGGCCGCTTCAGCCAGGTAGCGACGTTCTCGTCCTCGGAATAGGTGATACCGATGTCCTGCACCAGTCCGTGTACCGGGCTCATCCCGGGTACACCGGCCACCGTGGCGCTGAACTCCTCATTGCTGAAGGCGTCGAACAGGAACGTAAGATGGGCGCTGTATTCGGTTGTGGCAGAGCGGAATTCCGACACCGGTCGAACCGCGACGAGCAGTTTCGGGGTTGATCCGACGGTGCGCTGCTCGCGGTATGCCTCGGCGTCGGCCGTGTCCCGCCATTCACCCCGCAGTAATGCGGCCAGTGCGGATCCCTCCACCGGTGACTCGGCGCGTGCGGTGAAAAGCCTCAGTTCGTAGTTCATTTCCCGCAGTGCCGCGCGGTGCTGGAGCTGGAGCAGCATATCGGCGAGCGGCTCGGCCGCACCCGCGTTGACCGCATTGATCACCACGGTGCCGACGTACGGGTGGAGCCGCAGATATCGTTCCACACGGTCGGCAAGGGCACCGCCAGAAACCTGTTCCTCCGTCGTCCTGCGCAGCGGGAGCCCGAGGGCCGTCGAGATCGTGCTGAGTAAGGCTTGCGGGTCGCTGACGTTGGTCGGGAAGTACACGCCCCAGTACGGGGTCAGTTCGCCATGCGCAACGGCGATACGCCCGCCTTCGCGGGGGACCGCGAAGGGGAATCCAACCGGGCTCAGGGCGGCGTGTGCGGTCGCCGTCGACTGCGTGATGTTGGTATCCACACTCCCGCAATCGGTGATCCACTGGTCGCCGAGCGTCGCCCAGGTTGTCAGCCACAGCATCCGCAGCGGATGCGTGGGTGCAATCAGCGTCAGTTCCGTTCTGCCGCCGAACGAGTCGCGGTAATCGACGCTGACGCTGTCGATCTGCAGAAGCTCGTTCAATTCGGCCAGTCGCGCCGGCGCGGTAGCGTCGTCGCGCTCGGCCTGGAACAGCAGCCAGTCCAGCAGTTCGCGGTAGGCCTCGGCGTACTCGACGACAAGATCCCGCATGGCACCGACATCCCGTCCCTCGACGACCATGTCGGTATCGCCGCGCACCACCATGAACAGCTCGGTGCGTGCTGCGACGAATCGACGGCCCGCCTCACCATCGAACGATCGGTGTTGATGAGCAATCGCGCTGGCGGGACCCGCGACATCAGTGCGGATGGGCAACCACCATCGGCCGGGCTGCTGTGGGGCGGACAGGATGCTGCGCTCCAGTTCGGCGAGTACCGGGGCGAGGGGAATCTCAATGGGGAAGTTCGATCCGAGCGAGGCGTGTACTGCGGCGTAACCGTCCTTCCACGCGACGTCAGCGAGCGTCGGCTGTGGCCGTGATGACCTTTCGGTGAGGGCCTGAAAGCGCCGTGCCCGCACCGCATGGGTTACCCCGGGAGCTTTGGTGATTTTCGGCCGGGGCGACTGATCCTCAATGTTCTGGTCGGTGAGGACGAAGAACCGGTCGCTCTCATTGAGACTACGATCGCCGTCGCGGTCCGGTGACAGCGGAAACGGCACGCCGTCGTGGTCGACCGGCAGCACTCGCACATAGTGCCAGCCGTCCTCCAGCTCTGCGGCGCGCAACTTCTTCAGTCGTGGCGTGTAGACACGTCGCACGGTCTTGCTCACCCGCACCGACGCGGACACCCCGGTGGGCCCGCTGGTCTCGGACACCAGCTGGACGACAAATTTCTCCAGTCCCGCAATATCTCTCGGGTCGGGGTCGACGTCGAACTCGGCGCTGAGCTGGTTCGCTCCCTCGGAGCCGCCGACCAGGAATCGTTGCCCGACGATCGTGGACAGCACCGGATGGTGAGCATGGTCGGGTGAGCTGCCGACCATCGGCAGATCCACACCGCGAACCCGGACGGTCACCCGATCGTCGCGTGGCCGCTCGTCGCGCAGCGGCCACCGATGAAACGCCAGTGACCAGTTGTCGCGGTCCACGACGATGCGCCGGGTCCATGCCATGGGATTTTCGGTGCCCTGCCGAGCGAGAAACTCGGCGAATCTGTTCCGGAATCCGGGCTCTGTGAGCCCGAGTTCGAGGACACGCTGCCGGGCGGGTCGATCCGAGGTGACCAGCCGACTCATCTGCTGGATGTTTCGCGAGGCTCGGGCGCGGATTGCGGACACGTCGCGGAATAGCTCGAAATCGGGGATGAGCCCGAGTTCGAAGACAGCGGCTCCGGCGACGTCCCGGTCCGAGTCGTTGAGCGTCACGGCGAGCAGGTACCGGGCCCGCGCGTAGGAGTCTGCGAAGGGCCACTCGTGTTCGGCCAGCAGGCTGAGCAATTCGTCGACTCCGTGGCGGAGCTCGCCGGAAATCCCTTCGAGGAGACGCAATTCCAGGACTCGATAGACGTCGCCGAGGTGTATTTCCTCGAAGGTGGCGATATCGAAGGAGTCCTCCGCACTCGCTTTGGTGCCGGGCGGAACGAAGACCAGCAGCGGCGCCCGCAATCGGCCCTCGTCGGGATTGCGCAGTTCGATCAGCTTCGTGCTGCTGACTGTGACGTCCTCGGGCATTCCGGGACTCGAGCCGAGCACCCACGCCTGGGCGCGATCACCACATGCCGACCGAACGCGCAGGCAGAGGCGACCGGCTGGTCCAGCCGCGATGCCGCTGATCCGGCAGCAATGCCCGGCGGACCGGGACAGCAGGACACGGGCGAGTCGCGGAGCAAGGACGTCCTCAAGTGCCTCATCGACATCACGGTCCCGAATCTCGCGCATTCCTTCGCTCATGGAAGTCCTGATCCGGTCGAGGCGCCGACAATGTAGCGCGGTGTGATGGTCTGGGTTAAATATGCGTCGGAGAGATCGGAGTAGAACCCGATCTCGCGTAGGCGCGCGATGAATGCACTGGTGTTGTCGCGCAGCGCCGCCTGATCGGTGATGGTGATGCGATCGAATCCGTCATCAGGTGGCAAGGCGTCGATATACAAGCCGTAGCGATCGCGAAGGACGGTGAGAAACTCATCCACGCGCAGCGGGGTGGTGCGGAATCCGGTCGCATCCGGGCGGAGCAGAGAGATCTGGAGCAGCACTTCGAGCAGGCGACTGTCCAAAATGAACCGCCGCTGTTGCTGTCTGGGCTGCGCGATCATCGAACCTGGCCGATTCTTGAGCAGCAGCGAATCCACGCACTCGCGAAGATATTTGAGATGGAAGCCCACCCGGTAGGTGGTGATCATCTCGATGTAGGTGTTGAATTCGTCGAGTCCGAGCTGCCTGATCTGCTCGGTCGGGTCGTCGCCGACGGTGTCGGTGTCGGTGTCGAGAATACGGCTGATCCGGGCACCGGCGAACTGCTCGCGCGCGTCCTCGTAGTCCTTGCCGAGCAGCGCCAGCAGATCCCCGATCGCGAACATGCCATCGGCAGGTCGACGAATCTTATTGCGTCGGACCAGAGTTTGCGCGAAGTCGTCCAGCTTGCGGATGACGAAGGTGGCGCGGATGAAGTCTGGGAACCGGCCGTACCACAGGCCAGCGCTGCGTTCGGCGAGCCGTGCGATCGGTGTGCCGGCAATGCCTGCGACATCCAGGAAGATTCCGGTGGACGGCGGTTCGGGCTTACCGGCGATCAGCGCCGGAAGCAGTTTGGTGCACCGCAGGTGGTAGAGAGCCAAGTGGAAGGCGAACAGTATCTTCAAGTACTCCACGAGGACTGAGCGTGGAATGAGGTCCTTGTGATAAAGCAGCCGCAATGTGTCCTCGGCCAGCAGAGCGGACGTCCCTGGAACGAGCGGCGGATGGAAATTGGTGTCACCCGGCCCGGCCCGGTCGGTGAGTTTGTCGGTCGTCGCTTCGGTGAGGCTGATCAGCGCCTGAGTCTCGACATCGATGCGGCCGTCGGAGTTCGAGCCGACCGCCGCTTCGGATCCTGTGAAGAAGAATTCCCTCAAGAATGTCAGCGCGCTGGTGCTGCCGGTGTGAGGCTGACTCGTGAGCATGGCATACAGCTGCTCGTCGGCACCGTAGGCGCGGGACCGGCGGGCATTGCGCAGGCGGTAGGTGAACCCGTGCAAGGGCCGCAATCCAGCGATCGCCTGGGTCCGTTTCCCGCGGTTGATTACGTCGAGGAGATGGGTTTCCAGCCAGCGTCGGGTGACATCGGGATCGAATCCGGTGAACCGGCTCGGATCCCCGGTGATCGTGTCGGCATATACGTCGAGGGTCAGATCGTCGGACCGGAAGATCACACTGCCCTTGCCTCGCCACCACAGCCGAGCCAGGAATCCGGTGAGTACCCGGTCCATTTCGACGGTTTTGTAGTCGAGGTAGCTCACCGCAGTGTGACGGAACTCGCGGTCGGACCGGACGAGCGCCATTGGTTCACCTCCTCCGTCGGGCGGCGCATCCGCAGACGTCCGTCCCGGGTGCGTTCGATCTGGTGGAGATCCTCTCCGCCTGAAGTCAGCAGTATTTCCTGATATGGTGCGGCCGCCAGCTCGTTCTTGAAGATGGTCAAACCCAGCAGGACACCTTGCTCGTCCGCCACCCCGGGCAGAAACCCGCGACGCAGCCGAAACAACAGCTCGAACAGATCGAGTGTGATGCGGAGCCGGGCCACGTGGCTGTTGTCCGCACGGTGCTGCAGTATTAGCCCGTCGAACTGGGTCTCCACGTAATTCCGCTGGTTCGATCCGGTGAGTGACAGCGTCAGGTTGTCGCGGGAGAAGAGCCGGTAACTGCGGATGGTCCCGCCTGGGATGTGCCGGACTTGCAGGGCGAGATCATCGCCGAGTCGCCGCGGATCCGGCAGTCCCTCGCCGCGGTTGACGGCCTCGATGATGTCGGGCAGATACGCCTCGGCGCGAGCGGGTGAGGTGAGTAACTCGAGAAATGCCGACGCCGAGTGATAGGGGAGCAGTCCGCGAGCTCGATGCTCGTCGACGCATTCGAAGTAGAACCGCCGTCGGGCGGCCGCAAGGTATCGCGCGTGCGGTGCGGTTTGCGCCGGACCTGGCTTGGGTGCCCGCGTCAGCTGCCTGAACAGCGCGTTCAAATACTCCAGATCCGGGTTGTCACGCCCGTCGATATCCATCAGTGCCTGGCCGGCGTCCGGTCCGACATAGTCCAGTTTGCGATCCAGGGCGGGTTCGGGGACCTTGGCCACGTCGAGCTGACGTAGCTGGATCAGCAGCCGGTCCTCGGATCCGGGACCGGTCCAGCTGGTGAAGTAGAAGCCGTCGAGGATTTGATCGGCATCGCCGGACCGATATAAGTCTCTGATTTGGGTGCAATTGCGGCCCGAGGTGAGGGTGAACGCTAGCGCGGAGCGAATATCGCGCAACGTCATGTGCAGATGGCCGCGCAGATGGGTGAGGGTGTACAACTCCTCCAGACGCCCGGCGACTTTCGCCCCGGCAGTGGGGTGACCGAGTGTGGCAGCGTTGTGGCGTGCGTAGCATGTCGTCGACAGTTCGCAGGAAGTGCATGCCGCCCAGTGCTTTTCCGCGGTGAAGGCGGTCAAGATGCGCTGGAAGATCGACGGTTCATCGTTGTCGCGAGCCACCAGGCTGCGGCGATTGAGGTTGATCACCGCGATTCCGCCCTCGGGTGACTGCCCGTCGAGACCGTCGCCGACGGCGCGGGCGAACGCTGTGAACTGATCCGCGTGGGTCGTGCAGAAATCGACCAGTCGGCCCTCGTTTATGGCGATCAGCCGGGTTTCCCGATCGTAGGGTTCGCCGTCGTCGGCGTAGGGCGCGAAGAAGTCGAGGAGCACCTCGTCGTTGTCACGTGAACCTTCGTCCTGGCTGCCGTCGTGATTGGTGCGTAGCCGCCAGCCGTTCGGGAGATCGACCTCCGCGCCGTTGGATCGTTGGGGACCGCGTTTTCCGCCGAATTCCCTGATTGCCCGGGCGGTGAGCTCCTCGAGGAAGGCTGTTTTTCCGTCACCCGCGTTCCCGGTGATGATGACCAGCCGATATGTGCCCGCCAGGACGTCCTCGGTAAGCCGGGTATCGAGCAGTGTGGCCACATACAGGTGACGCGGATCCTGTCCTCGGGTTCCGGCATTGCTGGTTCTGCTCTGGCTGTACAGCGTTTGCAAGTGAGCCACAAAAGGATTGGTGCCCTCGGGTTCGGTTGGGATGCGTAGCAGCCGATCGGGAATGGGTGCCGACCGTGGTCGACGGATGGCCCCAATCGACTCCAAGGCGGTGCGGAATTCCTCGGCGCTGGCGAACCGGTCACCACGTAACGGCATGATTGCTTTGCGCACCACGGCGACGAATTCGTCGGACAAATCGGCAAGCCCATCGAACCGGCGCGGATCGTACGGCAACTCCGCGAGGACCGGACGGCTGTGGGAATCGAAAGGCCAATGACCGGTGAGAGTTTCGTACAGGATGAGGCCCGCGCCGTAGACATCCCGGTCTATCAGCCGGGTGGCGTCCAACTGTGCGCCATCGGCGTTGTCCGGGGGCCGATACCGATGATTGCCGCCGGTGCGGGACATGCTGGATTCGGATGTGACCGCAACGTTGAAGTCGAGGATCTTGCAGCCGTGATCGGTGCGAAGCACATTGCTGGGCTTGATATCGCAGTGGTACACGCCGCTGTCGTGCAGGAAGGCCAGCCCTGCGGCGAGGTCACGGCCCACCCGTAGCGCGTCGGCAGGGTTCAACGGCCCGTCGCCGAGAAGATCACGCAGATCGCGGCCGTCGAGATATTCGAACACCAGGTAGGGAACGGTGCCGTTGTCGAGATATCCGGCGCTGTCGACCTTCACGACGTTCGGATGCGAGGGCAGCCGAAGCAGTATCTGGTACTCCTGCCGCAATCGTTCCGCGGCGGACTCAGGGTCTCTGTCGATGATCTTGACGACTCGATCGGTACCGGCCAGGTTGTCATAGGCCTGATACACCACGCCGAATGTGCCGGCACCCAGCTTGCGGCGGATCGTGTGCTGGGTGGTGAGCTGATCTCCCTCTGTCAGGTTCCGGAAATCCGAGGTGCTATCGGAGCGCTCGGCCACCGGCGGGATCTGCCGTCGCCCCCGTTTGCGCCCGCCCAGTATCCGCCCGAGTTCGTCCAGGGCCTGCGCAGCGGTCGGTCGGTTCGAGGGCGCCAGCGCACAGAGGCGCTGCATCAAATCCGCGAGGTCCGCGGAAACTCCGGCATTCGCCAGGACCCGTGTCGGCAGCACGCTGCCTTTCTCGAACTGCTCGACCGTTGTCGTGAAAGGTAGTTCAGCGGTGAACAACTGGTAGGCGATGACACCCGCCGCGTATACATCTGACGCGCGGCTCATCTGTTGTGCCCGACCCTGGCATTCCGGTGCGACATAGGCCGCGTCGAGCACATTCTGTAGCCGGGGTAGGACGGTGAAGGGGCGGGGCTCCTCTGGCCGCGCATAGTCGAACCCGGTGATAGTGGCGCGGCCGTTACTCTTCACCAGGACCGAGGTGGGCGACAGGGCACGATGCAGCACCCGATGCTGGTGCGCCCACGCCAACCCGGCCAGGATATCCGCGAACACTCGCACCTTGACGTCCGCAGCGAGCGGTTCGCGGATGTCGTTGAGGCACAACTGCAGAACCTTGCCGCGCGGGTCGTCGAGGACCAGCACATACTCGTCCTCATCATCGGTAGGGAAGAAGTCGTGCCGGCCGACGATGCATTCGTGCGGCGGCATCCGGGTCAGCATGCTGTAGGCGTTGGAGATTGCCAGTTTCTCGGCTTCACGCCGATCCGTGGGCTGGAATGGATCTACCCGGTAGACACGCAGCAGCACGGTGCTGGTCGACCTGGCCAGTGTGGCGTTGACGGCACGGTATTCGGTGACTTCGTCGGTGCCGCCGAGTCGCTCCTGTGCCACCCAGTGACGGAACCGCCGTGGCCCGGTCGGACGCTGGACACTACCTGTCAGGGCCGCAACGAGATCCGATCTCACCGCGGTGAGATCGCGGAGCCTCCCCCGGCGGACCCTCGAAACATCCTGCAGCATCGGGATCAGAGTGCTCAGTGACGCCACGCTGGCGGCATCGGCATTCGGTGCGGGATTGCGATCCACCAGCACTGCACTGGGTGCGGAAAGTACCACCATGGCATCCACATAGACCCGGCTCAAGCCGGAATTCAACCGTTCCAGATGCCCTTTGAAGGCCCGGGCATGCCCGTTCAGCTTCGACACAGGTGAGCCGAACTTGTCCCGGCCCTGCGGATACCAGTCGGTGCCGACGACCTCGATCCGGCCGGCGGTGCCCTTGACATCGATCAGACACACTGCGTGACCAGTCACCACGATCACATCGATCTCGTACCGGCCGCCGTGTACCGGGATCTCGACATTGTGCAGGACCCACCAGTCGGCCGGGCCATGGTCGCGCAGATGGCCGATGACGGCGCGTTCCGCGTCGTTGACCGGCGGCCCCCCGCCGACGATCTCCGCCACTGCTATCCCGCTGCCTCTCGAATCGCGTGCTCCAGCAATGCCATCGCCTGATCTTCCAGCGCGCCCGCCTCATCCCGATGCCGGTACGCGCGCCGGACGATCTCGGTGATCCTATATTGATCTTCGTTGGAGCACAGGGGGATTGGCAAATTGCGCAGGAGCGTCGGGTGGTACTCCTGCTGCTTGCCGCCGACGCTCATGGAGCGCAGGATGCGGAAGGCGGTGTTCGAGCGGAGGAAGGCGAAGAGGTAGGCGCCTGCCGGGCCGGAGGGGCCTGGGTGAATGCGCAAGAAGTCCTGACTATAGGCGTCCTTCGCGGAGCGGCCAGTGACAAATATCGCCCTGCCATAGACCTCGTTTTCTCCGAGCGTTCCGTGAGCGGCGACGAGGACGGTCTCTTCCTCTTGGAGGATGTCGCTGGGTGCCAGCTTTGGGTCGATCCATCGGCCTTCAGGCCTCATCCAAAAGGCCTGCCGCTGCCCGACCAGTCGCACACCGTTGGCGGGGTCGGCTTCGAATCGTTTGAACCGAGCGCCGGTTCGCAACCTTCCGCCAGTGCAGATATCCCCGAGGGTGCGGTGTGGCTGTTCTCGCAGTCGATCTATCATGCTAAGCGCTCTGGGGGCGAAGTTGAGCGCACGCAACGATGCGGGACTCAATCCGGAAACAACGAAGCCTGTGTCGCGTGCCCTATGCCATTCGTGATCGGCCATGTCGGTCATGCCGAGGCTGGCGAACAACTCGTTGGTGGCGGCTGAGATCAGTGTCTGGTACTGCGATCGTTGGCTCGCTGCCTCCTGTATCAGGAGGTTAATCCGTTCCTCGATCTCGTCGCCCAGCCTGGGCACGGGAATATCGACCAGATGCGGCGGCTCGATGTGCTTGATACTGGTTCCGTGCACCCCTCCCCTGATCATCGCTGTGCCGTAGCGGCTGGAGAGGAAAATGTACAGATATCCTGCGGGAATATTTGCGGACGGAATTACACGCAGGACATGTTCGCTACATGCGGCTCCTGCCATTTCCGGCCTGGATTGGGTAACCCGTCCTGCATTCATTCCGGAGCGGGTAATGAGGATCCATCCCGGTTGCAGGGTGAGGTCGGCGACCTTGCGGCTAGAGCTGCTGGTGAGCATTGGGAGATTCGAGATATCGGCCTCGAGAATATCGACGCTGGAGAGGAATCGCATACCCTGCTGTGGGTCGTTCGTCCACTCTCGCCTAAATATTCCTGGCCGAAATATTCTGTCCGTCAACTCGCTGAGCCGCATGGTATGTGGCAGTCGCTTCATTGTCATCTGCGCGGCATACGTTTCAGAAATGTACGGCTTGCAATCCAGTCGTGAACCCTGCTCGGTGAGCCAATCTGAACGGACGGGATTATCGAAATCGACGAGTTTCATCGCGTTGCCATTCCCGGCTCGGGGTACTTGTCCCGAAATTCCCGATACTTCCTGGCTATTACGGGAAGATCATTGTCCGGTTCCTTGATTTTTCGGACCAGTCGGCGAATCTTATCCTCGCCGTTGATGCGGACCCGATCGAATTCCTCGTGAACGACCAGGATATCTTTGCCGTCCGGTCCGCGCTTGTATATGTCATTTCCGCGGCGATCCTTGCCGATCCGCTCCGCGATGGCCATGAACACCGGATAGTCGTTCGCCGGACCACCCAGCGTGGAATTCATCCGTTCCTGATCGGTCTTCTTCTTGAGGAACAGCAGTGAGGTCTGGATGTTGACGTCCGCTTCGACGATAAACGTTTCGACGGGCAGTTCGATACTGGCCAGGACCCAGCAGTTGTCGAGGATCCAGCGCCGGGTCGCCTCATCGGCGGGACCAGGATTGGACAGGATGCCGTTCGGCAGGACGATACCAATCTTGCCGCCGGGGCATACCCATTTGACGGCCTGCTCGATGAACAGTTGCTCCGGTGCCATCGCGGTGACCGGACCGCGGCCGGGCACCAGCGCACCGGTCTCGCGGTCGCGAGTCCAGGATTGCGCGACGCCGTCGCGGTAGCGGTCCAGCGTCTTCGCCTCCTCGACCTTGATCTCCGTTCCGAACGGCGGATTGGTCATCAGGACATCGATGCTGTTTGGCTCGATCCGCTCCAGAGCCTTGTGATTGCCCGGTTTATCCCCGTCGGGGAACATCAGCGAATCCATGAAGAAGACGTTGTCGAAGAAATCGCCGGCCGACTCGTCGGTCAGCATCATGATGCTCATGACGGTGGCGCGCACCAAACTCTGATCGAAGTCCGCGCCGAACAGGTTCGTGCGGGCGAACTTCGCGAGCCGCGCGATCTGCTCCGGCGTATCGGGCAAGCCCAGCGTGCCGTCCTCCACCTTCCACTGGTGCAGCAGATGGCGCATCGTACCGCGGAGGAATCCGCCGGTGCCGCACGCCGGATCCAGGACTCGCTGATGCTCCTGCGGATTGAGAATCTCTACCATGAGGTCCACTGCGCCCGACGGAGTGAAGTACTGCCCGCGGTCACCGCGCAGGTTCTTGCCCACCAACTCCTGGTATGCAAGGCCTTTCACGTCCAGGTCGGTCGAGGTCAGGTCGTAGGAGGACAGTTCGCCCACGATGAACGCCAACGCGGCTGGAGACAAGGTGATCTCGTCGCGATTGTCGAAATGGGCGTAGCCCTTGACCTCGGTGAACAACTCCTTGATCCGCTGTGCGATCGCCTTGCGTCCGTCGGCGGTGAACGGTTCGTTGGGCATGGCATAGAACTTGCGTGGTCGACCGGTCCGCTGGCTGGTCCGTTCGTCATGGATCTTGGCGAACATCAGATACAGGAACTGCCAGAACGCCGTCTCCTTCGACATGCCCTCATTGCCGTGCACGTAGTTGTGACAGCGCTGGAAGGCGGTCTTGAGCATGGCGTGTTCGCCGCGGCGCAGCCGGGCAGCCGATCCGACCGACCGGCTCCCCAGCGACTCGGGGGCGACTGGCCAGTCGGCGCGTGGCTCGAACGTCGCCCCGAAACGCCCCGTCTCCTTGCGGAGGAAGAAGAAGTCGAGTCCGTTGGTCCACATCCCGTATTCCAGGTTCGGGGCGTTGGCCTCGGTTCCCAGCAGCACCTCGAGGTCCTGAATATCCTGTTTGGCCTGTTCGTGGGTGCGGATCTTGGTGACCGTCTTGCTTGGTTTGGGCAGGGGCTTGCAGATCACCACCCGCTGCAAGTTCTCCAGCGAATGGACGGAGCCGGGCTTGAAGATCGCGATATCGGCCTTCTTGGACACCTTCCGGGCACCCTGGATCTGCACCGGAATCTTGAAGTCACGCTCCATATCCTCGACCGCGATCCCGTACTCGTGGAACAGCGCGCGGGCGATCCGCTGCCGGACCTCTTCGTTGCCGCGCAGCTTCACCACGCGGTTGCTGATGTAGTCGATGATGTCGTCTTCGCCCAGCGAGTCAGGGGAAACGCTCGGGTTCTCGGTCTCGGCGAGCTCGTCGAACTCCAAGCTGGTCTGTCCCATCCTCACGGTGTCGATCTCCCTCTCGTTCGAATCGGCCTCGACTAGCGGACGGCGCCGCGCATCGAGATCCCCATGACGATAGTCGGTCGAGCCGACAAACCGCCGAGTCACAGGGTCGGAGGTTGCCGGTAGCAGAACATCCCGGGGATTCAGTTCTGTGATCAGAGTTCGGCCGTCGTCATACGTTCCAGGAGCGATGCCTTGTGGGCGAGGCGTGCCCGGATCCCGTGGCTCCACTCGTAGCGTCGGGCGCCGAGCCGGTCCCGCCGGGCCCGTTGGCATAGGTCATCGAGCAGAGCGATGGCATGGTTGTATCCGCCGGGTTGCACGGTGGCGAATCAAAGCCGTGCGCCCGCGTTTACTCCGCGGTGTCAGAGAGGTCGAGCTGACCGTGTTCGGAGGGAGCGGTGCCCCGGAGGGCATTGTACGAACCCAGCGATACGCGACACCGTGTGGACAGCGTACGGACGCGGGAGATCAGTCTGGTCAACACCGCTGTGATCGAGGACATGCTCAAACGTCGCTATAGCACTCGTTTGGCTCCGGCGCAATCCGTTGAGAGCTTAACCACGCTTGAGCAACCCTCAACTTTCGGACGTCTGTCCATTGGAGACGAGCGGGTGTGGTTCGCCGGTCAATGCTGATAGAGCCGAAGCAGTTTCGGAGAGTGTCGCGCGCACGTAGGTCATTGTTGTACCGACTTTCCCGGCTTCCCTTGAGTGGCCGGCGTAGGCGCGGGCGATGGCGTAGCCGGAGTTGCGTTCGACCCATGTGAGGGTGGTGTGGCGCAGCCAGTGGGCGGTGATCTGTTGTGTGCGCACCCAAGGGAGGTGGCGTCCGATGCGGTTCCAGAGGTGGTCGTAGCGTCGGCCGGTGATTGGTTTGCCGTTGCGGTAGCGCAGTAGTTGGCCGTCGGGATCGATTCCGCGGGTGGCGTGGGCGAGTAGTGCGTTGGTGAGGGTGGGGGAGATGGGTTGCCAGCGGTCGGATTGGTCCTTTTCGCGCAGCCAGAGCAGGCATTGGTCGCGGTCGACGTCTTTAGGGCGCAGGGCGAGTGCGCCTCCGCGGCGGCATGCTGTTTCGATGTGCAGACGCAGGATGAGGGCGTCGAGTTCGGGGTCGTTGCCGGTGGTTTCGGCGATCCGGACAATTTGTGAGAGTTGTTCGTCGGTGAGGGCACCGCGAGGACTCGGTCCCCGTCGCGGTTTGGTCAATGTTGTTGCTGGACTGTTGGTGAAGGCGAGGTAGCCATCGTCGTGGGCGTGGCGGTACAGGCAGCGGATGGCGGCGACCATGTGCTCGGCAGCGGAGCGGCCGCCTCGGGAGTTGCGGCGCACGATCGCCTGGGTCCTGGCGGTCTCGACCAGTTGTTTGAGTTCCGAGGAGGTCGGCTCATCGAGCCGTCGGTCGTGCCATAGGGTTTCGATGCGCCTCCAGTAACTCGCGTAGGCCCGGGAGGTTCCGGCCGGTACAGCGGTGCGGAGTCGCGGAATGTACTCGCCGAAGGTGGGCGTGGCAGTCGAAGTTGCGTCGCCGTTGATGAGGTCCTCGGGTCGAACGCCCAGGCGTTGCAGCACGATTCGAGCCGCCTCGACATCGGTTTCCTTCATCGCTGCGCTCGTTTGTGCTCTGTAGATGGAAACAGCAACGCTCGGAGCTTTATCGATGGGTAGATCCTGAGGCGGGCAGGGGTGAGCACGGCGGCGAGCACTGTGTCGCCGGACCGGATGTCGGCCGCGTGTCGTAGTGACGCGGGCAGGTAGAGGTGGAGGTTTCGATCTATTCGAAGGGCGCCTTCTTCATCGCTTGCCGTTCGAATCTCGATGCAATCGTCATTCAGTCGTGTCGAGAGCCGCTGCCCTGGTGCCCATTTCAGATGACGAACGGGGCCCGCAATGGCCAGCCTTCCGCCGGGGCTGACTTTCGACACCGCGATATACGGCCCCAGCCGATGAGCGGCGGGTGATTGCCTCAAGGACGGGAGAGGTAACCCTTGAGCTTGGCGGGTGGCGTTATCCGTTTGGGTGGCCGAAATGTCGAGACCGGCCAGTCGGTGCCCGCGGCCAGAACTTGCAGTATGCGCCACGATAAGCCTCGATTCAGGTTCCAGTGATCGAGTCCTCGCGGGCGCCAGCTTCTAATCAAGAGTGACACCTTTGCGTTGGCAATGAAAGTAGTACGCCGAATCTTGATCTTCGGATGAGGTAGTGCGTACGTCGTGCCAGCGCCCTCACAGCCGACGCGACCAAAGTCAGCTCATCTTCCGGTCGGGGGAGGTGCTCCGCTACCGGCGTCGTCGGTCGGGATGACTACGTCGCAACGCCGCAGGCCTGTCGGCGACCAAGGGCGTGGACGTGCGGCTGCGTGCTCGGGCGGTACCGGCCGCAGAGGTGACCGAGGCCGGGTACGAAAGCAGTTCGATCTGGTGTGTGGCGACGTGGTTGCGCCGTACTGCAGGGATGGCGAGGCTCTGGTTGACTGGCTTCGTGGCACTGACGAGCACCACCATCAAGGTCCGTAGTCTCGACGGCCTACACCTGGCGGGCACCCTCGTCGCCCCCGACCACACGACTGGGCGTGCCGTCGTGATGGTGCACGGCGGCGGTGTCACACGGGACGAGGGCGGATTCTTCACTCGCCTCGCTGACGGTCTCGCAGAAGGCGGGGTGACGTCGCTACGGTTCGATCTCCGTGGTCACGGCGAAAGCCAAGGACGACAGGAAGAGCTGACCCTTGCAACCATTCTCAACGACATCAGGGTGAATCTTGCGTATCTGCGCGACGTTGTGGGCGCGAGGGAGGTTGGTCTATTGGGTGCCAGCTTCGGTGGCGGAGTCTGCGCCTACTACGCGGCGAAGCGGCCAGAGGATATCGATCGGTTGGTGCTGCTGAATCCGCAGTTCGACTACAAGTGGCGGACGATCGACAGCCGTGATTACTGGACGAACGACGTCATCAGCGATGAACGAGCTGCAGAGCTGAATGAGACTGGCGCCGTTCAATTCACGCCGACCCTGAAGCACGGTAGGCCGCTGCTGAACGAAGTCTTCTGGCTCAAGCCGAACGAAGTCCTGGGCGAAATCAAGACGCCGACTTTGATCGTTCACGGAAACGCCGACACCCTGGTGCCGATCAGCGGCTCCCGCGAGGCCGCCTCCAAATTCACTGCGCCCGTCGAGTTGGTCGAGATCGAAGGATCGCAGCACGGGTTCGCGGTTCATGATGATCCGCAGTACCTGAACCCGAAGAGCCAGGAATACCAAGCCGAGGTCATCGACGTCGTTACGCGTTGGCTCACAACAAATTCCGCATCACGGCAGTAACAGTTCGCGAAGTTGTCGAACCTGGGGGCGGTGTCTCCACGGGTCGAGCGTGCGTACGACATCGACGATGACATTCATTGTTCGCTCCGAGTGCGTTTCGCGTGCCACAGCAACCGATTGCGCGGCCACTGTCGCGGCTTCGTCGGGCTCGCCGGAGAGCGCCAGAGCCTTGGCTCGGCGAGCGCCGAAGAAGCCGACATCGCGCCGGGAAAGGGAGCTATTCAAAAGCACCTGGCCGAAGAGTTGGCTCGCAGTCTGCGGTTTGCCGGCTTCGGTGTAGCAGCAAGCCGAGCGTAGGAGCAGTGTGTCCTGGCTGAAGTAACTCACGAGTTCGTGGTCTCGCCGATCACCTGCACCGCTCAGCAGTTCCTGGGCTCGGCCGAGGTTGATTTGCACGACTCTCGCTGGCTCGCCGGTCATTGCCAACCCCAGGGCCTCTTGCTGCACTACTTCTGCCTGGACGTATGCCGGCAGCTGCCATGGGCCTTCTTTTGCCGCTTGGGCCAGCGTCAGAAGCGTTGCAGTGTCGCGGGTTTCATACGCCATCTGGGATTTCTTGAGCAATATGTAGCCCTGCATGGGCAAGCTGCCCGCGGCCTGCGCCCACTCCATCGCGCGGTCGTACAGTAGCTGCGCGGTCAACGGGTCGTGGAGGTCGCGGTACAGCCAGCCGGCGAATTCGGCTCCGTCAGCGCCAACCGCGAGGAGTCGTCGGCGAATGTCCGAGGGAACGTCTTTACCGTGCCGCTGGATGGCGCCGATCACACCGAGCACCAGCGGCAGGGCGGCTGCCGGCCCGAGAGCGCCGTCGTCACGCTTGCAGCGCTCGAGTTGGGCACGAAAGAAGTCGACGATGGTCCCGTCGAAGTAGCGGCGTGCGTCTTCGAGAGCTCGGCCGACGCGCTCGAGTTCGTCGGCATGCTTCGAAGGAGGAGCACTCGCACCATTCGACGCCAGCCATCGAGCCAGGTCGACAGTGTCATGGCTTGCAGCAGTGTATGTTTCGGATGCATCGCTGGCATCGATATCGTCGATCTGCGGCACCTTGAACCACAGGAGCTCGCTCGGTATACCGAGGCACTGCGACCAGCGGATCAATTTGGAAAGCTGTTCCGGTGCGTCGCCCTTTTCGATCCGGCTGAGCTGGGCCTGTGTGAGTCCGAGCCATCCGGCGACCAATTCCTGCGGCAATTGCCGACCGTGGTACGGATGAGTCCTGTAGGCAAAGATCACTCGGCCCATGTGCCAGGTGCTCAGTGCATCGCGCATCTGATCGGTCTGCCAAAACCCGGGTGGCACGGCAGGTGGCCGGTGTAGCTCGTCGCGGGCAACGAGTTCGCAAGCGCCACAGAGCATCTGCGCGTTGTAGCTGTTGAGCCTGCCGCCGCAACGAGCGCAGTAGCGCCGTTGGTCAGATCCCCGATTCATGGCTACTCCGGATTGTTCTGGGTGCCGTGACCCCACCCGTTTGCCCTGGTCGCGCGACTGTAACAGGGCCAACACCTACCCGCCATACGTTCGGCGCATACCGCGTATACCCCAGTGGTGTGGTCATCTCGTGCGGCGCAGCCAACTCTTGAGTCGTCTTTGAAACTGGCCGCCAGGAGAGGGGTTGGCGTGACGTTATCCCTGGTAGTTCCGCTCTTCGGCCCACCGGCCGCGGGTAAAACCACGCTGACATTACAGCTGGGACGATCGCCCGGACGCCGAGTATTTCGCCTTCGAGAACACGTGCCACAGCAGGTGCTGGCCGCCACCGCGTCGGATAGTCGGCGTCTCGGTTGGATCGATGGGGCTACGGTGGCGGAGGCACTCGATGATTATTTCGCTGCGGTGGATGCGGATCCGGATGTTCACACGGTGTTGCTGGACAACTTCCCCGGCTCCGGCACTCAGGTGCGGCAATTGCTGGCCACGCTGTGGATGTTGGAACCGCCTCCGCATATCGAGCCGATCGAGGTGCTGGCAGATGTTCGGACCCTTCGGCAGCGGGCGCGTAGCCGGAAGGTGTGTCACCGGTGTGAGCGCGATCCGATCCACGATCCGCGATTACCCGCAGTCCCCAGTGGCGAAGACCCCTGGCGGTGCGGCCGCTGTGGGGGTCTCCTTCATCCGCGGAGGGGCGACTCGCCGGGGCTTTTCAGATCGCGCCTGAAGCGCTACCAGCAGGCAGTTGAGGGCATCCGCGTCGGCTTTACGGCCTCGGGCATCGCTGTCACCGAGTGCGAGACAACGAACACCATCCATGGGGCAGCCGATCTGATTGCTCCCCTGCTTATTTCACGGAGCCGAGTGTCATGACAAGCACAGATCTGCCCATGCCGTCACGGCGGACGAGCCTCGACGGTTACGGCCACGCCCGGATGCCGCGGGGCGGACATGTTCCCCAATCGCAGAAGATCGATCGGGTGGCCTATGGACGTTTCCGGAACGTCTACCTCTACATCACCGAGGCGTGCCAGCTGCGTTGCGAGCACTGCTATATGGGTGATCGGCTGGATCGGGCGCTGAAGATGCCGCTGCCCAGAATCGTCGACACGCTCACCACACGGCGCCGGCTCGGCGGGAGCAAACTGACCATTCTCGGTGGAGAGCCGACGCTGCACCCGCATTACTGCGAGGTGATCCGGCTCAGCCGCCAACTCGGCTACGAGCACGTCATCACCACGACCAACGCCCAGAAACCGGCGCTTCGGCGCTTTCGTCAGCTGACTTCGAATGACTTCGCTTATGTGCAGGTCAGCCTGGATGGTGGCAGCCGGGAGACCCACGATGCGGTGCGGGGCGAGGGCACTTTCGATGAGGCGATGGAGACCACGCGGGAGCTGTGTGAGCGGAGCTTCGACACCCGGATCATCTGTACCGTCAACAAAGCCAATGAGCGAGATGTCTTGCAGCTGTTGAACATTGCTGACGTGCTGGGCGTCAGCCTGGTGAAGTTCCACGTGTTTTCCACAATAGGCACCGGGCACGGCAACCCGGAGCTAGCGATGTTGCCACCGGAATGGGTGGACTTCTGCGACAGCCTCAATGTGATTGCCCCGCAGTACAACACGCGCGTCTGGTACCAGCCGACGTATGCCCGACGGGATCAGATGCAGCGGTACGCCGACGAAGGCTACCAGGGCTGCATCGGTCGGACGTTGGATCGAATTTCGATCTTTCCGGACGGCCGGTGCTACGTCTGTTCGTACCTGTTCGACACCGATCTCTACTTCGCTCGAATGGTGAACGGTCGAGTCGAGCTCAATTCCGGGGCGAACGAATTCGATCTGTTCACAGGCGTGCTCGCCGACAGTTCCTGTGAGGGCTGCAAAGTCAGCGGCTGTATGGGCGGCTGTCCTGCGGAAAAGGTGGTTATGGGCCAGTCGTCGTGCGCGGCTTACGAAGACATCGTGCCGGTGTGCCGACTGTGGAAATCCAGCGCCAAGCCCGAGGAGTAGACCGATGGACCGCGTGATCGCAGAACTGTGCCGGATCGACTGGAACGACATCGACGAAGTGGAGCGGGCATGCCGCGCCGCGCTGGACGAGCTGGCGGGACAGCCTAGCCTGCTGAGGGACCGGCTGCTCGATCTGCCGAATCGGCCTGAGCTGATGCAGCTGTGCGAGCACTACGACATCCTGGACAAAATCGTGCTGGCCAGCGCCGACGATCCCGGGGTGCGGGTGCGGCTGCACGTGTTTCTGCCGGGCTATTTCGACCGGCCGCACAACCACCGCTGGAGCTACGCCAGCAAGATCCTGCGCGGACATTACCGGCACTATCTGTTCGGCAACGCCGAGTTGGACGAGCAGGTGGAACCGAGAAAGCTGCCGGTGCTGCACGTCCGCGAGGAGCCGGTAGGCACCAGCTACGCGCTGCACCACTCGATGGTGCATGCGGTGCTCGCTGAGCCGTTCACCGTCAGTTTGGTGGTGCGCGGGCCCGCGGTAAAAGACAAATTCCTGGTCATGGACCGGCACACCGACCAAGCGTGGTGGCAGTTCGGCGCCAAGGACGAACCCGAGGAACAGGCCAAGGCGAAGCAGATGAGCCGAACGCGGTTCGCAGAGGTGAGCGGATGGCTCAGAGAGTGGAATCTGATCTAGTCGCGGGCAGATGCCGCCACCCCGCGACCGCAGCAAGGACCGCCCGCTTCATCGGCGGCTAGGAATCTTCCGATGCGGGTGGTTCGGTTCGGTCGATGACCGCCAGCAACTCCGTGAGGCTCGGCAGTGGTGCGCTGTGGTGTCGTGCACATCGCAGCGCCCCACTGGCACATCCCAGTCTGAGGCTGTGCAGCATCGACCACCTTTCTCGTAGACCGTAGAGCAACCCGGCTGAGAAGGCCGCCCCCGCGCAGTGTGTATGCCGCACGTTCACCGGAAACGACGGCACGGCAAGTTCTTTCGATCGGCTGACAGCGACGGCACCGAACGCACCGGCTGTAACGACTGCCCACTTCGCGCTGGTTCTCTCGAGTAACGCCGTCGCGACGGCTACGGCTTCGAGATGGTCCGAGTCGTCGACGTTGGTCTGCACCAGGAGGTGCGGATAGCCGGCAATGGCCGCGGCGGTGGGCTCGGCAAGCGGTGAGCCACCGAGGTTCAGCAATATCGGGAGTTCGGCTCTCCGAGCGGCGGGGATCGCGCGAAGGACAGCACCCTCGATTATTTCGTAGCTGTCCACGTACAGGAACGAGGCCGCCGTGACCGGCGTGAGGTCGATCTGCTCGAGGCCGGATACGACGTTGGGCAGATGCGCGAACCACGTCCGCGTGTGAGCGTCATCGGCAGCCACCACGATCCGAGGCGTCGTTGCGTCCGGTCGCACGGTCAAGGTCCTGATATCGCGCTCCGCCAGCCACCGCCGCACGAAGCGACCGTGCTCGTCATCGCCGATATCGTTGGTAAGCAGGCGAACTGGCGCTCCCATGCCGACAAGCGCCGCCGCTACCATCGGTCCGTCCGCTGCGATGGACCATTCGATGCTGCTGATAGCCGTGCCGTAGTTGACGCGCGGAAACCGCGGCACTGTCCACAGTTCGGTGAGCGCCACACAACTCACGCATACAACCGGGCCGGACGGATTGCGCACCGCTACCAACCGTAGGTCGAGAACGAACGCCCGCTGGCGATGTGGCCCATGGCCACTCGGCAGTAGTCGATCATGTACTCGGGTAGCTCGGTTGCTGAGAACCATTGCAGCTCAGCGCATTTATCTGGCTCCATGTTCTCCGGCTGCCGCTCCCATGACCGCACCGAGAAGAAGAACGCCATTCGACCACCGGATGAGGAGTTGTGCATGACGTGGGCGAAATGGACGTCCTCGGCCTTGACGGTGAGCCCGACTTCTTCCTGTGCCTCACGGATCAGCGCTTCGATCACCGATTCGTCTGCTTCGAGGTGACCGGAGGGCAGGTGCCAGGCTCCGTCCTCGAAGCCGGTGTTCGTGCGCCGGCCGAACAGGATTTCGTTGTTGCGGCGCAGCACCAGGTGAACGTCCCCGGTGACCTTGTGCCGATGGAAACCTGAGCCGTGTGCGGCCCGGGCGACTACGTCTGTCATGAATTGGTTTCCTATTCATGCTCGTTGAGCTGGGCTTTTCGTGCGGAATGACTGCTGTGCGCACGCAGCCTAACGCGGGCGGTGGCGACGGAATATGCGCCGAACGCATAGCCGCCCGGCCGGGCGCGGCATAGTCGTCGGCCATTGCCGATTTCAAGCTTTCGCCAGGTTCACACCACCCGAATCGCAAGGGAGGCAGGCACGATGGGACGGCGGATTCGGCATATTCGCATCGAATCCGGCGCGTTGACGCTGGATTACCAGGCATCCGCGGAGCAGGCGCAGAGCGTCGCCTGCAACCTCGCTCAGGGATCCGCCGGTGTCGTCGTCACAGTCGACGACTACGTGACCGCAGACCTTCCGGTACTGCCGTGCGCGCGATTGTGGGACTGAACCATGTCGATGTCAGAACCGCTGCGCTACAGGACCTTTGTCCATGCCGACGGAAGGCTGGCGGAGTTCATGTGCCAGGTGCACTTGATGGAGTTGACGGTCGAGCGCGCCCGCGAGCTTCGGCATATCCACCGCTTCCATCACCCGGACGAATGCCTCGTGCACTCCGAGGCGGCCTACCTGTTGCTGTTGGACGACGATGATCTGTAGACGGCTTCCGTTGCTTACTTCCGGATGCAGGTGGAATCCGAATACGTTCGCACTGAGGGATTCTGAGAGCTTGGCCGCCGCGCGGGCCGACGCGCGGTCCTGGGGACCCCACTGTGAAAGGCACGTCATGGGGCAGGATTGAGTACAGCAACGATCTCCAGGCGCTGAAGCCGGGACCTGCCCGATAAGCGGTATTTCCGTGCGGCCTGATCGGGATCAGTTTGGATCCGAGGGCGGCTCTGGCCGGAAACGCAGCGCACATCCGATCGCGACGGCGGGGTGAAGATTCTCTCCACCGTGGCGATGAGTTTTCCGGATCGCCCCCGTCCGTACTGGTGAACGCGCCACCAACCCGGCGCGACCGACCCAGAAGGAACAGAAATGACCGCCCTCACCGCCACCCAGACCACCACCACCACCGTCCACCCCGGCAAGATCCGTAACCGCGTCCTGTGGACCCTGCAGATCGTGCTCGGCCTGTTCTTCATCATCGCCTCCGGCGGCCCGAAGCTCGTCATCCCGCAGACCCTGATGGAAAACAACGCCACCGCCTTCTCGATCCCGTTGGCGCTGCTGGTCTTCATCGGTCTCGCCGAGGTCGCGGGCGGCATCGGACTCATGGTGCCCCGGCTGACCGCGGCCGCCGCGATCGGCCTGGCGATCGTCACCTTCCTCGCCGCCGGCTTCAACGCCTTCCTGGCCGACACCCCGGAATTGGCCCCCTTCCCACTGGCGCTCACCGCGATCTTCGCCTGGATCGCCTACGAACGCCGGGCCTCGATCACCGCTTTGGGCGCGCTGATCAAGCGATGACCCGCGCATAACGCTCGGCTACCGGCGGCACCCAGCCGCCGGTAGCCGCGTTGTGCGTTACGGGGACGGTCCGCTCGGGTTGGTCGGGCTGTCGCATCAGAGTCGCGGGGCGGGCGTCCCCGGATCGGGCCGCCCACCCCGCGACTCTCCGAATAATGTGATGACAGTTTTGGTTTCGCGGCGGGCGGTATGGTGTCCCAGCCCGACGCGCGAGCCCGTGCCGTGCACGGGCAAGTCCTCTTATCGCCCGTCCGGCACCGTCACGGGAGCCGATAAAGGATGTTCAGTCGATCTCGCTCCCTGTTCGACCGATATGCGGCATGAGCGCTCACTTGTCCTGACTCAAGTCAGCGCGGATAAATGCGAACCAGAAAGTCCTCGCTGAGCAGCGGGCATGCGGGAGGGGCAGCCGGGCGAGCGAGGCATAGCGCAGGGATCCCAGGTTTGGACGCACACCAGCGAACGGCGCGCCGCGGGGCGCTCCTCAATGCCGTTCGGAGGTAGCGAAAACTGGTCGCGCCGCAAGCTGACGGGCCCTACGCTTCGGCAGTGACAAAGAGAAGTCCTTGGAACGAGAAGTCGATGTGGGACACCACCCGTGCCTTCGGCGAGTGGCGGGCGATCGACCACGATTCGCGGGTCTTTCTTGAGCTGACTACGACGGTGATGAACGAGCGGTTCGATGCGCTGTGGAAGGAGATCGGTGAGCGCCCGGGCGATCCCGACGGGTACGACGAAGTTATCGACATCTTCGACCGCGAAGTGAAGATTCAGCCCATCGACTATCACTGGATGCTCGAAGCGGCGGTCGTGCGCGACGCGGTCACAGCTTTCGAGGTCTACCTGGAGAAAGTCGGGTCCGAGCTGGGCCACGATTGGAAGATGAAGGACGGCAAGTCGCCGTTCTGGGATTCGATGACCAAGTATTTCGCGACCGAGTTCGGGCTCACGATCGAGACGGAGCGAACGAAGGAAATACGCAGGCTCCGGCATATCCTGGCTCACCAGCGCGGCGAGCTCCGGACCAAAGAGCTGCGCGAGAAGTACGGCACGGACCCGGCGTTCCCCCGCTTCCCAAGTCATCAGGCCGAACTTTCGCCCGCGACGGTGACTCAGATCCTCGACGATCTGGGCGACATCGTGCGCGCAGTCGATTCCGCGGCCTGGACCCGCTTCTAGAAGCCCGGCGCCCACATCGGGGCGCCGGCCTCGACCCTGTAGCTCGTGCGGGACGAATCGGAAGCGTACCGAGTATTACCACCACCCCGGCGAATTCGTCAGGTTGACATGGCGTCATGCGACTCGCGGTCCCCGAATCCCGCACCCCGCCAGGGGGTGAGCTGGACGCGTGCGCAGAACTGTCCAGCCCGGTCGAACCCGACAACCTGACGCCCGCCGCTGCCGCCTCCTGGATGCAGGACCGGTTCGATCGGGTCGAACTGTCCCAGGTGTACGAGTTGTTCGACCGGGATTTGTCGGAGCTGGTCGTCGCTCACTTGAGCAAGAAGCAACTCGACCTCGCCGATATCTCGACCACGGAGTTCGTGAATCTGTTCGCGGACCTCGTGATTGAAGAGTTCCGTCTGGAACGAATGTCCAGCCGTGATGTGCTGACGTTGCTGACTGAGCTGCATCGCTTGGCGCTGCGTCAACTCCGGTACCGTGCCGGTCGCGGCCAACTCCTCGGCCCAGTAGCCCGCCAGCAGCGGGTTGTCGGCGGAATCGCAAGTGGCGCATTCGATTCGGCCACCGCCACGCCGGACGGGCGGCAGTGCTGGCGGTACCATGCCTCGACCAGGCCGCCGTCATGGAGTGGAGTCAGCGCGCTGGTCGCCGCTACGTGATGACTGCGCATTAGAAATGGTCCTTTTGACCTGCCGCGCGCCACGCGGCATGAGCGGATGTCGTATTTTGCAACGCTCGAAATCGACTACGCCGGTTGGGTGGCCGGGTGGTGTTGCCTGGTTTTTCGGACGTGGGTCTGGGAGGATCTGGTGTCGGCTGGTTTCTGGTGGGAGGTCGGTGTGGCATCAAGGCAGACATTGTCGCGCGTGGTGGCACCTACCGCGGTGACGGCTGTGATGACTACAGCTCTGGCGGTCGCGGTGAACTATGCGACCGGAGGTGACCATTCGGTGTGGACGTGGGTGGCTGTCGCAGCGCTGACTGGGGGTGTGTTCGCTGCGTCGTTGTGGTTGCAGCGTGGGCAGTCCGTCCCTGGAGCTGCTCAGGAGCCGCTGGTCGGGGTGGATCTGCAGAACGTGAGGGCAGGAAAGGCGCTGCGGGTCAAGGGTGTGCGTGGGTCGGGTGCGGGAGTCAGGGCGCGCAGGGTGCGTTCTGGTGGCGACATGTCCTTCGAGGACATCGACACTGGCCATGGCGGTGCCTGACATCCGTGGCGAGCAGGAGCGCTGGCGCGGTGCGCCGGTCTACGACCTCGACCGCGTTAAAGCTGGCCGTGATCTGTCGATCCGGAACACTGTAAACAATTTCCAAATTGGTGTGGTGCCCAATGCAGGACTGCTCACCGGCAAATCGTTGTATCTGTCGCAGGTTCGTGAGTTTCTCGCCCCGATAGACGGATTGCGGGACCGGGAGCGGGAGCTTGAGGAAATCGCCAGGTTCTGCGGTGGTGAACGGCCGTATATGTGGATCAAGGCCGAGCCGTGGGCGGGAAAGTCGGCGTTGCTGTCGTCGTTCATGCTCTTCCCGCCGCCGCGGGTAACGGTGGTCGGGTTTTTCATCACTGACCGCCTCGCCGATCAGAACAATCACGATGCGTTCACCGCCGCGATCTTGGATCAACTGGCGATGCTGTTGCCGGATCATCGCGCCTTGATCGCAGCTGCCACTAGCAACCGTGACGGGTTGCGCAATGAACTGCTCACCCTCGCCGCCCACCGTGAAGCCGCAGCGGGGCGCCAGTTGGTGCTGGTGGTGGACGGATTGGACGAGGACACTGGCAAACCACCGATCGTGACCTTGCTGCCGGCACGCCCGGATCCGAACCTGCGGATCGTGGTCGCCAGCCGCCACGGTCCCACCCTGCCGATCCCGCACGGCCATGCCCTGGCACACACCGCGCCGTACCTGCTGACCTCGTCGCCGTTCGCTGCCGATATCCGGACAAGGGCCGTTGCCGAGCTGAGTGCGCTGCTGCTTGGACCAGACGAGCACCGTGATCTGCTCGCGATGATCACCACCGCCAATGGTCTGACCGCTTCCGAGCTCACCGACCTCACCGGCATGGCGCCGTTCCAAATCCAGGAGCCGCTGCATGCGGTAGCCGGGCGCAGCTTGCGCGCCACCGGCCGAACTCAGCGTGGTTCCGATGCTGCAGCGGATCCGGTGTATGTGCTGGCTCACGAGACCCTGCAACGCGCAGCGGAGGAGCAACTCGGTACCGCCTACATCGGTGGATGCCTGGACCGGCTGCGTTCATGGGCCGACCGGTATCGTGACCTCGGCTGGCCTGCCTGTACACCGGATTTCCTGTTGCGTCGGTATTTCCCGGTTCTGGACAAACACCACGACTTGCCGTTGATGATTGCTTCGGCGCTCGACACCACCCGACACGACCGGATGCGCGCGCACACCGGAGGCGACGAGACTGCGCTCGCTGAGATTCGGACTATTCAACAACGCATCTGTGACCAACAAACCCCTGACCTGCTGAGCACCGCACGTCTGGCCCGCCACCGCGACAGCATCCATAACCGCAACAACAACGTCCCTCTCGAATTACTAACGGTGTTGGCATTTCTTGGTCAAGGCGATCGCGCGGAAGCCCTCGCCCATTGCCTCCCGTCACCCAGCCGTCAGGCAGAAGCACTCGCTAGGATCGCCGAAGTTGTGGCTGGTTCCGACGTCGCGAGCGCGGCTCGGCTTATCGACCTTGCCGAGACCATCGCCCGCACCATCACCAACCCAAACACCCAGGCCGAGAAACTCACTAGCATCGCCGAGGTTTTAGCCGCGACCAATCTGGAACGTGCGGAGAACCTCGCCCGGACCATCACCGACCCATACCAGCGGACCGTAGCGCTGATCAGAATCGCCGAAGTTGTAGCTGGTTCCGACGTCGCGAGCGCGGCTCGGCTCATCGATCTCGCCGAGACCATCGCCCGCACCATCATCAACCCGCGCCTCCAGGCCGAAACGCTCGCCAGCATCAGCAAGGCGGTAGCTGCTACCGAGGCCGACCGAGCCGCTCGGCTCATCGACCGCGCCGAGACCATCGCCCACACCATCTCTAACCTGCGTGTGAAGGCCGATACTTTTACCCGGATCGCCGAGGTGGCGGCCCTCACCGGCCCTGACCGTGCCGAGGCTATCGCCCGCACCATCACTGACCCGGAACGGCAAGCGGCGGCGCTCACCAGGGTCGCTCAGACGGTGGCGTGCACCGACCTCGAACGTGCGGAGACCATCGCCCACACAATCACTAAGCTGTACCAACGCACTGTGGCGCTCACTAGAATCGCCCAGGCAGTAGCGAACATCGATCCCGACCGAGCCATCCAGCTTATCGACCGCGCTGAGACCCTTGCGCACACCATTACCAACACAGATCGGCAGGCCGAAACGCTCCCCCCGATTGCCGCGGTCGTTGCCGTTGCAGACCCCGACCGCGGCGAGACCGTTGCCCGCGCCATCACCAAGCCGGACCTGCGGGCTGTAGCGCTTGTCCGGATCGTCGAGGTCGTGGCTAGCTGTGACCCTGACCGTGCCGAGGCCCTCGCCTACACCATCGCCAACCCAATCAGGCAGACCGTAGCGCTCACCAGGATCGCCGCCGCTGTGGCGCGTACTGATGCCGACCGAGCGACCCGACTCATCGACCGCGCCGAGACCCTCGCTCGCGCCATCACCGACACGGATCGGCAGGCCGAGTCGCTTGTCCGGATCGTCGAGGTCGTGGCTAGCTGTGACCCTGACCGTGCCGAGGCCCTCGCCTACACCATCGCCAACCCAATCAGGCAGACCGTAGCGCTCACCAGGATCGCCGCCGCCGTGGCGCGTACTGATGCCGACCGAGCGACCCGACTCATCGACCGCGCCCAGACCCTCGCCCGCACCATCACCAATCCACGCCAGGTAGCCGAGGCCCTCACCGGAATCGTCCACGTGGTCGCTAGCACAGACCCCGACCGAGCCGAGGCCATCGCCCAGACCATCACTAACCAGCACCGGAGAGCCGAAGCGCTCACCAAAATCGCCCGCACGGTAGCCAGGGCTGAACCCGACCGCGCCGAAACCCTAGCCAACGCCGTCACGGACCCGCTCCGGCGGGCCGAGGCGCTCGCAGGAATCGCCGAGGTCGTCGCTGGAACAGACCCTGACCGAGCCGAGACCATCGCCTACACCATCACTAAGACGAATCGGCGGGCCGAGGCGCTCGCACGAATCGCCGAGGTCGTCGCTGGAACAGACCCTGACCGAGCCGAGACCATCGCCTATACCATCACCAACCAGCACCGGAGAGCCGAAGCGCTCACCAAAATCGCCGAGGTCGTGGTCGACTCCGAACCCGATCGAGCCGCCCGACTCATAGACCACGCCGTGGTGATCGCCCGTACCCTTACCAACCTCGACCGGCGGGCCGAAGTGCTCACCGAGATAGCCAAAGTATTGGCTGACGCCGCCCCGGAACGCGCGCAGACCATCGCCTGCACTATCACGAACCAGAGCAGGCAAGCCGGAGCGCTTATTAAAATTGCCCATGCCGTTGCTGCTACCGACGTCGGCCGCGCTGCTCGACTTATCGACCAGGCCGAGGCCCTCGCCCGCACTATCACCAACCAGGACGTGCGAGATAAAACACTCAGAAGAGCCGCTCAAACGGTGGCGACTATCTGCCCCGACCGGGCCGAGATCATCGCCCTCACCATCACCAATTCCTATCTGCAGGCTAAAGCGCTGATCAGTGTCGCGCAGACGGCGGGTAGGGATGATGGAGGTGACGGGGTGAGGCGATCAAACAAGCGCCGCCTCGCTCTTGCCTGGTCGATGTCCGGATGGCAGCACCCAATAACGGCATTGCCAGTTGTTGATCAATCTGTCCTGAAGTCTCTTGTGTCCGATCTAATTACCGAGGCGCGAGAGCGCGCTAGTCCGCCGTACTAAGCTGGTCGACAAAGCGATCCACGCAAAGGCCTGCATGGCACCACGGACCCGCGCAATCCGGAACACGTTCTCTCCGCAGACTGCTTACTCGCGTCTGCCCAGCGTGCAGACAGTTGCGACCGCATTGCGGACTTGAAAAATCTCGGACGGTTTCTAATCCTGCCGGCTCGTTGGCCGGTTCTTCTCCAGAGCGCTCTCTATTCGACCTTGCCGATCGCATTGGACGCGCCAACGTGTTTTATCCTATGACCGGGGCGAATCGGCATTAGCGTGCGGTCGTGCGCGGCCGCAGCGTCTACGGCGTTGATCCTGCGGTCAGTTGGATCCTGTCTGAGGTCGAGGCAAGGCAACATGCCGATGCCGAAATGTGCGAGGGAGCGCGCGCTACAGGCCGAGGTCGGTGGTTGGCAGAGGAGCCGACTCGGCGACCAGTGAGGACTCATGGCCTCGATCGTCACCGTTGAGCGCGGTTCCGTAGTCGAGGTCGACGGTGTCGTATGGCAGGGCGGAGTTCACTGCCGCGTCGATGGCGGATCCTGCGGACAGGTCGCCGTTGTCGGGTCCGCTGCCGACTGAGAGCTGCGCATCGTTAGTAGTGGGGCTGTGTGACGGGAGGTTGAGCCGGTACCAGAGCGCGGCGGCGGGCATGTCGTCGGGCAGCGGGCGTTGGTTGGCGGCGGTGGTGAGGAGGGTTTCGATGTCGTGGCCGGCGTGGGCGGCGGTGTCGAGGTGCTGGGCGAGGACGGGCCACCAGGGGTCGGTGGTGAGCCGGGTGTCGATGCGTTTGGCGAGCGCGGACCAGGTGTGGGTGGCGGTGTGCAGGTCGCCGAGGGTGTCGACGATGCGGGTGTCGAGATGCTGTTGGTGGTGGCGTTCTGCTGACGGGTAGCGGCGGGGCCCGGTGGGGCGGAGGTCGGTGTCGGGGACGTGATGGGCGGCTCGCCACATCGCGAGTTGTGCTGTGAGATCGCGGTTTTCGAGCAGTGGCCGCGCCCATTGGGGTGCCGTCACAGGTGTCCACACCTGGGCATCCACATTGATTTGAGCAGCAAGTGTGGTGATAACTCGGCTCCGAGCGTGGAGCTGTTGAGTTGCCTCGTCGTCGGGGAGCTCGGCAGGGATTGCACGGGACCAGGGCAGTGGCCCAGTGCCGATGGAGTGGATGCCGGTGGTGTCGAGGCGCCAGTCGAGGACAGCGGCAGCGTCATGGGCGGTGCACAGTTCTCGTTCGCTGGCGGCCTGTTGGAGGGCGCGGACCGGGTTGTGTCCGGTGATGGCGAGGGTGGTGAGATGCTGGCGCAGGACTGGGTAGGCGGGCGCGTCGGTGAGGCCCGGCAGCAGCTTTTCGGCGGCTCGATCGAGGCGGTCGAGAGCGTCTTGGCCGAGGGTGTTTTCGACGGCCAGGCCGATGGCGTCGTGGTAGGTGTCGATGGCGCGGCCGAGCCGTCTGTGGGGATTGAGGGGGTCGCGGAGGTCGGCGTGGGCGCTGGTGTGGGTGGCGTCGCGGGCGAGGATGCGTTGCAGGGTCTCGGTGCTGGTGCGGGGAAGGATGGCGGGTTCGGTCCAGTGAGAGTGTTCGTTGCCGTCGGTGGTGGTGGGGATGTAGGCGTGGTTGGTGTGGATGCCGCGGGTCATGGCGACGTAGAGCTGGTTGCGGGATTCGTTGCCGGTGAGCGCGACGTGGCAGGTGTCGACGGTCATGCCTTGGGCGGAGTCGATGGTCATCGCGTAGCCGAGCCGCACATGTTCGGCGACATAATCGGCGGGCAAATGGGCCGTGGCGCCGGGTTGTCGACCGGTGCGCAGGTGTGTGGCGGTGAGACCGCCGTCAGGGTGGACGGCGGTGATCGTCCATCGGTAGCCGTTGCGCACCCAGTCGCTGTCGCCGAGACCCAGGCGCGGATTGTTGCGTCGGGTGCAGATGATGTCCCCGACCGATGCGCACTGCCCCTCAGCGACAACGACTTCCGGTCCGTCCGGTGCGAGGGTGCGGGTGAGGCGGTCGGTGCGGGCGCGGGTGTTGAGTTCGGTGACGAGGTCGTGGGTGGGGGCGAGCATGAGGGTGTCTCGTCCGGCGTGGCGGTCGGCGAACCATGCCATATAAGTCTTGTCCGCGATGGCGGCCGGGGTGCCGGAGTGGATGCGCTGGTGGTCGAGGTAGTAGCCCAGACCGGTGGGGTCGCCCTCGCGCAGGGCGAGGCTGGCGGCGGCTTCGTGGGGGTCGGCGAAGCGGACCACGTCGGTCATGGTGACCGAGTTGCTGGCGGTGAGGTCTGTGGCGGTGCCACAGGGTTCGATGGAGGGTAGTTGTGCGGTGTCGCCGAGGCAGCGGATGGTGGCGTCGCGGGTGGTGAGGAATTCGAACAGGCGTAGTCGTTTGTCGTCGCCGAGTTTGACGTGCTCGTCGACGACGACCAACGTGCGGGCGTCGATCTCCTGCAGCCATTCCGGCAACTGCGGCGGATATGGAGAGTCGGCCAGCGTCTGCCGGGCAAGGGTGTGCCGGTCGAGAATGTGCAGAACCCGGTCGACGGTTTCGACCCGGACGCCGGTGTTTTCGGCGAGTACCGCGGCTGCGGCGGCGGTGGGGGCGAGGCCGAGAACCGTGCCGCCGGAGGCGTGCCAGGCGTTGACGAGCACGCGCATGGCGGTTGTTTTGCCGGTGCCGGCGGGCGCGTTCGCGACCGCGATGCGCAGGGGTGAGGACGCGAATTCGGTGACGACTGCGACCTGCCCGGGATTCAACGGCTTGCCGCGATTGGCGGGATTGATGTTGTAGGAGTCGATGGCCGAGGCGACCACATCGGCGGGGAGGGTGCGTGCGCCGGGTTGTATGGAGAGGTCGAGGAGGCGTTGTTCGGTGCCGAGGCGGCGCGCGGAGGTGTAGGTCTGGCTGCCGGGAACGGTGTAGACACTGGTTCCGTCGCGACGCTGAAAGATTGTCGGTGGATGCTGGAGAACGGGTTCGGCGGTGATGTCCGGGTCGCCGCGGGCGAGCGATCGTGTGGGCGATAGTGCTTCGCGGACTACGGTGTCCACCACGTTCGGCCACTGCTTCGGATGGATACAACCGCGCGCTTGGCGTTCGGCTTCCGCGCGAATGTGGTGGTGTTGCCACACCGAACGCTGGCCGGAAACGACGTCGACGACGTGGTCTGCGGTGCAGGAAATCCACGCCTCATCGATCGTCGGACGAGAGTATTCGGGGCGCTTGAGCACCGAGGAGACGGTGTCCTCGACCGCATTCGTGCCGCCGAGAAGTGTTGCTGCGTCGTGGTGCCAGTCGTGGCGTTGCTGAGCGTAGGAGCGCGAGAGGTGTTTGGCGGGGCGGGTTTCGAGGGTGGCGCGCTCGGCGAGGGCGAATAGTTCTTTAGGGGTCGGTTCGCGCCCGAGCTGCTGTTGAAACGACACCGCGAGGGAGCCGAGCCGGTGGGTGATGGCGGCGTCGCGGCGTGACCAGTGGCGGATCAACTCGATTGGGATGCCGACGATTTCGCGGATGGGTCGCTTGTTCGGGGTGGGTGCGGGTCGTTCGGTGAATTGGATGCCGAGGCTGGTTTCGAGGTGGTGCTCAAGGCGGGTGTTGTAGATCTCGCTGACGACCACCAGGTTCCGATAGATGTGGGTGGCATCAAGAGTCCGCCATTTGCCGTCGAGGGTGCGTACTCGGTTGGCGATGAGCATGTGGGTGTGCAGGTCGGGGTCGCCGGAGCGTGATTCGCGGTGGGTGAAGCGTGCGGCGATGAGGCCTTCGACGTCGACTTGCCGCACACCGCGGGTACCCAAACGGGTGTAGGTGGCGTTGTCTTCCAGCCACGAGATGGCGTCATCGACCGCGGCATCGTGGGCGGCCTGGATGGCGTCGGCGATGGGTTTGGGGGCGATGGCCCACAGTGTGGAGACGCTTTTGACGGGGGAGAAGGTGATGTCGAACCCGGCGACCGCTGCCGATTGGGGGCGGGAGATGCGGGCGACGAACCCGGACAGTTCGCGATCGTCGAGGGGTACGCGGTCGTAGTTGTCGACGAACATCGCTGTCGCGATGTCGGTCCGGATGCGGGCGCGGGTGTCTTCGTCGATGGCGGCGTTGGCGTCGAGTCCGTGGGCGAGGTTGTGTTGCCGGTAGGCCTGGGCGCAGCGGGTGCGGAAGGTGTTGTCGCCGTGGCGGGCCGGGAAGGCTTTGCCGAGGCGGCTGGCTTGTCTGGCCGCATGGAGAGCGTCTTTGGGTTTGGCGCCCTTTTCGATCGCTTCGGTGAGGATCTGGTATTCGATGGCGGTGGCGTTGGGGTGTCGGCCGTCCCCGAACAGGCATCGCATCTGGTCTTCGGTGACCTGTTCGCCGGGTGAGATGTCGAGGGCGGTAAGGGCGGTGCCGCGCCAGGTTCCGGGTGCTTCGCCGCGGGTGGAGTAGTAGTCGGCGAGGCTGGATGTGCCGAGGTCGGTGGCATCGGCGGCGGCTACCTGGCGCTGGTAGTACAGGTAGCTGGTGCCGGCGAGGATCTTGTGCAGCGTCGCTGTCACGTATCCATCAGACACCCAACGACATTCGGATCGCGAGGGCTGGAAGGGAGGTAGTTTGTATCAATTCTCGCCGTTTCGCCACGTCGTAAGGAAACTCTCAGCCGGAGTGCAGGAGGTCTGCGTGTGGTGTGTGGATTATGGGGTGAGGGGTTATGAGGGAGAGGGAGGTTGGGGGTTATGTGTGTGAGTGGAATGTGGGTGTGAATGTATGGGGGTGTGATGATGTGGTGAAGGGGGTGATGGGGAGAGTGATGGTGGGGATTGCGGATGAATTGCCACGGGCCTCTCGTTGCCGCAAGCGGCCCGGCGTCGAGGCGTGGATAAGCGCGGGCGTTGGTCGTCGCGTCGAGTGTCGCGCGCCGTAGCGCCAGGCTCGGCGTTGTCTGGCCTCTCTTACCCGGCCCCACGACGACGGCGCATCGACAACGGCGTCCTGTATTCACTGTCGGCGGGTTTGTTTGTCGCGGATCGAAGATCATGGCGTGGATGAGTCGATCGCCTGGGCTCGGGTGAGGATTCTGCTGACGGTCGATCGGCTGCGATGGGTTCGCTCGGCGATCTCGGTGGCTGTGAGTCCTTCGGCGTAGTGCAACGCCAGGATGTGTGCGACGTCGTCTGGGTCTCGGCGGCGGGACGGGTCGCGTGCGCAGATGACCGCCGCGATTTCGCTCCATGAAGTTGTGCCCGCAATGGTCCCGTCCGTCGTGCGCACGGCGTCCTCGTCGACCGGGGTGCCCGACGATTCCGGCAATGTGTCAAGAACTGTCGTCGGCCCGGTGGACGCTGTGGCTTCTGTGGTGGTGCTGGTGTCGTGGGGTGGTTGTGTGATCGAGATGAGGGCGACGGTGGCTTGGGTCATCGAGCCTTCGATGATCAGCGGCCACAGCCATGCCTGATTGTGCGGGATGCCGGCCAGTTCGGCGAGGGAGCGCAACGCGGTGAACGACAGCCAGAACGCTCCGGCCGCGATGAGGACGGTCAGCACGACCGCGAGCCGGTGAGCGGCGGTGCTGCGCACCTGCTTTCGCTGCAGCACGGTGACACCGTGCACAGCGGTCAGCAACGCGATCGGCGGCACGACCGCGACCGCACCGGCGATCGACGGAGCAGAGGCGTGAAGAACGGCGTGCACGGCGTTGCCGGTCACGCTCACCGTCGCCGATGCGACGAGCACGCACCAGAAGAAGGCGTGCGCACGGTCGTGACCGTGCGCACGGTCCGGACCGCTCGGCGAGGTGGGCGTGCGCACGACGGTGCCGGGGGCGGGCATGTGGTGTGGTCCTTGCGGCGAGCGGGGATCCGGTGTGCACGCGGCAGTGTTCATGTGGCCGTGGGTCCTTCGGCCGTGGCCAACGGGTGGGGCTCGCCGGTGAGTACGGCGAGGGCGGCGGAGACTTCGAGCAGGTTGGCTTTGACGTAGGTGGCCGTCGTGCCAGCGGTCTTGCCGTGGTGACCGGCGTAAGCGCGGGCCACGGCGTAGCCGAAGGTGCGCTCCACCCATGTCAGGGTCGTGTGCCGAAGCCAGTGCATGGTCACGCCCTGCACGGCCACCCACGGCAGTTCTTCGCCGATGCGCGCCCAGATGTGGTCGTAGCGCCGCGAGGTGATGGGTTGGCCGGTGCGGTAGCGCAGCAGCTGCCCCGACACTGGCGCGTTGCGAGCGACGGCGTGCGCGCGCAGGTGGTGCATGAGGGTGGGGGAGACCGGTTGCCAGCGGTCGGGGCCGTCTTTCTCTCGCAGCCACACCAGGCATTGGTCGGCGTCGAGGTCGTGCGGTCGCAGAGCTAATGCGCCGCTGCGCCGGCACGCGGTCTCGATGTGCAGGCGCAGGATCAGTGAGTCCAGTTCCCCGTCGTTGCCGGTCTCGGCGGCCACCGCGCAGATCTCGGCCAGCTGCCCCGACGGAATCGCGTAGCGCTGCGAGGGTTTTCGTGTGGGCTTGGCGACCTTGCGGGCCGGGTTGTCGCTGGGGCGGATCCAGCCTGTGCTCTCGGCGTAGCGGTACACGCAGCGCACCGCGCTGACGAAATGCTCGACCGCGCTGCCTCCGCCGCGTGAGGCGCGGTTGGCGCGGGCGCGCTGTTGGACGGCTCGGGCCATGTGCTCGAGGTCGGCTTGGGTCGGCTCGTCCAGGCGCCGTGTCGCCCATTGTGTTTCCAGCCGCCGCAGATGCGCGTCGTAGGTGCGCATCGTGCCGGGGTGCAGCGTGGCCCGCACCTGCGGGACCACCTCGGCGAAGGTCGGCACCAGCGCGGTGGTGCCGACGAGATCGGCGGGGCTGATCCCCATCTGCGCCAGCAGGACTCGCGCGGCCGCGACCGCCTCCGCCGATGCCGCGGGTGGTGTGTTGGTGGTCATCGGTGTCAGCGCTCCAGCAGTGCCAGGCCGGGAGCGAACAACGTCTCCATCGCGGCGGGCGCGACGATCGCCAATCGCCCGCCGGTGCGTCTGCCGAGAAGGAGGACGCGGTCGCCGATGACCAGCTGCACCCGGCGCCGTTGCCGTAGGGGGATATGAATGGTCCCGTCGCGCATCAGGATCGGGCCCTCGGGGTCGGCGGAGGCGACGAGGATTCCGTGCTCGGCGCGGCGCAGAGCCAGCCGGTCGCGGGTGTCCCATCCGAGCGCGGCGAAGACCTTGCGATCCACGATCCGCCCGCCTCGCCCGAGCGTGGACATTCCGGCGACGAGGTCGGCATCCGGCGCGGGAGCAGGGAGCGCCGGGAGCGTGTGGGCGCCGTGGATCAGTTGCTGCAAGGGCGTCTGCGGTGGGATCACCGGTGCGATCACGCGCGCCACCCCCGCACGCCGCGGGGCGATGAGGGTCGCACGAACGCACGCAAATATCGCATTCGTGCTACCGAAGTGATCAGGTCACAGACTGTTGTCACTGGTCGTCCTTCGCGTGGTTGAGTGCGCTCACACACGCGGACGCCGAATGTGTCACCAGTGACACGAAATCGTGCGCGAGGGGGGACTCGTATTCCTCGCTGCGGCAGATTTACCTAAACCATGTGTTCGATGACATCTAATATAGATAATTCCCGTTTCCGTTTCAATGCTAACCGTGTGATACCGCTGCAATAGGTTGAAGTCTAGTCGTCTTATTGGGCTGCGCTGAAATTCTCCATGCTGAGTGAGATCGGGTGATTCCTCAAGCAGGTGGCCCACCCGGTCTTTTCTCGTGAACGACGGCTCGTACTGGCGAGCCTGGTAGGCGAACTCTCCGCTGGCGGTTTACCTGGGGGTTTTTGCTCGACGGATCACTGCTTCCGTGTGGCCAACTATGCGCATTCGGTGCTTGAGCCCCGCCGAGACTTGGGCATGTGGATCCCGGCGAGGCGATTCGGAATTTAGGCCCAGACTAAACGAAATGCAAACCATGGTACGGCAGTTGCGGCATTTACTCCCGGTGCTTGAGATGGGCGTGCGGCCGGTCGAACCGGTACTGCGGCCGCGCCGGTGTCGCGGTCTTCTGGGTCCTGTCCTGCGGGGACAAGTCGAAACGCCGCCAACGGTCATCGCAACACTCTCGATTGAGAGGTTGCGGCGACCGTGTCGTTTCGGAGGATCTGGACCAGTTCGGTAAGCAGCTGCTCGGGCTGGTCGATGCCGGGATGGTGGTGAAACAAGCCGCTGAGTCGTTGGGGACGCACTCGACGGCCCGCCGAGTGCTGGTCGTGCTCGGCCTGGTCAGTGCAGAACGCATGGTTCGAGGCAAACCAGATGCCGAGCGGCGTTTCGACGAACCGAGCGCTTCGGGATGGTCGATGGCGGCCGCGGCTCGCGAGGTCGGAGTCAACGAGCGTACCGGTGATGACTGGCGGCACAACATACGCAGGTCGCCGCCGACAACTCTCTGCCCCGCGGCGTCCGGATCCGACTGTGGCTGGCCTTGGCCAACCTCGCCTTACCACTGGACCTGATACCGGACTTCATCCCGATCATCGGCTACGCCGACGATGCGATCATCACCACGGCAGTGCTGCGTAGCGTCGTCCGGCGCGCCGTTAGCGCCACAGTCCGTGCGCACTGGCCCGGGCGCGGACGACGGATTCGAGGCACTCGCCCGGCGCACCGGGACTTGATGGGGACGTGTCCGATGGCGGCTGTCGCCAGTTCCTGGTTGGTCATCTGAAAATCATTGCCCCTTTGAGCGGATACTGTGCACAGTCCACGTTGGATGAGGGCGGCGACCGACGCTGACCGCGTTAGAACGTGTTACTGCTAGGTTGGGGTGCGGATTCGCGGGAGGAAGGCGTTGTTGTTGTGCCATACGTAACCTCGGCAGGAACGAAGATCCATTACAGCGACACGGGCGGCGCGAAGCCGGTTGTGCTGCTCGGACATGGCTTCTTTCTGGATCGGCAGATGTTCGATGCGCAGGCCGCCGCTCTTGCTCCGAGGTATCGAGTCGTAGCGATCGATGCGCGGGGTCATGGCCTGACTCAGGACGACGGAACACCGTTCAGCTATTGGGATCTCGCGCGGGATGCGTGGGTCGTGCTTGATGAACTCGGTCTGGACCGTGCCGTTGTTGGAGGTATGTCGCAGGGCGGCTTCACGGCACTGCGGATGAGTTTGTTGCAGCCCAGAAGAGTCGACGGGTTGATCCTGATAGGTACTTCCGCTCAGGCTTACACTCCGAAACAGCAGGCCGGCTACCGCGAGGTCATGGATACCTGGATGGGAACGACTGCACTGGGCCCCCTGGCCAGGACGATGGCGTCGGTGATGATCGGCGGCACGCGAGACGACCAGCAACCGTGGCTCGATAAGTGGCTGAGCGCCGATCGAACCCGGCTTCGTCTCGCTGCCGATTGTCTGATCAACCGTGAAACGATCACCGAAATGCTGGGCAGCATAGGATGTCCGGCAACCCTTATTCGCGGAGTGAGCGACCAGGCATTCAGCGAGGAGGAGATGTCAGCGCTCGCCGAGGCACTCGGTGGCCCTGCGACGCTGCACAGCATCGCCGGTGCTACTCATGCCGCGAATATCACCCACCCAGACGAAGTGAACGCGATACTCCTCAGCTTCCTCGACGAAATCTACTGAGCCGCGGCGACGTCGGTCAGTAAGCCCACCAATATCCGCGGTGCGGGATCGCTGTCGACGGACCGGAGTTGCTGAAGTATTACAGAATGCACAGCGCCGGTACACGGGTTCCGCAGGCGCACAGTGGGATCCGATCGGCGGACGGTGATCCGGCCAGAACTCCACAGCCGGCGAAAGTCCGGCTGCTCGATCAATTCCTCCACCAGGATCCGTAGTGCACGGGGATCGCGCGGATGCGCCGCGTAATGTCGAAGAGTGCCGGCAGCCGAGCCCGCTTCGTGCTCCCACTCCTCGAGTACAAGGCGCGCATAAGGATCGGTGAATATCCAACGTAGGATGTTTCCGGAGGCGCGCGCCCCAGGAAAGACGGGCTCGAACGCGCTGTTCCATGCCAGGATGTCGAACAGATCGTTCACCACCACTACCGGATGTGGCGCGAGCGCGTCGATGGTTCTCTGCGGCGCGGGATTCGTAGTTGGATCGTGGGTCGGCGACGGCATTTGGTGTCCCGCAAGTCGATACAGGTGGACGCGGTCATCGGCTCCCAGTTCTAGAGCGGCGCTGAGCGCGTCCAGAACGCCAGTGCTTGGGCTCACCGCGTCGCCCTGTTCGATCTTGGCGATGTAACCGACGCTGGTGTGTACCGCAGTGGCTAGTTGCTGTCGGGTCAGCCCCGTCGGCGCCGCTGCGGTGGGCCGCTTGCGGAGGGCTCGCAGGAATCCGCCCAGGCTGGGAAGCTCCAGGTCGTTCACGCGCCCCTCCGTACCGTCCACATGTCTGGCTTGCTGTCCCAGTAGTACCACTGCCGAGTAGTACTACTGGCCAGGGGGTGACATGAACGAGGGGCGAGCTGTGCATTGCCGTGATGTCCGCAGGGCTGGTGGCATAGCAGCAGAGGCGTCCGACCGAGCCCACTTCGGAGGGGAGAGCTCGGTCGAACGCCCTCATTTCACCGGCGGGCCCGCGGCGATCAACCGTTGTAATGTGCGGACGACCTCGGCGGCGATAATCGCCTGACTGCTGTGCGTCGGATGAATCCGATCCGTGCTCAACCAATTCGGCCGGCTCTGTAGCGGGTGCTGCCACAAGTCGATCACGGACGCTCCCTGGCGGGAGGCAACCCTTCGAAGGATCTGGTTATAGCGATGGAAGCGAGCCCGGAGCTTGCGATCGCCGTTTTCGGTGACACAATCGTGTACGGCGAAGGTTAGCAATTGTGCGCCCGCCAACCGAAACTTCCCGAATATGATTCCGAGGTTCCATTCGACCTCCGTGAAATCGACGCGCTCACTCCACATGTCGTTTCCGCCGCACACGATGTGGACGAGATCAGGGTCGAACGCCGCGACGGTCTGCAGTTGATGGTCGCGCACATCGCGGCTGGTTGCGCCCTCTGTCCCAGTATTGAGACAGGCAAGGTGGGGGACCACCGGCTCGAGTGCGGTGACCACGCGGTCGGCCCATGTCATCGGCAGGTAGCCCGCCACGGAATCGCCGGTTCCCAGTGCAAGCGAGTCGCCGATCACTGCGAAGCGACGCCAGGGTGCACCGGCCAAAAAGGCCGAGGATTGTTCGATGGGGAGGCAGAGAGGATCGGTTGTTTCGGTATAGGCGGATTCTGAGCTGAGGAGACGGCTCATTGTGTTCGTGGCGGGGTTGTGCTTCGAATTTTTATATTCATGAACTGTAGCTGAGTACTCGGAGTATCGGCGTTTTGTGGTCGGCATCAGTACCCGAATTCTGCTGGCTGGTATTTCGGAAGGTATTCAGTTGTGAGCGTCGGGGGCGATAGTAGATGAGCTCAATAAGGTTGCAAATAAGGACTGGCGCAGACTGATCAACCGAGATGTCGGTTGTGGTGCTTCCTCGGCTGGCCTCGAATGTGCAACTGCGGATGGAGCTCAGTTGCACGTCGGATGACTGTGATGCGAGGTTGGTTCACAGGCGAACCGGCAGGGGCGCAACCGGTTTCGTTGCGCGGCGCCGGCGGTGATTCTTGGTTGCGAGGCTGGGGTCGAGGTGGAACGTGTTCTAGTCTTGGGGTATGGACTACACGTACGATGAAACGCTGAAGCAACTCGACACGGGGCAAGGCGCGCTGTACTACCACGAGGCTGGTGCCGGCGAGCCGCTGATCCTGCTGCATGGGTCAGGGATCGGCGTGAGTGGATGGAAGAACTTCAGCGGAAATCTGGACTTCTTCGCGAAGCACTACCACTGCTACATTTTGGAGTTTCCCGGCTTCGGCATCAGTGATCCTGTTGAGGGGAAGCATCCGGTCTTGGCGGCCGGCGCTGCGCTGCAGGGGTTCATGGACGCCTTGGGGATCGAGTCGGCGTCGTTCATCGGCAACTCGATGGGCGGGGTAGTGGCGGTAAATCTCGCCATCAGCGCTCCGCAGCGAGTGCGGAATCTGGTATCGATAGGCGGTGTCGGTCCGAATATTTTCAGCGCTAGCCCCAGCGAAGGGACACGATTGCTGCAAGACTTCGCCGACTCGCCGAGTAAGGATCGGCTGATTCGATGGCTGAAGTGCATGGCATACGACCCGTCCCTGGTGACCGACGATCTCATCGAGGACCGCTGGCAGACTGCCGCTGACCCCGATTCCCACGCTTCGTTGGCCGCAATGTACGGGTCGAAGGCATTCGAGGCTCAGCGGCAGATGCAAGAAAAGTCGCAGTATCCTCCGTACTGGTCGATGATGCACAAAGTGGCTTGCCCGACATTGCTGACCTGGGGAATCGATGATCGGCAAAGTCCTCCGGACATGATGTTGGTGCCCATGCGGCTTATTCCCAAAGCGGAAGTACATGTTTTCCCACGGTGCGGCCATTGGGTGATGGTTGAAGCTAAGAACGACTTCGAAGGTGTCACTCTGGAATTTCTTCAGAGAACTGGCTCGTAAGTGGGGGTGGCGTCTGTGGCTGCAGGTGCTGGGCGGGTGGACGAAACGTATTCGGCGCGCCTTCATGAGCGACGTTATCGCTGACAGGATCGGTGTTCAACTGCCTCCGTGGGGCAGTTGAACACTTCCGATGTCGTGGGTGGCCGTCGATCGATGGTCTTTATAGAAAAATCGGATAACCGCTCCTATTATTCGATCCATGTCGTCGAATGCTCCTGCATATTTCTCCGTGGCTGGTGAATCGGAATTTACCCCTACAGTAATGGCGCAAAGTCCCTGGAGTGCGGACACGGTTGCCGGTCAAGCCCTGGCAGCCCTTGTTGCTAGGCAGCTGGAAGTAAATTGCGGAGCTCCGGAATTTCGTCCCGCGAGGCTCACTGTCGATTTGCTCAAGCCGATTCCGATGAAGCCACTCACAGTTCCCACCCGGTCGGTCCGAGAAGGCCGCCGGATCCGAGTTGCCGACGCGGAAGTCCGCTGCGACGAAGTAACTGTGGCGCGAGCGAGTTGTGTCTTCCTGAGGCGCTCCGAGGACACCACGCCGGCGGTCTGGTCGCCGAATCGTCGCCCTGACGTCCCGCCGCCCGTGATCCCGGGCGATCGGGCCGGTGCCCGAGGACCGATTTTCGGTAGCGACGGACATCCGACCGGCTGGTCGCGGGACATTCGTCAGCACGCCGGAGTGACACGAAAGCGTATGTGGGCCAACGGGATGTCTGCTGTGCGGGGCGATGAGCTGACACCGTTCGTCGCGGCGGCTATTGTCGGGGAGGCCGCCAGCTTCGTGACGAACTGGAGCAGCGACGGCATCGCATTCATCAATGCCGACCTGACGATCGCGCTCTCGCGGATGCCTGAGGGAACAGCGATGGGCATCGAAGCCGACAACCATGTCAGCTCGGAGGGCATCGGAGTCGGCACGGCGACGCTGTTCGACTCTATTGGCACCTTCGGCACCTGCGTGGTCACGGCCCTCGCGAACTCGTCGCATCGTGTCACCACCGGTGGTCTGGACGCGCACAACGCGAAGCTGGTCGGTAATTCCGGCACGTGATCCGGCGAACTCGCGCGTCCGCCCACTGTCCCGAGAGGAAGAGCAATGCACCGCGACGACTACCTTCGCGCGTACCTGCGAAGAATCGGCGCCGACGGCCCCCTGCGGCCCGACGTCGACACGCTGAGATATCTGCACGAGCGACACCTGATCGCAATTCCCTTCGAGAACATCGACTTTCATCTGAAAACGCCTATCGATCTCGGTGCCGACGTATTCCCCAAGATCGTCGACCGCGGTCGCGGTGGTGCCTGCGCCGAGCTGAACAGCGCTTTCGAAGTACTGCTGCGTCACATCGGGTTCGACGATATTCACGTGATGGCAGGCCGTGCCTTCGACCGGGATACGGTCCTGCCATCCCTCGCGCATTTCGTACTGGTCGTGCGCACGCCCGAGCCCTATCTGGTGGACCTGGGATTTCTGCGTGGCAGTCGTTTCCCGCTTCGTTTCGACGTTCGCACACCACAGACAGATCCCGAGGGTGAGTTCCAGATCTGCGACAATCCGGACGGCACGATCGATCTGCTTCGCAACGGCTACCCGCAGTACCGGCTGGAGAAGCGCCGCCTGCGTTTCTCCGCGTTCCCAGCGGGATGGTGGGCCACCAGTGCTCCGGATGTGCCTGCTTCGCAGAAACTGATGTGCTCGATCCTCACCGAATCGGGTCGCATCACCATGCTCGACCAGCACACGCTGATCGAATCCGATGCCTCCGGTGTCCGTCGCACGGAGCTCACCGAGGCCTGGCAGGTGCTGGCGCTCTACAAGGACGCGTTCGGCCTGCCGTTCGACGAACTTCCGCTGCCCACTGCCGCACTGTCATGACCCGGGAGTACTTCGAGGAATCCGATCTGACCGCCCTGTTCTGTCCGCGCAACGTGGCGGTGATCGGGGCGTCCAGCAACCATGGCCGTGCCCTGCGTCGGGGAAACGCCGGATCGCAGATACTGCACAATCTCCTTCGCGCGGAACGTGTTTCGCCGGTTTTCCCCATTCATCCGAGTGCCCCCGAACTCGGCGGCGTCCCGGCCTACGGGAGCATGGGCGCCGTCCCCGCCGACGTCGATCTGGCCGTGATCGCCGTAGGCGCCGACAGTGTGGTGCCCGCCCTCGCCGAGGCCGCCGCCGGCGGTGCCCGAGCCGCATTGATCGTTTCGTCCGGATTCGCCGAAGCAGGGCCGCAAGGCCGAGAGTGGCAGAATCAACTCCTCACGGTGGCAGCAGATTTCGGCATCAGAGTGCTCGGCCCCAATTGCATCGGGTTCGTCAACCCATTCGATCGCGTGCACGCCACTTTCGCCTTCGACACCCGGCTACTTCCGGCGGAACCGGGCCCGGTAGCCATCGTCTCGCAGAGCGGTGGCCTGCTGTCGCACATCGCCGCGCAGGCGGCGGGCGCCGGTGTCCGATTCGGCTGGTTGGCCAGCACCGGGAACGAGGCCGATGTGGACGTTTCGGATACGATCCTGTACCTGGCGGGCCGCGCGGAAGTGCGCACGATTCTCGTCTTCTGCGAGTCCATCCGGGCTCCGGAGAGGTTTCTCGAGGCGGCTCGCGTGGCCGCCGAACTCGATAAACCGATCGTTCTTCTGCACGGCGGCCGGACGGCCGGAGCCACCCGGGCGGTGCTGAGTCACACAGCGTCGATCAGCGGATCCGCCCGGGTGCTGGAGGCCGTGTGCACCCAGTTCGGGGTGCGGTGCGTCAGCTCTGTGACGGAGCTCCTCGATATCGGTCGGATGTTTCAGACCGGCAAGCGGAGTAACGGCCGGAGGGTCGGCGTTCTCACCCCCTCCGGGGGGACAGGAGTCCTGCTCGCGGATGCGATCGAGAGCGCGGGGCTGACCCTGCCTGAACTCTCACCCGGGGTGCAGGCCCGGATCCGGAATCGAATGCCCCTCCCGTTCTACGGGGCAACATCGAATCCGATTGATACAACGGCGAATATGGCCGCCGATCCGTCCTGCTACGTGGACGCGTTCCGCACGTTGATGGATTCCGACGACGTCGACATGGCCGTGACGGTCGCCTGGCCCGGTGCCGACCTGGACTGGCTGATCGACACAGCGGGCCGGAGCCCCAAACCTGTGGCCGTACTGTCGACCCTGATACCCGGCGAGCTCGGGCAGGCCGATGTGCCGGCCTACACCGACGCGGCGCAGATCGGTCTCGCCCTGGCTGCTCTCGCCGACCGTAACCGGGTGCGGCCGGATTCGGCGGAAAAGGTTGCTGCCGAACCGATCACCCGCGACAGCTTCGAGATCACGCCCGCAGACCGGCAGGCGGGCACCCTCGGCGAAGACAGGACCAAGCAGCTCGTCCGCCGTTATGGAATCGCGACGACTCACGATCTGCTCGCGCGCACCCGATCCGAGGCCCTGGCCGCCGCACAACAGCTCGGATATCCAGTGGTGCTCAAGCTGGTCGCGGATGGCATCGCCCACAAATCCGATATCGACGGTGTCCGATTGGCGCTGCCCGACGCAGCGGCCGTATCGGCGGCCTTCGACGAGATACACGACTCGCTACGACAGCACGCGCCGAACACGGAATTTGGTGGTGTGCTGGTGCAGGAAATGCTCACCGGGGGAAGCCACGAACTCATTGCCGGGTTCCACCGAGATCCGACGTTCGGCGCGGTGGTCTCCATCGGACTCGGCGGGGTCTCGGCAGAGGTCATCGCCACGACCGAACTGCTGCGCGTTCCGTTCTCCCGCGACGCTGCGGATCATGCGATCCGATCGTTGGCGGGCGGCCGATTGGTCGGTGGCAGTCGGGGATTGACCGATACGCACCGCGAACTGCTGGCCGGCATCCTGCTGGCGCTCGGGGCCATCGGCACGCACTACCCGGAGATCGGTGCGCTCGACCTCAATCCGCTGATCGTGCATCCGAAAGATATCTGCGCGGCGGACGGTTTCGCGGTGCTCGAACCGCGAAGCTGAGCCCCCGCTCCGACACACACCGCAATTCTTTTCGACTCGACTATGGATGGAAATGGATAGCGAAACAAAAATGCAGCTCATCGCTCGCCGAGCGGTGTGCGCCCCAGCCGAGCACGATCAACTTCGAGACAGGATCGACAGCTACGGCTTCGCGGTTCTGACGCCGGGCGGCGACGACCTCGATCTGGAGACCGTCATGGCCCCCTTGGGGGAACCGGTCGAGTACAACTACGGCACCAAACTCGCCATCGAACCTCAGGAGAATTCGAAGAATCTGCAGTTCAGTACGGCTGGTATGCCGCTGCACACCGATGCGCTGCTCAACGCCGGCCCGCCCGTTCGCTACATCGGAATGAAATGTGCCATCGCTCCCGCGGTCGGCGGCGAAACCCTGATCGCCAGCTCCGCGATGTTCCTCGAGCACGCGCCGCGCGATCTCCTCGAGGAGATGCGCGACATCGTTTTCGAGTACCGGAACCGTGTCGCCGACTATTACCGGGACCGGCCGGAGGGCGATCATCCGCGCGAGGCGCCGCTTCGCATAGACCCCGAAACCGGTGAGACGACGATCGTCGTCGGTCTGTCCGATCCCGAGGATCCCATGCGCACACACGATGTCGTGGTTCCGGGCTATTCGCAGGCGCAGAACGCTGACCTGCTTTGCAGGCTGGACGCGGCGCTGCGCCTTCCTGAGGTCCTCTACGCACATCGGTGGACCGTCGGCGAGGTGATGGTGCTCGACAATCGGCGCGTCGTCCACGGGCGCGCGCCCTTCCCGGGGCAGGCGCGCAAGCTGATTCGCCTGTCGGTCGGATGATGCCGGGATCGGCGGGAGCGGAGAAGACGGGAGCGGAGAAGATATGACACTCACGGGTTACCACCCTTCGATACTGATCGGGATCGGATCCGGGCACGAAGGAATCACGGTCGATGTCGACGGCGTTCCGGAATCACCGACGGCCGGCCGGGTTGTCGTGGAGGCATTCGGCCACGAATCGGGACTGGCACGCGTCGACCCCGGCGGATGCAACTCGATCGAATGGACCAGGGAGCAGCTGGTCGTGCGGACCAGCAGGCAGAACTCGACCGCCGTCTACTACTGGGAAGAGCCGGGCGGACAACGCTTCCTGGTCGGCACCGACCCTCTGGCGATCATCGCGCGTGTGATCTCCGAGGCAGGCCGACGATCCGATCGCCGAGCACAGGTCGGGGATGTTCGGCGTGAGATTCGCCAGATCGGAGGCGGCCTGGATGTGGTCTTCGGCCGCCGGCCCGGCGAGACCGTGTTCGGTCTCTCGTCGCGGACCCGCCACACGTGGCAACCCGCCGCTCGGCTCCGCGAGAGCCCCGTTGAGGCGGGACGACGGCAGATCCGGGTGCTGCGCGCCGCGGTGGCCGCCGTCGGTGAACCGGCAACCGTCGTCGTGTCCGGCGGGGTCGACTCGGGTCTGGTTGCCGCACTGGCGAAACAGGAAGGAGTGCTCGGCGGGCTCGCGACCTTGGGCACCCGATTCGGGAACGAGTACAACGAAGCGGGCGAACTGGCGGAGTTCCTCGGCGTTGCGCTCGAGCGGATCGAACTGTCGGAGGACGAGCTGTTCGCGGCGCTGCCGGAGACGATTCGAATGCTTGGCCGGCCGTCCCGCGAAACCGCCGCCGGCGCTGTCGGTTTGGTCAGTGTCTACCGGCAGGGACGTATCGCCCCGGGAGTCGTGCTGACCGGTTACGGAGCCGATCTGATCAATTCGGGTCTGCGCGTGGACTCTCACGAAGTGGACGACATCGCTGCCGCAGTCGCGGGCCGACTGGCGGATGCGGCGTGCGCGGGGGAGTTCTCCGGCATCGCGGCCGCCGCACACGGCTATTCGCAGACTCATATGTTCTGGACAACCGATGTGGTGCAGGCGGCCCTGGATACCGCGCCGGAGTCGATGCGGTACGGGAACCGGGAAAAGGGGCACGTGCGCGCCGCCGCGGAAGATCTTCTGCCACAGGGGATCGCCTGGCGTCCCAAGCGGGCGCTGCATCACGGCAGCGGTGTGGAGCGCAATCTCGACGATGTCATCGCCCGACGCATCGGTGTCGATTCCGTTGACGTGGAGCACTTCTACGCCCAATTGGAGGTCGAAATGGTGAATGCCCTCATCGATTCACCAGGAGGGCACGTCGACTATGACAAGTGTCTGGATGCGGCGGTCGAAGACTATCGTAACTCGTTCAATCCTGTTGTGCTGCAAGCAAATAGGACCCATTGACATCTGGTCCGGATTTGACAGACTGGATGCCGAGCGGGTTGTTGCCATGCGAAATCGATTCCACTGCGGTCTCGGTGCGGGCCCGACTTTCAAATCTCCGAATATCCGAATTCCTCGGATGCGGCCATTTTTCTTGTGATGAAGGGAATACGACCATGTCGAAAGTGATGATCGACGACGTCGACGGTGTGCGAATCGTCACGCTGGACCATGAGAAGCCGACAAATCCGGTCGGTCGTGAGTTCGCGGAGACCATCAAGGCGGCCCTGCGGGAAGCCGACGCGGACGACACCGTGTCGGCCATCGTCGTCACCGGTGGCCGGAACCGCTGTTTCAGCGCCGGAGGTGACTTCAACGAGGTCCGAGAGGTGGCTACCGATGACGCGGTCGACGACTTGATCGACTGGTGCACGAATCTGTATTTGGCGACCCTCGACGTGGCGAAGCCGACGGTCGCCGCCATCGACCACCACGCCGTCGGCCTCGGATTCCAGCTGGCCATGATGTTCGACTGGCGGATCATGTCGACGCGCGCCGACATGTTCATGCCGGAGCTCGAACACGGAATCGGGGCGTCGGTCGGCGCCACGATCTTCGCAACGACGGTGGGCTACGACGTGTCGCGGCACATCGTCATGTCGTGCCGGCCGATCGCGGCGGACACGGCCCTGAGTCTGCGGATGGTGGACGAGATCTGCGAACCGGACTTCCTGGTCGATCGTGCGGTGGAGCGGGCAGTCCGGCTCGGCCGATACCCGCGCGAGGGCTTCTCGGCGACGAAGCAGGTCCTCACCGACCGCCTGCGTTCCGCACTCGAAGACACCCGTGAGGCCTCGAAGGCAGTGCACCGGCATGCGTTCCGGGCCAAGGCAATGCACAAACACTTCAACAATGTGCTCGGCCTGGCTGCCGACGAGACGATCAGCGCCACTTCATAGGAGCGGGCATCATCGCGATGGTCGAAGTCACCGAAAGCGAAGTCACCGAGCACGACTGTCTGTACTCCGCAGTGCGGGAGCTCGCCGCAAAGTCGCCGGCGGCCGTGGCGGTGGTCGGCTACGACGGTGCGCGGTCGTCGTACGCACAGCTGGTAACTGCCGCGGACACCGTCGCCGAACAACTTCGAATCGACGCGGCGGGTGCTCGCGTGCTCGGTCTCGCCGTGGACGATCCCTTCACCCTCGTGTCGGTCTATTTCGCGGCCGCGAAACTGAAGAAGATTGTCGTCTTGCTCGACTCCAGGCTCAGCGAGAGTGAAAAAGCGCACAGGGTAACGAAATTCGACATCGACGCGCTGGTGTCGGATCGGGCGAGCCGTCCGGGTTCGATCGTAGTCGAGCCCGGGAACCGGACGGAGGCCACGGGCCGGGTGTCGGATTACGCCGCGGACGACTTCGTGATCCATTGCACCTCGGGATCGACCGGTGAGCCGAAGGGCATCGTCCTGAGCCAGCGGGCCATCGCAGCCCGGGTTCGATCGTGGTCCGCGGAGATGGCGCTGGGACAGACAGATGTCGTGTTGTGTGCCCTGCCTTTGTGGCACTGCCACGGAATCGACATCCTCACTTTGCCGGCATTGTTGAGCGGGGCCACGGTGGTCTTCGCGCGCGGCGCACACCTCACCGGACGCGGCCTGGCGCGGATGATCGAGGAGCACTCGGTGACGTTCATCAGCGGGTTGCCGGTGATGTATCACATGCTCGCGGCTACTCGAGGAGTCGAACCCGCCCAACTCGCGACGCTGAGGATCGCAATCACCGGAAGTGCGCCGATCAGTGCGGAGACACAGGACCTTGTACGTTCCCGGTTCGGGCTGTCTTTGCGTCAGGTGTACGGACTGTCGGAGATCGGCGCGATCACCTACGACTCCGCGTGCGCCGGGGGCGGAACCGTTGGTACACCGATGAAGGGGATCGAGTGGCGCCTGGAGCCGTCGGCGGTCCGTGCCGGCGAGGTGGAACTGTGCGAGTTGTACGTGCGCGCACCGTCACTGGCGCGTGGCTACTACCGCGACGAGCCGGCCACGGCGGCCATGTTCGTGAACGGCTGGCTGCGGACCCGCGATCTGGTCGAGGCCCGGCCCGGCGGCTGGTTCGTGCGGGGGCGATTGTCGAGCTTCATCAACGTCTCCGGTAACAAGGTCGCGCCGGTCGATGTGGAATCTGTATTGCGCCGTTGCCCCGGTGTCGTCGATTGTGCCGTCGCGGGAATCCCGGACGGTGACGATGAGCAGGTCGCCGCGCTTGTGGTGACCGAGTCTCGGTGGGATATCGCCGACATCCGGCGGAATACGTCGTCGGCGTTGCTGCCGTATCAGGCACCGCAGCTTTACCGAGTCGTGGAATCGATTCCACGAACTCCGATCGGCAAAATCGACTACGACGCCGTGAAGAGACTGCTCACCGACGGAACCGCGGCCGCGGGACGGGGTGCGCGGTGACCACGGTGCAGACGGCATGGGATGCGATGGGCGGTTCGCGCCAAGGTGGTGACGTGGCCCTGGAATGGTGCGGGCTCCACCTGACCTACGCGCAGCTCGACGAGGCCGTGGCGGCACTGGCGGAAAGTCTGTCGGCGGTGTGCGAAACCGGTTCGCCCGCGTTCGTGGTCGGGCCTGCGAGTCCGGGCTACGTGGTTGCGCTCTTGGCCGTGTGGCGAGCTGGTGCGGTACCCGTCCCGGTCGATGCGGGATTGTCGGCGGGGCAATCCCATTGGATGGCCTCGCGAATCCGTCCCGACGTGGTGATCAGCAACGACGCTACCCCGGTGGAGCACCTGCGTGGAATCGACTCGGGCGTAGCGGAATTCGTACTCGATGCGGCCCTCGGTACGGTGGTGGTGGCCTCGGCCGGTGACGGGTCCACGAGGCAGCGCCGGAAATTCGATGATCCCGACACCGGCTATGTGATCCCGACCTCGGGATCGACCGGTGAGCCGAAGGCGATCGTGGGCAGCCGTGCGGGGCTGTCGAGTTTCCTGGACTGGTTCCAGCGGGAGTTTGCACTCGTGGCCAGCGACCGATGTGCCGCCCTCACCCGCGTGAATTTCGATCCGTCCCTGCGCGAAATCCTGAGCATCCTCCGCAGCGCCGGGACCGTGATTCTGCCGCCGGTCGACGTCCAGCTGGACATGCCGGCCCTGGCGCGGCACGTGAGTGCAACTCGTCCTACCGTCCTGTTCCTGGTGCCCTCGATCGCCGCGCGGCTGGCTGCCGAGCCCGCACTCGCGGCCGGGACACTCGATCGGGTCCGGCTGATCTTCTTCGCCGGAGAAGTACTCGGCCGGCAGGTGGCCGGTCGTTGGTCGGACATCGCGCCCCATGCCGAAATCGTGAACCTGTACGGGCAGACGGAGGCGACGCTGGCGCAGCTGTACCGGCGCAATGTGCAAACATTCATCCGCGCAGGCGATTCCGCCATTCCTGTGGGCATTCCGCGCCCTGGTGTCGAGGTATCGATGTCCGGTGAGGGGGAAATACTGTTGTGGTCGCAATCGCCCGCGCTGGGAGTGCTGGCCGCCCCGGTAGCCGCTCGTCCGGGCGTGCACACCGTTGTCGCGGTCGACAACCCGTTGCGGACAGGAGATTCCGGCTTCCGCATCGGCACAGGTGACTGGGTGATCACAGGGCGGACCCGGGACGACATCAAATTCGGCGGCAAGCGAGTCTCCTATCGTGGGTTCGCCGATGCGCTCGAGGCGATGCCCGCTGTACGTCGATGTGTGGTGGTGGACAGGGGCGGCCCGCAAGCGTTCATCGAACTGGCCTCGCCGGAGCACGAACGCCATCGGGTCACTGGCAACGCGCATTCGCTGATCGCCACGCTGCGGCTTCCGCGGCCGGTACTTCACTTCCGCACCGTGCTTCCGTTGCTGCGCAGCGGCAAAGTCGACCGGCGGGCACTGCTGGAGTCACTGAGCAATGAGGTCGACGAATCACAGTGCGGGGAAGCGACTTCCGCGGGGGTACCGCAGACCGTGCTCGAACTGCTTCATCTCGACTCCGTGACGGCCGGATTCGCGGACGCGGGCATCTCCTCGCTGGAAATGCTCGACGCCGTCACCGCCCTCAACCGGGTCTACGGTACAGCGCTGTCGGTTCAACAGTGTTTCGGTTTTCGCGACGCTGCCACGCTCATCGGCGCGGTCGAAGTTTTGGCGGCCAACACCGGCGATGACACCGGCGCGGAAAGTGCTGAGGCGTACACGGATTTACGTGCCGCCTTTCCGCTGTCGACGCGCCAGCGGGCGTTCATGTGGGTGTGTATGCGCGAAGGTAACGCCAACTGGTGCAACCTTTCCCGCGAAATCAAGCTGGAGCGGAGCATCACACGACGGGAACTCGACCGGGCTGTCGGGCGGCTGCTCGCGCGACACGATGCGCTCGGACTCGCCTTGACCGAGGATTGGCAGGAGCAGACCTTCACTGACGCAGGCGATCTTCTGCCCATCACGGTGGTCGCCGACATCGCGGACACTGCGGGTACGAACGCGTTCGCCGCTGGCGTTCAGGCTCTGCGAACGGAACTCGTATCGGCTCTGATCGACCCCACAGCTCCGCCGCCGTTGCGCATCGGCCTCGTGAGCGCTGCCAGGGACTGTTCGATCGTGCTGGTCGCCCATCACCTTTTCGTGGACGGCCTCGGCATGGATGTGCTCGCCACGGAGTTGCATGCCCTGCTGTCGGATCGCGCCGGCGACCTGGCTCGGCACCCTGGCAGTTACCGCGAGTACTGTCTCGCGACCGTGCGGCCCGACGACCCGCCGCGAGCGGCGGAATATTGGCGGACGCTGCTGCGCGGCGTGCGAGAGGTCCGGCTCCCCGAAAGCGCGAACGCCGACGCGAACCAAGGGCTATTGCACTCGCTGCCTCTGGGCGCTGTCTGCTCGCGTGTGGTGCACGATCTCGCACACACGCTGGGAATCTCCTCGTTCGCCGTGGTGATGGCTGCCTTTGAGATCGCCGTTGCCCGGACTTTCGATCTGGATCGGCTGACGATGGTCGTTCCCAGCCAAATTCGGGGGACGGCGGGCTCCGCCGCGGTTGGGATGTTCATGACCCAACTGGTCGTCCGGGGGGCTGGCACCGGTTCCCTACCCGGCAACGCCGTCGCCTTCGCCGAGCAGATCGCCTCGGGCACGGCCAACAGTGAATGGGAATTCGACCAACGAGTCACCGAACTGGGCCTGGGCGAGTCCGATGGCTACCCCCTGTCAACCGTTCTGTTCAACCAGCGCCCCGCCGGTCGCGGCCTGCGGCCTCGCGACCTCGGCGCCTGGACTCCGAGAGCTCTGGGAAGGTCGCTGCGCTACCAACTCCAGGGAGAGCTGCAGACCTCCGGACCGGAGATGGTCCTCAGCTACTACTACCGCCTGGGTCTCGCCGGACAGGGGGCCGACTTGGTGGATCGAATCCATTCCCTCCTATTGCGAACCGTTCGGAGCGGCTGGGCCGACGTGACATCGGCCGCCACGCAAGCACCGGCGGCGTCGCACTTCCATAACCTTTCAAGGAGTTGATGCCGGTGACCACCGTGTCCGGCGCGAGCAGAGGCTCGGTCGCATTCCCTCGCGGCGTATTCACCCCCGAGCTGTCACCGAATATCCGGCTCGGTCCGATGCAACGGGCCTATCTCGTGGGCGACCAGGAAGGATTGGAGCTCCGCAGTCCGGCGCGGTACTACCTGGCCTGCGACATCGAGCCCGCCCGCGTCGAACACATCCAGGCGGGGCTCGACGCCATGGTCGCCGCAGACCCGGCGTTACGGACCCGGATCGGAACCGACCTCACCCCCACGCCCGCCGAGCCGGATGCGCGAATCGGCGTGGAGATCCGGAACACGCCGGCGGACGGCTTCGACTCCGTCGATGCGGCGATCGCGGACGAATTTCGTTCCGATGGCTTCGATTTCGATTCTTGGCCCCAGATCCGTGTTGCCGTGGTGAACGGGCCGGGCCGCGCGCGACTGCACGTCGTATATGCCATGTGGCTGATGGATGGTGCGTCGTTGAGCCGCTTTCTCGAAGGCCTGGTTTCCCCGGACTCCGCTGGCACGGACCCGCGGTCGGCCGCATACGGCGCGGAGGAACCGACGCGGCGCGATGTGCGGTACTGGCATCGCCGGGTGTCGGATCTGCCCCCGGCTGCCGAGGTGCCGCTTCGCCCGGGCTGGCGGCAATCTACGCGCCGAATGAGCCACCGTCTGGTTCGGATACGGCCGGACGAGGCGAACGCTGTCGCCGTGCGGGCGCGACACCACGGGCTCACGGTGCCGATGGTCTACCTGTCGGTGTACTGCGGACTTCTCTCAGCGGTGGGAGGCGGTGCCGCACATACGATCACCGTTCTGCAGTCGCAACGGCATCGGTTCGACGCGGACGATGCGCTGGGAAATTTCGGTGCCACGATGCCCCTTCCCGTCCCGTCGCGGGCTGGGCGATCATTTGTCGCGTTCGCCAAGGAGATCCAGAGCGGCTTTCTCGAGCAGTCTTTGCACAGTTCGCTCAGTGGCCCTGAGATCGCCCGGCTTGCCGATTCCGGGACCGCGCAGCGGCGTCTGGCCTATCCGTTTGCGTTCACCGCGGTCGAGGTCGACAGCGCCGCTGAGGCCGGACGTGGTCTTCGCCGGGACTGGGACAGCGTTCAATTGCGGGTTCCGCAGGTTCTGCTGGATCACCAGGTCATCCTGGACTCCGATGGCACCATCCGGCTGGGATTCGATTGGCGCACTGACGCATTCGATACCGGATTCGTCGAGTCGTTCGTCGATCGGTACGAACGGCTGGTCGAGGACCTGTCCGCGGGTTCTGCGTCCTGGGACGCTGTCCGCGAGCAGGTATCGGCAGGCACCTGCGAGGCAGCACATCCGATCGGGGCAGCCTCGTCGCTGGCCGATCGCGTGTTGGACACCGTAGCGCGGACACCCGATGCCCCCGCACTTCGAGACGAGGCGGGTGTCCTCAGCTATCGAATGCTGGCGCTGGCGGCATCGGAGGTTGCGTCGCAGTTGATCAACTGTGGCGCGAGCGTTGGCGACCGGGTCGCGATTCATGTGCCGCGCGGTCGGGGACAGGTGATCGCGATTTTGGGTGCTCTGCTGGCGGGGTGTGTCTATGTTCCACTCGATGTCGCGGTGCCGGACGGACGGTTGAGCCGGATCACCACACAGGCCGAGATTGGGTTCGCCGTCACTGCCGGTGACCACGCAGTCGACGGCCGGTGGCGTGATCGAGGGGTCACTCCGATACAGGTCGCGCCGCAGGGCTGCAGCACACCGATCGTCCGCCGTGACTGCGGCCCGGTCGCCTACGTGATCTTCACATCGGGATCGACCGGTGAACCCAAGGGCGTGGTTATCCGGCATGACGCGGTGCTCAACACCGTGGACGCGGTCAACGACATGCTGGGAATGTCGCCGAACGACGCCGTGCTGGGGGTGTCGTCCATCGGATTCGATCTCTCGGTCTACGACATATTCGGCCCACTTCTGACCGGCGCCACCCTGGTTCTGTTGTCGGAGAAGACCGCGAAGGATCCCGCGGCCTGGGTCGACATCATCGTGGAACATGGAGTGACAGTATGGAATTCCGCCCCGGCCCTGGCCACCCTGCTGGCCGAAGAGGGCGGTAGCCATGCCTGCCTCCGCGCGTTCCTGCTCAGTGGCGACTGGATTCCGCTGACGCTGCCGAACGCGCTCACCGAGCTTGCGCCCGAGGCCGAGGTGATCAGCCTGGGCGGCGCGACCGAAGGATCGATCTGGTCGATCGGTCATCGAGTCGTTCCAGACGACTGCCGGGGCAGGTCGATCCCGTACGGAAAGGCGTTGCCGCGCCAGCACGTTCTCGTTCTGGACGAGCACGGTGACGAATGCGAACCGTGGCACATCGGTGAGATCCACATCGCCGGCGCCGGAGTTGCCGACGGTTATGTGAACGACGACGAGAAGACATCGCGAGCCTTCGTCGATCATCCCCGCTATGGCTGGATGTATCGCACTGGCGATCGTGGCCGGCGCGACGGCGACGGCGTGGTCGAGTTCCTGGGGCGTACCGACAGTCAGGTGAAAATCGGCGGACACCGGGTGGAACTCGGGGAGATCGAATCGCTGGTCGCGGCGAAGGATTACGTGCACGATGTCGCCACGGCCGTCTCAGGTGACGGGCAGGGCGTGCTCGCTTTCGTGACCTTGTCCGCCACCGCACCCGCGCAATGGGCCGAACAACTGGTGTCGGAACTGCGTAATGATTTGCCTTCCTATATGGTTCCGCGCAGCGTGGTGGCATTGGATCGGATCCCGCTGACCGGCAACGGAAAAGTCGATCGCGCGCGTCTGGTCGCGCTGGCGCCGGCGGCAAAGGCCATCGCTGACGCCGAGCCGGGCCCGGCGGATGTCCACACGCAAGAGGTAGCGGGTTGCTGGACCCGCGTCCTGGGGAAACCCGCAGGTGGCGAGAACTTCTTCGACGCGGGCGGCAACTCTTTCGAAGCGATCCGGTTGCTGTCGCTGCTGCGCAGCGCTCTGGGCTATGAGGTGGCTTTCGGGAAGTTTCTTACCGATCCCACAGTGCATGGCCTGGGGCGGATGTGCCGCGAGGCGCAGAACGGTAGCGGTGCGCGCGAGGTCTGGGTGCTCACGCCTCGTGTGGTCGCCGATCCACGCGGCCGGGTGATCTTCTTCCCCCCTGTCGGCGGCGGAGTGTCCTGCTACTCCGACCTGGTGCGGAGGCTGCCACGAGACATCGATATCCACATCATCGGCATGGACCGGCCGCTCGGCTCCTCGGGCGCACTCACGCTGGCCGATCTGGCTACCGCGTGCACACGCGCCTTACCGGTAGATCTCGGGCGGCAGGAAATCCCTTGTGTCCTGGTCGGCTGGTCGTTCGGCGGCGCGCTGGCATTCGAGGCAGCGGCGCAACTGCCGCCAGGGACGGTGAGTCGCGTCGTGCTGATCGACACCCCTGCCACCGATACCGCCCGGAGCGCCTCCGACGACGATTCGACGCTGCTCGCGGGGTTCACCGAGGACATCCGCCAAGCGGGTGGAATCGACATCGCGGAGGAGACGGTGGCCGACGAGCCCGTGCTGGCCGACAGGTTCGCGGTATATCGCCAGAACATGCGGCTGCTGCGCCGGTGGGAGCCGCGTCGCACGACCGCTGCCGTCGTCGAGTGCCGGGCGAGTGTGCGACCGGCGGAGCCGGCCCGCGGCGCCTGGCGCGCGTGGGCGGACGCGGTGACGAGTGTAGATCTCACCGGTGACCATTTCGACGTATTCACCGACGACAACTCGCGACATATCCAGAGGCACATCGAAAGCGGACTTCAATGAACAAGACAGATGTAGTGGCGGTCATCATCGAGGAACTCGGTGCCCGGGGATGTCACCTCTCGGGAGCTGATCTCGAATCCGATCTCATCGGCGCAGGAATGAATTCCGTGAATTTGGTTCGCGTACTGTCCTCGCTCGAGAATCGCTTCGATATCGAATTCGATTCCTCAGGATTCTTTACCCGGCCGGTGACCATTGCCCGGCTCGAGGCAGAAATCACCAGCCGTGTCGGATGAACATTTTCGCCGCGCCGCGATCATGAGGGGAATGATGGAACTCACCAGAGAACAGCTGAAACAGTACGAGGACAACGGATTCCTGGTGTTGTCCGATGTGTTCGACGCCGCTGAGGTGGCGGAATTGAACGGCGGATACTCCGAGGATCTACGCATCGACGGACCTCACGTGGTAGCCGAGGAAGGGGCCGTGACAGGCGGCGCCGTATACGCGGCTCACCTGCGCCACCGCACGTTCGCCACACTGGTGCGCTCGGCAACGCTACTGGGCCCGGTACACCAGTTGTTGAAGTGCGACGAGGTCTATGTCTACCAATTCAAAATCAACGTCAAGTCGGGCCTCGGCAACAACAAGGTGGATTGGCATCAGGACTATCCGGCCTGGAAGATCGCGGATCGGCTACCGGCGCCCACATTGGTGAATGCGGCTGTCCTGCTGGATGATTCGACCGAATACAATGGCCCGCTCTACTTCATCCCGGGCTCGCATCGAGCTGGACTGACACCGGGACTCCGCCGCGACGGCGAAGCACCCGGGCAGCATTTCGACCCGGCGGACATCGCACTCGGACCCCGCGAACTGACCGGGCTGATCGCCGAGCGCGGGATCCGCAGCGTTCAGGCGCCGGCGGGCTCGGTCGTCTTCTTCCATCCGGAGATCGTGCACTCCTCGCCGACGAACATGTCTCCCTTGGATCGGAGATTGCTGATCATCACCTACAACCACAGGCTCAACCTGCCGACGACGCAGCGCCCTGAATACATTGTCGGGCGCGATACCGGTGCCCTGGCGGCCGACACAATGGAGGTGGCACGGTGATGTCGAAAGCCGTTGTGCTCGAAGAGTTCGGGACGCTCCCGGTAGTCCGTGAGTTCCCGCGTCCGCAGGCCGGACCGACCGACATCGTCGTCGCGTGCGACTACGGGGGAATCTGTGGCACCGACGTCCACCTGCAGCGCGGACATCTGCCGATACCGACACCGCTGGTGCTCGGACACGAGGGACTCGGCCGGATTCACGAGCTGGGTTCACACGCCGGAACGGATTCCGACGGCGCGGCACTCACCGTCGGCGACATCGTGATGTGGGCGTCGTCGATCTCGTGTGGGCGATGCCGGGCCTGCCGGGACCTGCGCGAGCCGACACTGTGCGCGCAACGGCAGACCTGCGGTGTCAATCGCCCGGTCAGCGTGGCTCCCGGCTTGTTCGGATCCTGGGCCGACCACATCGTCTTGCGGGACGGGACCACGATCGTCAAGGTCCCGGATACCGTGGACCCGTTGGCCGCCATGGCGTTCGCGTGCGCGGGGCCCACCATGGTCCATGCCCTGTTCGATCGTCGTCCGGTCCGTGTGGGTGAGGTTGTCGTCGTGCAAGGCAGCGGCCCGGTGGGGCTTGCCGCGGCGGCAATCGCCCAGTGTTCGGGTGCCGAGACGGTAGTGCTCGCCGGTGGGCCCGCACGGCGCCTCGAACTCGCGGCCCGTGCGGGCATCGGCGACCACCATGTCGATGTCGTCGATGCCGGTGACCGCGCCGCGGCCGCCGACGAGGTCCGGAGGTTGTGCGGTGGGGGAGCGGATCTCGTGATCGAGTGCACCGGTGTGCCCACGGCCGTCCGCGAAGGGATCGACTATGCCAGGCGCGGAGGGGCGATGCTGATCGTCGGCCAGTACACCGATGCCGGTGATGCCGCGTTCAATCCGCATCAGATCGTGTATCGCCAGCTCGACATCTTCGGTTCGTGGGCCTTCTCTGGAGCGCACCTGGTCGAGTACCTCCGGCTGCTGCCGATGCTCACCGAGCGTTTCGATCTGACGTCTCTGGTCACGCTGTTCGGACTCGGTCAGATCGACGAGGCATTAACAGCCCAGACGACGGGATCGGTGATGAAGGCCGTGCTCGATTGCGGTGTCGCCGAACAGGATCCGATCAGGGAGCGCCGGTGACGACCGTCGTGGGCGGCAGCTCGTTGCTGGACAATGCCCAACATGTCGCTGCCCTCGCGGGTCGCCACGCGGTCACGGCGGAGGCGCGGAGAAGTCCTCATCCCGAGGTGCTCGGTTCTCTGGTGGCCAGCGGCTTCACGCGCCACTTCGTGCCCCGCCGGTTCGGTGGGGCCGAGGGCGGGTTCGCGGACCTGAAGGCCGCGGTGTCGATCATCGGAGCCGAATGTCCAGCTACGGCCTGGTGTTCGGTACTGGCCGGGCTGATGGCACGTACCGCTGGATACCTTCCACCCGAAGGACAACGCCAGGTGTGGAGTACCGGGCCGGATGCGTTCGTGGTGGGCGGGTTCGCGCCCCGGGGCACGGCCGAGCCCGTGACCGGAGGCTGGCTGCTGTCGGGAACATGGCCGTTGGTCACAACGGCCGAATATGCCGACTGGGCGTTGCTTGCCGCGCGCGTCGCCGGGGACGCCGTCACGCGGATCTTCGTCGTCTCGCGCACGGCGATGACTGTCGAATCCACCTGGGACGACATCGGCATGCGGGCAACCGGCAGCCACACGGTCCGCATCGATCAGGTCTTCGTACCGGTGTGGATGAGTTTCCCGTTCACCGATATCACCGAAGTCCGGCAACCTCCGGTCGGTTCCGACGGACGGGCTGTGCCGATGCTCGCCGTGAACGTCCTGGTGTTCTGCCTGCCCATGCTGGGCGCGGCGCGGGGTGCGCTGGCGCATTGGGAGCGCTTCGCGGCAGCGAAACTGCACACGTCGGATGGCTCGGCACGCGCACATCTGAGTGGTGTCTACGGCCGCAGTTCCAGTGAGATCGACGCGGCGGAGCTGATTCTGGATCGGATCATCGAGGTCGTCGACACCGCGCCGGTCGTGACGGATACCGAGGTTGTCCGGAACACCCGTGACTGTGCGTTCGCCGCAGAGTTACTCGTCGACGCCGTGGACCGTCTCATGCGAACATCGGGTTCGAACGGGCACAGCACATCTCAGCCGCTGCAGCGCCTGTGGCGCGACATCCACACGGCAGGCGCGCATGCCGCGCTCCAGTTCGGACCCGCCGCAGTGGCCTACACAACTCACCATCTGACATCGCCGGCGTGAGCCCGGCGTGCCGTTCGGCGGACAGGAAGGACAAGTGAACATGACAGTCGGGGGTGGACAGCTCGCGGCGCAAGCCCGCTGCACCAGGCGGGATCCCGATGCGTATCGAGAATGCTTGCGGCGGTTCGGGTTCGCGATCATGGAACCTGTTTCCGGTGACCAGCTCTCGCTCGAACAGATCATGGCTCCACTCGGAGAACCGGTGCCGTACCAGTTCGGGACGAGACTCACCATGCAGGAACGCGCCGGTACCGAGAACTCGCAGTTCCGCACCGGCGCGATCCCGATGCATGCCGACGCCATCTTGAACGCGACCGACGTGAGCTTCATCGGGATGGAATGCCTCGAGGCGCCTATCCGGGGCGGCGAGACCCTGATCGCGCGGAGCGAGGCGTTCTTCGATGTGGCGCCGGCCGCACTCGTCGACGAGCTGCGAAGTATCGAGATCGAGTACTGGTCGAACGTGTCCGGCTTCTACGTTGCCGATGGGGCCGGTAACCCCGTGGAGTGCCCGATCCGGGTCGATCCGGTGACCGGTGCTGACACGCTGTACGTCGGTGTTAGCTACCCCGAGGACCCAGACCGGAATTTCGGCGCGGCCGTGGTCGGATACACCGCGGCGGAGAGTACTGCCCTATTCGCCAGAATGGCAGATCTGCTGAACCGGCCGGAGGTGGTGTACCGCCACCGATGGCAGGTCGGTCAGGTCCTGGTGCTCGACAACAGGCGGGTGCTGCACGCGCGTGCAGCGTATTCAGAGCAGGAGCCCAGAAAACTGGAACGCATATCGGTGGCATGACTAACGCATTTCGGACAAATCGACGGCACCGCCGGGTGAAGTTCTGGTTAACATGTTTCACTCGTTGTGGCGTGACGGGCCCGCGCCGGCGGCTGCTGATGTCGGGCCATCCGCCAAACTTCCTGCAGTGCAACGTACTTTGTGTCTGTAACGGGAAGTCTCCGAAATCCGCATCGTGTCACTCGATGTGGACGGACTAGTAGAACATGTTCTAGACTTTGTTCGCGACCGACGCAGTCGAACGCATGACCGGGTGGTAGGGGTGGGAAGGAAATGGATCGCCGACGGAGCAGTCTTCTTCACAGTAGAAGGTGAAAGAAATCGATTGTTTCGCTCGGTGATATTTCGAGATTGCATTGACGCTAACTTATTTTCTGGTCATTGCCCGACGGTGTCGGTTGTTCCCTGGGCTTGCATGCTCATTGTCGAATGAAGGGGATTGGGGACAATTAGAGCTATGAGTGAAATCGGTCGCAGAATCGCGAGTCAAATCGATAGATTTAGTAATAGCGATGACATGCGAGAGGGCGAGGGGGTGACGCTCGCGCATGCCATCGAAGTTGACATCGCACAGCTCCGCCATGCGGATACCCCTCGACTTGGCGGTGAGGATTCGGAACACATCAAAATGCTGGCCGCGCTGGACGTGCCGCTCCCTCCGATCATCGTTCACCGTCAGACGATGCGTGTGATCGATGGGATGCATCGCCTACGTGCTGCGGAACTCCGCGGTGACCACCGGATCGAAGTCACGTTTTTCGACGGCTCCGTTTCGGATGCGTTCGCAATCGCGGTGCGAGCCAACGTGTCTCACGGCCTTCCGCTGTCGGTGGCCGATCGATCGGCGGCCGCGCGGCGGCTGCTCGAATCGCATCCGAACTGGTCGGATCGGGCGTTGGCGGTGTGTACCGGTTTGTCGGCGAAAGCCATTGCGGCACTGCGCCGATGTACGAACGACGCGCTGCCGCAGGAGCAGGGCCGAATCGGCCGAGATGGTAAGGTCCGTCCGATCGACAGCGGCGAGGGGCGTCGCGCCGCGAGTCGGCTTCTCGCGGAACGACCGGACGCTTCACTTCGTGAGATCGCATCCGCAGCAGGTGTTTCCCCTGCGACGGTTCGTGACGTCCGCGCTCGCATCGAACGCGGCGAAGATCCGATCCCCGCCAAGGTGAAACGCACCGCGCGCAAGTCCTCGGGCGCCGTCGGTCCAGGCGCCGAGCCGGCGGGAGACCTGCTCAGAACACTGCAGAAGGATCCGTCCCTGCGGCTCACCGAGTCGGGACGCGTTCTGCTGCGATTGCTGAGCTGGCCGTTGATGGAGGCTCAAGCCCGCGAGCAGCTGGTGACAAGTGTGCCACCGCACTGTGTCGATCTTGTCTCCAAGGTGGCGCGTGAATGTGCCTCGAGCTGGCACAAATTCGCAGACGAGCTGGCCGATCGCGATCAGTCGACAGTGGCGTAACTGACCGCCTCGCCAACTACGGTCGAGGCGACGAAAGGCAATATCGTGACGGTCGATGCGCCCTACAAACTGGGCGAAGACTTCTTTCAGAACCCCTACCCGACCTACGCCGAGCTGAATCGGCGTGGTCCGGTACAGCATGTTGAGTTTCCCAGCGGAATGCGCGTGTGGCTCATAACCGACTACGACCTGGCCAAGCAGGTCCTGTTGGATCCGACGATGAGCAAGGACCTTTACGGTCCGGCGGGAGAGACGGCGCAGCGAAACGGCAACGTGGTCCTGCGCTTGGACCCTCGTGTGAATGACCACATGCTCTACGCAGACCCGCCCAGGCACACACGGCTGCGCAACATTGTAATGAAGGCATTGTCCGGCAACGCCGTGCGAGACCTCGCGCCCCGCGTCGCCGAAATCGCGGACGCACTGCTCGCCGATATGGCGGGCCGGCCGGAAGTCGATCTCATCGAGGCCTACGCGCTACCGCTGGCAATCTCGGTGATCAGCCAACTGCTCGGCGTTCCGGTCGCTGACAGGACGATCTTCCAGACCTGGCTCACCGTCCAGCTGTCAACAGCTGGCGTGGACGAAAAGTACGCCGCGGCAGCGGAGTTTCAGCGTTATGTGGCTGATCTGGTGGAGAATCGCCGCAGCGGGGCACAAGCCACCGATCTGCTGGCCGAGCTGATCGCCGCGACCGACGACGGGGGGCACCTGAGTGAGTCCGAACTCGTCGCGATGGTCAACGCGCTGCTGCTCGGCAGTCAGGAAACGACGGCCGGGATGATCGGCAACGCCGTTCGTATCCTGCTCGGGGATCGTGGGCTGTTCGAGGATCTTCGTCGTGACGACTATCTGATCAGACCGTTCATCGACGAGGTATTGCGGTTCGAGGGATCGGTCCATATGGCGACCTACCGCTTCACGACAGCGCAAGTGATTCTGGGGTCCCAGCGTATCGACAGCGGCCAGATCGTGCTCGTGTCGTTGGCGGCAGCCGATCGCGATGCGGAACAGTTCGACCGGCCGCATCGGTTCGATGTGTCTCGAATGGACAACCGGCACATCGCCTTCGGGTACGGAGTCCACCGATGTGTCGGTGCGGCTCTGGCCAGAACCGAGGTGTCCATCGCTGTGGCCCGCCTGCTGGCTGTCTTCCCGGAACTGGACCTGGCGGTTCCGGCTGGCGACCTGTGCTGGCAATCCAGCGTAATCACCCGTGCGCTTGTCGAACTGCCGGTTCGGCCGGGCCGCTACATCGATGGGCGCTAGGCGCCGAACCCCTTGACTGACGGACGAGTGTCGGCTGAGTTCGGCCGACCCGCCCGCTCACTCTCATTGCAGAAGGAGACATCGTGCTGGATCGACACGGTTGGCCGCTGGAAATCGGCGACCGCGTAACCATCGGCGGCCCGTGTGTAAATGCGCATTGCTTGCATGGACGTCATGCACTGGTATTGGAGGTGCGTACGGATTACGTGGATGTGAGCGTGCTGTCGGTGGAATCGTCGTCGGGCGAGCCGCTCATCGCCTCAGTGCCCGGCGAAGTCTTGGAATATGGTCACGTCGGAATCGAACCGGTCGAGACGCCAGGCTTCGATGCCAGGAACTGGCCCGAGCAGTCGATGGTCGTGCGTGTCGCTGCCACGGCGGTCGAGCAAGGCCTTATCACACAGGAGCAAGCGGCCAAGATCATCGACTTCTGGTCCACATCCATGGCAGAGAATGCGCGTCGATAGTGATGCACTCTCGAATTCGGTCAGGCGTTGTGCCTCTGCGGCCCGATCAGCGAGGCACTGACTGGTCACGGTGATGCCGCCGGAGATGCCTTATGGGTCCTAGACGCTGTTCCCACTGTCAGGAGGGAAACCAGCAGAGTACCGGCACCGGTAGGTCCGATCACGTCTCCGCGATTGCGGCGTCGAAAGCCGTTGTGAACGAGCATATCTGGTGTGTTGCCTTTCGGGTCTCGTGGCCCACACGGGCCCGGACACCAGGGGAACAGTGGCGTTACCCAGCAGGCTCGCGAGTTGTACCCGAGGCCCCGGTGAGCGTGTACTAACGCGTTCGATGGAGTTGAGTGGTTCCCTCAGGCACGGGCGGCTTGGCTGGGTGGCAGCACCGCGCTCGGGATCGCCACGGCGACATCGGATCTGGACATCACCGTACTGCTTGCGGGCCCACCAGCGCCCTACCGGGAGTCGCTGATCTATCACCAGTGGCCGGTAGTGCTGTTCGTGCAAACCGAAACGTCGATGGAGCATTTCCTCGCCATAGAGCGAAAGGCGAGGCGGCCGGCAACCCTGCGGCTGATCGGTCAGAGCCACATCCTGCTCGACAACGACGGCAGCGGTGAACCTCTGCGGGCAAGATGCGCAGCACAACTGGCCGCTGGTCCGGAACCGCTCACCGCTGCGGAAATGCAAGCCGCTCGTTACGGAATCACCGATCTACTCGATGATCTCGCGGGTTCCCACGACGACAACGAACGCCTGCTGATCGCGGTCAACCTGTGGCGAGCCACCGCCGACCTGCTACTCACCGGGCACGGCCATTGGACAGGCAGTGGCAAATGGCTGCACCGCGAGCTGTGCTCCCTCGATCGAGAGACCAGCACGGACTACTCGCAGACGCTGGCGCACGGGGTGCGGTCAGTTGCGCTCGGTGCCATCGAACCGATGGCTGACATCGTCACGCAGGCACTCAACGCATTCGGCGGCCGCCTCTTCGACGGATTCAGGGCCGAGGGTCCCAGCTGATCACCCAGGCACGCCGACCACCAACGCGATCCAACCGCACGAGGACACCGCCACCTATCGCTGCGAGTCACAAATCCGATCGACATGTCGACCTGTCAGACACCGTCGATCGAGAGGGTGGCCTGCATCAGGTTCATCGCCGCGGCGCAGGGATCGGGCCGGGCGGTGTGGTCACGATTGTTGACCCACCACGTGACAGTGCCGGTGTCGGCGGCGGTGACCGCGCAGCTGCCGGGGTCACGGGGAGTGCGCCAGTACATACCGCCGAAGCGTTTGATCACCACCTTCTCGACCTGATACCCCTGCTGGTTGGCCACCTCGACGTCGCGGGCGAGGGTGTCGTCGCGCAGCCACGCGTAGGTGAGCTCGGCCGTGCCGGCGCCGGGGTAGGCGGCGCGCCACCCGCATATGGTGGAGCCGCCCTCGGGTTCCACGGCGGGCACGCGCAGTGTGGCGGCGATGACCGGATCCGACAGCGGGCCGCATCCGGCCAGCAGGTTGGGATCGACCGAGGGCCGCACGGCGGCATTCTGCTGTGTGTGGCTCGAGCATCCGGCCGTCACGCAGATCATCATGGCAATCAGTGCGGCGGCGAACGGCCCGATCCTTCGCATACGGCGCACCATGCCGCCATCTGTGGCGCCGCCGCAAGGTGCGGGTAAGGATCCATACAGATCCTTAGCGCCGTGATGGGTGTCGGGCACTCCGCGTCGGTTGTCTAGGTCCGGGGCTCAGGTCGGCCGGAGGCCGTCCATCAGGATGTCGAGTAGGCGATCGGCGGTGGGTTCATGGTCGGGTCGAGGAGCGACGGTGAAGATGCCGACGAGGAAGGCGGCGATGTCTTCGGCGGTGACGTCGCGGCGAAGATCACCCGCCGCGTGCCCGGCGTCGAGGATGATGGTGATGGCCTCCAGCAGCTCGGTTCGGGTCTGCGCGTGGGCGATCTCACCCGACTCGATCATCGCCAGCAATGTGTCGAGCATCCCGTTCTTGGTCGCGACCCAGTCCCCGAACAAGTCCATCCACTGCCGCATCGCCGCGGCCGGGGGCCGGTAACCGAGCAGTTCGCGGGCTCCGGTCGTCAGCCGCACGACCTGACCGCGGTAGACCGCGTCGACCAGCGACTCGCGGGTCGGGAAGTGCCGGTAGAGCGTGCCGATGCCGACGCCGGCCTCGCGCGCGATCGCACGGAGCGACGCGTCGGACTCACCCGAGGCGAACATGCGGGTCGCCACCGCGAGCAACTGGTCACGGTTACGGGTTGCGTCCGCGCGGGGCGTGCGCGTCTCCGATTCACTCAAAGCGGATCACGCTCCGTTTATGGTACGGTCGTTCATGTAAGCGGAGCATAGTCCGTTTCAGTGCGTTCTTCGGTCCGGACGAGACCTTCCCTCGGCCCGATGAGAGAGGCATACATGCACGAACACAGCGATCGACGGCTGACGGGCAGGGCGGTCCAGCTCGAGTCGTTCGGCGGCCCCGAAGTCCTGGAAGTCCGTGAGATTCCGGCTCCGCCGACCGGTCCGGGGCAGGTTCGCGTGCGGGTCACCGCGGCCGGCCTGAACCCGATGGATTGGAAGATGATCGTCGACGCGGACACTGCCGCCCGGTTCGGTTTGAGGCTTCCGGCGGGATTCGGGACCGATTACGCGGGAGTGGTCGACCAGGTCGGCGAGGGGGTGAGCGGCTTCGCGCCCGGCGACCGGGTGTTCGGGGGTGCCCTCTCGCGCGCGGTCGCCGGCTTCGTGGTGGTCGACGCGACCGGAGCGACCGCGGCGAACGAGGCCCACCACACCCCGGACGAGGTCGACGACCGCATCGCCGCCACCCTGTTGATCGCCGGCCGCACGGCGTCGGCGGCTCTCGCCGTGGTCGCGCCCGGCCCGGGAGACACGGTGCTGATCGGCGGCGCGGGAGGCGGGGTCGGGGTGTTCGCCGTCCAGCTGGCCCGGCTGGCGGGAGCGCGGGTGATCGGGACTGGATCGGCGACATCGGCCGATTTCCTGAGGGATCTCGGAGCCGAACCGGTCACCTACGGCGACGGCCTGGCCGACCGGGTCCGCGCCCTCGCACCCGGCGGTGTCACCGCCGCGATCGATCTCCACGGAACTGAAACCGTGCACGCCGCAAGGGAACTCGGCGTCCCCGACAGCCGAATCAGCCTTATCGCCGCGCAAGTCGACGGCGTCACCTCAGCCAACGGCGCCAACGCCGCCGCCGGTGCGGTGGAGGAGTTGGTCGGCTTGGTCGCGGCCGGGCGACTGCGGGTGCCGATCGCGGCGAGCTTCCCGATCGAGCAGATCCGCCGCGCGGCCGAACTACAGGCCGGAGGGCACGTTCGGGGCAAGGTGGTCATCGACCTCTAGATCGCGCGCGGCTGCGGGTCTGCCGACCGACTGCGATCCGGAGCGGTTGGATTCGACCTTCGGCACTATCGGCAGTCAGGAGCCCACCACCGCGGCCATCGGCACGATCTACAGCCATTGACGCTCGGACCCTTCAGCGTGGGGTGTCGTGAAACTGTTGCGCGGCACGCGACGGTCCGGTGTCCGCGAACGTCACTGGTGGCTGAGATGTCGCCTGTCGGGCGTTTACCGTGTACCGGGCTGGATCCTGCCGAGAGGTTGACGCAACTCAGCGTGAGGGTCGTCGGATTCGGCCGTGGGCGACCAGTTCGATGGTGACCGCGACCGCGCAGGATTGTGCGAGGAGCAGGCCGAGGAGCACGAGGATCTGAACCGCGGCCGCGCGGGCCGCGGATCCGCTGGCGATGAGGACCCCGACGAACGCGCCGGGCAGCGTGACCAGTCCGACGGTGCGGGTTTGGTCGACGCCGGGCAGCAGCGCGTCGGCCGCGGTGGATCGGATGATTTCCAGACGGGCGTGGCGGTCGGTGAAACCCAGGCTCATGGCCGCCTCGATCTCCCCGCGCCGGTCGTGAACGGCGTCCAGCGCGCGGCGTGCCGCCAGCGAGGTCGCGGTCATGGCGCCGCCGAGGATGATGCCACCGACAGGGACGACCGCGGGCCCTACGACGGGGACGACACCGCTGAGGATCATCACCGGGAGGACGGCAGCCCATCCGGTCGCCAGGGCTGCGGCCAGCCATGCTCCGGAGCGCCCGGCTCGTGCTCGGCGAGCGGAGGTGAACACCGCGGCCGCGAACATCACGCCCAGAACCAGAAACGAGGACCACAGATGGCGCAGGGCTGCGGCGAGCACCAGCGCGACCACACTCAGTTGCACGATCGCGCGAACCGCTGCACCGGGCACAATCAGCGTCGAGCCGAGATATGCGAGCCGGTACACCGCTGCCGACGTCGTAACCAGCACCAGGCACAACACTGCCAAACCCACACCGGGCGACGCGACGCTCACCGTGATCATTCTGCCGCCGGTGTGATGTCGAGCTCGCCTCGCAACGGGCGGTGTCGCTTGTCGTCGGGGTGGCGAGAGCATCTCTGGCCGACAGCTACCTGCAGAAGCGGGAACTTGGGCGGTACCCGCTGTATCTCCGGGTAGAGGGCCCAGGCTGTCGGGGTACGTTCAGCCGCGCGGCGGGCGAAAGCCCGATACAGCAGGCCTGGGGCAGGTTGTGCGGCGCTCAGCGTTTCCACAGCGTTGTTTCGCGACACTGGGCATGTGTCTGCGATTATCGATGTCGTCCACGGGGTGGTGGAGGAAATCAGCACCGAATCGTCGAGCATGGAAGTCGCGATCGGTGCGGCCGCTGTTGGAACGGTGGTCTTTGTTGTATCGATCCTGTTCGGCCGGGGCGGTGATTCGTCGGTGTCGGGGGGAGGAGTGGGGTGGTCGGCCTTGCGGGCGTTGGTGGTTGCGGCGCTGTTCGTGGTCCTGGGAGTGCAGGTCGCGGCGTCTGGTTGGGTGACCGGTGCCGATGCGGGTACGTTGCGGTGGTTCGTCGAGCACCGCAATGGCACCGCGACGGCGCTGGCGCGCGCGATCACCGATCTCGGTAGTCCGGTCGGTGTGGCTGCGGTGGCGGTCGTTGTTTCCGGGGTATTCGCCTGGCGCAGACGCAGTGCTGTTCCGGCTGTATTCATCGTCGGCACAGTCGGTTTCGCGGCTGTGGTGAGCACGGTGACCAAGGATGTGGTCGGTCGGGCCCGACCGCCGGCTGTTCTGCACTTGACCGCCGAATCGGATTTCTCGTTCCCGTCCGGTCACACCACCGCCACCACGGCGTTGGCCGGTGCCGTTCTGGTCCTCTATGTGCTGGCCCGGCCCGGGCGTGGCCGCACGGCGCTTGCGAGTGTCGCGGCCGCGGTGATCGTGGCCGTGGTCGCGGCCACACGGTTGTATCTGGGCGTTCATTGGCTCACCGATGTGGTCGGAGGCGCGGTCCTCGGCACGGGTGTCACACTGGCGGCGACGACAGTGCTGGTCTGGTTGTCTCCCACGACCGCTGGTGGGCAGTGGCGGCGGCCGGCAGGCACCGTGGCCACCGCGGCGCCGGATCGGCAACGCGACGGTGCCCCTGCTGAACGGAAGTCCGTTCAGGGTGAGCTTTCTCTGTCCGCCGGAAGCGCAGGGGCCGAGGGAAGGAACTGAGTCGTGCGTGTTCTCGTGGTCGACGACGAGATATCGCTGGCCGAAACCTTACGTCGGAGATTGCGGGCGGAGGGGTTCGTCGTGGCAGTCGCCCATGACGGTGTGGAGGGCCTCGATCTCGCCGTGAACGAGGGGTTCGATGTGATCGTGCTCGACATCATGCTGCCCGGTCTCAACGGCTACGAGGTCGTGCGGGAACTGCGGAGACGTCGCATCTGGACACCGGTGTTGATGCTGTCGGCCAAGGACGGCGACTACGACATGGTCGATGCCTTCGACATGGGGGCCGACGATTACCTGACCAAACCGTTCTCCCACATCGTGTTGACCGCCCGGCTGCGCGCGCTGCAACGGCGGGGCAACACCGAACGGCCGCCGGTGATCACCGTCGGCGATCTGTCGTTGGATCCCGGCCGCCACCGTGTGCATCGTGGGGAGCAGCACATCGAGCTCACGCCACGCGAATTCGCCGTTCTCGAATATCTGATGCGCCATCCCGGTCATGTCGTCAGCAAGACCGACATCCTGCGTTCGGTGTGGGACACCCACTACGACGGCGACACCAACGTCGTCGAAATCTACATCGGTTACCTACGCCGCAAAATCGACACACCGTTCGGCCGCAGCAGCATCGAAACCGTCCGCGGTGTCGGCTACCGCATTCGGGAAGAGTAGCCCCGCGGGCCCGTCCTCGAGCCCGCGGAAACCGCCTCCCGCCACCTCGAACGCAATCATCGGTGCTGGTGCGTTGTCGGCTCGGCGACCGGCTCCGGGCCGGTTGTCGGGGTGTGTATACCGTCCGCGGTGAGGACCGGTTCGAATTCGTTGACCGACCGGTCGCGGCGTTGCTGCCAGTGGGTGAAGGCGATACCCAGGACCAGGATCGCGAGCAGGACCGCGGAGGTGCCGTAGGTCCCCAGGCCCAGCCCGCCGGAGGTGCGGGGTTTGGACAACAGGTCGCCACCGGTGGCGCCGAGGGGGCGGGTGAGGATGAACGCGATCCAGAACAGCAGTGGGCCGGGGATTTTCGTGAAGTAGTGCGCGGCCAGGATGGCGGCCATGACCGCGCCGATCAGCAGGGCGCTGCCCCAGTAGCCCAGGCCGGAGCTGTCGGACAGGAAATCGCCGGTCGAGGTTCCGAGGGTGTTCGACAGCAGAATCGCCGCCCAGTACAGCAGTTCACCGCGGAAGGTGGTGATGTTGGTGACGTCGTAGGTTTGGCCGCTGAATTTCCAGATGATGAACACGATCGCGAGTCCGGCGATGAGTATGGCCGCGCCGGCGCCGTAGCCGAGCCCGCCGTCGGTGGAGGTGTCGTGACCCGGTCCGCGGTTGATCAGGTCCGACATGGTGGTGCCCGCGGTGCTGGTCGCGGCGATCACGGTCCAATACAGGGCGGGATGGAAGCGGCGGGCCCGCAGTTGCGCGAGCAGGCTGACCACGAAGATCGCCAGGAACAACACCGTGGCCGCGACGTATCCGAGCTTCAAGGTCTGCGAGATCATGTCGCCACCGGTTTCGCCCAGGGTGGTAGCAGCGATCTTGAGGACCCAGAACATGACCGTGATCTGCGGCAGTTTGTAGTGGGTGAACGCGTTGTCGGTCTGCGCTGTCATGGACGTGGCGTTTCCTTCGTCGAGGCGGGCATACGGTCGCGCATTCTGCACCACAGCTGCTGAGAGGACGCTGTGAAACCCTCACTCCGGTGTCGGAGCGGAAGGTCTCTGCGCAGATATGCCAGTCGCGGACCCGAACGGCGGGTTGGCGAACAACGGGCGAGTTCCGAAGCTGAGGGCGTCGGCGAGTGCCTCGCGTTCGACGTGTGCCAGCGATTCGGCGAGGTGGGTGCAGTCGGCGTGCTGTGCGATGAATCGCCGTGCCCAATAGTTGGTTTCGCGGTGTGACCATCGCGGGCATTGGATGGCCAGGGCGTCGACGCCGTGCAGGATCGCGATCAACGCACGGGTCGCGTCATCGGCGGGTTGGGTGTCGAACAGTGCGCGCTGCAGTGGGCGGCGCAGCTCCTGCTTGCCGAGCAGATCCGTAGTGGGCCAGGTCGTTCGGGAGATCACGCCGCCGAATCTGGTGCGGCGGGGGAGCACTCGGTGGGTGGCGTGGAGTGCGAGCAGTGTCTTCTCGCGAAGTCTCCGCGGTGACGCGGTCCGCGGGTGCGGTTGTGTTGCGCGCCAAAGGTTCTCGGCGGAAGCGGCGACGGCTAATGCGTGGCCGGTGGTACGCCTGTCGATCACGAGCCGACCGGTGTCGTCGTCGAGTAGCAGCCACAACAGGTCGTGGGTAATCGGGGTCATGCCGTCACCCTGGCGCGAGGCGGCTGTGGAATCGCTGAGAGGCCGTGGCGCCGATGATCTCATCGGCTGGTTCTGTCCGGCTGGGCGTCGACGGAGCTGGCAGAACCGGCTTGCCGGCGTGAGCGCCGTCGCAGATACAACACCGCGGTCGTCACGATCGCGAGACCGACGACTGCCGCGACGGCATAGCTCGGGCCGCGCAGTACGTCTTCGACATGTTGCCAGTTCGCGCCTGCGAAGTAGCCGCCGATCGCGAGGGCCGCGGTCCACGGCAGGCAGCCGGCCACGGTGTAGATCCCGAACCGCGTTCCGGGCATCTCGGCGATCCCGGCGGGCAGCGAGATGAATGTGCGAATCCCGGGTAGCAGTCGGGCCCAGAATACGGCCGCGCCCCCGTGCCGGTCGAACCACTCCTGCGCGCGATCGACCTCTTCGGTGCGTAGCAGCACGTATCGGCCCCACCGATGCAGGGCAGGGCGGCCACCCCAGCGGCCGACCAGCCAGGCGAGGTAGCTGCCCGCCACGTTGCCGAGCGTGCCGGCCACGATCACAGCGACGAGATTGGGGTGCGCATCCCCGACCGCCCCGGCGGCCAGCGCACCGCCGAGCAGCATCGTCACCTCCGATGGGATCGGGATACACGCCGATTCGGCCGCCATCAGCACCACGATGGCGACAAGTCCGTAGGTGAGGATCACATGTTGCATTCGACGGTGGGCTTTCTGCGGGGACTGTTCGGTCGAGGCGCGCCATCACGGACGAACCGGGCGTGGCGATCGACGACACCGGGTGCGGTGTCGAGGCCACAGTGGCAGAGCCCGGCTGTGATGACGCTGAGAGCGATGGCCGAGCATGGGCGTCGATCGCCCACAATGTGGTCACGGTGTAGCGAAGACGGACGGAGTCGGTATGCGGCGGCCACTGGGGGTCAGCGAGCGCTTGGAACCGTTGTGGCCGCCGTCGCGGTGGGGTTTGCGGCTTCGCTCGGCATTGGTCACCACCGCGGTCATCACCGTGGTGCTCGGGTTCGGTGCCGGGATCATGTTGTGGCTGCTGTATCGATCGCTGATCGGCACCGTGGACGCTGCTGCCACCGCTCGGCTCGATGACATCAGTGCGCAACTGCGCACTACGGCACCCGCGGCGCTGAACCCGGCGCTGCTCGCACCGAACGGATACGTCGAGATCGTCGAAATCACCGACCCGTCCGGGCGGATCCTTCGATCCTCCGGCGGCGACTCTGCGCCTCTGGCGCCGAACGCGCAGACCGTTGTCGGACAGTCGGTGGGTGGAGATTCCGATCTACGGCTATCGGCACGCCCGGTCGAGTCCCCGGCCGGGCCGGTCACGGTGGTGGTGGCGGCCGACATCGAATCGGTGGAAGACACGATGGCGGAGGTGGCGATCGCATTGGCCGTCGGCGCCCCGGTCGTGGTGGTGGTCGCTGCCGGGGCAACCTATGCGCTGGTTGGTCGGTCGCTGCGGTCGGTGGAGGCGATCCGGTCCCGGGTCGCGGGGATCGGCAGCACCGAACTGGCCGAACGGGTGCCCGTGCCGGCCGCGCGCGACGAGGTCGCCCGGCTGGCTGTCACCATGAACGAAATGCTCGGCCGCATCGAAGCCGGCCACCGCGCCCAGCGCCGGTTCCTCTCCGATGCCTCCCACGAACTGCGCAGCCCACTGGCTACCGTGCTGGGGGGGCTGGAGTTGGCCCGCGACCATCCCCACGCGTTCGACACCGATCTCGCCGCCGACACGCTCCTCCCGGAGGCCGAACGCATGCGCTACCTCATCGACGACCTGCTGACGCTGGCCGCGGCCGACGAAAACGGTCTCACCGTCCACGCCACCGACGTCGACCTGGACGATGTCGCCGCCATCGCACTCGGGGCGGTGCGGGGCCGCGATGACCTGAGAGTGACCACGGACCTGCGCCCGGTCAGACTCCGCGGCGACGCGCGGTCGCTGACGCGGGTAGCGCGAAACCTTCTCGGCAATGCATTTATTCACTCCCGCTCGGTCGTCGAATTGCACACTAGGCAGACAGCCACGCGCGCGGAACTGGTTGTCGACGACGACGGACCGGGTATCCCGGTCGCGGAACGTGAACGTGTCTTCGAGCGGTTCGTCCGCCTGCAGGACGATCGTGGCCGGGACAGCGGCGGCACCGGGCTCGGGTTGGCGATCGTCGCCGAAATCGTTGCCGCCCACCACGGCACAGTCACCATCGGTGGGTCACCCCATGGCGGGGCACGCGTCGTCGTCAGCCTCCCCCTGGCCCCCGATGACTGATCGCGCGAACAGCACCATTTCGGCAACTGCCCGAAAGTCACATCCATGACGAGCACCCAGATCACCACCGCAATGCGGGTCATCGTTGACCGATGGGCTCAGGTCCGTACCGGGCTGGCCCGGTGGCAGATGAGGCGGCCGGTTCAGTTCTGGTTGCCCAGCAGCATCAATTGGTCGCCGTGTTGGTGAGCGATCATATTGCGTTCCAATAATCGGGTGGATGCGGCGACACCGACACCGTCGTCGTCGAGTCGGCCGTCGTTGGCGTGCAGATTGCGCAGTGTCTGCGCTATGGCGGTGTGGGCGGCGAACAGGCACGGCGTGGAGTAGATGGCGACGTTCACGCCGAGTTCGCCGAGTTCGGACAGCGACAGCCGGGGTGACACGCCGCCTGCTATTTGGTTGAACAGCAACGGTTTTGCGCCCACCCGCGCACGCGCCTTGCTGATGAGGTCTGCTGAGCGGACGCCGTCGACCAGCACGACGTCGGCATCGGTGTCGGCCAGGGCCTCTGCTCGGTGCAGCATCTCGCATTCCTCGACCGCATCGGTTCGCGCCACCACCAGCAGGTCGGTGCGCACCTGAAGTACTGCGTCGAGTTTGGTGAGGTACTCATCGAGCGGCAGTACTTGTTTTCCGGCGGCGTGGCCGCAGCGGCGCGGCCGCTTCTGATCCTCCAGAATCACGCCCGAGGCCCCGACTCGTTCCAGGTTTGCCGCGACTTGGGCGGCCACCTCGGGGTCGCCGTAGCCGTCATCGATATCGACGAGCAGATGCTGGTCCGGAAACGCCAGTCGTAGTCGTTGAACGAATGCGACCATGTCCGACCAGGCGATCAGCCCGATATCGGGCATCCCGTAATAGGAGGCGGCGAAACCGAAACCCGAGACGAACATCCCGCTGAACTGTTGTGCCGCAAGCGATGCCGAATACATGTCGTAGACGCCGATCAGCGGCGTCACCCCCGATTCCCGTACCTCCCGGCGAAGGGCCGTTCCGTAGTTCATCGTGTCATCTCTTATCTGTCAGGAAGATCGTCCCCGACGTCCGATACCTTCAGATGCCCCACCAGCCTGCGCGCGTGTCGCTGTGATTTCGCTGAGCTACCGGGCTTCACCGGAATCGCTGGGATGTCACTCCAGTGCAGTGATGAGTGAATTCAGCGCCTGCACCTCGGCTGCGCTGTCTGGGTGCGGTGCGCGTATCGCCGAGAGGACCGCGTCGATGCGGGTGTCGAGATTCTTCCAGGATGACGCATCCATCGGCTGCAATACGTCCTGGTCTTGATCCCACGCTGTTTCGAGGTCTTTCACGCGCGCCTTCGCATCGGTCTGCCTGCCGGCCTGTACCAGGTTCAGTGTGTCGTGGGCGATGACTCCGAATTTGTCGATGTCAGCGGGTGGGAAATGCCGGCGCACCTGGGCGGGGTCGGCTGGTGCGGCTGCTGGTGGTGCGGCGTCCTCGTCGGAGGCGGCCGCTTGGGCGGTGTGGGGCTGTGCGCTCGCCCATGTGACCACCGCACCGGCGAGAACTGCCACGACCAGGTAGAAACCGAGCATGATCCGCTCGCGTCGCGCCGTGGTGGCCGGCGCTGGGGACGGACCGGCGTCGATCACATCGCTTCGGGTGATGGTGAGGTAGACGATGGTGGCCATGATTGCGGCCAGGAAGATGATGCTGGTCCACGCCGTCCCGACGCCGAGACCGTGCTGGTCGGTCGGGGAGGCGAGCCAGTCACCGAGGTTGGCGCCCAGCGGGCGGGTCAGAATGTAGGCCAGCCAGAACGACAGGACAGCGTTCGCGCCGAGCCGCCAGCCCAGCGCGACCGCTGCGATCAGGATTGCGGGCAGCAACACCGAGGTGCCCGGCCCCCACCCGGTCGCCTCGAGGGTCCAGTCTCCGGCGGCCGTACCCAAAGCGAAGGTGACCAGCACCGCCAGCCAGTAGAACAGCTCACGCGGCAGCGTGACGATGCTGTGGATCGACAGCGTACGTTCACGCACGAACCAGATCCCGAACACCACCGCCAGGACAACCGCCATCACGGTTGTGCTCACCGCCAGCGGCACGGGCAGGCTGTCGGTGAGAATATCGGTGTATAGAGTTCCGGCCACGCTCACCACGACCACGGTCAACCAATACGCAAGCGGCACATAACGATTCAGCCGTAGCTGCCATGTCAGCACTACCGTCAGCACCCCAGTGAACAGCACTGCAGTCGCTGAAAGACCCACGCCGAGTGTCATGTTGATCCAGTCGGCGAAGCTTTCACCGACCGTGGTGCACAAGATCTTGATGATCCAGAACCACACCGTGACTTCTGGAACCTTGCTCAATATCGAACGCGCCCCGCGGTCATGCGGTTGTGTACCGGTCATGCGGCGACCGTAGTGTCGGCATCCTGTGACGACGCTGAAAGCCGCTGTCGGGCGACTCCCGCCGCTCAGCAGTCGAGGAGCCCTCGACCAGAACGCGCCCAGGCGCTTATGTGTACCGATGGCCGATACGGCTATCGCCCGTGGATGTACTTCAGAAGGTGAACTCGGCGCCGTATGCGGTGGTCTGGGCCAATCCCTGGGGGGTCGATGCCGATGTGGTGACGAACGGTACGGCCGACACCGCGGAGGCACACTGTGAGACGTTCAGTGCTGCGTTGTTGAATGTGATGTGGTAGGGGAAGGTCGTTGTGTTGTCCAGGGTGGCGGTCGTCGTGTTCACTGTGGCCACCTCTCCAGGTGACAAGGCACCCGACAGGCTCTCAGACAAACCCAGCGATCCAGCGAAACTGGGCCCCAGGCTGAAGCTCGGCGCGCTACCCGACATACTCGGAGCGTTCGCCGACGGGGAAATGCTGAGGTTGAGTCCCTGGTTCGGTGAGATGCCGACGCTGACACCGCCGGCCACGCTGATTCCGCACCCGAGTAGAAATCCCGCCACGGCTTGGCCGGATGTGATCGAGCCACCGTCGACAGAGATCGAGTAATCGCCGGACACCTGGGTCGCGTGCGAGAAGGTCATCAGATAGTTCGGAGTCCGGTTGCCGGGTGGATTGACCCCGATGTGGTCGACCGAGGCCGTCAACTGGACTCCTCCACCGGAGATGCCCGCTCCAGGTTGCTGGGCGCGGCCGAGTTCAGCCCGGCCCGGCCCCAAAGCCAGCACGGCCACGCTGACCGCGACCGTGCCGACCGCGACGAGCAGAGGTAGTCGCATACCGAGATCCTGTTCTCGACGACATGCACCAGGTGCGTATAGGCAGCAGATCCGAAAAGCAGTTACCCGCCGATGAGCTTAGCGATGAGACCGTTTCGGGCAGCACCGCCGCGCCGCGGGTATCGACGCTGTACTGCAAACGCTGAAAGCGCCTCCGACGTCCCACGCATCGTGTCCATCTTGCATGCTTCGGTGGGAGATTCGGACTTCGACGCTGACGACCGACGATATTCTGAGCCGCGGCCGCGAACAATATCAGATTGCTTATGCGACTTGTGGATTCGCGTCGGTCTACACCTCGATTTGCGAGCCCATGATGATGGTGCGATCGCGGGGGAGGCCGAAGTAGTCGGCGGCGTCGGCGGTGATGTAGGAGGTGGCGATGAACAGGCGTTTGCGCCACGAGGCCATGGTGGGGGCGGTGCCGCGGCGGAGTTCGATGGTGGACAGGAAGTAGGAGGCGCGGTCGAGGTCGAGAGGGCCCTCGGTGTCTCGTTCGTCGACGAGGGTGAGTGCGCGAGGAACGTCGGGGGTTTCCATGTAGCCGTAGCGGGCGGTGACGTGGGTGATGCCGTCGTCGGGTGGTCCCAGCGGGTCGGTTGCGATGCGCTCGGTGTCGGGGATGCGGGGGACGGGTTCGGTGTGGATGGACAGGATCACGATGTGGTGGTGGCGCACGTGGTTGTGTTCGACGTTGGCGCGCAAGGCCAGTGGTGCTGTTTCCTTGCCGCGGTTGAGGAAGATGGCGGTGCCGGGAACGTGCGTCGTGGCGGGTGTGCCTTCGGCGAGTTCGTCGACGAATTTCCGCAGCGATCCTTCCCGCCGGATTCGTTCGGCGGTCACGATCCGGCGGCCGCGTTGCCAGGTTGTCATGACTGTGAATGCGGTGAGGCCGATCAGCAGCGGCAGCCAGGCGCCGTGCGCGAACTTGGTGAGATTGGCTGCGACGAACAGCAGATCGACGGTCAGCAGTGGCAGGGCGCCGGCGGCGAGGATCCAGCGGGGGATGTGCCAGCGGGTTCGCGCGACGTAGAAGAACAGCAGGGTGGTGATGGTGATGGTTCCGGTCACGGCCATGCCGAAGGCGAAGGCCAGTGCCGTCGAGCTGCGGAAGGCGAAGACGAGGGTGAGTACCGAGACCATCAGCAACCAGTTGATCCATGGGACGTAGATCTGGCCGATCGTGGATTCGGAGGTGTGGGCGATGCGCAGCCGCGGCAGGTAGCCCAGTTGCGCGGCCTGGGAGGCGACGGAATACGCGCCGGTGATCACCGCTTGTGAGGCGATGACCGTGGCGGCGGTGGCCAGCAGCACCAGTGGCAGTCGTGCCCAGCCCGGTGCCAACAGGAAGAAGGGGCTGCTGATGTTGCGGGCGTTGTCGAGGATGAGTGCGCCTTGGCCGAGGTAGCTGAGTGTGCAGGCGGGAAAGACGAGGATCAGCCAAGCGCGGGTGATGGAGCGGCGGCCGAAGTGTCCCATGTCCGCGTAGAGCGCCTCGGCGCCGGTCACCGCGAGCACGATCGCGGCGAGCGCGAAGAACGCGGTGCCGAAGTGTCCGGCCAGAAAGCCCAGCGCGTACGTGGGCGACAGCGCCTGCAGGATGCGGGGATTGTGCGCGATGCCGCCGATGCCGCAGGTGCCGATGGTGAGGAACCACAGCACCATGATGGGGCCGAACATTCGTCCGACCGTGGCGGTGCCGCGACGTTGCACCACGAACAGCGCCACGATGATCACGACCGTCACCGGGATGACAAGGTCTTTCAAGGCCGGCTCGACGACCTTGATGCCCTCGACCGACGACAGCACCGAGATCGCCGGGGTGATCATGCTGTCACCGAAAAACAGTGAGGCGCCGAAGATTCCGAGCGCGGCCAGGCCTATGGCCGTCTTTCGGCCGCGCGGTGAACTCCACCGGCGAAGCAGAGTGATCAGTGCCATGATGCCCCCCTCGCCGTCGTTGTCGGCGCGCATCGCGAGCAGGACATAGGTGACGGTGACGATGATCATCACCGACCAGAACACCAGCGACACCACACCGAACACGTTGTCGGCGTTCACCGGAACAGGATGGGGGTCGCCCGGATCGAATACGGTTTGCAGGGTGTAGATCGGGCTCGTCCCGATATCGCCGAACACCACCCCCAGCGCGCCGACCACCACAGCCCAGCGCACCGAATCGCGCTGGTGCGGCGGCTGGCCCGGCTCCACCTCGAACGCGGGGCCGCCTCCGATGGTGCCCTTCGCCCCTGCCATGCTGCTCCTCCACGTCGTGGGTGCCACGCCAGTCGGACGATACAACGCACCGCCTCCTCCGCAGGAGAAGAGCGCGCACTTGCACGGTTGCCGGTCAAGACAAGACGGTCGGGCAAGCGAGACGGGTGCAGGGCGGGGCCGGTTGCTGAGCGACTCAGTCGGACTGTTCGCGGCGATCGTCACGAGCGCGCCCAGCATCATCGCCGCGCCTTCGCCGGGCTGCAGCACGCGCAGTTGGGTCCGACCGTGACGGCTGCGACGGGTACACCGATCTGAGTGGCGGCCAGTGCTCCCATCGCGATCGGCTGGGCGAGTGCATGCATGAGGTTCTGGGCACGCCTCGCAGCCGCCAACCACAAACTCGCCCAAGCCAATGCCCGCCTCGCTGCCACTCACGCCCTGATGAAGACCTTTCATGCCGAACTCGACCGCCCACCCGGCACCGCGGCGCCAAACCTGCCAGGTAACTGCCACCACCGCGTTATCAACCGAGGCAGCCCGCTCGGAGCGGGGCGGTTCAGCGGACCACGGATCAGCTGCTCGGGCGGCCTGTGCGGGCGATCATGGAGGCGGGATCGTCTACGGAGCAGGGGCATTCGAGGGGTGTCGTAGTCGGAAGTCGATTCCGGCATACGCTCGAAATTCGAGCGGTCCGGAAGCTGTGCTTGAGGTCGCTCCGGTGTTCGAGTGGGGCTCGAACCCCGAGGCACGCACGCCAGGCAGATTTGCCGGAGATCTGTGTGCGAGAGGTCTCCGAGACACACTCTTCCGGCAAACTTGCCTTGAATGAGTGGTTGAGCGGTGCGCGAGGGGGGACTCGTATTCCTTGCTGCGGCAGATTTACCTAAACCATGTGTTCGATGACATCTAATATAGGTAATTCCCGTTTCCGTTTCAATGCTGACTGCGGGATGCCGCTGCAATAGATTGAAGTCTAGTCATCTTATACGGCTGCGCTGAAATTTGCCGCGCTGATTGAGATCTGGTGATTCCTCAAGCAGGTAGCCCAGCACGGTCTACTGTCGTGAACGACGGCTCGTACTGGTCAGCTGGGTAGGCGAATTCTCCGCTTGGAGATTTATCACCTGGGGTGTTTTTCTCGACGGCTCACGCTTCCGTGTGGCCAACTATGCGCATTGGGTTCTTGAGCCTCGCCGAAATTTGGGCCTGTGGATCCCGGCGAGTCGATGCAGAATCTAGGTCTGGACCCAACGAAATGCAAACCATGGTACGACAGTTGAGACGTACTCCCCGGAGCCTGAGATGGAGGGAATCAACCCGACTGCGGGCATGCCATCCGGGGCTCGAACGCTGACAGCTTCTCGGTCTGATGCCGGAGACATGGCGCAGAAGATCTACGCCCCTTGCGTCACAAGTGCACGGGCGGCTGATGCCGGTGGCGCTGCGTCTTTCGGGCCTGGTCGAGGTAGCCGCGCCATCTCGTGGGCACTAACCCGGTTGGGGCATCGTCGAAGACCTTGCGCCGCCCGGTCGCGTTCAGCTAGCCGTTGCTGGCCAGGAGGTTGTTGACGCTCTGCATCGTCTTAACGCCTGCGCTTCGACCATTGGACACATTTAGGAAGGCTATACTTGCAAGATTTATCTTGCAAGTATAGCCTTCTGAAGATGGCGGATGAGATCGACGTGGAGGCGACTGCGGCTGAGTTGCGTCGGGCCGTGAGCCAGGTGAAACGGCGCATGCGTAATAGCCGCACCGATGATCTCAGCGCGCCGGAGTCGTCGGTACTTTCCCGCCTGGAGCGCAACGGTCCGGACAGCATCGCGGGTCTTGCCCGGTGGGATCAGGTGACTCCGCAGACGATGGGGTCGACGGTCGCCGCGCTCGAGGCGCGGGGATGCATCGAGCGGCGCCCGGACCCTGGCGACGGTCGCCGGTTTCTGCTCTCGCTGACTCCGGCCGGTGTGAGCCGGCTGCACGACATCCGCGACGCCGCGACCAAAAACATCGCAGCTGCTCTGCGCGAGCACCTCAGTCCGGAGGAGATCCGGCTCATCCACGACGCGGCGTCGTTGATCGAGCGCGTCGCGCAGTACCTCTGACCCACTTCTTTCCTTCATAGCGGGGGCGCCTCACCGGCCCGTTCCGCGCACGCCCGCCGGGCGCCCGGGAGTATCTATGTCTGATTCCGATTCCATGACGGCCTCGGCCGAGGCGCCGAGCAAGCCGTTCAACTGGCGGTTTACCACACCCCTGTACATCGGTTCGGCTCTGAACCCGATCAATAGCTCGCTGATCGCCACGGCGTTGGTGCCGATCGCGGCCGGTGTGCATGTCTCGATCGGCCAGACGGCCGCGTTGGTGTCCGCCCTCTATCTCGCCAGCGCGATCGCGCAGCCCACCGCGGGAAAGGCGGCCGAGGTGTTCGGGCCGCGGCGCGTCTTCCTCGCCGGCATCCTCTTGGTCCTGGCCGGTGGGATGGTCGGCGGTCTCGCGCCGGGGCTGCCGGCGTTGATCATCAGCCGGGTGCTGATCGGCCTCGGCACCTCGTGCGCCTACCCGACCGCGATGGTCCTGATCCGCCGACGCGCTCGCGCGGCGGGGCTCGCCAAGCCGCCGGGCGCAGTGCTGGGCGGTCTCATGATCGCCGGCGTCGCCACCGCCTCGCTCGGGCTCCCGATCGGTGGCGTGCTCGTGCAGTTTCTCGCCTGGCGGTCCGTGTTCCTCATCAACGTGCCGGTCGCGCTCATCGCGCTCATCGCCACTGGGATGTGGGTGCCCCGCGACCACGCCACCGAACGGCGAACCGCCCGCCGGATCGCCTCCGATCTGGACCTGACCGGGATCGTCGGATTCGCGCTGGCGATGACGAGCCTGCTGCTCTGCCTCTCCGGCCTGCCCACGCCGAACTGGGCGCTGCTGGCCGCCACGGCCGTGGCCTGGGCGCTCGAGATCTGGTGGGAGCTGCGCGCCAAGTCCCCGTTTTTTGACGTGCGGCTCCTCGGGCGCAACGCCGCCCTCACCCGCACCCTCATCCGCTTCGGGCTCGTCATGCTGTGCGGCTACGTGGTCCTCTACGGCGTCACGCAGTGGCTCGAGGCGTCGCAGGGGATGACGGCCGTCGGAGCAGGGCTGCTCCTCATTCCGATGACCGTGGTCTCGGGCGTCGTCATCGTGCCGTTTTCGCGCCGCAATCTCGTGCGCGGGCCGATCATCGCTGCGGCCGTCGCCTGCATCGCCGCCGCGATCAGCGCCCTCTTCCTGCCGACGCCCGCGTGGCTGGCGGTCACACTGGTCGTTACGGGCCTGCTCGGCTTCGCCCAAGGCGCAGCCAGCAACAACCAGCTCGCCCTCTACAGCCAGGTGACGGCCGAGCAGCTCGGCACGGCGTCGGGGCTGATGCGCTCTTTCGGCTACCTCGGGTCCATCGCCTCCTCCGCCGTCACCGGGATCGTCTACCGCACCTCCGTGACCGACACCGGGGTCGTGACCATCGCGTGGATCATGGTCGGCTGCAGCCTCGTACTCCTCGGCATCTCGATCCTCGACCGCGCCCTCGGCCGCACCGCCGCCCCCACAATCTGAACCGCCACTATCGAAGTCCTGACCCCGCACACCGCAAGCAAGGAGAGAGCCATGCCCATCACCACCATCGACGACACCGCCGCCCTCGTCGTCCTCGACCTTCAGACCGCCGCGGCCGCGGCCCCGACCATCGAGCCGGTGCCGGCCGTCGCTGCCCGTGTAGCCGACCTCGCCGACGCGTTCCGCGCCCACTCGCGCCCCGTCATCCTCGTCCGGGTCACCGGCACCGCACCCGGGCGCACCGATGCCGGCGACCCCGCCGGCATCACCCTGCCCGACGAGTACACGCAGCTCCTGCCCGAGCTACGCGCCGACGCGAGCGACCACATCGTCACGAAGAGCAGCTGGGGAGCCCTCGGCCGAACCGGCCTGATCGGCGACATGGAAGAACGCGGGATCACCCAGATCGTGCTGACCGGCGTCTCAACCAGCCAAGCCGTCGAATCCACCGCCCGCGCCGCTTACGACCACGGACTCCACGTCGCCATCGCCACCGACGGCATCACCGACCTCGACAAAACCGCCCACGATCACGCCCTCGCTCACACCTTTCCCCGCATCGCCGAGACAGGCACGATCGCCGACATCGTCACCGCGCTGGGCGCCTGACTGAAGATCGCATGACAGCGCTCGCGGGACCGGGACCGCGATCGAGATTCTCTCCGCAACACGACCCACCGCCGCAACGCGCCCCTGACTCCGGAAGGGCGAAAACGGCTCGTCGAGCACTGCCGCACCCGTCCGATCGCGCACGTCACGCGGCGGAGACGCGCGTCTCACGCGCCACCGCCCTCAAAGTGCTGAACCGATACAAGCAGTTCAGCGAGCTCGGGCTAGCGTCATCAAGATCGAACTAGCGCTCGAGCCGCAGGTCGTAGATCTGGCGGGTGGCCCAACCGCATTGACTCATGCCCACCGGGCGGCGCTTTCCACCGAAACCCAAGGCCGTGGTCAGCTGGCTAGGACTGGCTGAATTCGTGCTGACGACACGCGGCAGCAATAGGCGAGGCCGGGACTACTGGCTGTACGTGGCCGCGCTGAAGTTCATCGCGGCTTTTAGTATCCGGATCGGCCGCTTCGCCGGCACCCTCGAGTGGGCCATGCGAGCAAGCAGTTCGGCACCGATCATCGTGGTGGCCCCGACTGAGCGTTCTAGCGTCACACATGCAGTTCCGGCTATGGAGGGGCCCACCCGATTTCTGGTCTGCTCCTGGCGATATCGCGTTCGCCGCCGATGTGTGCGGGATTCCGGCAGCTGCCAACGCCGGCCGGAGTCAGCGATAGGACAAATCGGCAACCATCGTCCGGGTCCGGGCGCCGCTCGATGAACCACCCCCGCGACTCGAGCGCGGCGACCGCCGCCCCATCGTCTGTGGGGGTCACCTGGTCCCAACGAGCAAGGCCGGCGATGTTGTCCGGACCGTTGCGATCCACGCGGGGAAGCACGGACGACAACGGCGCACTGAGAGCAGAGGAGCGGTTATTGCGCATGCGCCGTCAGTTGTGGAGCCTTCTCTTCGAGAACGCGAACGAACTTGGGGAAGGGATTTCAACTGCCTGTTTCGATGTCAAAACCGCGCCTCCGCCGGCGCCGTCGAAGATTCTGACTTGGTTTGAATGCCAATTAGCTACGAACAAGAACTTGCCCGATGGGTCTACCTTGACCGAACGCGGCGATTTCCCGAAGCTCGATACTTCATACTTATTTTCCACGAATCCTGATGCGCTGAGGTGGAATACGGCAATCCTGTCTGCGCCGCGTATTCCCACAAATAGGCGCCTGCCGTCGGCGTGTAAACTCGTCTCGGCGACCGAACTTGAATCCATCAGCGCTGGCGCGGTAACGGAATGTTTGCCGACTATTCGACGCGGATGGAAGTTTGTGCACTCCAGAACGTACAGGTGAGAGTCGCCGATGCCGACAACGTACGCGTATTTTCCGGAAGGGTGGAGATCGATCTGCCGGGGAGAGCAATCGTCCGGAAACCGAACCTTTGTCTTGAAGCTCGTTCTAATTTCGCCCGCGCTATCCAGCGAATAACAGGTAATCTCGTCACGGCCGAAGTCCGTGGCGATCAACGCATCGCCGGAGGGTGTAACGACCAGGTGATGGATCTTTGTGCCACTACCATTCCTAATAGTGCTGAATGCCGCGTCTTCGTCGATTCGCCCGGAACGGTCGAGAGGGATCGTTGCGATCGCACCATCGCCCAAATGCCCGACGTAGGCACGAGTGCCATTCGGGTGGATTGCCGCGCATATTGCAAGATTTCCGTTAGTCTGTGTCGTTGATTGTCGCTCCAAATGGCCATTCGGATGAATCATGAAGGAGATCAGTCGTCCGGGCCGTGCGAACTCTGCAGCGTAGATCACCGGGAGGTTCGGGTGTTCAATTAGATGCTGAGGGCTGAATAGATCTCCTGCTGTCGTCTCTTGATGGACCACGGAGCCGACAGAATCATCGTAAATAAAAGTCTCGATTCCCCTGGCGGGTATCGTGGCGTCCTCCGGTGGCCGGGGGTGATAGTGCCAGACATCTTCTGTCAGGCCTCCGACGTAGAGATTCCACAGTGACATCAGATCAACCCTTTCGATCTCGACGGCGACGGGCGGTTTGATGCAGAACGGCAGACGGGATGTCACCGAGATCCCCAGGGCTCAAGGTTGTTCCCGGAGGCACAATCCGATCGATGGCGTCGAGTACATCGTCGCCGAGTACGATGTCTGCGGCGTCGAGATAGGACTGCAGGTGATCGGCGGTCCGAGGGCCGATGATTGCCGACGTCACAGCAGGATGTTCCAGTGCGAATCCGATGGCCATCTGCAGTAGCGTCAGCCCCGCGTCGTCAGCCACTGCCTGCAGTCGCGCGACGGCTTCGGCTTTGGCTTTGTTGACCTCCAATTCAGGATCGTGACGTAGAGGATTTTGCCACCGCTGCCACTGGGAATCCTTCCTCGCTTGGCGGTAGTTTCCGGAAAGCCATCCGCCGGCAAGTGGGCTCCAAACGAAAGTGCCGAGGCCGTGGCGTAGGGCAGTTGGCAGGAGGTCCCTTTCGCAGTGCCGGACTAGAATCGAGTACGGTGGCTGTTCTACGGCTGCCCGAATGCCGCGCGAGCTCCCAAGCCACTGCGCTTCTACAATTTGACTGGGTGGAAAAGTGCTGGTGCCGTAATAGCGAATTTTTCCTTCTCGTACCAAGTCAACCAGTGTATCGACTGTCTCTTCCAGTGCGGTGTCTTCATCGGGCCGGTGTGCGTAGTAGATGTCCAAGTAGTCGGTCTGTAGACGTCGCAAGCTGGCCTCAACCGCAAGCTTTATCCAACGGCGTGAGTTGCCGCCATGGTTTGGATCTTTGTCCAAGGGGCGATTGAACTTGGTGGCTAGAACTATGTCATCCCGCTTCCCACTGGCTTTCAGTGCATGCCCGATGATTTCCTCTGCCTCGGTATGTGAATAAATATCCGCAGTGTCGATTACGTTGATGCCGGCGTCGATGGCGCGAAGTATCAACTCCGTACCCTCAGCCGGTGATACTCGGCCGTAGGATCCAAAGTTCATCGTTCCTAGAGTCAATCGACTTACTCGTACACCGGTTCGGCCTAGCACCCGATAATTATTGACCATGATGGTTTGTCGCCCTCCAGTTGTTCGTGGTCGTCACAGCCGAGTGGCACGGCGATCAAATCTTCCAAGCGTAGTTTTCGCATCTGTTGCCGGGACGAAAATTCCGCGATCTTTCAGCCGAGGGACGAGTTCTTCAAAGATCGGGTCTATCAAATCTGAGCGTTTGGGCAGCAGGATGATGAACCCGTCGAGCGTACCCAGGCCAGCGATTCGCGTGATCTCATCGGCGACCTGCTGTGCGGTGCCAACGACCGTGCGGTGTCCATTGTGCCTCGTTTCTATGCGGACCAATTCGGCAAGCGTGAGGTCATTCTTTTCGACGACTTCGTAAATCGAAGCGGCGCGACCCGGGCGTCTTACGACCTCCTCGATTGGTAACAACCGATGTCTTGGAAAGGGGGCTTGGGGATCGACACGCGACAGGTCGATCCCCAACACGGCCTCGATCTTTGCCAGCTGTGACTCGTAGGTCTGTGCCCCCCACATAGACTGCACATACTCCCAAGCCTGCTCACGAGTTTCGCCGATAATCGGCGCCAGTCCCATGAGGACCGCGGGGCGCATGCCGTCGTTACGTATTCTGGATGCTTGTTCGGTCAGCATCTTGAAATATCGTTCCTGGAGATGATCGGCTTGCGCCGCCGTGAAAACAAATTTTGCAGCCTTCGCGGCCAGTTCTATTCCTGCGGGCGATTGTCCCGACTGGGCAATCAGCAGTTCGTCGAGGTAAGGTCTGATGCTCAACGGCCCTTTGACTCGCAGGTGCTCGCTGGCGTAATCGATCGGCGCCGGACTCTCGCCCGTCGGCCCCCAGCTCCACCAGAGCTGACGGACAACTTCAATAAATTCCTCCGCTCGAGAGTAACGTTCGTCGGGCGCGGGTAGCTGGGTCAGACCGAAGTTCTGCTCGCCGCCGAAAGAAGTCACGAGGTTGACACCGATTCTGCCCGCCCCGATATGAGCGAGAGAAGTAAGGGACCTCGCAACATGGTATGGGTGGTTGAAGGTGGTGGAGATGGTGATAATAGCGCTTATGCGCTCGACCGCCGAGAGTATTGCTGCCGCCAAAGATACGGGTTCGAACTTCGTGCGAGTCGAAAATCCGGGTTCGTAGTCGAGTGAATCCGCCAGGAAGAACCCATCAAATCCGGATTCCTCTGCCCGTTTCGCGAGTGCGACGATATCCGTGATGGAATCGCGGGTTCCGGTTCCGTAGTCGATCGGAGGTGACGGGAGGAGTGTAAAAACTAGTGGTGTGGTCATGCTCTTCTTTCCGTCGGGGGAGGCGCAACTACCTGTTCTGCCTTCATGCTCCGGACACAGGGCATTGGAGCTCGGATTCGTTCGGCCTTGCTGTTTCTGCAGCGGATCACGTACTCGGGCGCTTCGTCAGTGTGACGTCGGTTGTTTCGCCGACTGGGCTCTGTCGGCGTCATCAGAGGCTCGCCGCGCCGAGATGTTGCTACGTTAGCAAATATGCAACGTTAGTCAATAGTTTCGATCGGAAACCTTGACATACCTGGTTGATCGAGCGGGCGGGGCGCGCGCTGGCCGTCGGCGGTGCCTGTGGCACGCGCGCCACCCCCCATGGCCGATGGCCGGGCTGCGCGTGGGAGAACGCGGGCGTCCGCCCTAGTCGGGCATGAGCCCCTTTCGCGTGGATGTGCGACGCACTCGCCATGCCACGTCTACCGAGGGATGCCCAAGATATGGTTGCTCAATGGCAGACCGTTCCCGACAGGCTAGGAAACGTCGTGCGACGACGATGGCGATCCAAGAAGCCGCCCTGGAACTATTCGTAGAACATGGTTATGGCAATACGACGTTGAAGGAAATCGCTGAGCTCGCCGATGTAGCGCCACGTACCCTCACGCACCATTTTCCCGCAAAGCATGATTTGCTTTTCGCGATGGATCTGTGGACGTTGGAGTCGCTAAAAAGTGATCTCGAAAGTTATGTTGGCCGTAAGACTGTCTTTGAGATTGTTCGTTCCTGGTATTTTGAAAGCACTGTGGCGGCGATCGCAAACGAAGGGGAGGAACAATTTTGGAACCGCCGTCGTTTGCGGGCGCAAGTTATCAGAAACAGCGCGGATTTGCAGGGGTATGCTACTGCCAGCTTCGCGGACTTCGAAGAATTGATTTCGTCCCACTTGGGCCGGAGCTATTCGCTGCCGCCGGGTGCGCTGGCTCCTAAGCTGGCTGCAATTTCGATAATGGGCGGATTGCGTGAGATACACTACTTTGCAGCCGATTCGATTCAGCGGGGTGACCCCTTGGAGCCGATGATTGACGAGGTGTTCAGTTTCGCCGAGGCTGGAATGAGGTCATTCGGTTCACGATGCCGCCCGGCGTAGCGTGTGCTCGTTGCCAGTAAGTCGAGCACGAGAGGGGCGATGGAGGATAGCCGACGAGCCACTGCAGCGATGAGTGCTCGGTGCAGTGGCTCGTCGGGGGTTACGACCGGCACCTCGCTTCAGTGCCGCTGCGTGAAAGCTCAGATGTGATGAGGGTCAGACCGATACCCAGGATCTTCGCCTGTCCACTGGGTCTCTTGTTGGCGAGGTAGACGGCCGGCGAGTGGCCCTCACTGTCCCGTTATGGCGCGATGAGTTGTGACAGTTCGACAAGGCGGTTGGAGAAGCCCCACTCATTGTCGTACCAGGCGAAGATTTTCACCTGATTGCCAATGGCCTCCGTGAGGGGCGCATCGAAGACCGCGGAGTGGGGGTTCCCGATAATGTCTGAGGAGACCAGCGGGGCTTCGGAGTACTGGAGATAGCGCGAAAGTGCCGGATCCGCGGCGGCACTACGGAATGACGCGTTGACCTCTTCGATGCTCACTCGTCGCGACAACACTGCGGTAAGGTCTGTGACCGATCCCACTGGGACTGGAACACGCAGGGAAAGTCCGGTCAGTTTGCCGTCGAGTTCGGGAATGATCTTGCCGATTGTTCGTGCAGCGCCTGAGGACGTGGGAATGGTGGAAAGGTTGGCGGCTCGTGCGCGCCTGAGATCGCTGTGCGGAGCGTCGAGGAGCCTTTGGTCACTTGTGTAAGCATGAACTGTGGTCATCAGTCCGGATTCGATGCCGAAGTTTTCGTGGAGCACCTTTGCCATCGGCGCGAGGCAATTAGTAGTGCACGATCCGTTCGAGAATATATCAGCACTCGTGTCGAGAGCGTCGTTGTTCACACCGAGGACGATCGCTTGGATATCCCCCTTCGCGGGTGCGGAGATGATGACTTTGCGCGCTCCTGCGGTCAAATGCAGACGGGCGCTGTCGATATCGGTGAACAGACCTGTGGATTCGATGACCACATCCACTCCCGCGGCTGCCCATGGGATGAGGGCCGGGTCGCGCTCCGCCGAGACTCTGAAGGTCCGATCGCCGATGCCGATTCTGTCTCCGTCGACACGTACCCCGTCGAGATGCCCCGACACCGAGTCCCATTCCAGGAGCGCGGCGAGAGTGGTGGGCGCGGTGATATCGTTCACGGCGACAACCTCGATATCGGCGTCACTGCGCAACGCCGCACGAAGAAAGCTGCGGCCTATCCGGCCGAAGCCATTTATACCAACACGAACGGTCATGACGGGATTCCTCTCGGGTTTCGATCGAGGGCTTGAGAAATACGGTGGGTGTTATTGAGCTTCGTCCTTGGACCTGCCCCTGTGCCTGGCGTCAAGAAGGGCGAGCGCACCTCGAATTGCACTGTCCATCGGCTCTTTGGTGCCCTGGGCGCGAGAGAGTACGTAACCGCCTTGAATGACCGCGACCAAGGCGTGTGCCAGATCGCCAGGGACGAGGGACTCGGGAAGTTCGTGGGCGGCGATGGCCTCTACGATTACACGCCGCCAACGTTCGATGATGATGTCGAACGCGCCGGCAACGAGAGATATGAGTTCGGCATCTTCGACGACGTCTGGGTCCTGTGTCATGCGGCCGACCCGGCAGCCACGAGTGGCTTCCCTCGGTCGGGTCAGGTAGCGCACCATTCGCTCGAGGGGCGTTCCTTCGCCATCGAGCAACTCGGATTCTGCTGTGACCTCAGCTGTTACGGCCTGCAATGCGTGTACGGCCAGATCGCGCTTTCCGGTGAAGTGGTGATACATGCTGCCTTGGCCGACGTCGGCTCGGGCTAATACGTCTCGTGGACTTGTCGCCGCGTAGCCACGCTCCCACAGTAGGTCGGCCATTGCTTCTGTTAACCGGTCTCGGGAACTCATAGAGAGAGTGTAACAACTAGTATGTACAGCGATCTCGCGCGCTCCTTCGCGAACTCGCGGGGACCGAGGCGGGTCGGCTGCGGCATGCGGCTTCACAGCTGCAGCCACCTCCCGTTCACGGAGATTCGGCCGTGGTGGTGAAGACTCGAAATCTCTGCGGGACAGAGCAATCGGCCGCCTCTCGCTCTTCATCGACCAACTCGCAGAAGCGCGTTCGAGGCCACCGCGTCGGCAGCCTGGCTACACGGTGAGATCTTGACCACCCCGCAAATCCGAGGCATCATGTTCCAAGGCGTTCGTGAGACGGCGCATTCCCGTCCGAGACACAAGAACTCGGCGAAAAGTCGAGTCGATCAGGCCGCGAGCATTCTGCAGGCGATGTGTGGGCGTATGTCCGGCGCTTCGGTGTTCCTGAGTCGATCCCACCGTAGCTCGGGAGGTCAATATGAAGATTCATGTGCTCGTCGGGAACCCGAAAGCTAAATCTCGAACTCTAGCCTTGTGTCGTGCCCTCGCCACGACGATTGCGGGAGAATATGACGACATCGCATGTTTCGATCTCGCCGAGCATACAGCGCATATTTTCGACTGGCCTTCCGATCGTATGGCGCGGCTCACCGAGCGGGTGGCTCGTAGTGATCTTTTGATCGTTGGGTCGCCAACGTACAAGGCGACATACACCGGACTCCTGAAAAGTTTTCTGGATCGATATCCTGCGCTTGGGCTGCGAAATATTCCTGCGATCCCGGTTATGACCGGCGGCGACAAAAGCCACGCCATGGCGCCGGACGCGCATTTGCGGACGTTGCTCATCGAGCTTGGGGCGATCGTTCCGACCCGCGCATTCTATTTCGAGACCGCCCGAATGGATCGCATGCGTGATATCATTGATCAATGGGTTCAAGATAACTTGATTTCGCTGAAAATGATCCGACACAGCGCCTCCGGTATCAGGTCTTCCGAAGAGGCCGTCTGATGACAAACCTCGACCCTCAGATCCGATTCGGCATCCATGTCCACGCGATGGAGCCGGCCCTTGCCAATTCGGATGAGGTACGTACAGTATTCAGCGGATTCCCGGCTGCTGTTGTGGCTATCTGTGCGCTGGTTGACGGACACCCACGTGGCCTTGTCGCCAGCTCACTGTCCATTGGCACATCCTACGAGCCTCCGATGACGCTCTTCTCCGTCAAGAACGACTCTTCGACCTGGCCGGCCCTGCGTTCCGCGAAACGAGTTGGGATCTCGGTGCTCGCCGAGGAACAGAGCCAATTGTGCCGGCAGATGAGTTCGAAGACGGGAAATAGATTCGCCGATGTGCTGACAACAACGACCGAATATGGGTCTCTGTTCCTTGGAGGGGCCACCACGTGGATGGATTGTGAAATCGTCTATGAGTGGCCAACCGGCGACCATACGGTCGTCGTGTTCAAAATTCACTCCGTCGGGCACGTTCGAGGCGCTCCACCACTGATATTCCAGAATGGGTCATTTCCTCGCCTGAATAACCGTACAGGCGGAAAATGAGCACGTGAACGAACTTTCTTGGAGAGCGATTTGGATGTACAGATCACTCGTATGCTGTCGAATCATGCGATTTGCTTGGAAGCCCTCCGGCTCTCATCGCTTCGGTGTAGGCGATTAGGCAGTAGCCATCGACAATGAGCGCACGCATGATGCCCATCGGACGGACGGTGGACGGAAGCGCGAGTTGCCTGACCAACATCGGTGGTCAGGCAACTCCTGCGCAAATTCTGGTGTAAATGACTTTCTATTACCCGGCGATCATCTCCTTCAGTTCCTTCGCTGCCGCGGCTGGATCGGCGGCGCCGTAAATGGCGCCACCGGCGACAGCGACGTCGGCGCCGGCGTCACGGACAGCAGCCACAGTGTCGATCTTGACGCCGCCCGCGATTGAGAACGGGACGCCAGCGACTTTGCCGTCGTCGAGGAGGGTTTGAATGGTGTAGCCGGGCTGAGCTTGCTCGTCGAGGCCTGCGTGGAGCTCGACGAACGCCACTCCGAGTTCGGCGACTTCGCGGGCACGCTCGATGCGGTTGTCCACGCCGATCAGATCCGCGACGACTTTCTTGCCGTGCTTCTGCCCAGCCTCGACCGCACCTTTGATGGTGGCGTCACCAGCGGTTCCGAGGACGGTGACCAGATCAGCGCCCGCGGCGAAGGCCAGGTCGGCCTCCAGGAAGCCCGCGTCTGCGGTTTTGAGATCAGCGAGCACCTCCTTGTCGGGATGCGCGGCCTTGATCGCGCTGATCACGCCGAGACCGGCACTCTTGATCAGCGGAGTTCCGAGCTCGATGATGTCGACGTGTGGCGCGACTTTGTTGGTCAGTGCCAGTGCATCGGCGGTGGTGAGCAGATCGACGGCTACCTGTAGCTTCGTCATTGTTCTCCTGGATCTTCTCTTTGGGTTTTCGGTTTTGGTTGGTTACTGGGTCAGCCGATGTTGGCGTGGCGCTCCCACAGCAGCTGGGCGCTCTGATTCGTGTGTGCCCACAGCGACTGAAACAGGGCATCGAAGGCAAGAAGCACGGACTGTTCGAACAGGCTTCCTGAATATTGAGCGGTGACGGCACCGCTATGGTCCTGCTTGTCGGCGGCAGCGAGAATGAGAGTTTCGTCGGCGCGCTCGCCAAGAGGCGATCCGGCGGAGGTGGTAACGGCGATGACGATCGCACCTACATCGTTGGCGGTGTTGGCGGCGTCCACAACGGAGGCGGTGGTGCCAGACCCGGAGACCGCGACCAAGACGTCTCCCGGACCGATCGCGGGCGCGGTGACCTCCCCGACAACGTGGACGCGCAGCCCGAGGTGCATTAGCCGCATGGCGGCCATCCGTGCGGCGAGCCCGCTGCGTCCGTTGCCAATTACGAAGACGCGCCGTGCGGACGTAATGAGAGAACCGGCCCGGTCCCATCGTTCGGATGCTACTGAATTGAGAAGTCGCGCGTTCTCATCGAGAACAATGCGGCGCGCCTCGTCGAACTGTGAGTGAGTGTTGTCAGCGATGACGGTCATGTTTGTCCTTCAATGATTAGTCGGGAGACCGTGGCTGGTTGTCGCCCACAGGCGACGATCAGCGGGAAAGTGGGTCATCGTCACCGTCGTGGCTGCACCGGTTGAGGATGGCCGGCCGGGCCTGCCTGCGGCGGACCATCCGATCGTCTGGGTACTAACTTGAGAGATTTGGTTGGATCAGCGAGCAATGCCACGTCTGCCATGGAGCCCTCTTGGACCAACCGCTTGCCTTCGACGAAATCCTTTACCGAGTTCACGCAATCGAGCGCTATGACACGACCGTGCCGTCGATAGACCACGGAGAATTTTCTCGTAGCCGGGTCCCCACGCACCACAGTCTCGTCGTGTCCGCGGGACAGGCCGACCGTTTGAAGGCGAAGGTCGTACTGTTTGGACCAGAACCAAGGCACTGCGTCGTAGACGACGTTCTTGCCAGTTAGGACCTTCGCGACGGTTGTTGCCTGGTCGACGGCATTCTGTACCGACTCCAGCCGAATCAGCGCGCCTTCGGCGTAGCGGTTGTGATGGGCCGCGCAATCACCGATCGCGAATACGTCCGGGAGCGAAGTACGGCACTTCTCGTCCACGATGACACCGTTGTCTCCTTCGGCGCCTGCGGCCAGCAACGGCTCGACTGCGGGGATGATTCCGATCCCGACAATGAGAAGGTCACAAGGCAGTAGTTCACCGCTGGACAGGCGAACCCCGTTCACTCGCCCGTCGCCCTCGATGCGGTCGACGCTCGCGCTGAGCCGGAGGTCGACACCGTGGGCCTGATGCGCGACCTCGTAGAAGTGGGCGAGCGGTTCGCCGGCAACGCGGGCGAGTACGCGGTTCTGTGCTTCGACAACGGTCACATATTTCCCGGCCCGGCTCAGCACTGCTGCCGTTTCGAGTCCGATATAACCGCCGCCGACGACGACGACCCTGGTAGTCGATTGCAATTCCGCGCGTATGCGATCGATGTCCGCGGTTGTCCGGATGGTATGGATTCCTGCCAGATCGTGGCCGGGACAGCTCAGAGTCCGAGGTCTGCCTCCTCCGGCCCAGACCATGTGGCGATAGCCGATTTTCGAGCCATCGTCGCATTGCAGTCGATGTTCGTCGGCCTCCACGGTAAGCACCCGGGTACCAGTGATGACATCGATGTCGTGTTCGTGCCAGAAGGCTTTCGGGCGAATGAGCATTCGTTCCAGGGGAAGGTCCCCGGACAGATAATCCTTGGAGAGGGGCGGGCGTTCGTAGGGCAGTTCGGGTTCGTCACCGATCAAGGCGATTGAACCGACGAAGGCGTGCTGACGGAGTGTGGCGGCTATGTTGGCTCCGCCGTGGCCGCCGCCGACGACTACCACGTCGTATCGGATCGACGGTGCTGTTGGGTGCGTGCTCACGCGGTCCTCTGCCTTCGGCATGAGTCGTTCTCTCCCTAGATATCCAATCACTGTTGGATTAATCTAGCGGTCGAAGGCGGATTCGTAAAGAGCCACGGCTGCTGCGGCGGATCTGCGCACTCGAATCGATCGGACGAAGGTGGGTCATGTTGGCCGCGAACGAAATTGGGGAAGTTGTCCGGGTGGAACGGCGAGGGGTGGTCGCTGTCGTATGCCTGAACAGGGCGGACCGGCTCAACGCCTTTACCGCCGAGATGTGTGAAAGGCTTTTGGCGGCATTGGATGAATGCGACGCCGACGATGCTGTGTCGGCGATCGTGCTCACCGGTGCGGGCCGAATGTTCTGTGCGGGTGCCGATCTCGAAGCCGGTCGTGACACATTTGTGGTCGACCGCAATGCTGCCGACGCCACGCCTGTGGACGAGGGGGGACGAGTTAGCCTGCGAATCTATCGGTCGAGGAAGCCGGTCGTCGTGGCAGTGAACGGTCCGGCAGTCGGCATCGGTGCGACAATGATTCTTCCCGCGGATGTCAGAATCGCATCGGAGACAGCAGTATTCGGTTTCGTGTTCACCCGCCGCGGTCTGGTGCCGGAAGGGTGTTCGACATGGTTTCTTCCTCGGACAGTCGGGATCTCAACCGCTCTCGAATGGATGATAGGCGGCAGGATGGTCGCTGCCGCCGAGGCGTTGGATCGCGGGCTGGTGAGTGAGGTGGTACCAGCAGCGCAGGTAGTGGAGCGTGCTATCTCTGTGGCAGAAAAGTTGGTCGAGGGTACATCGGCGGTATCGGTCGCTATGACCAGGCAGATGTTATGGCGGATGCTGGGGGAGCATGATCCAGAGGTGGCCCATCTGGTCGAGTCCAAGGCGTTGTTCGATCGTGGTGCGTCCAACGATGGTCGCGAGGGGATCGTCGCATTCCTCGAGAAACGTGCCCCTCGATTCGAAGACACCCCAACCGATATCTCGTCGATCTTCTAGCTGTTCCGGCCGCTCGGCTCGGTTCCTGCATTGCGAGCCGAGCCGAGCGGCCGCCCTGTTTGGCGCCAGGTGCCGGTTCAGCGCTCACCTTCGACCAGCTTGCGGGAGACGAAAGCTCGGCAACCACCCAGGATCAGTGGCATCGCCTCGGAACTGGGTAGCGCGGGCCCGATTCCGCCGTCCACGACCAGGTGAGCCTGCGTTCCGTAGGGTCCCACCACGAGAACCATGGTGTCGTTTCCAGCTTGCTTCTTGCGTTCACCAGGGTCGGGAAAGCACCATTTCCATCGTCCGGCTTCAGTGGCGAAACACAGTTCGATGAAATCCGACCGCGCCGGGCACCGAAACACATCGGTCAGGGTGGCTCGTACGTACGATCCCTTCTCAGGCTTGGTGGCGCCCGATACGGCGAGTTCGGCCATCGGTATCACTTCCTTGCTTCCAGCTTTTCATTCAGTGGCTTCCCGGCCCAGACGCAAGGTGGGGCAGGGAAAGTCCGGCCGGCGGGTAGCGGTCCACGTTCAGGACCATGGCCAGCATCGAATAGAAGCCCACGGTGGCGATCAGCTCTACCGCTCCTTGCTCTTCCCATAGACGCGTAACGGAGGCGAAGGCATCGTCTTCGACGTCGCCATCGCGAAGAAGTTGCATGACAAATGTGTACGTGGCTTCGAGCTCGTCCGACAGTCGCGGGTAGTGACCGTGTGCGATGTATTCGATGGTCTCCGGGCTCAGTCCGGCTGTTACCGCATGGCGGCGGTGGACGTCGAACTCGAAATGACAGTTCCAGTGCCTTGCTGTCAGCAGAACGGCGAGCTCCATCGCCGTCCGAGGAATCGAAAGGCCGTCGAACATGATTGGCACCATCTTGCCGACGGCTTCTGCGAGGTTCGGGCTGCGCAACAAGGCCGACATCGGTCCGCCGATTGTTGCACCCGTTCCAGCCTTTTCGGGGTGCAGATACTCGACCAGCCGATCGTTGACGTTGCGCTGTACCGAGTCCATCGCCACCGCGGGGAGATCGCCGAACCTACGTGTCCCCGGCTCGAGACCCTGGTCGCCGGACATACCTGACCTCCCGATCGTCTGTGCCGGGTCTCTCGACGGCCGACTGTTGTCAAACCAAACATTGGTTGATTAAGGTTTAGCACACGGCGCCCCTGGGTCTCAACACTCGATCGGATATTCCCGAAGGGCTGCGACAGGCAAGGGTTCGTGCCGCAAAGTGCTCAGCAGTCGTTGAGGCTACGACCCGCTCACTATGGAGGGAAGATGCCTAGTTACAGGTTTCCGGTGGACGCATCACAGATCCTGTTGTTCGCGCGCGCGATCGGGGACGACAATCCCGTGTACTCGGACCCTGGATCGCAAGCAGTAGTCGAGTTGGGGGGAGTCCTGGCTCCGCCGACGTTCTGTATGGCTTCCGCTCAGTTCGATCCCGAGTTCGCGCTGCGTCCGCGCAAAGGAGAGGTGTGGTTCGGCTCCTCGGGGGAGCCCAGTGGTGCCGAACCGCCCGACACCGGCTGGTTGCATGCCGAACAGCACTTCGAGTATCACCGTTCGCTGTTGGCCGGCGAGACATTGGACGTCTTCGAGCGCGAAGGCCGTTCGTGGGAGAAGAGGTCGGGACGCGGCGGCATCCTCAGATTTCAAGAGCGGTTGGTGGAGTATCGCTCGGCTGGCACCGGCGAGCTCGTCACTGTCGCCCGCACCGTCCATGTCCTGCCGGTCCCGCCGGATTCGGCAGCGGCGGAGTAGGTGCCTCCGATGGGCATGCGATTCCGTGTAGGCGACAGGCGCACAGAGACATTCGTCTACGACGGTTCATGCGCGCAGGCCCCTACGTCTGCGGAAAAGTTGGGAGTGCAGGATACAAGCGAACCCGGCGAGATCCGCGTGGCGGAAAGTGCTGGTGCACCGAAGATGCCGGCGCACCGGCTTGTGAATATCGGGGCGCCGGGCCGGGTGCTGACGGACTGGATTGGGGGCGGGCGCCTGACCGAGTTCGGTGTCAGGTTCGTAAGTCCTGCCCAGCGCGGCGAGATTCTGACGACGACGGCGGCGGTAGCGGCGGTGCGCATCGGACGTATCGGTGGGCCGCTCGTTGAGTTTTCCCTGATGACTTCGAACCAGCAAGGCCTGCCCGTGGTCATCGGGAAGGCAACGGCGGAGTTCGGATCAGTGCGCGATCCCGATGATTCGAATTCGACCGAAACGACATCGTCGGCCGACAACGATAAGGACATGAATTGATGAAACAGCTTGGACGTGTGGGGATTTGGACGGTGGCGTTCGACGGTCATCCAACGGCGGACGCGCAGGTGGCCGCGCGTGAACTCGAGGGACTGGGCTACCGCACATTGTGGCTCAACGAGGCGGTTGGTCGCGACCCGTTCGTGATGGCAGGGCTGTTGCTGGCGGCAACTTCGCATCTCACCGTGGCTACCGGGATCGCCAATATCTACGCCCGAGATGCCATGACAACGGCGGCTGCGCAAAAGACCCTCGCCGAAGCATATCCCGACAGGTTCTTGCTCGGCCTGGGTGTGAGTAGCCCGGCATTGGTCGCGAATCTTCGGGGACACGATCACAGCCGACCGCTGAGTTACATGCGGTCCTATTTGGATGCGATGGACCGGGCACCCTTTCACGCGGTCGGTCCCGAACGTGTGCCGCCGAGGGTGTTGGGGGCGCTGGGGCCCAAGATGGTTCAACTATCGGCCGATAGCGCGGATGGGGCTCATCCCTATTTGACGACCCCCGAGCACACGCGGCGCAGTCGGGAAATCCTCGGCACTGAGGCTTTGTTGGCGCCGGAACAGATGGTGCTCATCGAATCGGATCCAGTGGTTGCCAGGGCTATCGGCCGATCTGCGATCAGCTACTACCTGAGGGCGCCAGGGTACTTGGAGAATCTCCGCCGTCTCGGGTTCGCAGACGATGACTGGGCGGACCCGAAAGCTGCGTCGGACCGTTTGGTTGACGCACTCGTTGCGTGGGGCGATGTCGACAAGATTGCGGAGCGCGTGCAGCAGCACTTCGACGCTGGCGCCGATCATGTAGCTGTGCAGGTGCTGCGCGGCGACAGACAGATTCCGATGACCGAGTGGCGGAAGCTGGCGCCGGTGTTGCTCTAGTCGATACCGATCCTTCCAATCCGGGGTTTAATCCAACGGTGATTGATTGTACAGTGCGAGTGTGGATATCAATGGAGCAAGTGCAATTATCACGGGTGGGGCATCGGGCATCGGGGCTGCGACGGCGAGGAAGGTCGCGGCTCTGGGAGCCAGAGTCGTTGTCGCAGATCTCCAGGCTGACAGCGGTGAAGCGCTGGCAAAGGAGATCGGCGGAGCCTTCATCCGCACCGACGTGACGAGGACGGAAGAGATCGCGGCGGCCGTCGAAAAGGCCGTCGAATTCGGGCCGCTTCGGGTTCTGGTGAACTCGGCCGGAATCGGCTCTGCCCAGCGGACTATCGGCCGCGACGGAGAGTTTGCCTCGGCCCATGATCTCGAATTGTTCAAGAGAGTCGTTGCAATCAATCTGGTCGGTAGTTTCGATGCTATTCGGCTGGCGGCGACAGCCATGAGCCGCGCGGAACCGACCGCGTCCGGCGAGCGGGGCGCGATCGTCTCCATGGCCAGCGTGGCCGCGTTCGACGGTCAGATCGGGCAGGCCGCCTATTCGGCGTCCAAAGGCGGGATCGTCGGCATGACGCTGACTGTCGCCCGTGATCTGGCAGCTGCAGGTATTCGGAACAATACGGTTGCGCCAGGTTTGGTGGAGACGCCGATTTACGGCTCCGGACCGGAAGCCGAGGCGTTCAAGGCCAAGCTCGGTGAAAGTGTGCTCTACCCTCGCCGTCTCGGGGACCCGGGCGAGTTGGCGTCCATGGTGGTAGAGCTGCTGACCAACTCATACATGAACGGAGAGGTCGTCCGCGTTGACGGCGGTATCCGGATGCCGCCGAAGTGAGGTAAGCATGTAGTTTCCGGTGCGCGCATCTCGGTTCGAACCGGGTCGGCCGAGTCGGCCGACCCGGCAGGGCGCCCAGCCTTGGGCGTCTTATGTGGAACGTGTGTCGAGGTAGCTATCCAATCGGTGTTAGATTATAGTTGCGTCGTGCCGCTGCGCCGTCTGGCCGCTTATCGGCCAGGCGTATTGGGCGTTAGCGGTAGAAGGGGTGGCGTGCGGTCGGCTTATCGCTCGTCGGCCTTGACCGGTATGCGGTCGGCCGTGTCCGCGTCTTCAGGCCGGCGCCGGCAAAGGTCGGCGAAACCCCCCTGGTTCTGAACCTTCAGGAGTTATCTCATGAGTGTGCTCGAGTCCTTTCGACTGGAAGGCCGAACGGCGATCGTGACCGGAGCCTCATCGGGGCTGGGCGTGTCATTTGCCATAGCGCTCGCCGAGGCAGGCGCAGACCTGGTGCTCGCTGCCCGTCGCCCCGATAAGCTCGCAAAGACGGCGGCCCTGGTCCGTGCTGCCGGCCGCCGTGCCCTGACCGTGGAAACCGACATATCCGATCCAGACCAGTGTTCCGACCTGGTCGAGTTGACAATGGCAGAGTTCGGCAGAGTCGACATACTGGTCAATAACGCTGGCGTCGGCGCCGCAGTACCGGCTACTCGCGAGACGCCACTCGAATTCCGTTCTGTGATCGACATCAATTTGAACGGCTCGTACTGGGCAGCCCAGGCGTGCGGCCGTGTGATGCGCCCGGGAAGCTCGATCGTCAATATTTCCAGCATTCTCGGACTCACCACCGCAGGGCTTCCCCAGGCTGCCTATAGCGCCAGTAAAGCTGGCCTGTTCGGACTCACACGAGATCTGGCGCAGCAATGGGGGACGCGTAAAGGAATTCGCGTAAACGCGATTGCACCAGGATTGTTCGCGACGGAAATGACTGATCAATATGATGACCATGGTCGCGAAAAAATGACATCGAGAATGATTCTCGGTCGTACTGGGGAACCTGCTGAACTGGCGGCTACGCTTGTATGGCTTGTTTCCGACGCGGGAGCGTATGTCACCGGACAAATCATTATCGTCGACGGCGGCATTTCCATTACTTGAGCAGATCTGGCTTCCCGCCACGTGAACGGCAACGCCGACGATAGGATGAAGAATGAATCGTACCGCACTGGTAACCGGCGGGACAGGCGGTCTCGGCTCAGTGGTCGCCACGAAGCTACTGGCCGATGGGTGGCGAGTAGTCGTTCCCTGGATCGTCAAAGACGAACTTGAGCGACTCGGGAAGCATGATGGTCTCGAACTCATTCGAGCTGATCTCTTCGACCCCGACAGTGTGGCCGAAGTCGCCCGTTCGGCGGCTGGTCGCGCGGATGCTCCCCTTACCGCGGTAGCGAACCTGGTCGGCGGGTTCGACATGGGTGGCCGGATGCATGAGACATCCATCGACTCCTTCGACAATCTGATGCGGCTCAATCTGCGCCCCCTCTACCTCACGATGCAGGCAACCATTCCGTACCTGATCGATGCGGGCGGCGGGTCTGTTGTCGCGGTCTCGTCGAAAGCCGCATTCGACCCTTTTCCCGGTGCAATCGGATATGTCACGTCGAAAGCGGCAGTATGGGCAATGGTCAGCGCGATGGCGGTGGAATACGCAGATGCGGGAATCCGCGTCAATGCTGTGCAGCCCACAATGATCGATACGCCGGGAAACCGAGAAAGTCAGCCCGATTCGTCCCGCGCGGGGTGGATTTCGCCTTCCGACATCGCCGATGTGATCGCATTCCTGCTCGGCGATGACTCCTCGGCAATAACCGGAGCCAAGGTCCCGGTGCCGGGCGTAAGTCGATGAAGAACGTATGGCCCAGCCCGCGTGACGGTCGAAGCTGGAAAAGGTCCGGCACACCGCCCCCCAAGACAAGGAATTCTGATGGGTAATATTACTTTCGACTTCACCGGCCGTAGTGTCATCGTCACTGGCGCCGCCCGCGGGATAGGCCTGGCTCTCGCACGCCGCTTCGTCGAGGCCGGGGCGACGGTGTTCATGGTCGACTTCGATAAGTCCGAACTCGACAAGTCCGCCCTCGAAGTCGGCGGGATCGGCATCCCCGCAGACGTCGGAGACAGCGCTGATGTCGAGCGAGTCGTTGCTAGCGTCATCGACCGAAGCGGGCGCGTGGACGTCCTGGTCAACAACGCCGGCATCCTGCGGGACAGAGTGCTGTGGAAGCTGACCGACGAGGACTGGAACAGCGTGCTGAATGTGCACGCCGGCGGTACCTTCCGCTTCACCAGGGCCTGCGTTCCGGTCTTTCGGAAGCAGAAGTTCGGACGCGTCGTCAATGTCACCTCCTACACCGGATTGCATGGCAACCGCGGCCAAGCGAACTACGGCACTGCGAAAGCCGGGATCATCGGCTTCACGAAGACGGCGGCAAAGGAGCTGGCGGCCTTCGGCGTCACCGTCAATGCGATCTCGCCGAACGCGGCAACCCGGATGACCGCGTCGATACCCACGGAGAGTGTCACCGATCTCACTGGCCCGATCCCGCGGTTCGCGGACCCGGCGGAGATGGCGGACGCGATCTGCTTCCTCGCTTCCGAAGAGGCGGGCTACATCACTGGTGTCGTCCTCCCGGTTGATGGCGGACTCTCCATCTGACGCTATTTCGAGAACGGATACCTTCATGACCGATGTGCTCTCCAGACGCGATATCGAGTTCCTGCTCTACGAGTGGCTCGATGTCGTGTCGCTGACCTCCCGCAAGCGTTTCGCCGAACACGGGCGCGACACCTTCGACGCAGTACTGGCTCTCAGTGCCGACATCGCCCACGAATACTTCGCCACACACAACAAGATGGCCGACGCGGCCGAGCCCGTCATGCGTTCGGACGGGAGTGTGGAGCTGATTCCGGAGGTAAAGCGGGCCTTGGAGGTGTACTCATCTGCGGGGTTGATTGCCGGACAGTTCGACGAGAGTCTCGGTGGCGCACAATTGCCGACTACTGTGGCGCGTGCCGCGATGGCCTGGTTTCAAGCTGCGAACGCCGGAACTGCCGCGTATCCGTTCTTGACCGTCGCCAACGCCAACCTGATCTCGAAGTTCGGCACTCCGAAACAAATCGACGACTATCTGCGTCCCATGTTGGAGGGGCGATTCTTCGGCACGATGTGCCTGTCGGAACCGCAAGCAGGATCTTCGTTGGCAGACATCAGCACCCGTGCTGCGCCACAACAGGATGAGACTTATCGCATCACCGGGACCAAGATGTGGATTTCCGGTGGCGACCACGAACTCAGCGAGAATATCGTGCATCTGGTCCTGGCGAAGACGCCGGGGGCCGGCCCCGGTGTCAAAGGTATCTCGTTGTTCATCGTGCCGAAATATCTTCTGGCTGCCGACGGTACCCTCGGCGAACGAAACGACGTCACCCTAGTGGGGCTAAACCACAAAATGGGTAACCGCGGCACCACGAATACCCTGCTGGCATTCGGCGACGGCACGCGTTCTCCAGGCGGTCAAGCAGGCGCGGTCGGCTTCCTCGTCGGGCAGGAAAACGCCGGTTTGTCGTACATGTTTCATATGATGAACGAAGCGAGGATCGGCGTCGGTTTTCTCGCGACCTCGCTCGGTTACGTAGGCTATTTGAAGTCGCTCGAGTATGCGAAGGTGCGTACGCAGGGTCGGCCGGTCGGTGTGAAGGACCCGTCCTCACCATCTGTGGCCTTGATCGAGCACGTCGATGTCCGACGGATGCTGCTGGCTCAAAAGGCTTATGTGGAGGGAGCTTTCGCGCTCGGCCTTTACTGCTGTCGCCTGGTGGACGAACAGGATACGACTTCCGACACGCGCGCGGCAGCGGAGGCGACGCTGCTTCTGGACATTCTGACACCGATAGTGAAAAGTTGGCCATCCCAATGGTGTCTCGAAGCCAACGACCTCGCGATCCAGGTCCACGGAGGTTATGGATACACCCGGGATTACGATGTGGAGCAGCACTATCGGGACAACCGACTGAATCGAATCCATGAGGGCACGAACGGAATTCAAGGACTCGACCTGCTGGGCCGTAAGGTAACTATGCAAGGTGGTGCGGCGCTCGCGCTCCTCAAATCCAAAGTTGATGCGACGACCGAAAAGGCCCGAGCGATCGGTGGTGACACGGCCGGGTATGCAGCCGAGTTGGAGCAGGTGTGGGATCGCATCATCGACGTCACGGCAACCTTGTGGTCGTCGGGCGACGCGGCTACAGCGCTGGCGAACTCGTCGGTGTACTTGGAAGTGGTAGGGCACTCGGTAATTGCGTGGATGTGGCTCGAACAGCTGACCGCAGTCGAAGCCAAAGTGGGAGACTTCTACGATGGGAAGCGTTATGCGGCTCGCTATTTCTTCCGCTGTGAACTACCAAGAGTAGCGCCGCAATTGGATTTGCTGGCAAATCTCGACCGGACCACTCTCGACATGAAGCCCGATTGGTTCTGACCTGCCGCCGGATATCGATGTGCAACGGAGGGTGGGCCGCGGTTGATGCCGGAGTCGATATCGCGGCGCCACCTGACTCGTCGCGCTCTGCGTCGTGGAGCCGTCCGGTGCTGATAGCGATGGCCTGGCGGTCGACACCGATGCGAGTTACATGGCAGTTTGCGCCGATGTGGTCGAGGCTGGTCAAATCTTCGCGCTCCACTCCTAGTGTCCGGGTGCGGCGTCTTGCCCGGGTCAGGTGATCACTCGCAGGCCGACCGCCGGCAGCGTTACGGCCTAAACGGCATCCGGTCACGGATACCGCGTCGTCCGGGCAGGGCGATCCCGCCGAACGCCGGCAACGGTGTTGTCACCGAACGGTGCGAGGCTATGCGCTTGGACGACGGCTCTTTCACAACGACTTGCGAGGGTTGTCTGGGCCTTGCCCGCGGTGTCCCGCCTGGTCGAGATCGGCTCCATGGCGCTTTTCTACTGAGTCTTGCCGAACGTCTCGGCTGAGCTGAGTGCGCCTCTTATCCAGTTGTCGGCCTGGCGCGTCGACAGGAAACACGCAGCTTGCCGGATGCGGGCGCGGGACGCAATCAGTGCGCTCCGGGGTGGCGGCACCCAGTAGCGGGTGTTCCCACTCAGCGGCTCGGGGGCCTCGGCGCGGAGCAAGATCGGTTCGAATCGGATATAGCTTTCCAATCACTGTTGGATTATAGTCGGCTAAGCGCTACCCCGACCGCGAGGCAAGGATCCGGACGTCAGATCCCAAGGGCCCAGGTCCCTCACTGTGGGAGCGATGACATAACTCCAGTAAAGGGAGACCATGCAACTTCAAGGAACTGAAAGAGCTTTTCCTGCCGGATGGTTCCAGATCGGATGGTCGTACGAACTCGCCCATGGCGATGTGCGACCGCTTCGCTTCTTCGGCGAGGATCTCGTCTTGTGTCGATATGAGTCCGGCGAGGTCGGCCTCTTCGGTGCGTATTGCTCACATATGAACGCGCACATCGGACACGGCGGCCGTGCCGTGGGAGAGAGATTGGCCTGTCCCTATCACGGATGGCAATTCGACCGCTCGGGCTGCAACGTTCACATTCCCTACAGCTCCCGAATCAGCCAGTCGAAGGGGCTGCGGATGTGGCACGTCGTCGAGCTGGGGGGTTCGATCATCCTGGCGTGGCACAGTCCCGATGGCAGCGATCCGACATTCGACCCTCCCGGCGTTGCCGAGTTGCCGGGTATGGGGGAATCGACATACTGCCCGGTCGGCGAGGATACTTCCCGCCGCTACGCGGACCTTTCGATGCACATTGACTTCGTTACCGAGAATACGGTCGACATGAGTCATTTCAAGTTCGTGCACGAGACGCCCGAGATCGGTTCCATCCTGAAACTGGAACCAGTGGATCATCGCTTCCACGTCCGGTTCTCGATGCCGATGAAGATTTACAGTCCGGAGGGCGGCGGCGAGGTTGTGGACGCGGTGACCGAGGTTACGAATTGGGGTCTCGGGTTGATACTTGCCCGGTTCTCCGACGGCGCCTCGCTGATTCAGGCGCAAACACCTGTTGATGCCGACACGTGCGACGTCATGATGACGATGATCCTGCCGCGCAATTCGTCGGGTTCCGATAAACCCACCGGCGAACAGCTTGCCAGGTTCAAGATGGCATGCCGTCAGGTTGAAAACGACATGGTGATTTGGACGCACCGCCGAGCGGGCGCGCAGGCGCATCTGGTCGCCGAAGAGATAGCGCCGTTCAAAACGTTCATGAAGTGGAAGAGGCAATTTTACCCCGAGTTGTCCTCGGCCGGGGCAAACGTAGAGCGCCCGGTGCGCTCGGGAAGTGAGAACTGATCGTGAATCCAGGCGAACTTGAAGAGCGCCGGAAGGCACTGCACGACTTCGTCGAGCATCGGTTGATTCCGCTCGAGCGCACCCTCCCTGTTGAGGGTCTGCCCGACGAGCCACTTCTCAAGGAGTTGCAGGGAGAAGCTCGATCCGGGGGATTCTGGGGTCTTTCCGCGCCACAGGAGTACGGCGGCCAGGGCCTCGGCGTGCTCGAGAACGCCGTGCTCCTCGAAGAGATCATGCGCACCACCGTCAGTGGCGTCAGTGGTGGCTACTACGGCGCGGGCATCTTCGGCGGCAACCCGCCAGCACCGATCCTCTCGCACGGGACCGAACGTCAGCGCGACCTGTATGCGCGCGCAGTGACGGAGGAAGGCTGTGGATACTTCATTGCCATGAGCGAACCCACCGCCGGATCCGACCCGGGTGGGATGATGACCACCACAGCGAAGCGGGTGGACGGTGGTTGGGTCCTGAATGGCGTCAAGGGAATGATGAGCGAGTTCTTCCTGGCACGTTTCGGAATTGTCTTCGCCGTCACCGACCCGGAAAAGCGATCCCGCGGAGGCATCACTGCGTTCATTGTGAACGTAGACAACCCTGGTCTCACCATCGAGGGAGACACCCAGACAATGTCTGGAAAGGTAGCCACCTGGATCCGGCTGACCGACTGTTTCGTTCCCGACGATGATCAGCTCGGAAACGTCGGCGAGGGCTTCATCCTGGGGCAGAAGTGGTTCGGTCGGATTCGGACACTGTACTACGGCGCCGGGATGCTGGGGCCAGCGGCACGTGCCCTGGAGATCGCCACAGCATACGCGAACGAACGGCACACGTTCGGCGAGCCGCTCGCATCTCGGCAGGCAGTGCAATTTATGCTGGCTGACTCGGCGATGCAGGTCAGCGCTGTTCGAGCACTGACGCATGATACTGCTCGCAAGCTTGACGCCGGCGACCGGTGTCGCATGGAGTCTGCGATGGTGAAGATCATGGGTACCGAGATGGCCTGGGAAGTCCTGGACCGTGCCCTGCAGATCCTCGGTGGGATCGGTTACACGGACAAGTACCCGATCGAACGAATGATGCGCACGATTCGCCTTTTCCGCATCACCGAAGGGGCGAACGAGGTTCACCGGGCCTTCCTGGCTCGCGAACTCCTCAAAGAAGATGCGGGGAATGTTCCGCGTCCGTTTGTGGCGTGAGCCCAGGTCGGACAAATGTCTGGCAGCGACGATTGGCCTTTGTTGGTGAGCCCGCACTGGTGCGGGTCGGCGTGATGATGGATTGAGCACATGAGTAGCCGTGAAAGTCTTGCGGATTTCGTCCGGTTCTGGGGTCGTGCGATCCCAACGAGCGATGCGATCATCGAGGGAGATAATGCCACGACGTGGGCCGAGTTGGATGAGCGCACCTCGCGGCTCGCCAACGGGTTGAGGGCTCGCGGGATTGCCAAGGGCGACCGTATCGGTCTGCTCGCACCGAATTGTCGTGAGTACCTCGAGATTGTTATCGCGGGTTTCAAGCTCGGTGCCATCACCGTGCCGCTGAACTTCCGGTTGACAGCCAAGGAACTGGACTACATCATCCGGAATTCGGGATGCAGCCTGGTTATCTCCGCCCCCGCCCACGTCGCTGTTGCCGCGGAAGCGGTGGCCGGCGAGCCGGAGGGAGCCGACATCCGGCGGGTCGGGTTTGAACCGGGCTTCGGTGAGGTGCTCAGTTCACTCTATTCCGAGGACGTGACCGATCTGGACACGCCGATTGCCTCGGATGACGTAGCGTTCATTTGCTATACGAGCGGTACCACTGGAAATCCCAAGGGCGCGATGCTTACGCACGGCAACGTGCTCGCGACGGCTCATTATCGAAACCTGGCCGACGACCTCGGGCAAAACGACCGGCTCTATTTGCCTGCGCCGCTCGCATTCACAGGAACGCTGGTGATGCTGTGGGCGGTCGCTTATGTGGGTGGGGGCCTTACCGTCCTCGATACAGTGAGTGATGCACGGCGTTCGCTGGAAGCCATTCAGCGTCACAAAATTTCCCATTTCACCGCTGTGCCAGTGATATGGGAAGGAATGCTCAGCGACCCCGACTTCGCGCGATTCGACCTGTCATCACTGCGTACCTGTCTTACCGGCGGCGCGGCGGTCAGCGAGGCCTTCCTACAGAGGATGTGGGCAGCCGGAATTCCGGTCCGGAACGCGTATGGCCTGACTGAAGGTGCGAGTTCCACGACATGGCAGAGTTTTGACGATGCCCGCGAGCATCCACAATCGGTGGGCCGTGCGGGGATTCACAATCGTATTCGTGTCGTCGACCCTGTCGCCGAGCCGTTGGTCGATATGCCGACCGGTGAGGTGGGTGAGGTCATGGTCAAAGGGCCGGAAGTGATGCTCGGCTACTGGGCGGACCCGAGTGCAACAACAGCAACTCTCATCGACGGGTGGCTGAAGACCGGCGATCTCGGGTACTTGGATCGAGATGGATATCTCTATATAGCTGGACGGAGCAAGGATATGTTCATCTCGGGTGGATTGAACGTTTACCCGGCCGAGATCGAAGAAGTGCTCGCTCGAATCCCAGGCGTCGTCGAGTGCGCCGTCATCGGCGTCGACGACGAGAAATGGGGGGAAACTGCGGCTGCAATTATTCACCTATCGGAGGATGCGCATCTCGAGCCAATAGAGATCCGCAGCTATTGCAAGTCTCAACTCGCGGATTACAAGCTGCCTCGTTACGTGGTATTCCGGCCGTCTCCTCTACCTAGAAACATGTCCGGAAAAATTCTGAAGTGGCACCTTGCGGAGGAGTATTCGGAGCCGGCTTCACTAGGTGCTCCGTTGCGCTGAAACAGTATCGCTAGGCGCGCCTTTCCTTCCATTATCGGGCGCGCCTAGCGACTGACGAGGCGACAATCGCCTCAACCACTATTTACGTACTACTCAAGGCATGGATATGTCAACTTCAGAACCTCTACAAACGCCCATTTCAGATGACAGCATGGACAACGTTCCGATCGCTACAACAGCTTCGGGGCGCCGAGCGGCCATAGCCGGTGGCCTCGGAACCGTCATCGAGTATTACGAGTTCAGCCTGTACGGGCTCCTCGCGGTGTTCCTGGCGCCGGTGTTCTTCCCATCTCACGATCCTGCGGTGTCTACGGTCGCTGCTCTTGGCGCACTTGGTGTTTCGAATTTAGCACGCCCACTCGGTGGGATTCTAATCGGCCGTTTCGCCGACCGCCGAGGACGACGCACAATGCTGGTCCTCACCGTCGTGGTGATGGGGCTCGCGTCTGCGGCGATCGGCGTGCTTCCAGGGTACGGGACTGTCGGCATCTTAGCTCCAGTCCTTCTTGTGCTCGTACGTTTCGTTCAGGGATTGTCCGCGGCTGGCCAAGCAATGGGTGCAACTGCTTACGCGGTCGAATCCTCGCCCTCTGCACGCCGGACCTTCTTCAGTTCCTTCATCGGGAGCGGCGGTAGCTGGGGTTACGTCCTTTCGGCCGTCGTCACGGGGATTCTCAGTGTGATCGTGAGCCCTGACAGCATGGCATCGTGGGGTTGGCGAATTCCGTTTCTGCTCTGCTTTCCGCTGGCGTTGGTGTGCTTGTGGTTGCGTCAATCGATGCACGATTCTCCCGAATTCGTCCGTGAGAAGGAGAAGGCTCAGCTCACCTCACGCCCGTTCCGTGACGTGCTGCAGCGTCATCCGAAATCCGTTATCCGTGTGATAGGTATCCAGATCGGACTGTCCGCTCCCGGCTACGTCGGGCTTATCTACCTGTCGGTATTTCTGATCAGTGAGCGCAGTTTCCCGCGTAACGACGTCTACTGGGTGACCGCCATCGCGATTGCGCTGGAAGCACTCACAATCCCCCTTTACGGTATCTTGGCCGACAGGGTCGGTGGGCGGCGAATGCTGCTGGTATCGACGATCGCCTACATCGTTCTGGCCTATCCGTTAATGTTTGGACTGGCGCGTGTGGATAGCATTGTAGGCGTGGCGATCCTGTACAGCCTCTTTATGCAGATCGCGGGCGCGCAGACCGCGCCGGCCTGGGCGATTTTCGCGGACCTGTTTCCGACGAACGTGCGAACCAGTGGGATGGCGCTGGGATACAACGTCGGGGTAACACTCGCGGGCGGATTCGGCCCGTACATTGCTGCCCAACTAGTTCTCTTGACAGGTTCGAGACTGGCTCCGGCCTACTGGGTTATCGCGGGCTCCGTTGTAGGATTGGCGGCTATCGTCTCCTTGCCTCGCTCGCTCGCCGCGGGAAGGCACAGCAAGCTGTGATCACCGAACAACGCTTTGTATCCCGTGCCGGTCGCGATTCCGGCGACCGGCACAGGGAGGCCCCACCGCGCGCGGAGCGGACCTCGGATGATGCCTTCGAAAATACCGCGCGCTGGATCGGCGTTGAACTCGTGGTGACTGGAGCTGGTCAGCGGCTGGGCCGCCCTGGCACGCTGCGGAGGTCCCTGTGATTGCGCCCGGCGGGACCGAGATTACCGGAATCGATACGGCGGCGGTCGGCTTCTGGCTTGCGGGCCTGGATCTCGGCCTCAACGGACCGCTGTCTTTCAGCAGAATCGGTCTCGGCCAGTCCAATCTGACCTATCTGGTGCGCGATGATGCCGGGCATCGCTGGGTGCTGCGCCGACCGCCGCTGGGTCAGCTGCTGGCATCGGCGCACGACGTCGTGCGCGAGGCGCGGATCATGTCCGCACTCGCCGGCACCGGCGTTCCGGTCCCCGCCGTCGTGGCCGTGAGCACCGACACCGCGATCTGCGAAGCGCCGCTGGTGCTGATGGAGTTCGTCGACGGTGAGGTGGTGGACACAATGGCCGTGGCGGAGGCGCTCTCGCCACAGCGGCGTCGCGCGATCGCCGAATCACTGCCCCGCACCCTGGCCCGAATACACGCGGTAGATCTGGACGCGGTGGGGCTGGCGGATCTGGCAAGCCGCAAACCGTATGCGCAGCGTCAGCTGAACCGCTGGTCGCGGCAGTGGGAGCAGTCCAGGACGCGAGATCTGCCCGAACTGGACGATCTGACCCGGCGACTGACCGCAGCGATTCCGCCACAGTACGAGACGACGCTGGTGCACGGCGACTTCCATCTGCGCAACGTCATCACCTCCCGGGAATCCGGACAGGTAGTTGCGGCACTGGACTGGGAATTGTCTACCCTGGGCGATCCGCTCGCCGACATGGGAAGCCTGCTTGCCTACTGGCACGAGCCCGGTGAGGAGACCGGTGGCGATTTCCCGGCTTCGGCGCTGTCCGGCTTCCCGGACCGGACCGAGATGGCGCGCATCTATCTCGACGCAACCGGACGCGATGCCCAGGCGTTGAGCTTCTGGCACGTGCTGGGATTGTGGAAGGTCGCCGTCATCGCCGAGGGGGTGATGCGACGAGCCGCCGACACTCCGCAGAACAAGGCGGCGGCCGGAACCCCGACCGTCGCGCGGATCGATGCGATCGTCGCCAAGGCTCGGGAAATCGCCACTTCGGCAGGGATTTAGCCACACCTAGGACGTCGCCCGGCCGAGCCTGCTCACATTGGCCGCAGGTCGACGGGGGTATATGGAAGCGGGTCGGCGCCGGCCAGTAGCCGGCCGACCCGCAGTCTGTGGATAGGTGCAATCGCACAGCGCTGTATGCCGGATTTTGACGTGCAGATCGGGCGTGGCCGGCGGTTCGGACTGCAGCTCGATGAGAGGTCCACCGCCGTGGCCGACAGCAGCGCGCTCGCGGCCGAACCGGCCCGCAGCCGCGCGAGGCGATCGTCACCGACTGTGCAAGCACCAGCCATTCGGCGGCCTCCGTCTGAGGGCTGGATCGGCCACCTCAACCAAGCGCCGATTGGACGGCAGGCATGGCTCAGAATTCGGGCCAGAATCGAGTCGGCATGACTGTCGAGGGGAGCTTCAAACGACCAAGATGCGTTGGGCCGAAATAGGACTCAATGTGCCGGTAGTTGGTTGCCGCTGCCGGCCTCGGCCTAGGCTATTCCCGCTCGTGGCGAAGAAGGTCCTCGCCGCCCGCCATCATGGTGCATAAGCGATGACAGGCGACGAGACCTCAAGAGGTTCCCTGAAGGGCGCCGAATAAGTAGCAACTGTTGAAGCACCGTAGCTACGGCCGAAGAACTTTTGTGCTGGCGGTCGACTTACGAACGGTCGTGCTTCACCCCGGCGGAGTCGCCCGGATTGATGTGGCGTCTTCGACTGATGGCGTTCCGTGCGAGCGACGTATCTCTGGGCTCAAGGTCGCTATTCAGCTCGGGGCGCGGCTCTTCAGTCCTCAGGTGCGATCGTCACTCGCAGATCGTCCAGGTCATCGGTGAACGGCAGTTGGCACGACAACCGTGAGGTGATTCGGCGGTTGTCCGAAGTCTCCAGCAGCTCGTCCTCCTCCTCACTCATGGGTGGTAGCTGGGCTGCAAACGCAGTATCGACGTACACATGGCACGTGGCGCAGCAGAGCTCACCTCCGCAAAGCGCCATCAGTTCGCCGACACCCGCATCGCGGATCACCTCCATGGTGGACATACCCGACTGGCCGTCCACGATCCGGACGTCGCCGTCACGCGTCGTTATGTGGAGTTTTGGCATGTTTGTGCTCCTAGCGCTCGAGACTGTAGATATTCTATCAGTGTTGGATTATCGTGGCCGTGACAGCAAGGTACGTAAAGCGCGAGGTGAAAGCAATGCAAGCTGACAAGCCGGACAACCGGGGCAATCTGCTCGTCCGCGGAGGCACCCTTATCGACGGCACCGGCGCTCCGCAGCGTCGTGCGGACGTGCGCGTCAAGAACGGGATCGTGGCTGAAATCGGCCTCGGTCTAGCTCATGACGGCGAGCAGGAGGTGGATGCCAGTGGAGCGTTGGTAACCCCAGGGTTCATTGACGGCCATACCCACTATGACCCGTCATTGTTCTGGGACCCGAGCTGCGATCCGATGCCACAGCACGGCGTGACGACCGTTCTGTTCGGTAACTGTTCCCTCTCCTTGGCGCCGGTCCGTCAGAGCGATCGGGCATCGCTGAGCGAGACATTTGCGGTGATCGAGGAAATTCCAGAGCTCGGCTTCTCCGATCACATCCCGTGGGATTGGGAGTCCTACCCCGAGTACATCGCTTCGATGGGGTCGCGTGGCTTCGGTGTGAATGTTGCCGGGCTCGTCGGACTGTCGGCATTGCGGCTCTTCGTGATCGGCGACGAGGCTTGGGAACGCCCGTCGACACCAGACGAGACGCGGCGCATGGCTGTTCTGCTCGATGACGCACTTCGCGCGGGAGCTTCGGGCTTCTCCACGTCCTATTTCGACCGCGGTGCCGACGGTCGGCTCGTGCCCAGCGCTATGGCCGACGACGCCGAACTGGCCGCGTTGCTGAACGTGACAGGTGCCCATCGCGGACACTTCGAGGTCCTCTCGCAGATGATGGATCACCCTGTTTCCATGGACCAGCTGGAGCGACTCGCGCGGTTGTGTGGAGCCGCAGATGTGGCTATGACCTGGAACGGCTTCATCGACTGGGATAAAGATCCGTCGATCATCGAGGGCTATCTCGATCTGGCGCATCGACTCCAAGCCGACGGCCTGCGGGCCTATCCAACGATTTCGCCGCATCCGCAGGAGTTCATGGCGAATTGGCAGGGGGGAATGGGATTCATCAGCGTTCCGGCTTGGAATGAACTCTTGCAGGCGCCTGACGAAGCGACGCAAAGCCGTATGCTGGCGGACCCGGTATGGCGGAAGCGCGCCGCCGAAGACTGGGACCGTATTCCGAAGACTACGTTCCCTCATCACGACCTGGATCGAGTCCGCATCGAAACGGTTGAGCGGCCCGAGCTGGAAAAGTTCCTCGGCGAGTCACTCGGGTCCTGGGCCCAGAATCATGGCGGCCATCCTTCGGACGCGCTGGCAGATTGGCTCCAACTCAACGACTTGCACCCCGGCCTTGCTTACACCACAGGAAACGCCAATCATCAGAGGATCGGGGCATTCCTGAACGATCCCGCTACAGTCGTTTCCGCGAGTGACGCTGGCGCACATATTATTTCACACTGCAACACTGGTGACACCACTCTCCTGCTGACCCGCTATGTACGGGAAAGGCATGATCTCGAATTGGAACGGGCGGTTGCGGAGATGACTTCCCGTCCCGCCGATTTGTACGGGTTTTCAGACATCGGCCGCCTCGAAGTCGGCAAACGTGGTGATCTGACGGTGTTCGAACTCGATGCGCTCACATTCGGGAGGCCCGAGGCAGTATTGGACTTCCCCGGTGGGGCCAAGCGGTACCGCAGGCCGGCGGGTGGTTATCGCGTCACCGCGGTCAACGGGATTCTCACCCAGATCGACGGTAAAGCGACGGGCAACCTTCCGGGCGACTGGCTGCCGGGGAAGAAGCCATGCCGAATCTAAACCCTGCATTTCCGTACGGGGCGCTTGCCGTATTGGCCGCGTCGAGGCGCCTGGACGTCGGTAGGAAAAGCCATGACTAGCTTCGGGGTCCACACTGCCTTGGAGAAATGCACGGTAGCGGACCTCCAGAACGCCTGGAGGTCCGCTGAGGATCTGGGCTTCGACTGGGTGAGTATCTGGGATCATCTGCATCCCGCGGTCCATCCGGTCGACGCCGGCTCCCTCGATTCCATCGCTTGTCATACTGCTCTTGCGCTCACAACAGATAACGTGCGGGTGGGCTCTCTCGTCTACTCAGTGGGCTTTCGCCATCCAGGACTACTCGCCAGGGCTGCTGCGACTATTGACCAGCTGAGCGGGGGACGGGTGGAATTAGGGTTGGGCGCCGGCTGGAACCGAGATGAGTACGATGCCTTCGGTTTTTCATTCGAAGCTCCTGCCGTCCGCCTGAGACGGCTTCGAGAAGCTATCGAAATTGTCCGATTATTGTGGACGGAGAACGCGGTCGACTACGACGGCGAGTTCTATCGCCTGAAAGATGCCCGTTGCGGAACCCGGCCGATACAGCCGAGGCCACGAATCTGGGTCGGCGCCTCAGGGGAGAAGCACGGCTTGCCGCTGGTGGCCGCGGTGAACGACGGGTGGAACTGCTCATCGGTCACTCCCGAGGAGTTCAGACGCAAATTCGCGCTGGTGATGGAAATGGCCGAAGATCCGGCGGCGATTGTCACTGCCGTCAATGTCGGATTCGAGCTTGGTCGCAACGCTGAGGGACCCGTTTTGGCCGGTTCCGTCGAGCAGGTCATCGACACCATCGGCCGTTACGCAGAAGCCGGTGCAGACAGAGTGATCCTCCGGATGCTGGCCCCGTTCCGGCTCGACGACCTCGCGCTCTTCGCGGAATCCGTGGTACCGCATTTCACGGCGCCATCAACTGCCGCTTTCGAGGACTAGGTGAACAGATGACGAACTGGCATCTATACATAGGCTGCTTCACCGAGGACCTCTGGTTGCATTTTCCGCGGCCAGAATCAGATACGACGATTTCGTCTCGGGGAATCGAACACCTCATTTTCGACGATGACACAGGCGCACTTCGGGATGTTGGCCTTGCCAGTGACAACCTGGCAAGCCCACAGTATCTGGCTCTACACCCCAGGCTGCCGGTCCTCTACGCCGCGGAGTTCTCCCGACCGGGAAAACTTGTGACGTTCGAGATCTGCGCGGACGGCCGGCTGAAACGGCGGACGGCACAGAACTCGCTGGGGACACTGGCAGTGGCGACGAGCGTGCACCCTAGCGGCGCTGCGGTTTATGTCGGGCACTTGGGTGACGGCGTGCTGACCTCATGCACACTCGACGCCGAGGGTGGAATTCTCGACATGAAAGTTGCCGTCCCTGGCGCGGCAGGAGCAAGGATAGACAAGGGCGAGCGGTTCAACTACCGCGGTGCGGGCCCTAAGCATCATCAAGTTCGAATTACAGCAGACGGTCGTGCCCTTGTCGTCACGGACGTCGCCTCCGACGCGGTTGTCTCCTACGCAGTTGATCCACGGGACGGCTCGATCGGAGAGGTGATCTCCAGGGTTCACTTTCCTGAGGGTGCTGCGCCACGCCATATCGAGTTTCACCCGCGGGGGAACATCGCATACGTGGTCGGCGAAGGTGATGCAACGCTGTACGTACTCGAAGCTCGCCGAGGCGTCCCACTGAGGATCTTGAGCAGCTGCGTGCTCGCACCGCCGTCAGGCGAAAAAGATAAATGTCTTCCTTCCGAACTGCATCTCCATCCCGACCGGCGCACGTTGTTCGTGGGCCTTCGCAGAGCGGATCGCATTGCGGTTCTGGATGTCGACGCTACCGGTCGGGTGAAACTTCTTCATTATGAGGCGTGCGGAGGCAGGGATCCGCGCGCGGTAAGGGCCAGTCCAACAGGGCGCCACCTGTTCGTTGGAAATTGGGCCTCCAACAATGTTGCGGTCTTTTCTGTCGATGACAAACGTCGCCTCAAACCTGTCGGTCAGCCAGTGGAAGTGCCCTCACCAAGCTCTTTCGTCTTTGTCCCGGAGTAGCGGTGCACTCTTCGCAATTTGTCGAAAGTGGTCGCGCTATTTGCCCCGCGCTGAAGAGCTCGGATAGCTGTAATAGGTAATCCGAAATTTTCGGAGTAACTCAAAATTGTTTCGACTTCAAGTTCATAAATAACGTCAGAACTTCTGCCCGTAGCGGACCATGACGTCGAGGTCTGCATCGGCTCTGGATGAAGTCTGTCTATTTATCGTCTCGGTTCTCGTTCGAGTTTCCGAGTTGGTGAGCTGCGCCCGCAGCCCGCCCGGTTGGTATCAGAAAGGTAAGGAAATGAGGAGCATCGTCGCTGTCTCTGCGCTTGTGGTTGCGAGTGTGGGAGTTGTTACCGGGGTGGCTGGGGCGGAGCCTGCTGGAAGTGGTGTAGTGAATTACACCGCGTCGACGAATCGGGAATCGACTGTGATATCCACTGATGCCGGTTCGATGGATGTCGAAAATGGTGTGTTCAAAATCAAGGCCGCTGATGGCACGGTCGTGGCGGGTGCCGATCTGTCGTTTCGGGTAGACGATTTCGTTTTCCCGATCACTGCTGACATCGTGGATCGTCGGGCGACTTTGACGCCGCGGTTCGACATCGCTCATGCGGTGTATCGGCCCGCCGCTTTGCCGTTCGAGGATCAGGCGCCGTTCAAGACACCTTATGACCGTGAGGTGGCTGCTTGGAACCGTATGACCTCGACCATCGGCGCGGGTGCGACCATCGGCACGCTGGTGGGCGGCGTTGCCGGTGGCGCAGTTGGGTGTGTGCTGGGCGGAATTGCCGGTGCGACCGTTGCGGCGGCGGCGATCGTGGGCTTGTTCGGTGCGTTCGTACCCGCCGCGGTCGTCGGATGTCTCGGCGGGATCGTCGCGGTCGGCGCTCTGGGGACTTTGGCCGGCCAGCTGCTGGTCACCGCTCCGGTCGCGATCCTGGCGGCTATTCAGTATCTGACGACCGTCAACCAGCCCTTCCCGGCGCCGAAGTAACGTTCGCCCACGAGCCGCTGCACCGGGTTGAATTCTCTCGCCGCACAACATATCTGCGGCCACGAAACCAACCCATGCAGCGGCCCAACACCGTGCCCAACATGAGTGTGACCATGAAACAGTTGACACAGCATTGCTCGAGTGATCTGACGATGGGAACTTCGCTCGTCGTGGAGACGCGACGGAGGGAGGTGCTCAATCACTTCGGGAGCTGCCCTCGATGTGGCTATATGGCGCACGCATTCCTGGTGACGACTTTCTACACCGATGGCAGAGCACTCGTGACCACAGAGGGGCTCTGCGGGTTGACCTGCGGTTGGTCGGGCACGACCGCTATCACGAAGATGACGGCCGATTCCGACACGTAACCAACCCTAAACAGGCGAAGCGAGACGCTCGCCCGATGGGGTTGTCGGCGGGGCGGTTGGCGGCCGGCGAGAACAGTGGTGTGACTCCTGCACATGTTGTCCGGCACGGTGGGTGGCGGCTGCTTCTGGAGACGAGTCTTCCGTCACCTATGGATGACATAGGTAGGTAAGTAGGTAGTTCGCCGGTCGCTGATCCTGCTGGCGAAAAGCAGGCTGGTGAGCAACAAGTGCAAAAGCCTGCAGCCTGAGGAATGAGATGAACGTTGATAAGCTGCCCGGGAGAATTCCAGCTGTGATGTCCGATAGCACCCCAGTGCTGCGCGCCGGGTGCGAAGGCGGAGACTCTGGCATCGGGATAGGGCGTGAAGGGGGCGGCGGCGTCGGCAGTCCACTGCTGACCCCCTTTGGAGAGAGGGGTTCTCCGGCTTGCGCCGATGTACACCTACGAATCTGGTTGCGCGGTATGGCTTTCGACTATCGGGCCACCGCTGTTGCTGCACACTACGTGGTCCGTGACTGGGAGCGTAGGCGTTGGTGCACAATCGAATTCATTCAACACGCGGAAGGGGACAGGATGCCGGCAGCTCGTTTGCCGAACGAGCGGCTGTTTCTCGGCCCCTGACGGCAATGGGAAACCGATGCCGAGCGACTGAATCTCAGGGGCTGGTCTGTTCGGAGATCCACGCCGCGACCTGTGCGCGCGATGTGAATCCAAGCTTGGTGAGAATATGCTCCACGTGTCCCTCGGCGGTACGTGGGGAGATCACCAACCGTGCGGCGATGGCTCTATTGGTCAGCCCACGAGCGACCAGCTCGGCAATTTGGCGCTCCCTTTTTGTCAAGCGTGCTATAGGGTGGGGGAGCGGTGCGTTGGAACGTGCCTCGCCTAATGCCAAGGCCACCAGCGACTCGAAACTCCTCGTCGCCCCCTCCTGGTGGGCAGCTTCGAAGTTCCTGTCTCCGAGGGCGCGTCGGCACGATTTCTCGCACCTTTCGTGATATCGCTGCAGTCGACGAAACATGAAGGTCGTGCTGCCGGCAACACGACAGAGTGAAGCCGCGCCACCCATCAAAACAGCCGCGCGGCGGCGCCGGTTCCCTTCGTCACCGATCCAGGCCAGCGTTTCGAGGCAGCGGGCACCGACGAGGGGGTCGTTGACCACTCGAGCTATGCGGAGGCCTTCCATCAGAAGTTGCTCTGCCCGAATTGCATCGCCTTCTTGCCATGTAGCGAATCCCATTGCCCATATCGCCCACGATCGCTGCGAAGATTCTCCGAGAGTTTCGGTAATAGTGAGTGCCTTCTCGAGGGACACGACGGCTCGGGAGGTGTCGCCCTGAAGTGCGTGAGCCCATCCGAGCACGATCTGCGCATCCAGGAGAAACTTCACTTCGTCGTATGTTTTATACACGTCGACCGCGTCGGCCAATGCGCCGGCGGCCCAGGCCAGATCGCTGTTCTCCTCGCCCAGTGCCTTGATGCCCTCGCTATGTTGGAGCAGCGCCCGAATACGCATGTCGGTCGCATGTTCGGTCATCCCTCGCAGTTGCGCGATATATGGACTGGATACGAGCTCGCCCCGCTCTGCCGCTATGACGCTGGCTCCGTACAGCGTCTTCGCCCGGTCGACGGTCTGGATGTCATCGGTGTGGGCGAGCGCGCGCTCGCACCATCGACGGGCTTCGCCGAGCCGTCCACGTAATGTCCAGAAGAGGTAGAGAGCGTTGACAAATGGCAACACGTGGCTGCCGGGCTCAGACAGGTCGAATTCGAGCGCCTCGCGGATATTCGGCATTTCCCGATCGAGTCGATCGGCCCACTCCAGTTGGCGGGGCCCAACCCACTCCGCCTCTGCTCGTCGCGCCAGCTGTGCGCACCAATCTCGATGTCGCCGTGCGAGGTTTGGATACTCGCCACGTTCTTCGGCTTGCTCCCTTCCATACTGCTGGACGGTCTCGAGCATCCGGAAACGAACGGTCGAGGCGACGTCCTGGCGGATCAAAATCGACTTGTCGACCAGTGCCGACAAAGTGTCCAACAATTCCGTTTCCGGGACGGTTGTATTACAAAAGTACTCCGCAGCATCGAGTTCGAGACCACCCGAGAACACCGACAGCTGTCTCCACAGCTGTTGCTCGTTCTCGGTGCACAAATCGTAGCTCCAGCCTATACACCATTGCAGGGTCTGCTGTCTTCTCGGAGAGCTACGACTGCCACGTGTCAGCAACGCGTAGCGATCATCCAGTCGAGACAGAATTTGCTCGGGTGACATCGTTCGTAAGCGAACAGCGGCCAACTCGATGGCAAGCGGCAACCCATCCAGGCGGATGCATATCTGAGCTACGCTGGCGCCGGTGGCATCGCTGATAGAAAAGCCTGGCACGACTGCGGCAGCTCGTTCGGCGAACAATGCCACCGCGTCGGAGCGGGAGGTTGCACGCTGCGACGGTGCGCTGTTCGAATCTGGAATCCCCAACGGCGGAACAGAGAACACCGATTCGCCGCCGACGCCGAGTGTCTCGCGGCTGGTCGCCACGATTCGTAGCCGCGGACAGGTTCTGAGCAGCAAGCTGGTCAACGTTGTGATAGATCCCAGGAGATGCTCACAATTGTCCAAGAGCAGCAGCATTTCACGCGAGGACAGTAGTTCGGCCAGCTGCTCGGGAACCGTTCTGTTGCCTTGACTTCGGATACCGAGGGTGGCTGCGACAACATCAGGTACCAACTCCGGATCCGCTAGATTACCCAGCTCGACAAACCAAGCGCCGTCGGTGAAATCACTGCTGACCTTTTGAGCGACTCTCAGCGCGAGCCGAGACTTGCCCACGCCGCCGACTCCGGTCAACGTCACCAGGCGGGACGCTACCAGCAGGTTCTTGACCTCCGCGAGGTGGATGCGCCTGTCGACGAAGCTGGTCAGCTCGAGGGGAAGATTGCCGGCCTTTTCCGGAGGAATCGACGCGTCGATCACTGGGCGTCGTGTTCCTGGCCGTTCCTGTAACGCCATGTCTTCCACATGGATGCCATGATTGCGTTCGACCTGCCGAAGCCGCTCGCCCAACTGTTCGGCAGAGGGACGATTCTCTGGGTCGCGCGACATCGCCGATTCGATGACTACGGTGAGGTCATTTGGGAGCCCGCGCTCGCGGAGGTCAGGTAGAGATTGTTCGCTGATTCGCACGAATTGTGCGATCAATTGTTCGCCGCTGCGGCGCTCGAAGGCCGCATGACCGGTGAGTGCACAGAACAACGTTGCCCCGAGCCCATACACGTCGGAAGCTCGACTAGGGGAAGCCCCTCCGAGTAGCTCCGGTGCAGTGAATGCCGGCGATCCGAGGATTGTGCCGGTCGTCGTTTCGAAGCCACCGGCAATGTGCGCGATGCCGAAGTCGGTCAGCGCCGGATCGCCGTAGTCGGTGATAAGGATATTTCCCGGCTTGATGTCGCGGTGCAGGATGTTGGCGCGATGTGCGGTTTCCAGGGCACCGGCTATCTTGATGCCCAATCGCAGCACATCTGGAAGCGCCAGCGGCCCTTCGCGGCGTATGAGCTCATCGAGGGACCCCCGGTGCAAGTACGGCATAACCAGGTATGGACGGTTGTTTGATGTGGTACCAACACCGAGCACGTCGACGATGTTCGGATGCCCCGTCAGGCGTCCCATCGCCTGCTGCTCGCGAACGAAACGCTCCCGATTGTGCTCGAGTTCGCCGGTCAGCACCTTGACTGCCACAGTGCGATCCACTGCAAGTTGAGTACAGCGATATACCTTGCCGAAACCGCCGCGTCCGATCTCCTCCGCGTTAGCGAAACCGGCAGCCTTCAACTCAGCGACCACGGCGAGGTCGCCATCAGGTTGGGTTTCAGACGGATTGGTCTCGACCATTGCCTACTCGTCGACCTACTGAGCTCATGAGAGCCAGAATATCCCGAGCACCGTCTTTCCGAGACCATGTTGCCCGCGATTGCGGATGTCACGCGCGAGACGCGAGCGCTCTCCAGCGCCGGAGCCGATGCCCTATGAGATGGCACTGCCGGACCCGGATTCGGCCATATCGCGGCATAGGCCTGGCTTGTCCACGGCTGGCCCGCATGCTCGCGTCTGCGCTTGCCCTCAACCGACCCGGTACGGGCGGAAGAACTCGCGGAGTTCCTGGACGTAGAGTTCGGGCTCCTCGAACGGTGCGAAATGGCCGCCGCGGGCAGGTTCGCTCACGCTTACGACGTTTGCTGTACGGTCGAGCCACGATCTGGGTGGTCGAAGAATGTCTCCACGAAAAAGGGAAAACCCGCTTGGCACATCGACCCGGCGCTGTTTCTGCGTGAGCGGTATGTCGGCGTTGGCCCGGTACATGCGCATCGATGAGCCGATCGTTCGGGTCAGCCAGTAGAGCGTGATGTTGGTAAGCAGCTCGTCCTTGGTGAAGGACCGTTCGACATCGCCGCCGCAGTCGCTCCAGGCTCGGAACTTCTCAACCATCCACGAAGCGAGACCGGCGGGTGAATCTTCTAGAGCGACCGCTACTGTATTGGGTTTTGTGCGGTGCACCGCACCGTAGGCTCCTTCGGACTTTTCCCAAGCTGCGACCTCGTCGAGCCATTGCCGTTCCTCACTCGTCAGAGAAGCGGGGTCGGAGACGTGGACTGGTAGGCCGGCATCCATGCGGTGGACGGCGACGACCCGGTCCGGATAGTCGAGCGCCAGGTAACGGCTGACTTGCGAGCCAACGTCCCCACCTACCGCACCGAACTGCTCGTAACCTAGGCAAGTCATGAGCTGCGCCCAAAGGCCGGCGACTTCGAGTGAACTGAGCGCAGGACCCACGGGCCGATCCGAGTAACCGAAACCTGGTAGGTCGGGAACAACAACATCGAAAGCATCCGTCAATGCGGCGCCATGCGAGCGCGGATCTACCAGCAGAGGAAGCGCTTTCATGTACCGCCAGAACGAATCCGGCCAACCGTGAGTCAGAATGATCGGCAGAGCAGGAGCCGAGGACACGGCGGCTCGCAGATGTACAAAGTGGATACGTACTCCGGACAGTTCGACTCGAAACCTGGGCAGGGCCGCGAATTTCGACTCCTGGGCGGTCCAGTCGAAATCTTCTGCCCAGTAATCGACGAGTTCGCGCAGATAGGCGGGGTCCGTACCCAGCGCCCAGCCGGCGTCATCCCCGACCGGTGGCCACCGGGTAGCACGTAAGCGGCGGCGAAGATCGGTGAGGTCCGCCTGCGTTGTGCGCGACACATACGGCTCAGGGCGAAACTCGTTGTCTCGCATAATCAGCGCCTTTCTGCCCTTCAGCCGGATATTTCGCCCACACCCACCACAATCTACGATGAGAAAAGGGTGTTCGAGGCGGCGAATATGCATCCATGTGACTGAACCCTCGGCCTGTCTCACCGCCGTCGGCCATCCGTTCGGAACTACGTGTGGATCTCGGCCGTTGCTTGACCAGTCACGACCGTAAGGCCGTCTTGATTGGTTGTTACCACTGTGAAGTCGGCTACGTGTCGGCCTGTCTCGTTCACGCGCAACTTCTCGACAGTCGCAGTCGCTGTCAAGGTGTCTCCAGGGCGAACGAGGTTGACAAATCGGACACCGAAGCTTGTGAGGCGACCGTTACCGACCCAGTCGGTAAGGACCTTGCCGGTAGCGCCCATAGTGAGCATTCCGTGTGCGAATACAGTTGGATGGCCAGCTACTCGGGTGACGTATACCTCATCCGTGTGAACCGGGTTGAAGTCGCCGGACGCTCCAGCGTACATCACGATCTGACTGCGGGGCAGGTCCGTGATGACTTCCAGGGTGCGGCTGCTGCCGACCTCGAATGTCGTGTAGTCGGGCATCGAACTCCCTGTGGTGAGGCGGGCTTTCCGAGACGTTGTAGGCGCAGTGCGTGATGGTGCCTACCGCGTTGCCGCGTATAACTCATGCTGGTCGGCTGGACGACGATGACAACGCCGAACGCTCGAACCGAGATTAATCAATCATAGTTTGGTTTGGCAAGTGTGTCGAATCGACGCCGGAGCCGGGAGGCGGCAGCCGTGCGCACAGCCGTTCATGCGACGAGGGGGACCGCTTAATTCGATTGCCAGCGAGGGAGTTGGCATTCGGAAGGCAGCATGGCGCAGCGCCCGATGCTGGACGCAGCCGCTCGTTGCTCGAGACGCTACGAGCGGGTTCTATGACCTCGAAAGCCCCTGTAACGGAAGTTCGACCCAAATTGCCGACTTGTTGTCGGCCTGCGAGGTAGAAATTCTGAGCGGGTCTCCGCGCATTCGAGCGTGTGTTCAACCCGTCGCTGATCGGGTTCCACGTGTAGAACTACTGGTGGGATGTTGTCCTGGAGCCTATCCGGTTCGACAATCGACAGGGCCGGTGGAAGCATGGCCGACTACGGTCTTCGGCTGGGGAGCTGGACGTCTTCCTTGTTCGCGATTCGTGTCCAGCCGGCCGCGAGCACTGCATCCGTAATCGAGCGGGCCACGCATTCCCACAACTGCTCGTCATCGACATGCGCCGCGGCGGCGCGACGTGCCTCCTTGAGTGCCGTGAACGATTCGTCGAGTTCTTCGGTGTCGTTTTGCGCGGCGGTGGTATAGAGCACCGAGCCGAAGGTGAACGATTCCATGCTTTCAATGAGTGGGATGATCGCGGGTCGAGGCACTCCGCTCTGAACGAGGATGCGTACAGCCTTGTCGTAGAATTCCAGCGCAATTCGATGGGGATGCTGCTTCAAGATTACGGTCACCAGGGCCGGGTGGTCGAGAAGCGCTTGACGGTAGAGGCGGGCCTGATCGATGAACCACTCCCTCCAGCTGGCATCGGGAGAGTCGAGAAGGCGTGCTTCTTTGAGCGCTAACTGAGCGGATCCGAGGAGAATATCTTCCTTGTTGCGGAAATGGTGATACAGCGACGCTGAGTTGATGTCGAGTTCGCGTCCGAGTCGACGAATGCTCAACTCCTCGAGGCCTTCCTCATCGATGATTCGAAGCGCGGCCTCGAGTGTGGCGCGCTTCGAGATGAGGGGCACTTTGGGGCGTCCCGCTGGGGTCTCCTTCTTACGGCGGCTTGGCACGACAGTGACGACTTTAGAATGGAATGGCTGCATCGGCTGCCGACCAGGGGGCATCAGGCAAGCAATGACCCTCCGTCCGTATCTCTGGTCAAGCGAGCGGCAGCGTCCTCAATTCCTCTGGCCAATCCCGGTTGCCCAGTCGCGATCATACCGCGCAGGTGATTTCCTCCGTCTACAGGCAAGCACACCCCTGTGACCCAAGAAGCCTGCGGACTGACGAGGAACGAGACCGCTTCGGCAAGGTCCACTGCGCTACCTAAACGCCCTAGTGGCGTTTCGTCGAGTTGTCTCACCGCGAAGGCGTCATCACGGTAGAGCCCTGATGTCATGTCCGATTCGACAACGCCGGCCCGTATGGCATTGACTCGCACGCCGTCTCGTCCAAGTTCGTTCGCCCCGTTGGTGATCAGCGCCTCGAGCCCGGCTTTGCTGACCGCATAGGGCGACATCCCTGGGTGGGGTTTCACGGCTGCTATCGATGACACAGCTACAATCGACCCCCCGCCGTTCTTGGCGATCGTGATGGCGCTGCTCCGTAGTGTGATGAACGCGCCATCGAGATTGGTCGCAAGTACACGTCGCCATGCGCGAAGCGGCGTGGATGTGACTTCGGAGTAGGCGCTGCCGGTGCCCGCCGCGAGGATCGCAACTTTCAGCGGTGCGCGGGCATCGGCTTGCTGGACCGCGAGCGCCACTTCGGACTCGCTTGTCACGTTTGCGATGGCAATCGACACGCTGTCGCCCAACGCGGCTTGAGTCGAGCGCAGAGGACCCTCGCGTCGGCCCACGATCGTGACCTGATATCCATCTCGAACGAGCCGTTCGGCGATGTGACGGCCGATCCCCGTTCCGCCGCCTGTGACGAGCGCAGAGGCTGCGGTGTGTAGCACGGTCACCGCGCCGCCTGCCAGTTTCCGAGCCAAGAGTTCGATGTGTGTCTGACTCCCATGCCCGCAAGTGTAATAGAACAGTGGTTGGTTTTTCTCTCGGTGTGTGTCAGATCGCAGCCATGCAGGCTGGCTGTGCGTGCGAATCGTATTGCGTTCGTTCTGGATACGGCTACGCGGTGGGGCATATCGGCCGGTAGGGCTATCGGAGGTGGATGGATCGGCCTGCGTGCCGAACATGTGGCAACGCGGAAGTTGACGACTCTCCTGCTCGTGGTCGACCGGCTGAATTCTCCCAGGCGGTGCTTGGGCGCTGGCATCGACTATAATCAAACAGTGATTGGAAACGGCCCGGGGGCGCGCCGCGCTCAGGCACGCGTTGGTGCAGCTCGGCTGGGTGTTGCTCCGTCACTTTGGTATCCGAACCGAGAAGCCTCATCGACCCATGAAGGAGATAGCCCTGTGCGCGACGCAGTGATAGTGGAAGCAGTCCGGACACCGCTCGGAAGGAGGGGAGGTGCACTCGCGGATATCCACCCCGTCGATTTGTCGGCACATGTGTTGCGGGCGTTGGCAGATCGCAGCGGGATCGATCCAGGGTTGGTCGACGATGTTATCTGGGGATGTGTCAGCCAAGTCGGCGATCAAACCTTCGACATCGGCCGTAGCGCTGTCCTGGCAGCCGGCTGGCCGGAGACCGTCACTGGCGTGACCGTCGACCGGCAATGTGGTTCGTCGCAGCAGTCGGTGCACTTCGCCGCTGCAGGCTTGATCGCGGGACAATATGACATTGCCGTCGCTGGTGGTGTCGAGTCCATGTCGCGAGTACCGATGGGATCGGCCGTCGGCGCCGGCGATCCACTCGGCGCGCAGTACAGGAATCGCTACGGTGAGGACTTCCCGAGCCAGGGCTTGGGAGCGGAGATGATCGCCGAGCGGTGGGGGTTCTCGCGCACTCAGCTGGACGAGTTTTCACTGAGTAGCCACGAGAAGGCTGCCGTCGCACGCGCTGACGGTCGATTCGACGCTCAAATCGCTGCCGTCGCCACAATCGCCGGAAAGGTCGTGGAACGCGACGAGGGTATCCGCGTCGGCGGGACGGTGGAGAAACTTGCCACTCTGAAGCCGGTGTTCAAGGATGATGGTGTCGTTCACGCGGGCAATTCGTCGCAGATTTCCGACGGTTCGGCTGCGCTGCTGATGACTACGTCGGAAAAGGCAGCAGAGCTCGGTTTGAGCCCGATCGCCCGGGTGCACACGGCGGTCCTCGCAGGCGCCGATCCGGTTGTCATGCTGACCGCGCCGATTCCAGCGACGCGCAAAGCTCTGGAAAAGTCTGGGCTGAAGCTTGACGAAATCGGCGCATACGAGGTCAACGAGGCATTCGCTCCCGTTCCGCTCGCCTGGCTTGCCGAACTCGGCGCCGACCATAAGATACTCAATCCGAACGGCGGTGCAATAGCGCTGGGCCATCCCCTCGGTGGCTCCGGCGCGCGACTGATGACAACGCTCCTACATCACATGCGTGACAACGGAATTCGATACGGATTGCAGACCATGTGTGAAGGTGGGGGACAAGCAAACGCCACTATCCTCGAACTTCTCTGACGGTAAGTAGCGGTACACGCGTGCTGTGACGTTTGGATCATCGCGCTGGGAGTCGAGTCTTCACCCACGGGTCGAGCGGCGAGCGGTCGGTGTGGTGTTGGACCGCTGCGTGGGTTGGTTTCGTGGCCCCGGATATGTTGTGCGGCGAGAGAATCAACTCGACGCAGCGGCTCGTCGGCGAACCTTACTTCGGCGTCGGGAAGGCTGGTTGACGGTCCTCAGATACTGAATAGCCGCCAGGATTGCAGCCGGAGCGGTGACCAGCAGCTGGCCGGCCAAGGTACCCAGCGCCCCGACCTCGATGATCCCGCCGAAACGGCTGACGAGCGCGGCGGACGTAGGGAGCAATGACGTGTGAGGTCGAGATTCGAGTGGCCCAAGTCAGAAGGTGTGCCCAGTCAATGCGACTGGTTTCGCAGTCGGCAAGGCTGTGTCGCGGGTGGGGTATGGCTCAGCCAGAAGTAGGCGTACGAGAAATAGGTATGTCGGGGGGTAGTTCGACCGTCGTGGTGGTGCTCGCCCGTGATGACGCTGTCGTGTGTTCTATCTGCAACATTGCGCGGAGGGCTCGATGTCTATACCCAACCTTCACTACAAGTCTCATGGCAGCACAGTGGTCGCGGAGCGTATTTTGTTGATCCGGCGATGCGCGAAATGTGACAAGTTGTTCGCGCCGCTGACCGCCGGGTGTTCCTCGTGTGCGTCCGACGACCTCGAATGGGTGCCGTCGTCGGGAAACGGTTCGGTCGTTTCGTGGCGGGTAGTGGATCGAGCCGACGCGCACGGGGTATTGGCGCCGTCCACGATCGCGATCGTGGAACTCGACGAGGGGCCGTGGGTCTACACCTCCCTGGAGGGCGACGTGCCGCTGGTTCCGGATCGTCCGGTGCGTGTGCACTTCCAGCCATATCCCCCGGACGACAGCTATCCGGTGTTTGTGGTGTGTATCGATCCCCAACACAGGCGGTGTCAGCGGGAACCGGTGACTCCCGCCGGCTCTGAATGGGGAGATCATGCGCGGCGGTGAACCGCATATAGCGGAGCGATATGGCCATGCATGGGTCCGGATTTCGCTGCAGCAATGTCGACTTCTGGAGCGAGGAGGATGGATCGATCCTGATGCGAGGTCGGTGATCATGTTCGCCATTCAATGGGCGCCGTTCGGCGGTGCAGACTCAGGTGAGTTGCTCGTGCGTTTCGGCGTCACCAAACGGCGGTTTCTGCAGGTGTTGAACGCGGCGTTGACTCCGCGCCGCACGGACAACAGTGACGTGAGAGGACTGAAGCGTCATCTCCTGGCAACATTGGACCATGCATGGAATCCCAGTCGTGGTAGCGGCTCTTTTCCCTGCTCTGCGGATATCGACGGAATCTCGTAGCGCCCGGTCCCGGGGGACGATACGGACCCGCTTGTTTCGTGGTAGGGCAGTGGGCGCCGCCTGTGTGATCGCGTACGTCATCCATACCACTCAGTCGTCGCAGCCGGAAAGGATCCGTTGGGAACCCTCGTTTCGGCGGCTGCTTGGAGCTGGAAGGGCGGGAAAGGTAGCTGCTTCGGCGTGGATGATCAGTTCGCCGAACCGGCGGGACAGGGCA
>NZ_BDBN01000006.1 GCF_001613005.1 Nocardia nova NBRC 15556 | reverse complement strand
CCAGGGTCGCCAGCATCGCGGCGCCGCCCAGCTTGTGCTTTGCTCCGGCCTGTCCCATGCCCAATGCCGTACCGGAACCTCCGCCGCCGCCGCTTCCGCGAGATACGCCCTGCATCGCCAGTGCGAAGCGGTTGGCGACCCATTCGTTCCCACTGGTCAGCCCCGCGCTCAAACGCTGCAACTGGAAGATCGCGATGATTTCCACGATGGCGCCGATGACGAAGATCGCCATGACGTCGTTCTCCGCTTCCTTGAACAAGTTGCCCAGGAACAGCACATAGACGCCCAGGAAGATCGTGTAGCAGGCCATCCGCGCGCCCGCGATGAAACCGTCGACGATATTGCGCACCAGAAAGGTTTGGGTGGGCCCGTAGACGAAACCGCCCGCCGCGAATCCGAAGATCGACATGAACCCGTGATAGATCGTGTCCAGCGCGGCTTTGATGATCTTGAGGGACAGATAGACCGCGAACAGCAGTAAGATCGTGCCGGCGACCAACAGGATCAATCCCGCCCCGATCTGGGGGACGGTCGGATTCTGGGTCGCTTTGTAGGCAGTCCTGTCGCAGTTCTTCATACCCTCCTTGACGGCATTCTCACTGCCGTTCATCACCGCCGAGGTCCACGCCGCCTTGCACGCCGAATCGGTGTCGACGACGCGGCCGAAATTCCATACCTGTAGCGGGCGACGGGCGAAGTTGTCGGCGAGATCGGCCTGCATCTGTGGCACCAGTGCCGATGCGTTCGGGTTGCTGTTGCCGTTCAAGCCGGCAGCCACCGACACCCCGATATTGCGGCCTTGGGCCAGTAAGCCGTCCGACGACAGCACATCCGCGAGCGGCTCCGCGAGGAATATCGGCCCTGCCACCGCGATCAACAACATGGAGACCACCTGCATGGTGGCCTTGGCGTGGAAACCGCGGACCACGAACCACGCTACGAAGAACGCTCCGATCGTGACCGCAGCCGCCAACATCATCGGCGTGGCGATCTGGCCGCTGAGACTGTGCGCGACACCTTCCAGAGCGCGACTGAACAAATTGAGCCATGCGAAGCTGAGAGCGTATCCGATCAACCAGATGGCCGTGGTCACGATCACCATCCAGCCCGCGAATTCGAGGCTGAGCACCAGCGACAGCGCGGTATTCGCCGGGTGAAGCAGTCCGCCGTGGTTGGTCGCGAAGATGTAGCTCGACAACTCCGCGCCGGACGAATCGCGCACATGCATCCAGCTCAGTCCACTGTTGACCGAGGACCCCTCCGCATCCCCCTCCCCCGTCTGTGCCGTGGCCACCGCACCGAGCACCACCGGCAGCACGACCATCACGACGAACACGGCCAGCGCCGAGACACTCCAACGCCGCCGCCGAGTGGCCGACATCAAATTCCAGCATCGGCGGGCCACCGCGCGCGGCTGCCACCGAGCCGGGTCGAAGAATTCGAATTCCCAGTCCGGACCGAACCGGCCGTGCACGGTGCCCGTATCGCCGATCATGGCACCGCCTGTCTCTCCAGTATCGCGCGCTTGGGTGCGGCATTCGGCGTACTGCTGATGGCCTCGGCGCGATCGGGGCGGGCGGGCCCGAGCACCTTGCCGCGACCGATGCGGTTCAACGCGTCTCGCATGAACATCTCGCCGCGCCGCTCCTCGGGCACCTGCCGTCCGGGGCCGATCGGCGGGGAGGTCTCCTCGCGCAGAATCTGGAGCAGGAAGGGCGCCTCGTCGAGGTCCACGCCCAGCCATTCCAGGCTGTTGCGGGCCAGCGTCTCGTCGCGCTGCCGGAAGACGAACCGGTTCGGGATCAGATTGTGCGCCGCGCCCTGGAAGTCGGTGGCCGGATCGTGTGAGGCCAAACCGATCGCGGCCAGATGCTTTCGGCCGTCGCGACTGAAGTCGCTGGTCACCGCGGATCCCACCTGAGTCTGAGTGAAGTGGTGCGCCTCGTCGCCGACGAGCAGCCCGAACCGGCCGTTGTCGGAGAGGAACGCCTCTCGCGCGGTGACGCCCACCAGTTCGTACAGCGCGGTGCCCAGGCGCTTGGTCAGCGGCAACCGGTTGTACAGGTGGGGGGTGACCAGTTCTTCCGCCGTCGGCAGCGCCAGGTTGTGGCTTCGGATGACCGTGGCCGCGGCGTCGAGTCGCAGCGGTCGCAGGCCGGGATCGAACAGGACCGGCACCCGCTCCACGATGGCTCCCAGCCGGGCGGCGAGATCGGCGTACTCCTCGGCACTGCCGTGCTCGTCGCGCAACCGGCACACCACGCGATAGAGATCGAGCAGACTCCGAATGCCGTGCTCGGCAATACCTTTCGGAGTGAGCATGCTGCCGATGAGCGCACCGGCACCGCTGGTGGGCGACAGGTCCAGCAGCGGCAGGATCGAGTCCAGCGCACGCTCACCGGCGACACGCGGATCGAACAATCGCAGCGGATCCAGCGACACGGTCGGATTGCTGAGGTCGATGACGACCGCGTTGTCGATCGAGGAGGCGAAATGTTCCCACTCCCCGACCTGACTGCGGTCGATGGCGAGGAACTGCCCGCCCATATCGTGGACCAGCACCGCCATAAGTTTCAGGAAATACGATTTACCCGAACCCAGTTCGCCGGTCACCGCGAACGAGGCCGACAGGTCGTGCAGCGCCGCTTCCATGATGCCGAAGTGAATCGGCTCGAATTGGCCGGAGAGCAAATTGACGCCGATCACCGGACCGCTGTCGTCACCGATCTGACTGGTCGTGAAGGGAACGAAACCCGACCACATATCCGACGGCACGATATGGGCGAAGTCGTCGTAGGCGCGCCGGGGCGGACTGCCCGGAATCATCATGGACCACAGGTCGACCTGAGCGCCGACAGGTGCCGTCATCTCCACCTGAAAGCGTTTGTATCGGCGTTTGAGGGTATTGACCGCATCCATGGTGGTGTCGTGCGAGGAGCTGCCGACCGCGATCACGGTCGTGAACGACACCTCCGATTCGCCACCGTTGACCTCGAAGTGATTGTTGTATTCACCGAGCATCTGCACCTTCGACATCAACGTGTTCTGCGCGAACGACACCTCCTGATCGCGCTGATCCATCTGCTCACCGAGACGGCGCAGATTCTGCTCGTTGTTCTTCAGCACCGCGTCCGCGGGGCGCGTCGAAATTCGCATCGCCCAGTCGATGGTGACGTTCTCCATACCGTCGAGGACGCTGAGGAATTCGCTGCCGCCGGGAAAATTCATCCCGGAGTACGGGAACGAATGGGGGGTCAGGATCGCCTGATAGGACGGCCGGAATTCGAAGTCGGGCTGAACCACCTTGATCACCGGCACGAACGACGGACGCAGGCGGCGGTTGCTGTCGGCCTGGGCGCCTTCGTCCAGGGCCGCGGACCGGAAGACGGCGGCGGTGGCATCGTCGAGAACGCCCGCGCGGGTCGGCGCGACCGGATCGCCGACCGCACCCCGGGACAGATAGTGCTCCCACAGCCACTGGAACAACGCCGCCGGCACCGGCACCGGTTCGAAATCGCCACCGATTCGCGAGAGGATCTCGTTCGCGGTGTCGTCGTAGGCCTCCAGATCGGCGCGTGACAGCGCTGTGGCATCGATCGTGGTGGTGCTGCCGCGCCAGATCCGCGACAGTCCCGACAGTGCCGGGCCGCTGGATCCGACGGGTATGGACAGCAGGAAGATCCGGGTCTGCGGCACGATGGCACGCACCCGTTCGTAGGCGGCGACCACCTCGAGCGCGTAATCCTCGCATTCGTCGAGATCGACGCCCTCGACCATCTTGCCCAGCACGTCGATGGTGTTGAGCCGCGCCTGAATTCCCAGCAGGAGCGAGCCGTTGGGCAGGTTGTTGATCAGCGCGTGGTGGGCCGCCTTCACGTCGAACTTGTCACCGGCCTTGCGCAATCCGTAACCGAGCGGATTGATGAAATAGGTCGCGGTGACCAATCCGGCGTGCGTGAATTGCAGGTTGCCCCGAATGGCCGCGGTGGGCTGGATATCTCGCTCGAACGCCATTCAGTGCACTCCTCCTGCCACTGCGCGGCTACCCTCGGCACGAAGCGAAGTGGACTGGGTAGCAAGCAACTCGGCGACATTTCCCGATCCCGGCCGGCCGACCGGCGCGGCCTCGGGCGCCGACCCGTCCGGGAAGATGATGACCACGGATTCCTCGATGAACAGGGTGTGCCGGGCGGATTCGGCGGTGACCGGAAAACCCGAGGCCGACACAGGTTTACGGACGAAGACCAAACGGCCGAACCACATGGCCCGCGAGATCATCCGTACCCCGGTATAGGGCAGCAACCCCAGGCCGAACACCGCCACAATCGTCAGGATCAGCCCCACCACGAAAGTGATCGCCGGATTCACCGGCAGGATCATGGCGAGGACCGAGGTAACGAGAATGACCGCGATACCGCCGGCCACCTGTGGAAGTGTGTACGGCCCGAATGGCAGTTTCTGCCCGTTCTGCGCTTTGCCGATCATGGTGGGCACCCGTTTGATCGGCGTGTACACCTTGATCAGCTGAGTCATCGGTATCGCCCGACCGGTTGATCGGGCACGACGCTGGTGGCATCGGATCGTGCGTAGTTGACCAGTGTCGGCAGCATCCAGAACAGCACCGCCGCGAGGATCGCCGAGCCGACCACGCCGAGCACCTTCGTCGGCGACAACTTCGACTTGGCCGCCTCGGAGATGAGGATGCCCATGGCGAGGATCGTGATGACGATGATGCCGAGCGCGCGGACCACCAGCAGGATGTAATAAAGCAGCGCGTTGAGATTGTGCATGAGCGTCCCTTCTCGGATCAGTTCTGCGTCGCCGGCGGGATCTGCACGGTCGTCGTCGGTGCGGCGGGTTGGCTACTGCTCGGCGCCGGTGCGCCGGCGCCGCCGGGACCTGTGCCGTTCACGACCGTGAGCGGATTCGTCAGCGCCGGAACACGATCGATGGCTTGTATCTGCCACTGTCCGGAGGGGCGCACCATGGTGAGCGGATAGGACAGCGAGACCGAGGCGCCACCACTTCCCTTCGGCGCCACCGTGGCGAGCACTTTCGCGGCGTTTCCGCTACTGCCGCAACTGGATTCGTCCGCCGTGACCGAGACGCTCTCGAGGCCGGTGAACGGAGCCGGGCGCAATGCCGTGATCCCGGCGCCGACGGCCGTATAGCGGGCGACATCCCCCGACCCGGTCAGATAGGCAGTCAGAAAGCCGGTGGCGACATCGGCCAGCGGCGTATCCGAGGGGCAGGGCGTGCCGTAGGCGAGGGTGATATCCGGGCCACGCCCCGGCGGCTCCACCGCGGCCGGCAGCGACAGCGCGCGCCTGCGGCCGTCCGGTGTCACCGATACCGCGACCTGGTAGTACTGGCGGGCGTCGGTCACGCTGCCGGTCCGACCCGGGTGCACCGATATCGTGACCGCCCAGATCTCGACGCTCGCAGTCGATTCGGTGCGGCTGACGTGGACGACCATCGGGTCGCTCACCGGATGCGCGGTGGCCGGCAAGCGCATCTGCTGGCCCGGATCGACATAGTCGGCGATCCGATCCTGCTGCCCCGCGCTCGAACCGAGGTAGCTCACCACGAAGTCCTCGGCGAACGATGCCGCCAGCTGAGCATGGCCGATCAGGGTCGTCGTGTTCGCGTCGGACGGCCCCTGCGGCGGCTCCGAGAACCAGGACAGGACGGCATGTCCACCGCCGAGGACGGCTAGTACGGCCAGTACCGCGACGAGGATGTTGTCGCGGCGGCGTCGCGCGGCCATCCGGCGAAGCAGTGCTTCGCCCGAATCCGCCGATCTACCAGCAATTGCCCGCACTCTCGGAATGGTAGAGAGGACAAGGGCATTCACCCTTCGGACTGTTCCCTGCCGTGGGAAGGCGATCAGTACACGGGGCTGCGCTTCATCCGGCCGGCCAGACGATGCCGCAGCTGGTCGTCGTAGCCGATCGGGGTGTGCAGATGCGGAAGCCCCGAGGACTGCCGTTGCGGCTCCATCACCGGGAGATCGTCGGCGACGCGAACCATCTGGGCGATCGCCAATTGCCGCGCCGAATATCCCGGGTAGGGGTACAGCAGCAGGGAGGTCGGGGTGTACCCGCCACCGTAATTCAAAGCCCGGACGGTCACCCCGGCGGTGTCGCCCGCGCGCAACCGCTCGTCGAGGGCGAGCAGGCGATGGCGATCGTCGGGATGGAAGACGTCGATCGGCCGGAACAGATAGTCCCACCTGATCCAGGGCGCCGGATCGGTCAGCCAGTGCGAAATGCTCGTGTATTCGAGTTGCACCACAGCCAGATGAGTGCCGGCACGGCGATGCGCTTCCCGCAGACCGACCTGCTCCAGCGTCGACCACGACATCGACGCCCGCTCGGCGCCGATCTCCTCGATCAACAGCCATGCGCCCCTGGATCGTTCGTCGTTCCGTGCGCGCATCGTGATGCGCCAGCGGCCGGGACGTTCACCGTCGGCGCGGACGGTCACGTCGAACTGCATCTTGGCGCCGGCCGTCGGCTCGTACAGCAGATCGAGCACCTCGGTGTGCCGGTCGAATCCCGACATTCGGTGGAACAGTTCGGCGATCGATATCCGCGGCACGTACTCCTCGGCGGACATTCCCGACAATCGCGCGATACCGCCCGGCAGCTGGATGGTCTGTGTCGACAGATCCCAGATCGCTCCGACCGCCGGACGCAGCGCCGGCACCTCCGCGGTCGCCGGACCCAGCCACAGCCGGATGGCATGGACGTCACCGGCGGGACCGAAGACGGGTTTGATCAGCAGCCGATGCGGACCCGAGCGGGTCGCGATCCGCAGATCGACCTCCTGCGCGTGATCGCGGGCCGAGATCATGGCCTCGGCGATCCGCGCGGTCGTCAGGCCGTCGTAGATCGCGGGCATCTTCGCCAGCTGCCGTTGCAGCACACGCTGCCACGCCGCGAACTCGCGGGGCGTTTCCCCGACCGAGGCGACCGACATCGTCTCCGGCGTCAATGTTTCGATCGTCGTCCATCCGATCACCGCGTCACTCATCGCACTTGCCCTGCACCAGCCGTTCCTCCGCACTCATGACCGACGGGTTCAGACGATCATCGTGACCTAGACAATGTACCGTTATCCAGCGGTGCGATCAATAGGAGAAGAACAACTGCACTGGTCAGCAGTCCGACCACTGCAAGTGAACCATGTTGAACGAACGCCCATTTCGTAAACAGACGCTGAACATGCGAAATCACGGCCGACGCCCGCATCCTGCGCGCCTTCGGCCGTGATCGACGACGGTGCCGCTAGTCCTGGGCCGCGATCAGGGCGAGAACCCCCGCCCCGGCCAGGACGCCGAGATCCTCCAATTCCGAAGGGACCACTCGCAGTGCGGCCAGGAAGCCGGCCCGGGCATGGGTGGCCACGGCCGTGTTCAGCGGCTTCCACAGCGCTGGGCCGGCCGTGGCCATCGAACCGCCCACGACGACGAGACCGACATCGAGCAGCGGCGCGATCGAAGCGATGGCCCGTCCCAACGCGGTACCCACCCGTTCGAACGCCGCGACCGCAACCTCATCGCCGGACTGCGCCGCCGAAACCAGTTCCGCCACCGTGGCTCCCGGCCAGCCCCGGCCCCGAGCCCACCGCACCGCGGAGAGGCCACCCGCGACGGCTTCGAGACAGCCTCGACCACCGCATTCACACGGTTCGTCGTAACCGGGAACGAGCAGATGGCCCAGATGACCGGCATTGCCGGTACGCCCCACGACCACCAGGCCGCCGACCATCACCCCGGCACTGATCCGATCCGATACGGCGATCGACACCGCGTCCATCACCTGACCCGTCGCGCCGAAATTCTGTTCGGCCAGCGCGAGGCACACACCGTCCAGCCCCAGTTGCACACTGGCGCCCGGGAACGCCTTCTTCACGGAATCGACCAGCTCGAAACCGGTCTGCCACTCCTTGACCGCGGTCGGCGCGACGACGCCGGCGGTCATGTCGATCGGCCCTGACGATCCGATCCCGATCGCCGCCACATCCTCGCCGCCGGCGGTCTCGTGCAGCAGTGTCCGGCAGGCTTCCCAGGCGCCGGCGGCGGGGATCGGAGCCCGGCGAATATCGTCCGTACCGACATCGTCTGCCACGCGAGTCGCCGCGAAGCCCGCCGGGCCGATTTCCAACGCCAGCACAGTCATGAATTACCCACCGTCACAGTAGTTTTCGCCTGTCGATGGTGACGGCTCTCAGCAGCCACCGGTCGCTGCCGGTCGCAACCGGCGCCCCAGCACGATACGACGACGCGGCGTCGCGGGCGCGGGTTCCACACAGACCGGCCGGGCGCCGGTCCGGATGATCCGCAGCGGCCGTTTGTGATCCAGCGGGGCCGTCCGATGCCGATCGAGGTTCTCCACGATCTTGCCGGCGCTGTCGTAGGCGACTCCGGCCCAGATCATGGCCCGGGGACCGTCGCCACGAGCGATCAAAGCCTCTGCGAGCTGGGAACATTCGGTCAGCAGCGGGCAGCTCGCGCAGATCCGGACCGCGGCGCGCCAGGAGTCGGGGGTGCCGACGTCGAGGTCCCAGTCGTCGGGTCCGTCGGCGCACGGCGGGCGGTGCGCGGCCGCGACGGCGACGGTCGCGACGGCGGGCGTGGGAACAGTCGAAAGCGGCGGCGCCACAGGGGATCCGAGGGGTAGCCGACGCGAGTGAATTGTGCTCATTTCCGTCTCCGGGGATGCCGAGGACACACGTGTGCAGTCACCGTGTGGTTCGCAGACGTGGCCCATGGGTCGGGCGGGCATCGGGGCTGCTCAACAGTCCCCGGCAACCAGCAGCGAACTGCTGTACTCGGCACGTTAACCCACGATTTGGCTGTCAGCAACCACTTTCGCCGCTATTTAACGGCACATTGACCAAGTCGTTGCACGGATGTATCGTCACTTAACGGGACGTTTTTGTACGGTCCGTTTTTCTACGGGGTAAGTTGTGATTTCCTAAGAGGTATGGCTGTGCACTCGGAGTACACGATCGACGAGCTGGCGCGGGCAGCAGACACCACCGTGCGCAGTGTCCGCGTGTACCACGAACGAGGGCTGTTGCCGTCACCGGAAGTCCGGGGGCGCATCGGCTACTACGGATCCGATCATCTGGAGCGGCTGCACACGATCAGCCGGCTGCTCAGCCGAGGTATGAAGCTCAACGGGATCCGCGAACTGCTCGAGGCATGGGATCGTGGCGACGGGCTCGCCGACGTCCTCGGGGTCAGCGACAGTCCGGGCGAGCGCGAACCCGTTGCGGCACAGGAGAAACCGGTCGGCGACGATCCGCTCGCCGATCTGCCCGACTACGTCAAACAGGCGCTGGCCGGCAGTTCCGACCCGCTGGAGGCCTACCGGGTCGCCAATCCGCGCTGCGGCGATCTCGCCGCGCGCCTCATCGACAGCGGGGTGCCGGACGCCACCGCCTTTCAGCTCGTGGAGCGGCTGCGCGCGGACTGCAATCAGATCGCCGATCGCTACGCCACCGAATTGTTCTACTGCTTGGCCGGGCAGGCCTACGAGCGCTCGCAGCGCGACAGCAAGGACCGCGCACGGCTGGAAACCGAGGTGGCCATCGCCCGCCTGATCGTCACCCGGGCGGCCTCCGAGCTCATCGACCAGGCCTTCGCCCGGCATGCCGAACTGCCCGCTCCCAACGAGGCTGCCCGATAAGTCCGGTTGTTCGATGTGCCCGGCGCGCCGTGCCGGTACGCTCGGGTGAATGCGCAGGCCTCTCGTCCCGCGGCGGGTTCGCGGAATCAATACTCTGGATCGGCGACTGGTCGACCGGAGCGCACGGTTGCGCCCGAGTACCGCCGACACCGTGCTGCGTTCGCTGAGCCACGCCGCCAACGCCAATCGGCTGTGGATCGCGGCCGGTGTCGGTGCGATCGCCGTCGGGACCACGACTCACCGCCGTGCCGCGGCGCGCGGACTCGTCGCCGTCGGCATCGCGAGCGGGCTGGCCAACGGTGTCGGCAAACCGCTGTTCCCGCGGCGCCGGCCACCCGCCGAGGCGGTGCCGCAGATGCGGCGCCTGATCTCGCCGCCGATCTCGTCGTCGTTTCCCTCCGGCCACGCCGCCTCGGCGGCGGCCTTCGTCACCGGCGTGGCGCTGGAATCACCGGCACTGGCGGTTGCGGTGGCGCCCGTGGCAGCCGCGGTCGCGTACTCGCGGGTTCACGTGGGCGTGCACTGGCCCACCGACGTGCTCGCCGGCGCGGCACTCGGCGGCGCCGTCGCGGTCGGCACCAGGCGGTGGTGGGCGGTGCGTCGCGACGAACCCGCGACGGTCGGCCCGGCACAGCGGATCGAACCACTGATCGGCGGCGACGGCCTGCTGTTGGTCGCCAATCCGAACTCCGGCAGCGGCGACGGCGGCGGACTGCTGGCCGATCTGATCCGCAAGCTTCCGGCCGCGACGCTGCTCGAACTCGGCGACGACATCGACCTGGACGCCGAGATAGACACCCGGGTGAGATCCGGATCGATCCGCGCGCTCGGCGTCCTGGGCGGGGACGGCACGGTTTCGGCGGTCGCGGAAGCGGCGGTGCGGCACGGACTTCCGCTGGCCGTCTTCCCGGGCGGCACCCTGAACCACTTCGCCCGGGACATAGGTGTCGAGGATATCGCGGCCACCCTCGCCGCACTGTCCTCCGGACAGGTCGCGCTAGCCGACACCGCGCGGGTGCGCCTGGACGACGGCAGCGAACGCACCCTGGTGAACACCGCGAGCCTCGGCGGTTATCCCGATTTCGTCCGGTTGCGTGAACGCTGGGAACATCGCATCGGCAAATGGCCGGCCGCGGCGGTGGCGATGGTGTGCGTGCTCGTGCGCGCCCAGCCGCTGCGCACCACCATCGACGGCGTTCCGGCCTCGGTGTGGATGTTGTTCGTGGGCAACGGAGCCTACCGCCCCCGCGATCAGGTGCCCACTGCCCGAACCGATCTGCACGGCGCCGGTCTGGACATCCGGTATCTGCGCGCGGACCGGCGGTTCTCCCGATTGCGGCTGATCTGGGCGTCGCTCACCGGCACCCTCGGCGATTCGCCCACCTACGTCCACCGGCATGCGGACAAGTTGCGGGTACGCGTGGACGGGCCGCCGATCTCACTGGCCACCGACGGCGAAGTCGACACGCGCGGTGCGGAATTCGAGTTCATCGGCGATCCTTCGACACTGCCGGTGTTCCTGGTTGCCGACGGTGATGCGGAGCCCCGCCGCTAGCCGGCACCGGAGACTGCGCCGAGAAGAAGTACACACCTCATGGTATGAAATTCCTAGTTTTCACATGACGGAGGTGTCGGATCGTGACGCAGGCCAACCCCATGACGGTCGAATCGGCCGAGGCCGCTTTGGCGCGGCTGACCGCCCACGATCGCGGCGTGCTCACCGATCTGGTGTGCCGAGTCGACAAAACGGCCTCCAGCTCGGCCTGGTCGCGGAAGGCGCCGCTCGTCGACGAGGTGGTGCGCTTCCTGGTCGATAGGCATCTGCTGCTGACCCACTTCAATTGGGGCGCTTGGGAAGAGGGACAGCAGGCGATTCAGCGCCGTGACCGCGCGGCGCTGGCGACCTGCACCGCACAGCAGTGCCTGCAATACCTGACCCTGCTGGTGCGCGCGGACCGCTTCACCGAGGGGACACTGGCGTCGGCCTTCGAGTCGGGGCTGATGCAGGCGCTCCTGCACCGCCTGCATCAGCACACCTACCCGCACGCGGCGCGTTAACCCTCGGCCAGCGCCCGCACTCGGGCCAGGACGTCGGGATAGCGCTTCAGATGTGCGCCGCCGTTGAGATCGATGGCCGCACCCGTCATCCACGCCGCCCGGTCGGAGGCCAGGAAGGCCGCCATCTCGGCGATTTCCTCGGGTCGGCCGCTGCGTCCGAGCGGGGTGTTCTCGAGGTACTCCTCGGTCAGCCCCGGAACGAAGGCGATACCGGCGACCAGCGGAGTGTCGACCAGGCCCGGACTGATCGCGTTCACCCGGATGCCGCGCTCGGCCAACTCCAGCGCCGCGACCTCCACCAGCATCAGCACACCCGCCTTGGCCGAACAGTAACCGGCCATCCCGGTTCCGGGCTGGCGGCCGTTGAGGGAGGCGATGCAGGTGATGGATCCGCCGTCGGCCAGGTGGCGGCCCGCGTATTTGATCGCCAGGAACGATCCGGTGAGGCAGACGTCGACCGTCGTTTTCCAGTGTGCCAGTTCGAGTTCGGTGATCGGGCCGGGTAGCGACAGCCCCGCGCAGTTCACCACCGCGTGGAGGTCGCCGCTCGCTTCGAAGCCGGCTGCCACCGACGCCTCGTCGGTGACGTCGAGCGCCACCGCGCTCGCCGAATCGCCGATCTCCGCCGCCACCGTCCGCGCCGCCTCGAGATTCACATCGGCGACCACGACGCGAAAACCGTCGCGCGCCAGCGCATGTCCGGTGGCGCGGCCGATGCCCGAGCCACCGCCGATCACCATCGCGCCCCGCGTTGTCGGCGCTGCCTCCGGGGCGTTCGCCGCTTCACCGGCTGTACTCATCGCTGTGCCCCCTCGGCGATCGCGCGGTCGGCGGCGAGATGGCGGGTCAGGAAGTGCACCTGATGGTCGACGGCGGGCTCGAACCAGTCGTTGCCGGCGAAGATGTCGAAGTGGTCGCACGGGTAGTGGCGAACCTCGGCACGTGCGGCGAACGCGGCCTTGGCCGCGGCGTGAGCGGGCGCGGCGCGGTCGAAGTCGGCGATCTGCATCAGCACCGGCGCGGTGATGCGCGCGGCCCGCCGGTCGGCGCGATAGCTGCCCAGTTCCAGACCGATCGCCGCGTCCACCTCGTTGCGCCAGGTGGGGCCCGCGAGTGCGGTATAGCTCTCGTAGTAGCCGTCGGCGGTCAGGGCGGCATGTTCGCCGGGCTTGCCCACCAGCGGCATCATCACCCGATTACCGCCGAACCGTCCGGCCAGGGCGCTGCGCACACTCGACATCGTGGATTTCGCGATCGCCGCGGCGCCGACCTGCCCGAAAGCGACTCGGCCCGCGGCCAATCCGTTCACCAGCGGCACGAGCGCGACGACCGCGCAGATGTCGGTCCGGTCCGCGGCGACGGTGAGGGCGTGGCCGCCGGACAGTGAGATGCCCCAGGCGACCAGTCGATTCGGATCCACGCCGGGCTGCCGTGCGGCCGCGGACAGCGCGGCACGGTAGTCCTCGGCCTGTGCGGCCATCGAGACCCGCTGCCGGGGTTCACCGGCGGAGGCGCCGAAACCCCGGTAGTCGAAGGCGAATACGGCCAGTCCGGCCGCGGCGAGGCGCTGTGCGAACGGTTCCAGCCCGGAATCCTTCGTCCCGCCGAATCCGTGCGCCATCACCACGACCGGACGGCCGCCGGGGCCGTCGAACGGCCCGTCCGGCGTGCCCTCGAAAAACCATGCGTCACAGGTGGTTCCGGACGAGGTGAACTCGACCTGCCGATACGTCGTCACTGTGCCACTCCCACCGGTCGATCCGTCTCCGCCACGCGCGCCCACGGGGGCGGCCCCGACAGCCGCGCCCGCTCGGCGCCGGCCGGAATCTCACGCACCCGCATATCGTGTTCGTAGAGGAAGTAGTCCACCTGCTGGGTGTGCCGGGCGCTGGGCACCATATGCCCGGTGTAGTGCTGCTGTTCGGCGACGATCACCCGCCGCATCTCGTCCGCCGACGGCAGCCGGTAGCGGCCCACCGCATAGGCCCCGATCAGTCGCGCCTGGCATTCGACGAACGGGAACAAGGTCGGGGTGGACTGGGCGAATCCGGCGAAGGCCAGATCCTCGAAACCGGGCAGGAACATCCGCTTGTACAGATCGATCTTGTTGTCCGGAGCGCTGATGAAGTCCGGATCGAAGAACGGGAAGGTGATGTTGTAGCCGGTGGCGTAGATGATGATGTCGAAATCGTCGGCGGTGCCGTCGGCGAAATGCACGGTGGCGCCGTCGAATCGGTCGATATTCGGTTTCGGGATCACATCGCCGGAACCCAGCCGCAGCGGCAGTTCCACCGATTGGGTCGGGTGCGCCTCGAAGAATTTGTGATTCGGCGTGGGCAGGCCGTAATTCTCCGGACGGCCCGCGGTCAGCGGTTGTCCCCACTGCGCGATCTTGCGCTGCCAGGAGAACGGGATGTAGGGGCTCGTGCGGTAGTACTTGTCGGCCGGCTTACCGGCGATGTACTTCGGCACGATCCAGGCGCCGGAGCGAGTGGACAGCGTCAGCTTGTTGCCCAGCGCCTTCGACGACAGCTCGACCGCGATATCGGCGGCGCTGTTGCCCAGTCCGACCACCAGAATGCGCTGATCGGAGAAGTCCATCGGGGTGCGCGGGTCTATGTAGTGGTGGGCGTGCATGGTGCGGCCGGTGAATTCGCCCGGGAATTCCGGATAGCGCGGGTCCCAGTGGTGCCCGTTGGCGACGACCAGGAAATCGAAGTGGCGCACCTCGTTTCGCTGCGTGCGCAGTTCCCAGCCGCCGCCCGGCAGACGCCGCGCGTGTTCGACACCGTTGCCGAATTCGATGGAACGGTAGAGGTCGAAGGCGGCACAGTAATCGTCGAGATACTGCTTGATCTGGGTGTGATGCGGGAAGTCGGGGAATTCCTCCGGCATCGGGAAGTCGCGGAACGACAGCTGATGTTTGGAGGTGTCGATGTGCAGGGAGCGATACGCGCTGCTGTGCCCGTTCGGGTTGCCGAAGGCCCAGTTGCCGCCGACACGGTCCGAGGATTCGAAGCACACATACGGCACCCCGTAGTCGCCGAGCATCTTGCCGGCGGTCAGACCGCTGATTCCGGCGCCGATGACCGCGGTACGCGGTTGATACATCACCACTCCTTTCACGCCATGGGCGTGTAGACAGATTCTCGATAGTGTCTACTAGTAGACACATTCTCAGATCTGTCCACACATTGCTAGGGTTTTCCCGAAACCGGTCGACAGCGAACCGGTGCGGGTGTGCGGCGAAAGGGGCGGCGGATGAGCGACACGACGACCACGACGGTGGTCGACCGGCTGTTGGAAGCGACACAGAAATTGCTGGCCGCCAAGGGAATTCGCGCCACCACGATGATGGAGGTGGCAGAGGAGGCGGGGGTTTCGCGCGCCTGGCTGTACCGGCACTTCCCGGACAAGCCCGCGCTGATCGGCGCCGCGATCGTGCGGCTCACCGACACCTGGTGGAACGACGCCCGCGCCGAACTCGACCGCATCGACACCTTCGCCGAACAGCTCACCATCGGCGTGCGCATCGGTCGCGGCGCCTACGACGATCCGGGCGCGCTGCTCATGCGCCTGCGCTCGTCCGAACCCGAGGAGTTCGCGGCCTGCGCCGGCGCCGGCGTCACCGCCCTGGTCCCCGCGCTCGCGGCGTTCTGGCGGCCCTATATCGACCGCGCCGCCGAACGCGGAGAAGTGCACCCCGGCCACGATCTGGCCGAGGTCGCCGAGTGGGTGGCCCGGGTCCTCATCAGCCTCGGCACCGTCCCCGGCGACACCTTCGACCCGGACGATCCCGCCGCGGTGTCCCATCATCTGCGCACCTACCTCCTGCCCGCGCTGACGCACGCGCCCGCCGGCGCTTCCGAACGGAGCCGCCGTTCCAGCTGATTGCGAGCTCACCCACTTCACACCACTCGGCTCGGCCGCCGAATGGAAAATGGAAATCATTTCCGTTAATGTCTGATGCCGCTCCATCGAGCGCTGCGCAGAACACAGAACGGAACAGAGATCAGATGAACAAGATCACCCGCATGACCGTCACGGCGATCACGGTGGTGAGCGCGTTGGGCGCCGGTTCGGCTGTCGCATCCGCCGCGCCCACGACGGCGGCAGATCACGTCCTGAGCACCGAGATCATGCCGGGCGTGCAGTACACGAGCTCCACCGCGGATCAGTCCGTGGTGATCGAGACCGCGACGGCCACGCTGGTCGCGGCGGGCGGGCAATTCCAGGTGCGCGACGCCTCCGGCGCCACGGTTGCCGGTGTCCCGGCCTTCCCGACCGAGCCGAAGGCCCTGACCGCCGTCCACGCCGCACCCGAGGTGCGGGCAGCGGCACGCGCGGCGACGCCGCAACTGCACCTGGAGAATATCGACGGCGACCCGCAGACCGAGCGATTCGATGCGGCGATCCAGGCCGCCATCAACGAATTCGGCCTGGCTACCAGCGTCGGAACGATGACCGGTGGTCTCATCGGCCTCGCCGTCGGCTGCGGAGTCGGCGCCGTAGCGGGCGCGGTGTTCGGCGCGCCCGTCCTCGACGCCGCCGGACTCACCCTCATCGCCGGCTGCCTGGCCGGAGCGGGCGTCCTGGGCGGTATGGGCGCCATCCTCGGCGCCGCGCTCCTCGGCATCCCCGTCGGCATCGCCTCCGCAATCAAGTTCCAGCACACCATGAACCAGCCCTACGAACAGCACACCCACGACAGCGAGAGCGACTGAGGACGGAACTCGGGCGTGGGCGGACCACCGCCCACGCCCCTGCCCGCTGGACGACCGCCCTCCGAATCCGCACGTCGAGCCACTGAACAGCACGGTTCGGCCCGCTACGATGGGCATCATGTCCTGCCCGGATGTCGCGCGACCGGATCTTCCCGAGTACATGACCTGGGAAGAGCTGGAGCAGTTGCCCGAAGACATCGCAGCTCGCATCGAGCTGTGGGAGGGCCGGGTGGTGTGGCTTCGTCGCGGCCCCGGTGAACACCAGGAGTTCACCAACCTGTTGTGGAGCGGCCTTCGACGCTGCGCTCGGAAACAGATGTCCGACGATCCCGAACAGTGCTGGAGTGTGCGCACGGAAACCAACGTGTTCTTCGGCAAGTCCGGCAAGTCCGACTTCGTAACACCGGATTTCATGGTTCACCGCTGTCTCGAACAGCCGTACCAGCATGTCCGCTCCCCCGACGTCGTGTTGGTGGGCGAGGTGCTGTCGCCATCGAATTCGGATGCGGATATGGAACTGAAGAAGGCACGCTATGCCAAGGCGGGGATCCCCTGGTATTGGGAGGTCACCCTCGCCACGCAACGCAGCGCCATCGCGCACGTGCACGCGTACGTCCTGGCCTCGCAGGTGGGGCCGCTGCCGCCCGGAGTATCGGTGCTGCACCAGGCGAACTACGTCCTGGCGGGCGCCTGGTCACCCACCGCCTCGGAATCGGTTCGCATAGACCATCCGTTTCCGATCGACATTCCCTGGTCGGAACTCGAATTCGGATGAGCTGTGCCGGTCTTTCGTAGCAGCCGCTACTCCGTGGACTCCCGCACGCGAATCGGGGCCCTGCCATCTATCGCCGGGCCCCGATTCGGTTGTCAGTCGATGGGTTGAGTCAGGTCGTAGACCGTCGTTCCGCCCACTGTTATTGCGGTGTAGTGGGATTCGACCCAGCTGGTGATCTCGCTCGCGCTGCCGGAGCCACCGCCCGACCCACCGCGGCCGCCGGGGCCGGCGCCCGCGAAGAAGTAGTGGATGTCGCCGTTCTTCACGTAGTCCTGGAATTGGGCGAGGGTGGGCGAGTTGTCGCTGCCGGTGAAGCCGCCGATCGCCATGATCGCTGTGCCGGTGGACAATTCGAGGCTGCCCGCGGATTGCGAGCCGACCGTGGCCGCCGCCCAGCGGTTGTTCGCACTCTTCAGCAGTTCCCGCAGGGCGGTGTTGCCGGAGTTGCCTCCGCCGGGACCGCCGTCGCGGGTGCCGGTCGAGTCGGCATTCGCCGGTGGTTGCGCGTTCGTCGCGACGCCGGATGTCGAATCCGTTGTGCCCGAATCAGTCCCATCAGGTGCGGTGCCGCCGGACGCGGATACCGAAGCACCCGGGGCATTTCCGTCCGGAAACATGCCTCCGGGCCCGCCACCGAATCCGCCCATGCCGCGGCCAGTGTCGGGGCCGGAGGTCGGAATCGACCCGCTGTGCGCGGTCGCCGCTGTCTCCAGGGCGTAGGCGCTCGTGCCGGCGAAGCCGAACAGCAGTGCGGCGGCCGCGACGATCACGGTCATCCGGCCGAGGGCGTGCGCGCCGACGACGAGGACCGCCGCGACCACGATCGAGCCGATCAGGACGATCCAGCGCAGCGCCGGGTACCAGTCGGGCGTGCGGTCCAGCAGGACGAAGTTCCACACCCCGGTCGCCGCCAGCATGAGACCCAAGGCCGCACGCACAGAGGCGAATTCACGTCCGCGCCACAGTTCCACCACCGCGATGCCGACCAGCGCGGCGATCGCCGGCGCCAAGGCCACGGTGTAGTAGGGGTGAATCGTGCCCTGCATGAAGCTGAAGACCACGCCGGTGACCAGAAGCCACCCGCCCCACAGGATCAGGCTCGCGCGGATGCGTCCGGTGCGGGGTGTGCGCCGGGTGAACCACAGGCCGGCCACCAGCCCGATCAGCGCCGCCGGGAGCAGCCACGAGATTTCGGTGCCCATCGAGTCGCCGAACAGGCGGGTGATTCCGGTGCTGCCGCCGAAGCCGGTGTTGCCGCCCCCACCGGGACCACCGCCGCCGCCGTTGCCTTCGCCGCCCATCACGCGGCCGAGACCGTTGTAGCCCAGGGCGAGTTCGAGCAGACTGTTGTCCGTGGAGCCGCCGATGTAGGGCCGCGAATCGGCGGGCCACAGGCTCACCAGCGCGACGAACCAGCCACCGGAAATCACCAGCGCGACAACGGCTCCCAGGAGTTTCAGGATCCGGGCGCGCAGTGCGATCGGCGCGGCGACGAGAAACACCAGGCCGAGTGCCGGCAGCACCAGGAACGCCTGCATCATCTTGGTGAGGAAGCCGAAGCCGACCGCCACCCCGGCCGCCGCCAGCCAGCGGCCACTCCCCTTCTCGGTGGCCCGGACCGTGCAATACGCCGCCGCGACCAGCAACAGCACCAGCAGGGCGTCCGGGTTGTCGAACCGGAACATCAGCGCCGCGACCGGAGTCGACGCCAGCGCCGCACCCGCGATCAGCCCGGCCGCCGGACCGCTCCAGCGCCGCACCGCCCCGTACAGCAGCCCGACCGACGCCACACCCATCAATGCCTGCGGCAACAGCAGCGAGAACGAACCGAATCCGAGCAGCCGCCCGGACAGCCCCATCACCCACAGCGCGGCGGGCGGCTTGTCGACGGTGATGGCGTTACCGGAGTCTAGCGATCCGAACAGCAGCGCCTTCCAACTCTGCGTGCCCGCCTGTACCGCGGCGGCATAGAAGTCGTTGGCCCACCCGGAGGCGCTCAGTCCCCACAGATACAGGAACGCGGTCGCGACCAGCAGCACCAGCAGCCCGGGCCGCGCCCATCGCGGCTGGTCGGGCGGTCCCGAGAGGAACGCGCCCCACCGCGCCGGCTGCGGCGGCGATCCGGTCGGCCCGGCCTGCCGACGCGGCGCCTCTGTGATCGTCATACGGTTCTCCTCCGCCTCGGTCGCCGGGCTGTCTGCCGCGGCCGTTGCATCGAGGATCGCGCCCGGAGGTGGGTCGGCTCTTTGCCGAACCTATGCGCCGACTGTGAGGAGACTTCTTGACCTCAACCATAGTTGGGGTACCAGAGTTGCCGCATGACCACTTCGATCGACACCGTGACGCCATGGGTCGAGCAGCACGCTCATCCGCTCTCCGCCTCGGCCCCGGAGCATCCACTCACCGATCTGGCGCCACTGCGCCGGTCGGCCGGCGCCGCACGCGTCGTCGCGCTGGGCGCCGCGACCCGCGACACCCAAGAGTTGTCGGTGACCGCCCATCGGATCCTGCGTTTCCTCGTGGAACACTCGGGATTTCGCAGCCTCGTCCTGGAGGGCGACGATGCGACCAGCGCCGCGCTCGACGAGTACGTGCGCACCGGGGCCGGCGACCCGCGCGCGCTGCTGGCCGGGGCCCGATCGTTCTGGCGAACCGAGGAGATACTCGAGGTCGTCGGATGGATACGCCGATACAACCGGCAGCACCCCGACGATCCGGTTCGTATCGCCCATCCGGAGCCCGAGCGCCGGGTCACAGCGGAATACGGCGACCTCGGCGATATCGAAAAGATGCTGGCAGACACTGTGATCCGCTGGCACGAGCGCACCGGGCACAAGGTCGTCTATTGGGGCGGCACGACGCATACGGTCGCCGCCGCGGCACGAAATGTGCTCCTCGGCGAGAAGCGGGTCACTCATCGCAGCGCGGGCGGCCATCTTCGAGAGCATTTCGGTTCCGGCTATCTGTCCGTCGGCCTGACGTTCGACCACGGCTCGACCGCGCACACCTTCCCTTCCCCGCCGGCCGACTTCGCCGAAGCCGTACTCGGCCGCGTCGATCTCGCCACCTACCTGCTGGATCTACGAACCCCGGGCCCGGACTCGGTGCGAACCTGGCTCACCGCGCCGACGAAGACCCGCGTGATCGGCCCCGTGTACGACCCCGAGAACGACGGCGCGTTCCACCTCTCGGGCGGCTCCCTGAGCGAATGGTTCGACCTCGTCGTCCACCACCGGGCAGTGACGGTGGCCCACCTTCTCTGCTAGTTCGGCCGGCCGCGTTCGATGCGCCAGGAGTTCGCGTTCAGCCTGGTCTACTCTCTCCAGCCGAAACTCTCCGACAGTGTCAGGCTGCTGTGGCATTGTCATTGCAGCGTGACTTGCTGACGTGGAGGGGGATGACTCGGATGTACCAACGGATGAAGACCGGTGGCTTTCGCGATGATCATCGGTCGCGGATCTACGACCCGCACATCCGCGAACTGAACGAATACGTCGATGAGTTGCGGGCTCGGAAGCCGGACAGGTTCGTCCCTCATATCTCGCCGGAGTTCGGATCCGCCGCGCGATTGCTGCTGCTGACCCTCTCGCCCGGCGAGCAGACGAGACTGGACGTGCCCGGCGGCTCAGGCATGCTGTCGGTCGAGAACGGTGATCCGGCAGCGGAACGTATCGCTGCAGCCCTCGATCATGCTGAGATCGCCCGAACAGACTGTTTCGGCTGGAACATGTATCCCTGGTACGAGAAGGGACTCGGAGAATCCAATGCGAGCGTTCGAGATCCCTTGCTGCGTGAAGGCGTAGATCTTCTCATCCAGGTGATTGCACGCCTCCCCTACTTGCGGGCTGTATTCGTGTTCGGCCACGGCCCCGAACGGGGGTGGAACTTCTTCCGGCAGTCCTATCCCAAGACAGCGCGGAGCCTCAAACATTTTTGGCACCGGAGCACCGGGCCGCGTGGTTACGTCGGGACAGCGGACCAGCAGGAAGTTTGGCGGCGTGAGCTTTTCGATGAAATGGGCAGAGCCGCAACGGCAATCACCTCTGCCTCCGATTCGCCGGGGCAGGCCGGTCACCGACGCTGAGCCGGAACGACACCGTCCTATCCGCTCGCCGCCGCCGATTCCACCGAATCCGGTACGGCCGTGGTGCGAATGTTCTTCACCACCGCCACAATTCGGTCCACATCGTCTTCGGAGAAGATGTCTTCCGGACCCGTCGGCGCCACCGAGTTGAACGGTGGTTCGTAGAGGGCGCCTACCTCGATCACACCGTTCTTGGTGATGTAGGTGATGAGTAGTTTCAGAAAGTGCAGTTGATTGGCGCTCAATGTGCGCCCGGCCTGGAACTCCTCGAACGCGGCAGTGGCTGCGGTCGAGTCCAGACCCGTGAGCGAGCGGAGGAAAAGACCGAGACCACCGTAGGTGCTGGCGGCATGCTCGATGTCTTCCGCCGTGCCGAAGCCGCTGTCGATGAAGATCTGTTCGAGTTCGCTCAGATCGGTCGAGGTTATCTGCTTGTTGCGCAGAAGTTTCTGCACGGCCAGGACGTCTTCGTGGCTGCGCAGATAGGTGCGAACCTTCGACTCGAAGCGTGCCATACCTTTCCCCCCACCGGGCAGTACGGTCATCTCGATGTCGTCGATGTCGCCGAGTTGGTCCCGGAAATCGGTGTAGAGCGGATTCTGGGTGCCCTTGGGCGGAATAGCTTTGACCAGCCCGCGTAGTCGCCGTCGCATCGTCTCCAACATCGCGAGCGTGACGTCCTCCCACCATGCGTCGCCCGCCACGTCTTCGATGAATTCGTGCCGCTGACGGATGGCCGTGATGTTGTTCAGGTTCGGGTCGAGCAGTGCTTGCGCGGTCTCCTGCACCTTCTCCCGCAGCCCGTCGTAGCCCGTGTCGGCGGTGAGGTGTGCGAGTTGCAGACGCAACGCCAGCAGATCGAATCGCTTCGCTGCCGGACTCGGGTCGTCGTCGCGGAATTGAGTGGGCAGTCCGGCGAGCTTGCCGACCTCGACACGGACCTCCGGGGTGACGACATCCCAGTTGTTGCGCTCGGAGAATTTCTCCACATACTGCAGCTCTTTGCGAACCTCCACGTTCTGCGTGTTCATGCTCGCGACTTCGACCCGCAGGCGTTCGGCCAACTGCCATCGCACATCGGCGCGGTCGGCCGGCTCGGCGTTCGGTATATCGGCGGGCCGATCACCGGGCGGCTGCAGCTGGTCGAGATCGCGCAGCAGATCCGCGCGGGCCGCGAACAGCTTCTCACTGATGGACGGCTGCGCGCGCCCATCGGCGACGGGTAAATCCTGATTGAAGTATTCGACGTTCTGGCACAGGTCGAAGATTAGGAATCGCTGCTTGTCCCGGTTCGGCGCATACAGATCCGGGCACAACCGCGTGCCGCGACCGATCATCTGCCAATACTTGGTATTGCTGCGCACCGCCTTGGCGAAGACCAGGTTCACGACCGCCGGCACGTCGAGGCCGGTATCGAGCATGTCGACCGAGACTGCGATATGCGGTGCGCTGTCCGGGTTTTCGAACTTATCGATCAGGCTCTGTGCGTGGCTGACGCTGTGGGTGATCATCTCGATGTAATCGCCCGGCAGATCGGGATAGAGTACGCGGAACCGTTGCACGATCAGTTCGGCGTGACGGTTGTTGCGGGCGAAGATGATCGTCTTGCCGATCCGCTCACCGTCAGCGACCTTGTCGCCGTTCTCCATGAGCACCAGGAGCATCTGATCGATGGTGTCGTGGTTGAACAGGAACTGGTTGAGCGCGTGCGCATCCACCTGGTCGGGGATATCATCGTCGTCGCGCCACTCCAGCTCCTCCCAGTACTCCTTCTCCTCGTCGGAGAGTTCGTCGTAGCGGATACCGGACCGAATGAACTTGAGCGGCACGGTTTTCGCCTGCGGCGGCACGAGCCAGCCGTCGGCGATGGCTTGTTCCAGATCGTAGGAGTCGGTCGGCACCCCCTCTTCGAGGTGGAACAGCCGGTAGGTGTTGCGGTCGATCTCGTTCTTCGGGGTCGCGGTCAGACCGACCAGCAGCGAATCGAAGTGCTCGAAGATCGCCCCATACTTCTGATAGACCGACCGGTGCGCCTCGTCGATGATCACGAGGTCGAAGAAGCCGGGCCCGAACGGCCGCCGGTTGGCATCGTCGACCTCGTTGATGAGGTTCAGCATCGTCGGATAGGTGGACACGTAGACGCGGGCGTTGCTGTCCTTGTCGGTGAGCAGGTTCACCGTCGGCGCGCTCGGTAGATGCTGCTTGAACGCATTCGTCGCCTGCGTCACGAGCACCTGCCGGTCGGCCAGGAACAGCACCCGCTTCACCCAACCGGCGCGCATCAGCTGATCGACCAGCGCGATCACGGTACGGGTTTTACCCGTCCCCGTCGCCATGACCAGTAGTGCCGCCCGCTGCCGGTCCTTCTCGAACGCTTCGTCGATGCGCTCGATCGCCTGTTTCTGGTAACCGCGACCGGCGATCGCCTCGTTGATCGGCTCGGTGGTCAGCGGCCGCCGTCCCGCGCGCCGCCGAATAAGCAGCCGCAGTTGCTCTTTGGTGTAGAAACCTTGAATCGGCCGGGGCGGATAGTAGGTGTCGTCCCAGATCTGCGTCTCGTAGCCGTTGGTGTAGAAGATGACCGGCCGCTGCCCGTGCTGCTGTTCCAGCGCGTCGGCGTAGAGCGAGGCTTGGTATTTGCCGGATTCGACACTCTTGGAGGTGCGTTTGGCCTCTACGACCGCGAGCGGTTTGCCGTTGTCGTCCCACAGCACGTAATCGATGCGGCCCTTGCCGGTGCTGTTGCCGCCCGTGGCGGGCATACCGGTCACCGGGTACTCACGGTCGTCGGGCCCGTCGAGCGCCCACCCGGCCTCGAGCAACAGCAGGTCGATCAGCTGGGTGCGGGTTTGCGCCTCGCTGTAGTCGTGATGATCGGGCACCGTGGCATTGGCCGCCTTCGCCGCCTTCACCTGCGCCCGCAGCAGTTTGAGCTCGTCGTCGAGTTCTTTGCGGCGCCGGCGCTCGGTGGCCAGCTCCGCCTGCTGCGCGGCGAAATCGTCTGCCATCTGCCTGATTTCGGCCTGCTTCTTACGCCGCACGTCCTCCGGCAGCGGCCGTGGAATCAGCGAGGTATCGAACCGCTGCCCGTCGAACGGCTTGCCCTCCTCGGTGCGGGCATAGGTGCGGCCCAGCCAATACAGCACATGGAACAGTTCGGCGACCGTACTCACCGAATCCTGAACGGCGACATCCCCATTGCGATGCACCGCGACATTCCCCCGCCGCCGCACCACATCCATCTTCGTGACGATCACCGACCCCGCCACCTGCACCAGCGTCGGCTCCTTGAGCTTGGCGCTCAAGTCGTCCCGATACGGCATCCGCAGCGAGGCATCGGCCTGATACAACCAGTTGACAGCCAACTCCAGCGCCCGCCGCGCGAAAAAGCACGCCACCCGCGGATCCCCCACCGCCGACCGTTCCGCCCGCCGCGCCTCGGCGAACAACTCCGGCCACTCGGCGGCCAGGAAATCGAAGTTGCTCTCGGCGTCGGTGCCGTGGTTGTTCTCGGCCACGAAAGTTCCTCCCCTTACAGATCTTTCAGTTCATCTTGCCAGAGTTCGCCGCGGAAGGCGCGGGACTGTATGGAAGCGAAGAGGGTGTCCAAACGGGCTAGGTGGGCGGACTGTTGCTGTTTCATCGCCGCAATCTGCTCAATCCTCTGCACATACTTTGTCTGCAGATCAACGGGAGGAAGCTCGACGGGAAGGCTAAGTAGCTTACTCTTCGAGATATTCGACATCGAAGAGGCGCTCCCACCAGCCAGCGCTTGAATTCTAGAGCGCTTACTCTGGTTAGTAAATAACCCGTGTATGTACTGCGGCTCTACGGGAGCCCCCGGGAGGAACTTGAACCTAAAAATCAGATCGGGAATCATCAGCCGTGATTGCGTCTCCCGCACATATGCGCATGCACCTACCAGTTCGGGAGTGTTCTTCCTGGTAAATAGAAGATCACCAACCCGCACTTCCAACTTGCCATCAGGAACAGATTCCAATGGAAGTGCTTTATTCTCTTTAGGAATATACTCGCACGAAGTTACAGCGCTTAGCTTAAGCACTCCCCATTGGTCACCGGACGCAGGACGATCCATGCATTTTGGACTGCGTCCACTTTCTATCGCATCCAGAATATCGCCGAATTTCTTTACACTCCACCCATGACGGTTCGCCACTGGATTGCCAAACATGTCCAGAAATATCGATTGGGTGAGCTCGTCGAGGAGGGCGATGGACTTCCGTCGCTTCTCCCGCAGCGCATCCGCCCGATCCAGCACCTCCGCAATCCGCCGCTGCTCAGCCAGACCAGGTGCGGGGATTTTTAACCGAGCAAGCTTCTTCTTATTGAGAGTCTTTCCCATTGCCGCGTCATCCGACTCCTCAAAGAGATCGATCGTTCGGAGTGCCCACAGCAGATACTCTGGCAGCAATCGGGACTGATCTCTAATCGGCAAGGCCGCGATTGCTTCATTCGTATACATCGGCTTCCGTACAATGCCTACCTTGCCAATGCTCAATTTGAAGCTGAGCGCGACAGTACCGGGTTGCGCCATACTTCCCATGACAGATTGCGACGCGCGCTCGGTGATCTGCTCTTTTGTCCAGATTAGATCCCTACCTTGGTTCATATCACCAATTGACAACCACGGGTAGCCTGGCCCCCAATATTCGCGCTCACTCCTTGACGGCGTTCTACCAATATTGATTTCGCAGAGAGATTCCAACGGCACAGTCGGCCAGGCGTTCATCCCAGTATCCCCTTCAGATCCGATATCCCCTGCTGGATCTCCGCCTCGATCAACTCCAACTCCTCGATGATCTCCAGCGGCGGCCGATGCTCGACTTCTTCGTGAATGATCTCCTTGTACCGATTGAGGCTCAGGTCGTAGTCCTGGGCGGCGATATCCGCCTTCGGCACGCAGAAACTCTGTTCGGTGCGGGCGCGATCGCGCTCGGTGGTGGTGCGCTGGGACCAGCGGGCGAGCACGTCGGGCAGGTTGTTCTTGGCGTGCTCGTCCTCGGTGAGAGTAGCTGTGGCACCGAGCTTTTCATCACTCAGCAGGGGATTGCGCTTGTCGTCCAGGCTGAAACCGTCAGCGGAGACGTCGTAGAACCACACCTGATCCGTTTCGTCGTCCTTGGTGAAGAACAGGATCGCCGTGGACACCCCCGCGTACGGCTTGAAGACTCCCGAAGGGAGTTTCACGACCGCATCGAGACCATGCTTCTCTACCAGCAGCTTCCGCAAATCCTTGTGCGCCTTGGTGGAACCGAACAGCACACCGTCGGGCACGATCACCGCGGCCCGTCCACCCGTCTTGAGCAGACGCAGGAACAGTGCCAGGAACAGCAGCTCCGTCTTCTTCGTCTTCACCACTTGGAGAAGATCTTTCGCGGTGGTTTCGAAGTCGAGACTGCCGGCGAAAGGCGGATTGGCGAGAATCATCGAGTAGCGCCCGGCCTCACCGGCCACCGACTCGGCGAGCGAGTCACGGTAGCGAATATCCGGGTGCTCCACCTGGTGCATCAGCATATTCATGCTGGCAATCCGCAGCATGGTCGAATCGAAGTCGAATCCGTGAAACATGCTGTGGTGGAAGTGATCCCGTTGCGACTCCACGAGCAGCGCCTCGCCGTGCGTCCGCTGGACGTACTCCGCCGCACCGACCAGGAAGCCGGCCGTACCACAGGCCGGATCGCAGATCTCGTCGTTCGGCCCCGGCGCCATCATGGCGACCATCAATTCGATGATGTGGCGCGGCGTCCGGAACTGCCCGTTCTGTCCTGCCGTGGCGATCTTGGACAGCATGTACTCGTACAGATCGCCCTTGACGTCTCCGCCTTCACTCAGCGGCAGTTCGTCGAGCATGTCGACGGCCTTCGTCAGCAGGCTGGCGGTCGGGATGGTGAACCGCGCATCCTTCATATGTTCGCCGTAGGTCGACTCCTCGCCCCCGAGCAGCCGCAACCACGGAAACACATCATCACGGACCGTCCGCAGCAGCGCCTCCGAATCCAGATCTCGGAGCCGCGACCACCGCAGGCTCTCGGTATCGGCGTCGAAGATCGGGCTCTCGACCGGCCGCCCACTGCGATTGGCCTTGCGCTCCTTGAGAATCTGCATGTCGTCGAGCCGCTTGAGGAACATCAGGTAGGTGATCTGCTCGATCACCTCCAGCGGATTGGAGATTCCCCCGGACCAGAACGCATCCCACAGCCGATCGATCCTGCTCCGCAGTTCCCCAGTAATCATGCCGACGAGATTATCGGAGGCCGGGGACAGGTTTCACCGAACGGCCTCTACGCCCCGCCGCCGACCGTCATACGCACCCGACCGGCTCGAGCGGTCATGGACGGTGGTCAGCAAAAGACCTGGTCGATCCGCTCGGCCTCGAGGACTCGCGCGCTCCAGGCTTGTAACTGTTCGATGTTCCCCGCCCGGAGAGTGTCAACGAGATGCTGGGGGACGTGCCCGAACTTCGCGGTGAGCTGTTCGAGCAGGACTGCCACCCGGCCGCGGACTTCCCCGCGCGCTTCTCCGCGCGCTTCAGCTTCAGCGCTCAGGCGTTCTGCCGTAGTCACGAATGCCTCCTTGGCGCGTGGTCCGAGCTGGTCGGCGAACTTTTCGATGTCGGCGGGGTCGGTTTCACCCACACTCATAATGTAAGTGAGCACAAGTTGCATGTCACGCACACCACCGGGGCGGGAGAGGATGTCCTCGAAGTCCTCACGCAGCATTTCCAGCACGACGAACATGTCGGTGTTTCCTGGGGCGGTTTTGAGGGCTGTGAGCATGATCCGGGTGAGCGTGGTGAGTTCGCGTTCGAACAGGGATGGGATGTCGGTCAGGGTGACATTGTCGAGGATGTAGCGCAGGCGGGGGATGTAGGCCCCGGCGGCCTCGCGGGTGGCTTCGTCGAGATCGATGAGTTCGGCGATGTCCAGGGGTGCTGTCCAGCGGCGTCCGCTGGGGCTCTGGTAGACCACCAAGGGGACGACAGCGGGCAGCGTGCGCGTTTTCGGGTGGTGGCCGATGTGGTGGTTCCAGACGCTGACCATGTACTCGAGGATCCGGAAGGCCATCAGCGGGTCGGGGCTGCTCTGATGCTCCACCAGCAAATAGATGTAAGCGGGATGACTGCCGATCCGGGTACGGAAGAGCAGATCGCCGTAGCGGGGCCGCAGTTCGCTGGTAACGAAGCTGGTCGACTGCAGTTCGAGGTGGTCCCAATCCACTTGCGCCGCCAGAGTTTCCGGAAGGACGGCGCGGAGTTCGGATGCGGCGTTGACCGGGATGGACATGACTTCCCGGAAGAAGGCGTCGTGGTAGTTGGTGGGGTCGGCGGGCACGGACCTCACCGTATCGGTGACCACCGACACATTCCGAATCCGATTGCTATGACCGCACATTCGTCATGCGGCAGGGGATTCCGCGATCAGCATGGCCGGGCGGCGGCGACGCATGATCGGGCATGGCGAAACATCTGCCGTGTCGAATTGTTCTGCAGCACAACGGACTACCAAACGCCCTTCGCGCCCAGAGGAATCCGCGGCCCGAAGCGGCGTCGAGACACTGAGGGGCAGCAGCGAACTCGCATTCCCTCCGGCAACCGCCCGGCTCAGGCCACAGACGGAAACCGATCGAACTCGTGCTTCCTGACGCCGTCGCAGAACGCATCCCACTCGGACGGCGTGTAGGTGAGCGCGATCGAGCCCGCAACGATGGACACCCATCCGTCCTTGCGGTAGCCGATCGACGGAAGCCCGTCACAGCCGGCCGCACTACGGTCGAGAACCGCATCGAGGAATCCGCGCCACTTGCCGACGGAGACCGCGATGATCGGCTGCGCGGTCGCATCGTTGCGAGGATCGCGCAGGTACTTGCTGTCGCGGATAAGCCAAAACGCACCTGCCAGGGCAACTTCCACGCAGCTCGATGACGAGCTGGATCGCGTCGCCTTGAACCAATGGAGACTTGCGGTGGTGCTGGCATTCATGCTGACGATCCTACTCACGTGCCAAGCTCTACGATCTTGCTGATGAGCTCCAGCGAATCCTCGCGACTGAGCGATTCCTTCTGCAGGTGCCCGAACACGATGGTCATGTTCCGTATGCGCTGTTGATCTTCAACGAGTTCATCGTGAGCCGGTACTTCGCTCCAACCGAGCGTGGGCAGCAGCGGCCGAGCGAAGTCGAGGATGTGGAAGGTCGAGCAGCCACGGATGGCTCCGACGGTGCTCGTGAACGGCAGCACACGGAAGTCGATCGTGTCGTGATTCTGCTCGATCATCGAGACCAGATGCCGCAGCTGATTGCCCAAGACTTCCGGGCCGCCGGTTTGCTGACGCAGAGCCGCCTCGCTCACGACCACATTCAGCCGAAGCGGATCCTCGCCGGTAAGGCGTTCCTGTCGTTTCAGCCGGGCCTCAACCCGCTGCTGCACCTCGATCTGCCGGATGAACGCCGTGTCACCGGTGATCAGTGCCCGGGCATACTCCTCCGTCTGCAGTAGTCCCGGAATCAGGACGCTCTCGACGGTGCTGATCTCCTCGGCACCGTATTCCATCCCGAATAGACGCAGCTGCTGCTCACTGAACAGCCCCTCATACTCCGACCACCAGCCGCGTTGCCCCGCCAGTCGGCGGGCCTCCACCAGGTCCGCCTGCTCGTCTTCACCGAATCCGAGGAATTGCAGCAGCTCGATTAGCTTGTCTTCCTTCAAGATTCGCTGGTCACGCTCGACCTTCGGCCAGTAGGTGGGCGAAAACTCGAGGGCCTTCGCAATCTGCGGGCCGGTTATACCCAGCTCATCTTTCCGCTTCCGGGTTCGGTACGACAGTTCCCAACGAGCTACCACCGGTGACGTCGGTGCCATCGCAGCTGTTCCTCTCCTGTTGTCTGCCAGCGACACCCTAGCATTCAGCTAGAATGACAGCTGTCATTCTAGCTGAACTGCCCATGTCCTAGACAGCTTGACTGCACAGCTCTCGGCAATCTAGCCTCGGCAGTGTCGGCAATCACAACACCAAGCCGACGACCTCGACCACGGCACGGACGTGCCGAGCGGAAGATCTCCTGCCTCCGCCAATTGATCATCAGGACTTCAAGCATCCGACCGAGGGGTGATGATGCGATGCAGCTCATTTCAGGTACAGCAGCGACAGATCCGCTCTCGGCGTTGTACGTCGGAGGGTGCGGCGATAAACAGTGGTGGACCGCGCGCTGGTTGCCGGGACGAAGGCTCTCCACGGATGAGGCCGTGATCGGCACGATCGTCGCCGAAATGCTTCTTCAGCGTCCGGCAGCCGGCGAGCGACAGTGGATGGAGATCGGCGAAGGTGCCCGACTGCTCGGCCTGAGCATTCGCGACCTCGCAGGCTTTCTCGGCGTGGAATACGAGATCCCCGAGGCTCCGAGTACGCCCGGCTCCACCGGCCGGCATCGGCGAATGCCGTTGTGGCTCCCCGGAAGACGTTAGCGATCTCGGCATAGCCAGCCGAAAGACACTGCGGCTACGTCACTTCCGATTCGAGGTCTGCTCGGCAAACCTGAGCGACCGCCCTCCGAAGGAACCCTTATGCTGCCCGATTGCCTGTGCCGTGCCTTAAATCGTCTCTCGACCACGGGACCGCCACCGAGCGAAACGCCGTGAATACTCCGGACCCGTCGGAGCAGAGAGCATTCGTCCATGCCGACGGCAAGCTCGCCGAGTTCATGTGCCAGGTCCATCTGCTCGGCTTGACCCCCGCACGCGCCCGCGAACTACGAACGATCCACGCGGCCCACTGTCCGGACGAATGCGTCGTCCATCTCGAGGCGGCCTACCTTTTGCTTATCGAAGAGACCTGATCCGACGATCGAATTCGCCACGTTACCAGCCCATTCGGGCCTCACAGACTTCATGGCGAAGCAGCCGACTCCTCATCCGACCAACTCGATCCGTAACTGGAGGCCACCCCGGTGATGGTCAAATTGCCACCGATAGACGAACTTCTGGAAGCATGCAACGGAACGGTTCGACTGAACCATCCCGTGCTGCATGCCGCACGCGAACTGGCAGAACTCCACTCCGCCCGCAGTGCCGCATTACCGGCGGAGACCAGCGCAGTACAACGCTCCCGAGCCGAACTCGTCCGCTCGATCGACCGCTGGGTAACGACGCACCTCCCCCAGGCCCGCCGGGCGTCCTACCTTCACACCGAGTCGGTCGGCATGGTCATCGACCGCATCGCCCAATACCGCGGCGACGCGCACGCCGCACTGAATAACGCTGTGCCCGAACCGGACTGCCACTTCCTCTGGCAACGTCTCGCCGAACTCGCCGTCGGCTACACGGATCTGGCGTTCGAAATCAGCGCCGGTCTCCGCAACGCCCAGCCCTCACGTATCCGACGGACGCCGTCGGCACCCACCCCATAGCCTGAGCGCATGAAGTGGTTCATGATCATCGCGGGCGTTGCTTTCATCCTGTTCGGCTTCGCGAGTTTGCTTTACCCCGAGTAGATTTGGCGGAAGACCGAAGCGTGGAAGTACGACAATCCCGATGCGAACAAGCCCAGCGAGACCGGATATCTGAGCAACGCCGGCGGGCTACTTTTCGTCGGCGTCGTCATCATCGTCGTGGCGCTGTCACTGCTGTAGAGCTCATGTGAACGTCGGTCGAAGCGAAGCGCCGCGGACTGGACGATTCCCTCCGGGACTATCCCGGCCGGCCGAATCCGCCGGAGCTACGGAAGTTGTTTGAACAGCCTCACGAGTTCCGTTGCGACGGTCTGAGCGCGCCCGCAACTATCCGCGTGATCGATGATTCGGATTATGTCGGCGTTGCGGTCCACCAACCTACGCGGATCGGATTTCGGCAACGGCTGCCATCGCGGATCGGTGCCGACCCACATCTGGCAATAGCCGCCAGGCTGCGAGCCGACGGGTAGTGGGATATCGAACTTCTCGTGGGCCGGAAAGCCTCCGATTCGGTACGCCCGTTCGTCCTCATCAATCGGCGAGAGGAGCGAATCCGGCGCGAACAGGTAGGCGACCACCAAATTGGCGTCCGGATCACTGGCGTCGGGTAGGAAACCGCAAATCCACGGGTCGAGTCCCGGACCGACGCGAGCGCCGGGGTGGTCGGCGAGCATGGCACCTGTCACTTCGCATGGGTCCAAAGTGGCGAGCTTCGAGTTCATGTGCGCGTATCCGGATTGCGCCCACAACGGTCGCGAGCTGACATGTTTCGCTGACGCAGCGGCGATCTCCGCCGCCTCCGAGCACAGGTTCACGTGCGGTTCCCCGAAAAGGCTACCTGCTGTGAAGACCCGGATCGCGAATCCCTGCTTCCGATCGAACGGCACGTAGGCGCTGCAGAACTCGGGAGCTTCCGACGTGCGCACGGTTGTCCCATCAGCGGTAACCAACGGCTTCCCGTAGTCCGGCTGGATCGGGCCGTCAATGGACAACTCGATCCTGTCCACTCGGGCAAGAATTGTACCGGCGGGCCGAACTCGATCGCTATTGACGGCGACGATGATGTAGCTGATCCAGCTCGAAGGGAGGGAAATGTCGAGTCTCACGCCGCCGACCGTGCCGCCGGGATCGTTCTCGGGTGCAGAACAGCCCGTTGTGGATGTCGAGGGCGGTACTGCGTTGCGGCCGTGGGACGCTGACGATGCGCCGCTCCTGCTGGACGTCTACGCAGACCCGGACATTCAGCGTTGGCACTGCAAAACCTTGGCCGATCTCGCCGAGGCCAGCGAGATGATCGCCGCTTGGCGGAGCGCATGGGGCGCGGAGACAGGCGCGCACTGGGCGATTGTCGATTGCGAGGACGTTGTGGTCGGCCGAATCGCGCCATCCACGCGGAAATTACTTGGTCAGGTCGTAGACCGTCACTCCGTCGATGGTTCGGGCGGTGAAGTTCGCGGCTACCCACTGGGCGATGTCGGAGGCCTCGTGGCTGCCGCCGCTGGGGGCGCCGCGCATTCCCGCCATACCTTCACCGCCGATGAAGTAGTGGATCTTGTGCTGGGCCACGTACTCCTGGAACTGGGACAGGGTCGGTGACGGGTCGGTGCCGTTGAAACCGCCGACGGCCATGACCGGGTCGCCGGTGGCGCGCTGGTAGGCGGCGGCGCTGGTGGAGCCGACCGCGGCCGCTACCCAGGTGTAGGCGGCGGCGTTGTCGCGCAGTGCCGCAGACAGATTCGAGCCGACGGAAATACCGCCGAGGAGGCCGCCCATCGGACCACCGGCATGCGCGCCGGGACCGCCGCCGGGCGGCATCCCGCCTGGGAAGCGCCCGCTGGACGGGCCGGCGGACGGAATCGCTCCGGTGTGCGGAGTCGACGCGGTCGCCAACGCGTAGGCGGTCGGCCCCGCCAGGCCGGCGGCCAGCGCCACGGCCACCACCGCCGCACCCAGTGCCCGCGGCAATCGGGAGACCACCAGCAGCAGTGCCGCGGCACCCACACCCACCACCGCGACGACGGGCCGCAGCCACGGATTCCAATCGCTGGTGCGCGCGAGCAGGAGGCAGGCGAGAACGGTGGTCACCACCAGCGTGCCCGACAGCACCGCCGCGGCTCGAAGGTCGTTGCGCCGCAACCACAATTGCCAGGCGCCGATCGCCAGACTGCCCGCAGTGGCCGGAGCCAGCGCCACCGTGTAGTAGGGGTGCAGGATGCCGCTCGCGAAGCTGAAGATTCCGCCGGTGAGTATCAGCCAGCCCAGCCACAGCACCAGCGCTGCCCGCGTCGGATCGGTGCGGGGCGCGCGACGAGTGAGCCAGAGACCGGCGACGCCGATGATCAGCGCCGCCGGGATCAGCCAGGAGATCTGACCACCCATCTCGGAGCCGAACAGCCGCGCCCAGCCGACGTCGTAGTTCATATTGCCCAGACCGCCCACCTCGTCACCGGTGAGCCGCCCGAAACCGTTGTAGCCCAACGCCAATTCGAGCACGCTGTTGTGCTGTGAGCCGCCGATGAAGGGCCGCGAGGAGGCGGGCCAGAGCGCGACCACGGCCAGATACCAGCCCGCGGACACCACCATCGCGAGCACAGCCGCCACCGCGCGGACAATCCTCGTTCTCCAAGTAACATGGGCCGCAAGCAGATACACCACCGCGAAAATCGGCAGCACGATGAACGACTGCATCATCTTCGCCAGGAATCCGAATCCGACGGCCACCCCGGCCAGCGGCAACCACCACGCGGCGCTGTCCTTTTCGACGGATCGCAGCACGCAGTAGGCGGCGGCGGTCAGCAACAGCACGAGCAGGGCATCCGGATTGTCGAAGCGGAACATCAGCGCCGCGGCCGGTGTGAGCGCCAGAACGGCACCGGCGAGAACTCCCGGCCAGTGCCCGGCGACCCGGCGCACCGCGGCGTACAGCACGGCGACGGCGGCGACGCCCTCGAGCGCCTGCGGCACCAGCAGACTCCACGAGTTGAGGCCGAAGATCCGCGCGGATATATCCATGACCCACAGCGCGCCGGGCGTCTTGTCCACGGTGATCGCGTCGGCGGCGTCGCTGGATCCGAACAGCATCGCCTTCCAGCTCTGCGATCCGGCCTGTACGGCGGCGGCGTAGAACTCGTTGGCCCAGCCGGCGGCACCCAGGTCCCACACGTACAGCAGCGCGGTGGCCGCCAGCAGCGCCACCAGCGACAGCTGCCGCCACCGCGGGCTCGCGGTCCGCGGCGGCGGCGGTTCGGTCACCGCGACCGGGGGCGTTTCCAGCACAGTCGTCGTCATATGTCGATCGTCATCGACCGAGGTGGTTGCTGCCTTGGGCTTCGCTGTGTGCCCGCTGTGAGGTCTCCTCCGGCAGCCGGACGGTGAAAACGGTATGTCCTGGTGCACTGTCGAGGCTGATCGCGCCGCCGTGTGATTTCACCACCGCCGCGACGATCGCCAGCCCCAGACCGCTGCTTCCGGCCCGCCGCGAGCGCGAGGAATCGCCGCGCGCGAAGCGTTCGAACACTTCCGGCTGCAGTGCGGCGGGAATACCGGGACCGTTGTCGGCGACCTGCCAGATCGCGCGGCCGGCGCCGTCGCGTTCCAGCGAGACCGTGACCGTGGTGCCGGGGCCCGTATGCACCCGCGCGTTGGCGAGCAGGTTGGCCAGCACCTGGTGCAGTCGCGCCGCATCACCGGTGACGACGACCGGTTCGCCGGGCAGATCCAGATTCCACCGGTGGTCCGGGCCCGCGATGTGGGCGTCGCTGACGGCGTCGACGGTCAACCGGGTCAGATCCACCGGCTCGTGTTCGAGGCCGCGCCCGGAATCGAGCCGGGCCAGCAGCAGCATGTCCTCGACCAGCGCCGTCATCCGCCGCGATTCCGAATCCACTCGGTTCATCGCGTTGGCGACGTCGCCGGGCACCTCGGCCCGTTTCCGTTGGGCCAGTTCGGCATAGCCGCGAATCGCGGCCAGCGGGGTGCGCAGTTCGTGACTGGCGTCGGCGAGGAACTGCCGCACCCGCGTCTCACTGGCATGGCGGGCCGACAGCGCGCTGTCGATGTGATCGAGCATGCGGTTGACCGCGGAACCGAGCTGTCCGACCTCGGTACGCGGATCGGCGTCGTCGGCCGGAACCCGCACCGGTAACGCCACTTCGCCGCGATCGAGCTGCAGATCGGCCACCCGGGAGGCCGTGGCGGCCACTCGGTCCAGCGGTGCCAGCGCGCGGCGGATCACCCAGATGCCCACGGTGATCGCGACGACGAGCACCACTGCGGTGACCACCACCAGGATCAGCAGGACCCGCATCAGCGTGGCGCGAACCGCGGTCAACGGCATACCGGTCACCACCGTGGCACCCGACCAGGTCGAATTCGCGACCACGCGATAGGAGCCCTGCCCGTCGAGGTCGACGGTCACCGGATCGCCGTCCGACGCCACCCGGGCCAACTGCTGCCGGGCGGCCGCGGACAAACTGGTCTGGGTCCCGTCGGCATCGATCTTGGCGGCGGTGACGTCGGCGCCGTCGATACTGGCGCCGACGGTATCGGCTTGAATGCCGCGCCGGTCCAGGAAATCCGGCCCGGGACCGCCGTGGTTCGGCGGCGGCCGATAGCCGTGGTCCGGATCGCCGGGTGGCGGCCCGAGACTTGGCCCACCGCCGGCCTCGCCGAGGGAACGCTTCTGCACATCGACCAACTCGGTGTCGAGCTGATGCACGAGAAACTGCTGCAGCGCGAATTCCGTTGCGGCGCCGATACCCACGACCACGACCACCAGCAACAGCAACTGTCCGACCAGCAGTCGCGCGCGCAGCGACCAACCACGCGCCGACCACCAACGGCGAGACCGCGGCTCGCTCGCCAGGGCCTCAGCCGGCGGGTTTGAGGACATATCCGGCGCCGCGCAGGGTGTGGATCATCGGTTCGCGACCGCTGTCGATCTTCTTGCGCAGATAGGAGACATAGAGCTCGACGATGTTGGAGCGGCCGCCGAAGTCGTAGCTCCAGACCCGATCCAGAATCTGCGCCTTGCTCAGCACGCGACGGGGATTGCGCATGAAATAGCGCAGCAGTTCGAACTCCGTGGACGTCAGCGTGATCGGCTCGCCCGCGCGCGTCACCTCGTGGCTGTCCTCGTCGAGCATCAGATCGCCCACCACGATCTGAGCGTCGTTGTCGACGGTGGTGATGCCGGTGCGGCGCAGCAGTGCGCGCAGGCGCAGGACCACCTCCTCGATGCTGAACGGTTTGGTGACGTAGTCGTCGCCGCCGGCGGTGAGCCCGGCGATGCGATCCTCGACCGAATCCTTCGCGGTCAGCAGCAGCACCGGCAGATACGGCAGATCGCGGCGCAGCTTCGCGAGCACCTCGAGCCCGGTCATATCCGGCAGCATCACGTCGAGAACCACCACGTCGGGGCGGTTCTCGCGGGCCGCGGTGACCGCGGTGCGGCCGTCGGCGGCGGTGACGACCTGCCACCCTTCGTAGCGCAACGCCATCGACACCATTTCCGCGAGCACCGGTTCGTCGTCGACGACGAGGACGGTCACGGGGCTGCCGTCCGCGCGGCGCATCACGACGCGCTCGGCCGGAGTGTTCGTGGTGGTCATGACCCCAGTCTGGGAACGGCGGCTAGGTGTCCGCTGTGCCGTGTCTGGGGGTCGGCTGTGAGTGCGGCGGTCGCGGCGCGTTCACCACAGCGGGTACCGAACGAGTCCACAGCGCAGACCCAGCTTCGCACCGCAGGGTTGACCGAGCAACGCGATCGCGGCATCGACGGCCCGCGATCGCATTCGACGACAAGGAGTACGCGATGACCGAGCCCACCCCACAGCCTCCGGCCGAGCCGGAACACACCTGGGGCGCGCCGCAGACCCGGCCGGCCGCCACCTGGTCGACGAAGAAGTCGCTGGCCGCGGTCGGTATCGCCGCGGTGATCGCGGCGGCCGGGGGCGGCGTCGTCTACGCGGCCACACATTCCGATGGCAGTGCGCACGGTGGTCCGGGCGGGGCCGGGACCAGCTGGGGCGGCGGGCACAACACCGCGGGCCCGGGCGGTATGGGCATGACCGGCCAGAGCCTGCACGGCCAGTTCGTGATCAGCGACGGCAACGGCGGCTACACCACCGAGATCACTCAGACGGGCACGGTGACCGCGGTATCGGACACCTCGATCACCGCCGAGAGCGCCGACAACTTCACCCAGACCTACACGATTTCCGGCAGCACCCAGCATTCGGCGGTGAAAGTCGGTGACACCGTGCGCATTCAGGGCACGGAGGCGAACGGGGCCGCCACCGCGACCGCGATCACGAGCGGCACCGAATCCGGGCAGATGGGTGGTCGCACCGGACGGTCGGGCCGCTTCGGCGGAATGGCGCAGGGCGGCGATCCGGGGCAGAACGGTCCCGGACCGGGAGGCGCGGCGCCCGGACAGGGCGGCGGACCCGGGATGGCACCGCCGATGGACGGTGCTCCGAATCAGCCCAACGGCTGATCGCAGGAACGTCGGCGGGTCCATGCCCGCCGACTCGCGGCGCGTCACGCATGCGCGGCGCGACGCGCCCCACCGGCGGAATCCACAACGCCCGACGGTCGGCACACCTCTGGCAAACTGGGCGGATGGATGGCGATGCGGTGATCGTGCCCATGGGTCTGGGGCATTTGCGGCAGGTGCTGGATCTGGGTCACGAAGTGTTCGACACCAGCGTCAAGCCCTACACCTCGTGGTCGTTGACGTCGGTGGCCGAACATTTGGATTCGGCGGACAACGCGTGCTGGGTGGCATTGGATTCGGATCGGGTGGTGGGATTCGTGCTCGGGTCCATGGAATTCGAATTGCGGGACGACTGGGGATATCTGGAGTGGGTCGCGGTGGCGCCGGATATGCAGGGGCGCGGGCTGGCGCGGCGACTGGTGGATATCTGTTCGGAAGCGTTGTTCGCGCGGGGAGCGCGCCGCATCGTGACCGACGTGGAGCAGAGCAATACCGCCTCGGCCACCCTGATGACCCGCAGCGGATTCAGTCCGGCCGCCTCGGTCACCCTGTTCGTCCGGCCCAATCCCGCTGAGCCGGAACGGGATTCGGAAGCACCGCTGCCGCCGATCGCGCCGGGCGCCAAACGGGCGTTGATCAGGCGAGGCCGTCTCGCGGGCGACAATCGCAGCACGCACTGAGCCGCGCGAGCCGCCGCACGCTATCCGATCCGTCCCTGCCGCAGCGCGGGCGCTGTGCCGAGGATGCCGACGCCGGATGCACTGCCGTCGCGGGGCGCACGGTCGACGCACACCGCCCGCACCAGGAAGCAGTTCAGGACCGGAATCAGCAGTTCCACCGGCGTCATGAGCACGTAGAACCAATTGGGTTCCCCGCTCACCACCCATGCCAGCAGCCGGGCGATTCCGCCGGCGAAGAACACGGCGCCGAGCGCGTTGATCGCCGGCCCTCGGTGCTCCACATCGCGCGCACACCACGCCACGGCCAGTCCGTAAGCGCCGAACACGACCGCGTAGAAGCGCATATCGGAATCGATGGTGGCGTTCACCGGTCCCGCGCCGATGACGCTGGCGGTACCGAAGAACAAGTGCGCCAACGCGATTCCCGCACACACCAGCCCGAACACCAGTAGCCAGATCTGCAGCACTCGTCGCATGCCGACCCCTATTAGACGGTTGTTGAATAAGCTCCACGGTAGGCCGCTGCCGCCGCTCACGTCAACCACCGCACGCCTACGATGAGCAGATGCCGAGCCGACGCCGCCTCACCCCCGAGCAGCGCCGCGACGAATTGATGGATGTGGGCGCGCGATTGTTCGGCGAACGCTCGTTCGACGAGGTCGCGATGGAGGACATCGCCGCCCACGCCGGCGCCTCCCGCGCCCTGATGTACCACTACTTCCCCACCAAGGGCGAGTTCTTCGCGGCCATCTGGAAGCGCGCTCACGATCGACTGCTCGCCGAACTGCGCATCGACCCCGAGGAGCCGGTTCGCACCGCCGTCTATCGGAGCCTGGTGGCGCATCTGGATTTCTATCGCGCCCACGTTCCGCTGGTTCTCATCGCCAACCGCACCACGCCGGCCACCGATCCGGCGGTGCGTGGACCGGTGGTCGAGGACCTGAATGCCCTGTGCGAGCGCGTCCTCGACGCGTGTGGCGCCACGGGGCACACCCGAGAGGTGGCGGCCGCGGCGCTGAGCGGATGGATCGCCTTCATTCGCGAGGTCGCCATCGAATGGCTTGCCCATCAGCGCATTTCGCGTGACGAAGTGTTACGGATGTGCATGGCGACCCTGGACGCCACCGCGGGTGCCCAGCTCGATCTGACCGCGCCGCCGCGGCGGTGAGACGTCGTGGTCCGCTATCGCCGGGAGAGCCGATCGAACACCGCGCTCGCCGCGCCGAAACCGAGCACCCCGAGCCCCGCACACCAGACCAGGGCCAGTGCCGCGCTTGCGCCGGTTCCGCTCGAATTCAGCAGACCGCGCACGGTATCCACCACGGGCGTGGCGGGCTGGTAGGCGGCGAAGCCGCGCAGCCAGGCGGGCATGGTGGAGGTCTGCACGAACGCGCTGCTGATGTAGGGAATGAACATGATCGCGTAGGTCATCCCGCCGGCCGCCTCGGGATTCTTCGCCACCAGCCCGAGCGCGACCGCGATCCAGCAGATCGCCACCACGAACAGCACGATCATGGCCAGCGCCCCCAGCCAGCCGAGTACGTCCGCCCGCGGGCGATAGCCGAGTAGGACGGCCACGGTCACCGCGATCGCGATGGCGGCGAGATTGCGCGCCACCCCCTCCCCGACGTGTCCGGCCAGGATCGCCTGCCTGAACATCGGCAGCGTCCGGAATCGGTCGATACTGCCCCGGGTCATATCGGCCGAGACCGCGGTCGCGGTGATCGACGCACCGAAACCCGTACACAACAGCATGATTCCGGGCACGACGTAGTCGAGGTAGGAACCACCGACGTCGATCGCGCCGCCGAAGACGTAGGTGAACAGCAGCATCACCAGGATCGGCATGAGCAGCGAGATGATCAGCGTGTCCGGACTGCGCAGGGTGTGCCGGGCGCACCGGCGGAACATCACCGCCGAATCCGCGGCGATCATCCTCACCGGGCTGCCGCCTCGACGATATCGGCGGCATGGGCGGCGGCGCCCTCGGTGCGCAGGGTAGCCGCGAATTGCCGTGCACGGGCGCGACGTTCGGGTTCCAGCAGCGTGGTCACGCCGCGAACGAGTCGTTCGGTGGTGAGCTCGGTGAAACGCAGGCGTGCGCCGAGCCCGAGCCGATCCACCTGCCCGCCCCACATCGGCTGTTCGAACGACACCGAACACACCAGTGTCGGCAGACCGGCCCGCAGACTTTCGAACAACGTGCCTATCCCGCCGTGATGCACCGCGGCCGCACAGTGCGGGAACACGAGGTCGTAGGCGAACGGGCCGACCACTTTCACCCTCGAATCACCCTGGGTACGAGCGGTTTCCATACCACTCCAGCCCGCGCTCACCAATGCTCGCACCCCGAGTCGCCGCGACACCTCACCGACCATGGCCAGGACGGCGGCGGGATCGCTGATCGGCATACTGCCGAATCCGAAGAACACCGGCGCCTCCCCCGCCCGCACCCAGGACAGGATGTCGGTGTGGTCGTCGCCGAGTTCGCCCACCGCGTGCCGGGTCTGCTGATCCAGCGTCAGGAAGCCGGTGAACGGGCGCCGGCCGTCCCACTGCGCCGGCAGCCCGGGCACCAGTGCCGGATCGTAGATCTGCACCTCGGGGACCCGCCGCCGGGCCAGCACCGCCGCGATACTCGCCCGCGATTTCGGCAACCCGAGCATGCCGCGCAGATCGTTCAGATAGCGCATGAACACGATCCGCCGCAGGTTCTCCGCCACCGCCCACGTCGCACGATTCACCGGAGCGGGCGGCGCCCAGGTCGCCGGCAGCGCGCCCGGAAACGGATAGGCCCCGTTCGCCCGGGCCGGGTAGTAGTGCAGGCTAACCAGCGGCACATCCATCGCCTCGGCGACCGAGCACGCGCGGTCCTCGGTGACGGTGCTGGCCACGATCAGGTCGGCGCCCGCGCACACCTCGACCACCTCGCGGTTCATCCGATCGGCATAGTCGGCCATCTGCCGGGCGACCAGCTGCATCAGCCGCAGCGTATTGCCCGCGGCGAGGGCGCGCTGCCCTGCCTCCGAGCTGTAGAGCTGCTGCACATCGGGCCCGCAGGCGCGCGCGGCGAGCCCGGCCGCGGAGGCGAAATCGACCAGATTCGGCGGCGCGCCCAGCACCACGTCGTGGCCGCGGCGCCGCAATTCCAGCCCCAGGGCCAGCACCGGTTGCACGTCGCCGCGGGTGCCGGTCAGCGGAATGGCGATTCTCATGTCGAGTTATCTCCCCTTTTCCCGAGAGCGCAACACTTTCGGCCGAGAAACCCGATGGGGACACTATGGGATATCGAACCAACGGGCGCGTGGGTAACGTGCCGGGCGTGCACATCGCCATGTTCATGGACTATCACCCGGCGACGCTGGGCGGGGTGCAGACCGCGGTGGCGGCACTGCGCCGCGGCCTCGAACGCGCCGGGCACCGGGTGACACTGTTCGTGGCGCCACTGTCGGGCACTCCGTCCCCGGCTACGGAAGCCGACGACGGGGTGATCGAACTGGCTCCGCTGGCCGGCGCGGTGGTGAACGGCTTCCCGATGGTGCTGCCCACCGCACGCAACGCCGCACTGATCGATGCCGCCTTCGCCGCCCGCGGCCCGGTCGATCTGGTCCACACCCACACCACCTACGGGGTCGCCATCTCGGGAATGAAAGCCGCACGGCGGCACCGGATTCCGCTCGTACACACCGCACAGAGCCGCGACGACGCCTTCATCGAGCACACCGCACCGGCGCCCTACCTCTCCGCGCTGGCGCTGCGAATCCTGCACGGCCGCTTCGTCAACCACCCCGCACGGATGCCGCGTGGCGCGCAGAGCCGGGCCGCCCGCCATGCGTGGCACACCATCGTGGGTCAGGGGCAGGCCGCCGACCGGGTCATCGCACCGACCCGCCATTTCGCCGATCTGCTGCTCGGCCACGGCCTCACCCGGCCGATCCGGGTCGTGTCCAACGGCGTCGACGACACACTCGTCGACAACCGGCGCCCGGTCGAGCGCGACGCCGACGGCCCGCTGCGGTTGATCTGGTGCGGCCGGCTCTCCGCGGAGAAGCGACTGCTCGAATCGATCGACGCGGTGCGCCGCGTCCCCGACTGCACCCTCGACGTGTACGGCGAGGGTGAACTGTTCGATCGCGCCGCCGCGGTGGTCGCCGAATACGGCCTCGCGGACCGAATCACTCTGCACGGCAGGGTTTCTCAGGAGCAATGCCTCGACGCCATGGCCGCAGCGGACGCCCTGCTGTTTCCGTCGTGGGGTTTCGACACCCAAGGCATGGTCCTGCTGGAGGCGATCGCCACCGGGCTGCCCGTGCTGTACTGCGATCCGGACCTGGCCGAATCCATCCCGGCGGGCGGCGGTCTGCGCGCCGACGACACCTCCCCCGCAGCACTGGCGGATGTGATCGCCCGGCTGGCGACAGATCGCGCCGAGCTGCTCGCGATGCGCGCCGAGATGGCCGGGCATCGGGATTCGGTGCGACAATCCGGCCGCATCGGCGCGATCGTCGAGGTCTACCGGCAGGCACGGGCCGATACCGAGCCCGCCGCGCAGCCGCCGGTGCCGCGACGACTCTCCGATGTCCCCACCGCGCCCGGCGCCCTGCCGTTGATCGGCCACAGCCTGCGCGCGCTGCGCGACGCACCGGGTTTCGTGACCTCGCTCGCCGACCTCGGCCCGATCGTGCGCATCCGGTTCGGCCGCAAAACCGGCTATGTGCTCACCACTCCTGAGCTGGTACGCGAGGTCGGCCTCGGCGACGCGGAACTGAATCGCGACGACCTGCGGGAAGCGATCGCCGATGTGGCGGGCGGTTCGGTGAACGTGCTGCGCGGCGCCGAACACAAACTGCGCCGGCGCATGATCGCGCCCGCGCTGCGGCAGAGCCGGCTCGCCGAATATACGGTCACCGCGGCCGGATTGGCCGATACCTGGTCGGCCGCACTGCCCGCCGGTGGCCGGGTCGACCTGATGGACGAGGCGCACGGACTGATCCTCGATACGGTGTCCTCTACGTTGTTCACCGCCGAATTCAGCGAGACGGCCCGCCGCCGGATTCGCGACAACGTGCCGTGGCTGCTGAGCCAGGTCATTCTGCGCACCGCGCTGCCGCCGCAGATCCGCCGCCTCCGGGTGATCGCGAATCGACGCTGGCAACGCAAGGCACACCATCTGCGTGCCGCGATCGGCGCCGCGATCGCCGAGTACCGCCGCCGCGACGAGGATTTCAACGACGTGGTGTCGGCGTTGATCCGCCATACCGATCCCGAGACCGGCGCGCGACTGTCGGACGAGCACATCATCGACGAGGCCATCCTGATGCTGGCCGGTGGGGTGGGGTCGATGGCCTCGCTCACCGGCTGGCTGTGGCACGAGGTGATGCGGCGCCCCGATATCGCCGAGCGGATACGTGCCGAACTCGACGAGGTGGTGGGCGCCGGCCCGGTGCGCGCGGAGCATATCGCCGAGCTCACCTACCTGAAACAGGTTGTCTCGGAGACTCTTCGGTTCTGGGGGCCGTGGATCAGCGCCGGTAACGCGTCGGGGCCGGTGACCGTCGGTGGACTCACCATTCCCGACGGCACCGCCATCATGTTCAGCCCGTATCTGGTCCAGCACGACCCGCGCCACTTCCCGAATCCCGAGGCCTTCGATCCCGACCGCTGGTCGCCGGACCGCACCGGCGAGATCGACAAGCAGGCGAACCTGTCCTTCGGCGTCGGTCGCCGGCGCTGCCTGGGCGATCATTTCGCGCTGCTGGAGATCACGCTGGCCTCGGCGGCACTGCTGGCCCGGTGGCAACCCGAGCCGGATCCGGCCTACGTCGTGCGGGCCTCGAACCGCGACTTCGTCCTCTCACCCTCCGCGATTCCGGTGACCCTGCACCGGCGTTAGCGACGGCGCAGCAGCACCCCGCGGATGAACGCCGCCTGCCCGGAATGCTGGATGTCGTCGTCGACCACGCTGATCAGCCGCACGCCGAGGGTCACCGGCGGATCCCAGCGGGTGTCGACGATCCGCGGCAGGTCGGCGTCGGTGAGAGTGCGGACGTACTCGACGGTGCGGTCGTGGACGGCGTCGTGATAGCCCAGCAGCGACTCGGCCGGAACACCGTCGAGGGCCGCCACCGCGTCGGGACCATCGCCGTATCCGGTCGCTGATTCGTCGAAGGGCAGATCGAAGCGGCGAACCCAGCCGGCCGCCGTCCACACCTGTTCGGTGCCGGCCACGTCGGCGACATGGTCGTCCTGCACGCGGGTCAGATGCCAGATCAGCCAGGCGATGGAATTGGCCCCCGGATCCAGCCGCGCGGCCAGTTCCTCCTGGGTGAGCCCGGCGACCGCGCCATGCACGTTCTCCTTGATCCGTCCGAAGGCGTCTACCAGCAGATCGGTGCTCGTCATGCTGGTATGCAAGCACATCACACCGACAGTTCGGTGGAACCGGTGTGAATATGCCCGCTCACAAGGTGTTTCACCGTGGTTCACCGGCCCGGTCCGCCCCGGCGAACCGAGAGTGGAAGACGGACAGAGAGTTCGGCACGTTCCTGCTACCCTGGTCGACAGTCCGGTTACGGATGTCCGGCCGGGCGGCTAACCAAGCCTCTTGTCCTACAACAGATGTGGGGTGACGCTGTAGGACCATACCGACAGGTAGGACCATACCGACAGCGGAATTCTTCGTCGCGCTCGACAGTTCATTCTCTGGAGTCACATCTTTTGACCACACCACGTTCTGCACTGTCCGCACTGCCCGGCGCGGGCGGTCCCGCCACCTGCCCGGTCCAGCACATGGGTTCCCCGGTCGACACCGACGGCCCCCGGATCCTGCTGGACACACCGGAATTCGCCGCCGATCCGCACGCCAAGTATCGGGAGATGCGCCGGCGCTACGGTTCGCTGGTCCCGATCGAGTTGTCCCCCGGCGTCCCGGCCACGCTGGTGATCGGCTACCACACCGCGTTGCGGATCCTCAACGATCCCGAGCACTTCCCCGCCGACCCGCGGGCGTGGCAGGACACGATTCCCGAGGACTGCCCGGTGCGGCCGATGATGCAGTGGTATCCGAACGCGCTGCGCAACGCGGGCAACGTCCACCTGCGCTACCGGCAGGCCTATACGGCGGCCGTCGACGGTATCGACCTGCACGCGCTGCACAGCACGGTGGAGAAGATCGCGATCCCGCTGATCAACAGCTTCTGTGAGGCCGGATCGGCGGATCTGGTGTCGCAGTATGCCTTCCCGCTGGTCTTCGAATCGCTGAATCGCATGGTGGGATGTTCGGCCGAGCTGGGTCAGCGCGTGGCCACCGGTATGGCGGCGCTGTTCGACACCGTGAACGCGGCCTGGGGTATGGAACATCTGAGCCAGGCGCTGATGGAGCTGATCCACCTGCGCCGCGCCGAACCCGGCGACGACGTCACCTCGCGGCTGGCCCACCACCCGGCCAACCTCAGCGACGAGGAGATGCTCTACAACCTGATCAGCTTCTACGGCGCCGGCATCGAGCCCCAGCAGAACCTGATCGCCAACACCCTGCTGCTGATGATCACCGACGACCGGTTCGGCGGCGGCATGCTCGGCGGCAGCCTCTCCACCCGCGACGCGCTGGACGAGGTGTTGTTCAAGGATCCGCCGATGGCGAACTTCTCGATCAGCTATCCGCGCCAGCCCATCCTGATCGACAACGCCTGGCTGCCCGCGCATCAGCCGGTGGTCATCAGCCTGTCCGCGTGCAACAACGATCCGGTCATCGCCGGCGGCGACCGCACCGGCAACCGCTCGCATCTGGCCTGGAGCGCCGGACCGCACGCCTGCCCGGCCCGTTCGGTGGCCTACCTGGTGGTGCAGGACGCGATCGACCAGCTGCTCGACGCGCTGCCGGAGATGCGCCTGGCCATCGAGCCGAGCGAAATCACCTGGCGCCCCGGCCCGTTCCACCGTGCGATGGCAGCGCTACCGGTCACCTTCCCCGCATCTCCTCCGTTGAATTTGCTGTAAGGAGCTTCCGATGAAGCAGGAACCACTGGTGCTCGATCTGACCGGCGCCGATATCCACGCCGAGAACGAGCGCATCCGGGAACGCGGTCCCGTGGCGCTGGTGGAGTTGCCGGGCGGGGTGCCGGCCTGGTCGGTGACCGATGCGGTCGTGTTGAAGAATCTGCTGTCGGATCCGCGCGTGTCCAAGGATCCGCGCCGGCACTGGTCGGCCTATATCAACGGTGACATCAACGAGTCGTGGCCGCTGCAACCGTGGGTGGCGGCGCAGAACATGTTCACCGCCTATGGCACCGAGCATCGGCGACTGCGCAAACTGGTCGCGCCGGCGTTCACGCACCGGCGCACCACCGCGATGCGCCCGCGGATCGAGGCGATCGTGGCGGATCTGCTCGAGCGGTTGAGCGCGACCGCGCCCGGGGAGATCGTGGACCTGCGCCCGAACTACGCCTACCCGGTGCCGATCCGGGTGATCAGCGAACTGCTGGGGGTGCCCGATCATCTGGACTCGGCCATCCACGCCTGTGTCGACGGCTTCTTCGACACCTCGTTCACACCGGAGCAGGCGCAGGCGAACTTCATCGAAATGGGCCGGCTGATCGGTGAATTGGTGGCGTTCCGCCGGGAGAACCCGGGCGACGACATCACCAGTGTGCTGATCGCGACCCGCAACGAGGACGGCGCCCAGCTCTCGGAGACCGAACTCGTCGACACCCTGATGCTGGTGATCAACGCCGGCCACGAGACCACGCTCAACCTGATCGATCAGGCCATCGTGGCACTGCTCACCCACCCGGAGCAGCGCGCCGATGTGATCGAGGGCCGGGTGCCGTGGGCGGAGCTGGTGGAGGAGACGCTGCGCTACCAGGCGCCGGTCGCGCATCTGCCGTTGCGCTATGCCGTCGAGGACATCGAGGTCGGCGAGATCCGGATTCCGAAGGGTGAGGCGATTCTCGCCTCCTACGGTGCGGCGTGCCGCGATCCGAAGGTGCACGGCGAGACCACCGCCGAGTTCGACGTCCATCGGGCGAACAAGGAGCACCTCGCCTTCGGCCACGGTGCGCACCACTGCCTGGGCGCTCCCCTGGCACGGATGGAGGCCGCGATCGCGCTGCCGGCGCTCTTCGAACGCTTCCCGGATCTGCGGCTCGCGGTCGATCCGTCCGAGCTGAAGCCGCTGGGCAGTTTCATCTCCAACGGGCACATCTCGGTTCCGGTATACCTGCGATAGTTCGGCCGGTTCCGCGCCGGCGCTCGTCGGCGCGGAACCGCCTACTGTGGGATCTCGTGCGGGCGGCGTAGGACCGGGCAGTGCCACACCGGGAGGCGAACCGATGGCGTATTCGGACGTGCGGAACCTGTCGCATCCACTGTCCGCCGAGGTCGTATCGGTGTTCCCCGGCGATCCCGCGCCGCGGATCGACACCATCGCCACACTCGACGACCACGGCTTCCACCTGCAGGCGGTCACCGTCGGCGAACACACCGGAACCCATTGGGGCGCACCGGCCCACTTCACCGCCGGTGCGGCGACGGCCGATCGGCTCGATCCCGAGGATTTCGTCCTGCCCGGCGTCCGGATCGATATCAGCGCGCGGGCCGAACACGATCGCGATTACGCGGTGACGGTCGACGATCTGCTCGAATGGCAGCAACGGCACGGCCCCTTCCCCGCCGAGGCCGCTGTCCTCCTGCGCACCGGCTGGGAAAGATACTGGGGCACCGACGCTTTCGCGTCGGTCGATGCGCAGGGCCGCATGCATCACCCCGGGTTCTCGGTGGCGGCGGTGCACTGGCTGCTCGACCACGGCGTACTCGGCCGGCGCGGCGCCCTCGGCACCGACGCCTTCAGCCCCGATATCGGCACCGACGACAGCTATCGGGTATCGAAGCTGTTGTACCGCGAACACCGCCTCAGCCTCGAAATCCTCGCCCACCTGGCGGATCTGCCGGCTCGGGACTTCACCGTCGTCGTGGGCGGATTCGTCACCGAGGGCGGGTCGGGATCACCGGCGTCGATATACGCGTTGATCGGATCCTGAACAGCCGATGGTGGTCACGGCCCCGAGTCGCCCGGCTTCTCGGGGGATGTCCGGTACTCACCGCAGCGGTTCGAGAACCCGCTCCACCAATGCGGTGTCACAGTATTCGGTCACCTCGAGCAACTGCCCGGCGTCGACCCGGAATACGAAGCAGTAGTACTGGTCGTAGGCCTCGCCGCGGATCGTCGTCGCCGCACTGTGGGCCTGCACGACCACCCGATCACCGTCGGCGTGAACGGCGTCCGCGCTGATTCGGTAATCGGTGAACTGCGCCATCAGGGGACGCAGAAGACCCTGTACCGCAGTCGTTTTCGGCTCCCAACTGCCCGACCACGACCAGTGCCCGGGAAAGGTCCAGCGAAACTCCGGGGCCATCGCATCGCTCAGCGCCCGGGTCTCGCCGGCGGCCATCCGCTCGAAGATGTTCTGCAGCAGCGCTCTGTTCTCGTTCACACTCACTCAGCCGACGCTAAACACGGCCGACCTATGCGACAAGCGACGATCTCGCATCTCTGGTATCAGTATTTCGCATGGGTGAGTTCACCGTTCTCGGCTTGCGTGTCGTCCGCGAAGCCGCCCGCTGCGGCTCGTTCTCGGGCGCGGCGGACCGGCTGGGCTACACCCAATCCGCGGTCTCCCGGCAGATTTCGCTGATGGAGCAGGCGGCGGGGCATCCCCTGTTCGAGCGGCACGCTCGCGGCGCCGCCCCGACCGCGGCCGGGCAGATCGTGGTCCGGCACGCGGAAGCGGTCTTGGCCGAATTCGACAGCATCCGCGAGCAATTGGATCGCCTGACCGCGGGCCCGCCCGCGACCGTGCGTGTCGGCGCGTTCTCGACCGCGATGGCGGCGCTGGTGCCGAGAGCGGTGGCGGCGACGTCGGCGCGGGTGCCGCTGCGAGAGGGCACCAGTCCTCGGCTGCTCACCGCGGTGGCGCGCGGCCGGCTGGACCTGGCCGTCGTCACCGAAACCGGCACGCTCGCCGACGATGTGGAGGTGGAATTGCTGCTCGACGATCCGCTGCTGGTCGCGGTCGCGCCGAGCCACCGGCTGGCCGGGCGGATCAGTGCGGCGCCGGCGGAATTTCGCGGCGAGCGCTGGATCGCGGGCAGCACCGAGCACGGCAGCACCCTGCTCGGCGCGTGGCGCGATTCGCGGCACGAACCCGATATCGCCTTCGTCGCGCGGGATTGGGTCGCGAAATGGGGTCTGGTCGCGGCGGGTTCGGGCATCACCGTCGTGCCCGGTATCGCGGAGCCGGCGGTACCCGCGAATATCGCGTTGCTCCGGATCGATCACCCGGAGGCGGTGCGCCCCACCCGCGTCGTCCACAGCTCGGCGCGCAACGCCGCGACCTCGGCGGCGACGCGGGCGTTCATCGAGGCGTTGCGCGATGCCGCGGCAGTCCTCACGAATGAGATGCGGGGACGGCTGCGCCCGATCGCCTCGGGGTCGCGAACGAGCTCGCAGTCATAGCGCTCGCGGGTCCGTCGCGGCGAAAATATCTGCGTATCAGCGGAATTGGTCGCAGTGACGCTCGCACCATTCGGCGAAGGTGCGCGGTGCGCGGCCGAGCAGCCGCCGTACCGTATCGGTCCGCAGGCCGACGGTGTCGGCGCGCATCACCGTGAATCCCTCCAGAATCGCTGCCGCGAGCGCCGGGGGCGCGCCCTGGGGATAGCGGGACCGGACGGCCTCCTCGGCCGTCGTGGCGGTATGGACCGGGATCGGCCGGCCGATCGCGCGGGCCAGCACCTCGACCTGCTCGCCGATGGTGAAGGTCTGCTCGCCGGTAAGACAGTAGGTGGTGTCGTGCCCCGGCTCGGTGAGTGCGATCGCCGCCACCGCCGCGATATCGGCGGGGTCGATCGGCGCATAGCGGCCGGGGCCGGTCGGATCGAACACGGGCCGGCCGGCGCGGATATCCGGCGCCCACTCGAGGGCATTGGTCATGAATCCGCCGGGACGCAGGATCGTCGCGGAAATGCCCGAGGCACCGACGATTTCCTCGCGTTCGTGGTGCCAGCGCCCCATGGCCGGCATCGGATCGCCCAGCACGTTGTACGACGACACCAGGACCAGATGTCGCACCCCCGCTCGCCGCGCCGCCGCCACCGCATGCCGCGCGGGCTCCACCGCCAGCCCCGGAACGAGCAGGAACAGCGAGTCGATCCCCTCGCACGCCGCTCGCAACGCCGCCGGATCGGCCAGGTCGCCGGCCACACGTTCGGCGGAGGCCGGGAGGTCGACGGCGCGAGCCGGATCGCGCACGAACAGGCGCATCGCCGCACCCGCGCTGTCGAGCCGCGCCACGAGCTCTCGGCCGATATGTCCGGTCGCGCCGGTCACCAGTATCATTCCTACCCCTAATCGTTAGCCGCCTATCGACAAACATTAGGCGGCTAACAACACTCGGTCAACACGGCCCTCGGCGAACGAACGCGGGCCGCGACACCCACCGGTTCACGGGCGGAATCGGTCCGTCGGCGACGGCCGGGTCGTAGCGTGAGCGCATGCGCGCGCTCGTGTTCTCGATGTGGGCCTCGGTGGTGTTCGTGGTGGTCTCGCTGGCGTGGGGGCTGGCCGCGGGATCGCAGATGATCGTGTTCGACGGACTGTATTCGCTTGTGGGCATTGCACTTTCGGCGGTGTCGGTGGCGGCGCAGCGGACCGTCGCGAAGGGGGCCGACGCGTCGTATCCGTGGGGGCGCGAGACCTGGGAGCCGGTCGTCATCGTGGTGCGCTCGACCGCGCTGGGCGGGCTGTGTGTCTACGGATCTGTGAACGCGGTGCGCGAGATCCTGCACGGCGGCCGGGCCGTGTCGGCGGTCTCCGCGCTGGCGTACGCGATCACCGCGTCACTGCTCAGTGTGCTGGTGGCGCTGGTGCTGTGGCGGGCCGCACGCTCCGGTCCGGGACTGGTGCGGGCCGAGGCCGCCGAATGGGGCGGCGATGCGGCCTTCAGCCTGGTCACCCTGGCCGGATTCGGCGCGGCGGTGGCATTGGAGTCCGCCGGTCGCGGCGACATCGCCCGCTACGTCGACCCCACGCTCGTGATCATCGTGTCCCTGGCTTATCTCTGGATCCCGATCCGGTTGTTCCGCTCCGCTTTTCGCGAAATTCTCACCATGGCCGCCCCGCGCTCGGTGGTCACCGACGTCGAGCGACTGTGCGACCGCGTCCGCACCACCCACGGCTTCGCCGAATCCTTCGTTCGCGCCTCCACCGTGGGCAGCCGCCTCGATCTGGAACTCGCCTTCGTCCTCGGTCCCCGGACGCCGGAACGCACCGTCGAATCCTTCGACGCCATCCGCGCCGATATCGACGCCCAGCTCAACGCCCGGAACTACCACCACTCGACATCGGTGGTCTTCACCGCGGATCGCCACTGGGTGGAGTGGGCAGTGACGTGAACGACGTTGCCGGGCCGACGGTTTCGGCATAACGCCGAAACGGGACCAGCGCCTCCTCCCCCACGCCGAACAGCAGCGATAGTGTCCAAGACACTGTCCCCATCAGTGCCATTGGTGCGACCTATAGTTGGTCGATGGAGCTGCGCCACATCCGGTATCTGCTGGCCGTCGCCGACCACGGCAACTTCACCCGCGCCGCGCAGTCCCTGCACATCTCGCAGCCGACGCTGTCGCAGCAGATCAAGCAGCTCGAGCGGGTCCTCGGCGTGGTACTGCTCGACCGGTCCGGCCGCACGGTCCGCCTGACCGACGCCGGGCAGGCGTACGCGCGCTACGCCCGGCTCGCACTGCGCGATCTGGAGGCCGGCGAACGCGCGGTGCACGACGTCCAGGACCTGTCACGCGGTCATCTGCGGGTGGCGACGACGCCGACCTTCACCGCCTATCTGATCGGCCCGCTGGTTCACCGGTTCCGTTCCGAACATCCGGGGATCAGCCTCACCCTCCGGGAGACGACCCAGGATGCGATCGAGGCGGATCTGCTCGCCGATCGGCTCGATCTCGGGATCGCCTTCGCCGGCACGCACGCCGCGGGGGTCGAGCACATCGCGCCGGCGTCACGCACTTCCGCGACGCCGTCTTCCCCACCAAGGCGCAGTTGTTCGCTTGGCTCACGACGACTCACACGCCCGCCACGCTGTTCATCGGCTGCTCGGACGCACGCGTCGTCCCCGAACTGATCACCAGAAGTGAACCCGGTGAGCTGTTCGTGATTCGCACCGCGGGCAATCTCGTTCCCGCCTACGGGCCGGGCGCCGACGGCGTGGCGGCCAGTATCGACCGCCCGGGCTCGGAAGCGACCGCGGCCCTGATTCGCGCGAATGTCGTTGCCCAGCAGGCGAATCTGGCCACCCACCCGGCGGTGGCGCGAGCGTTGCCGACCGGCGCCGTCACCGTCGAGGGCTGGGTCTTCGATATCGGCACCGGCGCCGTCACGGTGATCGATCCAGCCGGTGGCGACCGAACCATCGCCGCCTGAAACCCCCTGTGCCGCCGGCAGATCCGGCGGTCGAAAGAAAGGAGATCACTATGGTGCACGCACAATTCGATCCGGCCGCCCGCCAGGCACTGGCCGTCACGGCGGTCGAGGCGAAGATCGCCAAAGATCTCACCTGGCAGCAGATCGCCGACACCGCCGGCTATTCGACGGCCTTCGTGACCGCGGCGATCCTCGGCCAGCATCCGCTGCCGAAACAGTCCGCGGAAGCCGTGGCCGAGCTGCTCGGCCTGGGCGACGACGCGGCGGCGCTGCTGCAGACCATCCCCACCCGCGGGTCGATTCCGGGTGGCGTGCCGACGGATCCGACGATCTACCGCTTCTACGAAATGCTGCAGGTATACGGCACCACGCTCAAGGCGCTGGTCCACGAACAGTTCGGCGACGGCATCATCAGCGCCATCAACTTCAAGCTCGACGTGCGCAAGGTGCCCGATCCGGAGGGCGGCGAACGCGCCGTGATCACGCTGGACGGCAAGTACCTGCCCACCGAACCCTTCTGAGCAACCACCGCTCCGACATCGACTCATCAAGGAGTGCAATGGATTTCGCACAACACACCATCGATCTGGCCCGCCGCAACGTCGAGGAGGGCGGCCGGCCGTTCGCGACGGTCGTCGTGAAGGACGGGGAAATTCTCGCCGAAAGCCCCAACCTGGTCGCCCAGACCGCCGACCCGACCGCCCACGCGGAAATCCTCGCGATCCGCCGGGCCTGCACCACCCTCGGCACCGAACATCTGACCGGTGCCACGATCTACATCCTCGCCCTGCCCTGTCCGATGTGCCTGGGCGCGCTGTACTACTGCTCCCCCGACGAGGTCGTCTTTCTCACCACCCGCGAGGCCTACGCTCCGCACTACGTCGACGACCGGAAGTACTTCGAGCTCGGCACCTTCTACGACGAGTTCGGCAAGCCGTGGGATCAACGCCGCCTGCCGATGCGCCACGAATCCCGCGCCGACGCGGTCGACGTCTACCGCCGGTGGCAGGAACGCAACAACGGCGAGCGCCGGGTGGCGGGAGCACCGACGGGCCGCTGATCCCGCCGCGGCACGATGCGCGTCGGTAGCGGAGTCGGCGTTCACCCGAACGCCGATCAACCGGCGGCGGGGATGGCGCGCTCCACGATCGTGCGGACCAGTTCGGCGGCCCGCTTCTCGTCGAAAATGCCGGGGAGCGTGAGCCTTTCGAGAATGAGCCAGTTCAGCGCGAGGTACAACAGCACCACGGCGTCCTCGTCGCCGGGCAGCTGCGACTCCCGGAAGTTGCTGATGTTGAAGTCCAGATCCGCGCGCACTCGCTCGGTCAGCAGCGCCTGCAGTTCGGGACGACGGGTTGCCTCCAACCGCAGTTCGAGGATCGCGAGATAGCCGGTGCGGAAATGGAAGACTCGCTCGACCACCTCGGTCATGAGTTCGGTCATGGTCTCGCGGGTCTGCGGTCCACGCGATTTCGCCATCGCTTCCTCGCTCGGGATCAGCCGCTCGTAATAGCGATGGCCGACCTGAACGAGCAGCGCATCCCGGTTGGGGAAGTAGTTGGACGCCGTTCCCGCGGGCACTCCCGCCTCCTGATCCACCGCCCGAAAGGTCAGCCCGCGCGCCCCCTCCCGGGCCAGGACCTCGATGGACGCGTCCAGTAGAGCCTGCCGGCGTTCCGGATTCGTGCGCACCACTTGACACCACTCCATTCGTAGTACTACGGTTCAAAACACTTCGTTCAGAGTACTACACCTGAGGCGGTAACGATATGCGAAAGCACCACACCACCTTCCCTGCCCAGGCCGACCAACGGCGCTTCGTCACACGCCCCGTGCCTCCGCGCACAGTCACCAATTCCAAGGGCGGGTGGCCCCGGCACGGCAGGCACGGGGCCCGGTAACGGCCGACAGTGCCGGATGTCCGAATCGTTCGACCGGCCGGAAACGGCCGGAACAGGAGTGGAATGCATACCGACGTGATCATCGTGGGCGCGGGCCCGACCGGTCTGATGCTGGCCGCCGAACTGCAGGCGGCCGGAGTCCGGCCGCTGGTGCTGGAACGGCAACCGCGACCCCGCGACACTCCGAAGGCCGGTGGGCTCGGCGGGCAGATTCTCGAGTTGTTGCGCTACCGGGGCCTGCTGGACCGGTTCGAAGCGGCCTGCACCGACCCGATACCGGCTCCGCGGTTCCCGTTCGGCGGTGTCCATGTGGACCTCACCGGGCTCGCCGAGTCGCCGATGCACGCCTTGCCGCTGCCGCAACAGCAGCTCGAGCGGGTGCTCGGCGAACGCGCCGATGAACTCGGCGTCGACATCCGGCGCGGACATCAGGTGCTGGACGTGACGCAGGGCACCGACGCGGTCACCGCCCACGTGCGGGGCCCGGACGGCACCTATCGGGTCACCGCCCGCTACCTCGTGGGCTGCGACGGCGCCCGCAGCCGGATTCGCGAGCTGGCCGCAATTCCGTTTCCCGGCACCGTCTATCCGGAGGTCAACCGGCTGGCCCAGATCACGGTGCCCGATTCGGTGACCCGGCACGACAACGGCGACCTCGACGTCGACGGTTTCGGAACCATCAGGACGGGTTTCACGCGGACCGACCGCGGGCTGTTCGGGATGGGCGGCTCACCCACGTCGGAGGTGTTGTCGGTCTACACGATCGAGGACGAGTCCGTCGAATACGACGACGACGTACCGCTGACCGTCACCGAACTGCAGGACAGCATCCGCCGCGTGCTCGGCGCGGAACTCCCTGTGGCACAGACGCATCGGCTGTCACGTTTCACCTTCAAGGCCCGGCAGGCCGAACGCTGTCGCGAGGGCCGGATCCTGCTGGCCGGCGATGCGGCCCATCTGTTCCCGGCCACGGGCGTGGCCCTCAACGCCGGCATGCTGGACGCGGTCAACCTGGCGTGGAAGCTGGCCGCCGAAGTCCAGGGCTGGGCGCCGGACGGACTGCTGGACAGCTACCACGACGAACGGTATTTCGCGGCGGCGCGCACCATGCTGCACACCCGTGCGCAGGTGGCGCTGCGGCGTGGGCACGACCCGGCGGCCGAGGCGCTGCGGGCGGTCTTTCAGGAGCTCCTCACCGACGATCAGCCCCTGCGGCGCATGGGCGCCCTCATCGCCGGCGCCGATATCCGCTATGAGCTGCCGAACCCGAACGGCCACGCCGCGACCGGCACCTTCGCACCCAACCTGGCCCTGCGCACCGGCGAGGGCAGCACCGACGTCGCGACGCTGCTGCACGACGCACGGCCCGTCCTGCTCGATCTCGCCGGACGGCCGGAGCTGCGCGCGGCGGCACGAGAATGGGGACACCGCATCGAGATTCGCACCGCCGAGACCGCCGATCGGACCGCCGACGCCCTCCTCATCCGCCCCGATGCGCACATAGCCTGGGCCGCGACCGTCGGCGAACCCGCGGACACCGCGGAGTCCGGCCTGCGCGCCGCACTGCAGCTCTGGTTCGGCGCACCCGTGACGCCCGGTGTTCCGTCGGAAACTCCGATCGGCGGCTAGTGCGGCCGGCGGCCGCAACGCTCGAAATGTGGCGCCGGATCAACACGTCGTCGGGATTGCCGATTCGATCTCATGACACGGGGAGTATCTTTCGAGCCTGCGCAAGGCCGGATTGCTAGTTGTAGGCGTAATCGTCGAGGGGGAAGGTGCGGCTGGTCCACCAGGCTTGCAGTCCGGTAGTGGGGCGCAAGGAGCTGAAGTCGCCGTGATGGTCGAAGTAGTAGCTGTTGGCTGATGCGCAGTTGCTGATCGCGAGCAGCGAATTGTCGGCCCGCGCGCGAACGAACGCCAGGAAGCGGGCGTTGGCCTCGGGCCGCACGGCTACCCGATCGGCGCCGCGGCGCTCGGCTTCGCGCAGGACCCGGATGATGTGATTGGCCTGCGTCTCGACCATGACGTGATACGAGCCGCCCGACCAGGAATAGGGACCGAACAGCGAGAAGGCATTGGGCAGTTGGGGGAGACTGACGCCTTCGTAGGACTGCAGGGCTTCGGTTTCGAAGAAGTCCGCGAGGTCGAATCCATCGCTGGTCTGCACCGGGGAGATCCGGTAGTTGATCGGTTCGTGAGCGAAATGGAAGCCCGTAGCCAGGACGAGGACGTCGACAGGGTGCTCGGCGCCGTCGACGGTGCGGACGCCGGTCGGGGTGATGCGATCGATGGGCTCGGTGACGAGACTGACGTTGTCACGAGTGAACGTGCGGTACCAGGCGTTGGACACACTGGGGCGTTTGCAGCCGAAATCGTAGTCGGGCGTGAGCTTTTCCCGCAGTCCGGGATCGCGGACCTGAGCGAACAGCAGCGCCCGGCTCGCGGCGGAGAGCCCGCGCGCCAGCGGTGCGACCGATTTACCGTAGGCCGCGACCGCGACGAGCAGCACCTCGACCTGGGCCGTGAAGGCGAGTCGCAGTGCGTCCTGGCTACCGGGGACGGCGGCGATCACGCGCTGCAGCGGGCCGGGGACGGGGATGTCGAGTTTGGGCAATACGTGGATGGGGCGACGCTGGAAGACGGTGAGGTGTGCCGCGGTTTCGGCGACTTTCGGGACCAGTTGTACCGCGCTGGCGCCGGTGCCGATGACCGCGACTCGTCGAGCCGTCAGGTCCTGGCGGTGATCCCACTGCTGAGATCGCATGACGATGCCGGTGAAATCCTCGAGCCCCGGAATGGAGGGAGTGCGAGGATTGACGAAGGGACCGAGAGCACTGATGACATAGCGGCTGGTGAACTCGCCGTGGTTGGTGTGCACATACCAGACGCGCTCGTCTTCGGACCAACGACGTTCGAGCACTTCTGTGCCGAGTTCGATGTGCCGCGCGATGTCGTATTTCTCGACGCAGCGGTCGAGGTAGCGCTTGATCTCCTCGCCCTTCGGAAACAGTCGCGACCAGCCGGGGTTCTTCTCGAACGAGAACTGGTAGCTGAAGGACGGCACATCGGCACCGACTCCGGGATAGACGTTGTCACGCCAGACACCGCCGATATCACCGGCCCGCTCGAGCACGGTGAAGTTGTCGATTCCATTGCGGCGCAGGGTGATCGCCATTCCGATGCCGGCTATTCCGGCACCGACGATCACGATATGCCGGTCCGGCGGAGTGCGCTTGTCGCGGTGCTGCGGTGCAATGAGGTCGACGGTCATGGTCGAGGAGTCCTTCCGGGAAGCAGTAAGCGGTAACGCGCGCTTCATCTTGAAACGCATGTTTCAACTTACGGCCGCGCATTGTCAAGCCCCATCGCCTCAGTCGTGTTGCCGCACCGCCTCGAGCTGGGCGAATACTGTTGCCACCGCAGCGGTGGCGAGTCGTTCCCGACTGACCGACAGCCGCCCGTCGACCCATTCGAGATACAACGACACGAGGCTGCCACTCAGGGCCGTGGCCGCGATCGCGAGAGCTTCCTCGTCGGCAGGGACGATCGCACCGGCTTCGGCGCCGAGAACCGGAATGAGCATTCGCAGAAATGTCGGAGCGCGGTCGGCACTGTGCCGGCGCAAGGTGTCGTCGGCGAGCGGTTCGCGCAGCAGGATGCGCGCACGGCCGGGATCCTCCTCGAAGTATTGCGCGCAGATCTCGAAGATCTCGCGGATCGCCGCGCGTAGCCCGTCGGCGGTGCGGACGCCGCGCATCCGTTCGAACAGCCGGGATTCGACCCTGTCGTACACCGCGATGATGAGATCCTCACGGCTGTCGAAGGTTTCGTAGAAGTAGCGCGGACTGAGATTGGTCTGCCGCATCACCGCGCGGGTCGTCACCGCCGATACCCCGCCGGTGCCGAGCAATTCTTCGCCCACGTCCAGCATCTGTTCGCGGCGGTCCAGCGAGCGATCCTTCAGGGTCTGCCCGCGCCACAGCTTCGGAGAGCTCATCAGCCGATCCTCTCACCGCGCCGAGACACGGACCGCCGAGCACGTATTGACATCAGGCGTTTCAACATGAAACGCTCGCTTCATCTTCCTCGTCCGGCCGCCCCGCCGCTGCTCGGAACCGCCTTCTCAGAGAGGTGCTGCCATGCCACTCATGCGACGTCACCATTTCGGTGCCCACTCCCGTCACCCCAGCGTGCGCTCGCAGCTGGCGACGGCCGCAGTGCGCGAGCTGGTACGACCGGCACTGCGCCGGGTACCGATCTCTCCGCTCGCGATACGCGTCGGAGGGCTTGTCGACCTCGGATCCCGAGCACTGTGTGTCCGCACCCCTGTGCGGGTCGAAGCGGTGACAACGACGACGGTGCGCTGTGAGATCGTGCGCGCAGCCGAGGCGCCGGACGGGTTCGGCGCAGGCGCGGTGCTGTATTTCCACGGCGGCGGTTTCGTCGCCGGAGGCTTGCACACACACCGTCGCCTGGTCGCTGAATTGTCGCGGGCCACGGGGTTGCCGGTCGTGCAGGTGCGCTACCGCTATCTGCCCGAGGCCACGGTTCCGGAGTCGGTGCGCGACTGCCTGGCCGCCTACCGGTGGCTCCTCGACCACGGCGTCGGTAGCGAATCGGTCGTCTTCGCCGGGGATTCGGCAGGCGGATTCCTCGCGCTGAGCACCGCGCTCGGGGTCGCCGGCGAGCAATTGCCGGCCCCGGCGGCGGTGGTCGCGCTGAGCCCGTGGCTCGACCTCGACCTCACCGCCAAACTCGCACACCACAATGCGATGACCGAGGCATATCTGCCCACCGCGGCATTCACGCGCATCGCCGAACTCGGCTGTGCCCGCGACGGCCGCATCGATACAGCGCTGTCGCCGGTCAACGGCGACCTCCGCGTCCTACCCCCGACCCTGCTGGCCGCCTGCGACGACGAGTTCCTGCGCCTGGATTCCGAAGTCATGGCCGCCGGCCTCGACGCGGCAGGTGTGCCGTGCGAACTGCACATCTGGTACGGCCAGATCCACGCCTTCCCGGTGGTGTTCCCGTACCTGCCCGAAAGCAGGCAACTCACCGCGGAAATCGCCCGCTTCATCCGCGAGCACGTCCGGACCGCAGCCTCCTCGGCAGCGGCCTGACACTTCAGAAAGGAATCTCGATGACTACTGGAACCTCATCCCGCCGCAGCTCCGGCGCTGCCCGCAGACAACCGACATCGCTGCTCGGGGAGCTGCGTGAACTGGCCGGTTCGGCACCGGCACGCGCCGCCGCAGCGTGCTGGGACTATCTGCGAGGGGCGGCCGACACCGACGACCGTGAGCTGTTGGCAGCTCTGTTCGCCCAAGGCACGGCCCCACAGTTGGACGGCGACTACGAGGGGATGATCGCGGGCAAGTTGTTCGGGATTCCGGAAGCGGCTCTGCTCAATCCGGTAGTCGCCGTCGAACCCGGGTGGGTGGGCAAGAGTTTCGACGCCGCCACCGCGACCGGGTACAACCGCCTGAACCGCATCGCCTACCTCGCGTTACGGGCCGCGGTGCCGCGGTACAGCGGCTGGGTCCGGACGAGTGCGGTCTACCAGGGTTTCCGCTTCGGCTATCGCGTAGAACGTGCTTCGCTCGCACCGTTCGTTCAGGTCGCGGCGGTCACCTACACCGACCCAGCGCTCGGCAACCCCCGTTCGAGGATCGTGCCCATCGAACGAGTTCGCGATGAACTCGTCGAACTGGTGCCCGGGGTGTATCTGGGCCGCGCACTGATGGGTTCGCGAACCGGCGAGATCCGGGTCATCGGCTACTTCGCGCTGCGCGCACCGCTGCGGGAGACGAACCGATGATGCGACTGGACGGGACGGTCGCCTGCGTCACCGGCGGGGCACGCGGAATCGGCCGCGCCACCGCCATCGCGCTCGCCGCGCGCGGCGCCCAGGTCTGGATCGGCGATATCGACCTTCCCGTGGCCGAGGCGACCGCCGCCGAGATCGGCGGACACGCCGCCCAACTCGACGTCACCGATCCGGGCAGCTTCGCCGAATTCTTGAACGCCGCCACCGAAACCGGTCCCGTCGACGTACTGGTCAACAACGCGGGCATCATGCGCCTGGCACCCTTCCTCGAGCTGGACCTGGCCGGGCACCACCGCGAGATCGCCATCAATGTCGGCGGGGTGATCAATGGCATGAGTCTGGCTTTGCCGGGAATGGTCGCGCGCGGACGCGGCCACATCGTCAATGTCGCGTCCATGGCCGCCAAGGTCACTACCCCGGGCGCGGCGGTCTACTGCGCCTCGAAATTCGCCGTCGGCGCGCTGTCCCGCGCGGTCCGCGCCGAACTCGACGGCACCGGCGTCACCGTCACCACCGTGATGCCCGCCGCCGTGCACACCGAACTGACATCGGGGGTGAACCTGAAACTGCAACCCACCTTGCACCCCGCGGAAGTGGGCGAGGCGATCGCCGATACCGTTCGCCACCGGCGTGCCGAAGTGACGATCCCACGATGGCTCGCTCCGATGGGCACCGTCGAACAAGGTATTCCCGAGACGGCTCTGCGCGCGGTCAAGCGCCGATTCGTCGGTCGCGAACCCGGCCGGTACGACCAGCAGCGGCGCCGCGCCTACCTGAACCGCATCGACAGTTGATTTCCGCGGTCGGTGCGGACCCCCGATGCCGCACCGACCACCTGCAATCGCCTTCGTACCCACCACCGAAACTCTTACCGGAGAATCATGTCCGAGCCTTACCGCGGCCGCGTCGCCGTCGTCACCGGCGCCGCATCAGGAATGGGTCGCAGCCTCGCAATCGAACTCGCCCGCCGCGGCGCACACCTGGCATTGTGCGACCTCGACGCCGAAGAGCTCGCCGAAACCGCTGCCCGATGCTTCGCCTACAACGCCCGAGTGGAGACAGCCGTCCTCGACGTCGCCGAATACGAACAGATGCTGCGGTTTGCCGAGACCGTCCTCGCGCGGTTCGGGGCCGTGCACGACGTATTCAACAACGCCGGAATCGGTTTCGTCGGTACCGTCGAGAACAGCGACATCAAAGATCTGTCCCGCGTCCTCGATGTCGACTACTGGGGTGTCGTGCACGGCACCAAGGCGTTCCTGCCACACCTGATCGCCTCCGGCGACGGCCGCATCGCCAACACCTCGAGCGTCTTCGGCCTGTTCGCCGTTCCCACTCAAAGTGCCTACAACGCGGCCAAATTCGCTGTTCGAGGTTTCACCGAATCGCTACGCCAGGAAATGCTCACCGCCGGACATCCGGTCACCGTGTCCAGCGTGCACCCCGGCGGCGTTCGCACCGCCATCGCGACGAAGGCCACCGGCACCAACCCCGAGGAGCTGCAGCACCTCGTCCAGCTGTTCGACCGCCTCGCTCGCACCACCCCCGAGAAGGCGGCCCGCGTCATCCTGGACGGAACGGCCAAGGGCAAGGCCAAGATCCTCGTCGGCGCCGACGCCCACGTGAGCGACCTCCTCGTCCGCATCCTCGGCTCGTCCTACCAGCGAATTCTTGCCACCCTAGCCACCCGCTACATCGAGCCCACCCGGCCCACATCGCTGAGCTGATCGGAAGCCCGGACAGAACTCGAGTTCGTGGCTGTGCCACGCCCGGTGCCGGCTCATGCCACGTTCATCGTGGTTCCGCGTGATGTCGAATTCGATGCCGACAACCCCGGCAAGAGTCGAGGGCGGCCCTGAACCTCTGGTCAGGACCGCCCTCTGTAGTAGCGGGGACAGGATTTGAACCTGCGACCTCTGGGTTATGAGCCCAGCGAGCTACCGAGCTGCTCCACCCCGCGTCGGGCAGGGACAACCCTACGCAACCGCACGGGAAACACCAAAACGGCTGGTGACAGAGGTCGGAGACTACGCGTGAGCCGCTTCAGCGGCCTGCCCACTTGCGAAACAGCCGACGCGACGAGCCGTCCTGGGCGGATGCCGGATGGCCGGCGCACCATTGGTCGGCCGGAACGGCGGCCCGGACCCGAGCGACGTGCCGACCGCAACCGGACCACGTCGTCTTGCCGCACACCCTGCATCGAACGGGACTACACATACCGAGGACCTTTTCCGTTCGTGATCACGCCGGGCCGTCGCCGGCATCGACGGCATCGGCGAACTCGCAGAACGCTTCATAGGCGCGAGCACCGTAGATCGTTGCCGGGCCGCCGTGCATGAGGAAGGTAACGCCGATGGCCTCCGCGGCCTCCTGACGCGTGGCCCCGGCGCGCGCAGCCGCTTGCCCGTGCGAGGCGATGCAACCGTCACAGCCCTCGACCACGCCGATGGCGAGCGCGATCAGTTCCTTCGTCTTGCGATCGATGGCTCCCGGCGCGAACGCGGCTTTGCTGAGTTCGCCGAAACCCTTGTACACCTCGGGGATCGCGTGACGTAGCGCGCGATGCTGCGGCGAGAGCTCTTGGAGCACGGCGGCGCCGTGGCGGGACGGGCGCTCACTGTGTTCGGACATCCGGCATTCCTTTCATCAGCTGTGGTCCGTCGCGGGTGGGGCGGGGAGAACCACGTACGGGCTATCCCCCCGGGGGGATATGAGACAACCATAGCATCCCCCCGGGGGGATATGATTCCTGGGTACGGTCCGCGACGGGCCGGACGAGACGCTGGAGGAACAGATGCAATTCGAACCGGACGAGGTGAAGGCCGTGATCACTCGCATGAAGCGCGCACACGGCCACCTGGCGACCGTCATCCGCATGATGGAAGACGGTGCGGAGTGCGAGGATGTGCTCACTCAGCTCGCTGCGGTCAACAAAGCGCTGAGCCGCAGCGGTTACGCCCTGGTGGCGACCGGTCTCCAGCACTGCCTGACCAACGGCAGCGCGGACGGCGCCGACATGAAGAAGATGGAGAAGCTGTTCCTCTCGCTGGCGTGACGTCACGGCACCTCCCAGGCGAATCCGTTGCGAGCGCGGTGAATTCGGAGGCGAAGCAGTCGGTGTAGGCTTTCGGCCCGTGGGTAATAGCTGGCTGCGTCGTCTGTCCCCCGCTCCGGAGAACGGATCGCATACGGTGGTCTGCTTTCCTCATGCCGGCGGATCCGCCATCTCGTACGGGCCGCTGGCCAAACGCCTGGGGTCGGAATACGACGTCCTCGCCGTGCAGTACCCCGGGCGGCAGGACCGGCGGCGCGAACCGCTCGTCGACACCATTTCCGGGCTCGTCGACGGGCTGTTCACCGAATTGACCGAGACACTCGCCGACGCCTCGCGTTTTTCCCTGTTCGGCCACAGCATGGGATCCGCGGTGGCATTCGAAACCTGCCGGCGCCTCGAACGCGAAACCGACGCGCGACCGGCGGTGTTGTTCGCCTCGGGACGCCGCGCTCCGTCACAACAGGGCACCGAGGTGATGCACACGCTGAGCGATCGTGAGCTGGCCGATCATCTCCTGAACTACGGCGGCACCCCGGCGGCCCTGCTCGAGGATCCGGAAATGCGCGACATGATCCTGACCGTTACCCGAAACGACTACCGGGCCATCGAAACCTACGCCTGCGCACCGGGGGCGACCGTCGCATGTCCCATCGTCGCACTGGCCGGTGATCGCGACGCCGATGCGAGTCTCGCCGATCTCGAGGTCTGGCGCTCGCACACCACCGAAAGTTTCTCCGCCCGAACATTTCCCGGCGGCCATTTCTTTCTCGACGCCAATGGCGATGCGGTCGCGCGGTTGATTTCCGATCACAGTTCGCGAGCGCTGTCGAGTTAGCCGGGAACGACCGGGCGGGCGTATTCGCCCACCCGGTCGCCGCCCTCAGTGCGCGAGCCAGTCCTCGATCGCCTCGGCGACCTCCGCCGCGCCGTCCTCCAGGATCGTGAAGTGATCGGCCGCCACCGGCACGACGGAATGCGTCGCGTCCCACGGCCGGGTCTGCCAGTCCGCACGTTCCGAGGAGCCGTCCAGGAACGATCGCGCACACTGGACGAACAGCGTCGGCGTGTCGACCGACCCCGGCACCAGCTCGTGCAGCAACTGCACGTAACGGCCCATTCCGGTGAGCCGGGCCTGATCGAAACGACCGAACGTGGCCTCGTGGGACACCATGTGTTCGGCCATCTCTCGCAGCAGCCATTCCGCACCCGCGTGCGCCGGATAGGTGTCCAGCATGACCACGCCGGCGGGCGCCGGACCGCCGGCCGCCTCCAGATACTCGGTGACGAGGTAGGCCAGCAGACCCCCCGAGGAATGCCCGAGCAGGACGAACGGCTCACCCTGCACGGCCTCGAGCACGCCGCGTGCCAGCGCCGCCAGCGCGGCGACCGGCGTCGCTGGTAGCGGCTCGCCCGCACCGAAACCGATCAGCGGCAGTGCCAGGACATCGCGGCCGGTGCGCAGCTGCGACGCGATCCGGGCGTACTGGTGCGCACCGCCGGTGGCCAGCGGCGGATTGAGGCAGATGATCCGCGGCAGGGCCGAGCCCGCGGCCAGGCGCGCGGGCGCCGGCAACTGTTCCGGTTGCTCGTCCGCGGTGAACTGGTCCCGCAGTTCCGCCACCGCTCGCAGCAGGGCGAAGCCCTTACCGGCCTGACCGTTCGTGACCGCGCCGCGGAACATCCCGTACAGCGAATCATCCTGGACCGCTTGGCTGTTGGTTTGTTGTGGCGCGGCGCCGAGCTCCTCGCGAAGATGCCGGGCCAGTACCGCGGGCGTCTTGTGGTCGAAGATCGCCGCCGTGGACAGCGTCAGTCCGGTGGATGCGTTGAGGGCGCCGCGCAACTCCATGGCGGCCAGCGAGTCGAAGCCCGATTCGAGGAAATCTCGCTCCGGGTCGAGCGCCTCGGTGCTGCCGTGCCCGAGCAGCCGGGCGGCGTGCTCGAGGATGTGCGTCAACAGCCACCGTTCCTGTTCGGCGTCCGGCAGTTGCGCCAGATGGTTGCGCAGTGCCGCGGCGTCCGGCGTCGTGGCGCGCTGCCGGCGTCCCGTCTTCGCGGCCAGATCACCGAGGAGGGCCGGGACCGCATCGCGGGCATGGAGTACGGCGTGATCGATCGCGACCGGCACCTGTACCGGACGACCGGAAGACACTGCCGCATCGAACAATTCGAGTGCGGCGCCGGCGGGCAGCGGTGAAAAGCCTTGGCGCCGCATCCGCTGCCGGTCGGCCTCGCCGAGCCATTGCGACAGTCCGGTGTCGATATCCCACATGCCGTAGGCGAGTGACGTCGCCGGCAAGCCTTCGGCGTGGCGATGCGTCGCGAGCGCGTCGAGGAACAGATTGGCCGCCGCGTACCCAGCCTGGCCGGCGGGCAGGATCGACCCCGCCACCGAGGAGATCAGGACGAATGCGGACAGTCCGGCCTCGCGGGTGAGCTCGTGCAGGTACCAGGCGGCGTCGGCCTTGGCGCTCAGGCAGTGGTCGATCCGATCCGGGGTCAAGGTATCGACCAGGCCGTTGTCGGCGACCCCCGCCGCGTGCACGATCGCGCCCAGCGGATACTCGGCGGGGATCGATCCGAGCAGCTGCCGCACCGCGTCGCGGTCGGTGACGTCGCAGGCCGCGACCCGAACCCGAGCGCCGAGTGCGCCGAGTTCGGCGACCAGATCCGCGGCGGCGTCCGGTCCGCGCCGACCGGCCAGCACCAGGTGGCGCACCCCGTGCTCGCGCACCAGGTGCCGGGCGAGGTGGCGGCCGATCCCACCGGTTCCGCCGGTGATCAGGACGGTCCGTTCGGGATCCCACGCGGTCGGCAGCGTCGCCTCGGCAGACGCGGCCCGGACGAGTCGCGGCACCCGCGTGCCGGCCCCGTCGACGGCCAGTTCCGGCTCACCCGTCGCCGCGGCGGCCACGAGGTCGTGCATCGCGACGGCCTCGTCGGCCTCGATGAGCACGATTCGCCCGGGGTTCTCCGCTTGCGCCGCGCGCACCAGGCCCCACACCGCGGCAGTGGCCGGATCTCCGGTCGAGTCGGTGATCACCGCGAGAGTGCTCGAGGCACAGCGTTCGTCGCGCAGGAACTGCTGAAGGACACCGAGGGTGGCGTGCAGCGCCGTGCGCAGCCGCGCCGGCACCGCGACCTCCTCGACCGGAGGGCGGTAGACGAGGACCGAAGCCGATTCCGCCGTACCCCACTCGGCCCAGGAGATATCCGCCGTGCGGCGCGGCTGCGGGCCGGGCCGCCACGCGAGTTCGTACAGCGCGTCGTACGAGGGACGAGACGAGGCCGCGAGCACGTCGGGTGAGATCGGCCGCAAGGCGAGCGAACGCACCGAAAGCAGCGGCGCGCCACCGGAATCGGCGATCTGCACCGTGACCGCCTCGTCCCGTCCGGTCAGCCGCACCCGCACCCGGCGGGCACCGTCGGCGTACAGACGCACCGACGACCAGGTGAACGGAACCAGGGTCTGTGGCTCGGCCTGCTCGCGCGGAGCGCCGACGGTGAGCGCGTGCAGGGCCGCGTCGAGCAGCGCCGGATGCATGCCGTAACCGTGTGCGGTGGTCTGTTCCGGCAGCGCGACCTCGGCGAAGAGTTCGTCACCGCGCCGCCATACCGCCAGCAGACCGCGGAAGGCCGGACCGTAGTGGTAGCCGTGGTCGGCGAGTTCGTCGTACGCGCCGTCCACCGTGACCGCCGTGGCGCCGGACGGGGGCCACTGCACGAAATCGGCCCAGTGCGCCGGTTCGCCCGTATCCGCGCTCGGGCTCAGCCGGCCCTGCGCGTGATGGGTCCACGGGACTGCCGGATCGTCTTCGTCCCGGCGGGAGTAGATGTCGACGGGCCGATGACCGGCCTCGTCGCCGTCACCCACGACCACCTGGATCTGCACGCCGCCGGGTCCGCTGAACGTCAGCGGCGCCCGCAGTGTGAGGTCCGCGAGTTCCGGACAGCCGACCTGCTCTCCGGCGTGGACGGCCAACTCGACGAAACCGGTTCCGGGCAGCAGGACTACGCCGAGTACGTCGTGATCGGCCAGCCACGGATGCGTGGCCGTGGACAGTCGCCCGGTGAGGCGGACGCCGCCGCCTTCGGGTTGCGCCACCAGCGCGCCCAGCATGGGGTGTTCGGTGGACCGCAGGCCGAGCGCCGACGGCTCACCGGAATGCAGCCGGCCCATGGCCCAGAAGCGGCGGTGCTGGAAGGGGTAGGTCGGCAGATCCGTCCGCCTGCCGCCGGTGCCGGCGTAGTAGCGGGTCCAATCCACCATCGCACCAGCGACATACAGGCGGGCGAGCCCGGTGAGCACGGTCGCGGGGTCCGCGTGGTGGCGCTTGGTGAGCGCGACCGCGGTTGCCGTGTCGCGGGTTAGGGCGATCATGGGCGTCAACACCGCATCGGGCCCGACTTCGGCGAATCGTGTCACGCCCAGTTCCGCCATGGCGAGGACCGCGTCGGCGAATCGCACCGCGTCCCGAACCTGCCGCACCCAATAGGACGGATCCGACATCTCGTCGGTCACCCTGGCGCCGGTTGCGGTGGACACCAGCGGCACAGTCGGACGCCCGAACGTCAAAGCCTCGATCGCCGAGGCGAATTCGGCCAGCATCGGCTCCATCAGCGCCGAGTGGAACGCATGCGACACCCGCAAACGATGTGTGCGCCGGCCTCTTTCAGTGCACCTTCCGGCAACAGCCGTTACATCGGCGTCGACACCGGACAGCACCACCGAGGACGGGCCGTTCACCGCGGCGATCGCGACGTCGCCGGTCAGCAGGGCCGAGACGTCGGCCTCGGATGCCTCGACGGCGATCATCGCTCCGCCCCCGGGCAGTGCCTGCATCAGTCGCCCGCGTGCCGCCACCAGCACACACGCGTCCCGGAGCGACAACACCCCGGCCACATGTGCGGCGGCGACCTCACCGATCGAATGACCAGCCACCACATCCGCACCGAATCCCCAGGATTCGAGCAGCCTGTACAGCGCCACCTCGAACGCGAACAAACCGGCCTGCGCGAACACGGTGCGATCGACCAGGTCGTCGTCCGCCAACGCGTCGTTCAGCGAAACATGTTGTTCCAGAAGCGGATCCAGCATGCCGGCAATCACATCGAAATGTTCGGCGAATACCGGATGCGCGGTGCGGAGTTCGGCCGTCATACCGGCCCACTGCGCGCCCTGCCCCGAGAACACCACACCCGTCGAACCGGGTAGCACGCGACCGGAGACGACACGGGGCACGGTGTCGCCCGCTGCCAGCGCCCGGACGCCCGCGAGCAGATCGTCACGATCCCGGCCCACGACCACGGCCCGATGCTCGAACACCGCCCGCGTGGAGGCCAGCGAGAAGCCGACATCGACGGCATCCGGATCGTGGGCGTCCACATGCGAGGCCAGGCGGGCCGCTTGTCCGGCCAGTGCGTCGTTACCGCGCGCCGACAGCGTCCACGGCAGGACGGCCGGGCCGATTGTCACCGGCGGCGCGGTTTCGGCCGCCGGGGCCTGCTCGACGATGACGTGCGCATTGGTGCCACTGATCCCGAACGAAGACACCCCGGCACGCCGCGGACGGTCCACCTCCGGCCACGCCACCGACTCGGTCAACAACCGGATATTGCCCTCGAACCAATCGACTTTCGTACTCGGCCGATCGACGTGCAGTGTCCGCGGCAGTTCCCCATGCCGCATCGCCATGACCATCTTGATCACACCACCCACACCGGCAGCGGCCTGGGCGTGGCCGATATTCGACTTCAACGATCCCAACCACAACGGACGATCCGGGGCACGATCCTGCCCGTACGTACTCAACAACGCCTGAGCCTCGATCGGATCACCCAACGTCGTACCGGTGCCGTGCGCCTCGACCGCATCCACATCCGCGGGCGAGAGACCGGCATTGGCCAACGCCTGCCGGATCACCCGCCGCTGCGACGGGCCGTTCGGCGCGGAGAAACCATTCGACGCACCATCCTGATTCACCGCCGAACCCGCAAGCACCGCAAGGACTTCGTGACCATTGCGACGCGCATCCGAAAGCCGCTCCAACACCAGCATGCCCGCCCCCTCCGACCAGCCCACACCATCCGCGGCGTCCGCGAACGACTTGCATCGACCGTCGGGGGACAGCCCACGCTGGCGGCTGAACTCCACGAAGGTCTCCGGTGTCGCCATCACCGTCACTCCACCGGCCAGCGCCAGATCGCATTCCCCCGAACGCAGCGATCCCGCGGCCAGATGCATCGCCACCAGCGACGACGAGCACGCCGTATCCACCGACACCGCAGGACCTTCCAGCCCCAGCGTGTAGGCGATACGCCCGGAGACCAGGCTGCCGCCCGCGCTGTTGCCGCTGCCCTGGGCGTAGTCGTGGTACATCACGCCGGCGAAGACACCGGTCGAGCTGCCCCGCAGCATGGTGGGGTCGACACCGGCGCGCTCCAGCGCTTCCCATGTCGTCTCCAGCAACTGCCGCTGCTGGGGGTCCATCACGGTGGCCTCGTTGGGGCCGATGCCGAAGAACTCCGGGTCGAAATCGGCTGCGCTGTGCAGGAATCCGCCTTCCCGGGTGTAGGACTTCCCCGCGCGGCCGGGTTCCGGGTCGTAGATGCCGGCGATGTCCCAGCCCCGGTCGGCCGGCAGCGGCGTGATCGCATCGGCGCCGTCGCGCACCAGATCCCAGAGTTCCTCGGGAGAGGTGATACCACCGGGGTACCGGCACGCCATTCCGACCACCGCGATCGGGTCGTCGTCGACGGCCCGGGTCGCGGGGACCTCGGTGTCCCGGCCCGTGCCGGTGAACTCCTCGGCGAGATGTCTCGCCAGTGTCTCGGGTGTCGGATAGTCGAACACCAGGGTGGCGGGCAGGGGCAGGCCCGTGACGGCTTTGAGGGCGTTGCGGAATTCGATGGCGGTGATCGAATCGAACCCCAGTTCGTTGAAGGCCCGGTCCGCGGCGATCGACTTTGCGTTCTCGTGGCCGAGAGTCGCCGCGATCTGTCCACGCACGATCTCCACCAGCACCCCGAAGCGTTCGCTGTCGGGAGTGCTCGACACCCGGGCGCGCAGCGCCGTGAAGGTGCCGGAGGCCGCGCTGCGGCGGGCCGGCACCAGACCGGAAAGCAGTGCGGGCGTGGCAGTTCCGGCGTTGCGGATGCTCTCGGTGTCGAGCCGGGCGAGCACCGGCGCCGGCACGTCGATACCGGCCGCGGCATCGAACAGCGCCAGGCCCTGATCCGCCGAGAGCGGTAGCAGGCCCGAGCGGGACATGCGGTGCCGATCGACGTCGCTGAGCTGCCCGGCCATACCCCCGTCCCACAGACCCCACGCCAGGGACGTACCGCACCGGCCGGTCGCGGCGCGATGGATGGCGAGCGCGTCCAGGCAGGCGTTGGCCGCGGCATAGTTGCCCTGTCCGGGGTTGCCGAACGCACCGGCCACCGAGCTGAACAGCACGAATTCCCGCAACGGCAGTTCGGCGGTCAAATCGTGCAGATGGAGTGCGGCATCGACCTTGGGCCCCAGCACCGTATCCATCCGCGCCGGAGTCAGCGACGCCACGGCACCGTCGTCGAGCACACCGGCCAGGTGGAAGACGCCGGTCAGCGGGTGCGCGGCGGGTATGCCCGCCAGCACGGCGGCCAGCGCGCCGCGGTCGGCGACATCGCAGGCGGCGAATTCCACCTGGGCGCCGAGGTCGCCGAGTTCGACTCGCAATTCGTCTGCGCCGGAAGCTGATTCGCCGCGTCGGCTCAGCATCAGCAGGCGGCGGACGCCGCGGGTGGTGACCAGGTGCCGGGCGAACACCCCGGCCAGCAGCCCGCCCGCACCGGTGATCAGCACCGTCTCGTCCGGATCGAACTCGACCGCCTCGGGGGCGGCGGGAGACGTCCGGACCAGGCGTGCGGCGTGCACTCGCCCGTCCCGCACGGCCACCTGCGGTTCGGCCGCGGCCAGGATGCCGCCGAGCAGATCGTCGAGCGCGGCATCGGTGTCGATCAGCACGAAGCGGCCGGGGTTCTCGGCTTGTGCCGAGCGGACCAGGCCGCCGACGGCGGCACCGGCCAGATTCGTGATGTCCTCTCCGGCCACCGACACCGCACCACCGGTCCGGACCACGAGGACCGAGTCGGTGAATCGCGGGCTCGCCGTCCAGGACTGCAACACCTCCAGAACGTGGTGCGTCGCGGCGTGGATCGCGGCGGGATCGTTACCCGCCGGGCAGTCCAGTACCACGACCGGCGGTATCTCGTCGCCGAGTTCCGGCCATGCGGCCGTGGCGATGTCGGCCGCGTCCACCTCGATCGGGGTCCAGTCGATCCGGAACAGGGCATTGCCCGCGGACGCGCCGGTGGCGAGCTGCGCGGGATCGACGGGACGGGAGGCGAGGTGGCGGACCGTCGCCACCGGAGCACCGGTGCTATCCGCCAGATCCAGCGCCACGCCCCGTTCCCCGACGCGGGTGAGCCGGACCCGCACCGCGTCGGCCCCCGCCGCATGGACGGTGACTCCGGACCATTCGAACGGCAACGCCGGTCCGTCGGGCCGCGCGTCGGCGAATCGCAGCGCATGCATCGCCGCGTCCAGCAGCGCCGGATGGACACCGAACCGCTGTGCGTCGGGCCTGGCGGTCTCGGGCAGTTCCACCTCGGCGTAGAGAACGTCACCGCTCGCTCGCCAGACCGAGCGCAGCGCCTGGAACGCGGGACCGTAGTGGTATCCCTGCGCGTCGAGGGCGTCGTACACCCCGTCGATATCCACGGCGACCGCGCCGGTGGGCGGCCAGGTCCGCAATTCGACAGCGGTGCCGGGGGTTTCGGGCGCGAGAACGCCTTCGGCGTGCACCGTCCAGGACGGCGGCGCATCGGCCTCGTCCTCGGGGCGGGAGTAGATCCGCACCGGGCGACGACCGGCCTCGTCCTCGGCGCCGACCACGACGCGCACCGCGGTGCCGGAGGATTCCGGCAGTGTCAGCGGGGCTCGCAGGACGAGTTGCTCGAGGTGATGACACCCGACCTGTTCGCCGGCGTAGAGGGCGAGTTCGACCAGGCCCGTGCCGGGGAACAGGACGCTGTCCATGACCGTGTGGTCCGCCAGCCACGAGTGCGTCCGCAGCGACAGGCGGCCGATGAGATCCGTACCGTCGGAGTCCGGCTGGGACACCACGGCCGAGATCAGCGGATGTTCCGCGGCGACCAAGCCCATCGCCCGCGCGCCGCCGGATGTCGCGGACGCGTCGGACATCCAATACCGCCGGCGCTGGAAAGCGTAGGTGGGCAGATCGATTCGCCGGGCGCCGGTTCCCGAGTAGAAGGCGCCCCAGTCGACATCGACGCCGGTGACGAACAGCCTCGCCAGTCCGGCCGTCAGGGTCGACGCATCCGCTCGGTGCCGGCGGGCGGGCGCCACCACCACCGGGGACGCGGCGTCGAGGGTCTGGGTGACCATCGGGGCCAGCACCGCATCCGGTCCGACCTCGGCGAAACGAGACACCCCCGACTCCGCCATCGCCGCCACCGCATCGGCGAACCGCACCGAATCCCGAACCTGGCGCACCCAATACGACGGGACCGACATCTCGTCGGTCACCTTCGCGCCGGTCACCGTCGACACCAACGGCACAGTCGGCCTACCGAACGTCAAACCGTCGATCGCGGCCGCGAATTCGTCCAGCATCGGCTCCATCAACGCCGAATGGAACGCATGCGACACCCGCAAACGATGTGTGCGCCAACCCTTCTCCGCACACCGTCCCGCGACCGCCACCACAGCGGCTTCCACGCCGGACAGCACCACCGAGGACGGGCCGTTCACCGCCGCGATCGACACGTCACGGGCCGCCACCGCACCGGAATCCACCAGCGCCAGCACGTCGGCCTCGGACGCGCCCACCGCGACCATCGCCCCACCCGCCGGCAACGCCTGCATCAAACGACCACGCGCCGCCACCAGAACGCACGCGTCCTCGAGCGACAACACACCCGCCACATGCGCAGCAGCGACCTCACCGATCGAATGACCCGCCACCACATCCGCCCGCACACCCCACGACTCGAGCAGTCTGTAGAGCGCCACCTCGAACGCGAACAAACCCGCCTGCGCGAACACCGTCCGATCGACCAACGCCTCGTCGACCAACGCATCCGACAGTGAAACAGACTGTGCCAGAGCAGGTTCCAGCTTCGCGACGATCGCGTCGAAATGCCCGGCGAACACCGGAAAATCGCGCAGCTCGGCCGCCATACCGGCCCACTGCGCACCCTGCCCCGAGAACACCACACCCGTCGAGCCCGGCACCACCCGGCCGGACACCACACCGGGAAGGCCTTCTCCGCGCCCGAGAGCCTGGGTACCGATTCGCAGGCCGTCGCGCTCGGAGGCCAGCACCACAGCGCGGTGATCGAACACCACTCGTGAGGTCGCGAGTGAGTAGCCGATGTCGACCGGGTGCTGGTCGCCGATCCGCGCGGTCAAGCGCCGGGCCTGTTCGGCCAGGGCCGCACCGGTGCGGGCCGAGATCACCCACGGCAGCACACCACCGGCCGGGGCGGTCCTGGTCTCCGGGACGGAGGCCGGGTCGGCCGGCGCCTGTTCGACGATGAGGTGGGCGTTGGTGCCGCTGAGTCCGAAGGACGAGATACCGGCGCGGCGGGGGTGAGCCGCCTCCGGCCACTCGACCGACCCGGTCAGCAGCCGGATATTGCCTTGCGACCATTCGACTTTCGTGCTCGGCCGGTCGACATGCAAGGTCTTCGGCAGCACACCGTGGCGCATGGCCATGACCATCTTGATCACACCACCGACACCGGCAGCGGCTTGGGCGTGGCCGATATTCGACTTCAACGATCCCAACCACAACGGACGATCCGCAGAACGATCCTGCCCATAGGTGGCAAGCAGCGCTTGGGCCTCGATCGGATCGCCCAGCGTCGTCCCCGTGCCGTGGCCTTCCACGGCGTCGACCTCGGCGGGCGAGAGCCCGGCATTGGCCAACGCCTGCCGGATCACCCGCCGCTGCGACGGGCCGTTCGGCGCGGAGAAACCATTCGACGCACCATCCTGATTCACCGCCGAACCCGCCAACACCGCAAGAACCTCGTGACCATTGCGACGCGCATCCGACAAACGCTCCAGGACCAGCATGCCCGCCCCCTCGGACCAACCCACACCATCCGCGGCGTCCGCGAACGACTTGCACCGGCCATCCGGGGACAGCCCGCGCTGACGGGAGAATTCGAGGAACATATCCGGCGTGGCCATCACCGCGACGCCACCGGCCAGCGCCAGATCGCACTCCCCCGACCGCAACGACTGCGCGGCCAGATGCATCGCCACCAGTGACGACGAACACGCCGTATCCACCGACACCGCAGGACCTTCCAACCCCAGCGTGTAGGCGATACGCCCGGAGACCAGACTGCCGCCCGCGGTTCCGGCCTTGCCGGTCCCCTGGGCGTAGTCGTGGTACATCACACCGGTGAACACACCGGTGGCGCTGCCGCGCAGCACGGCCGGTTCGATACCGGCCCGTTCCAGCGCCTCCCACGAGGTCTCCAGCAGCAACCGCTGCTGCGGATCCATCGCCATGGCCTCGTTCGGGCTGATCCCGAAGAAGTCGGCATCGAAATCCGCTGCGGAATAGAGGAATCCACCGTTGCGCGCGTAGGTCTTGCCGGGCTTTCCGGGCTCCGGATCGTAGATATCGTCGACATCCCAGCCGCGGTCGAGCGGCCATTCCCCGTTGGTGTCGATACCTTCGGCGACCAATCGCCACAAATCCTCCGGCGACGCCACACCCCCCGGATAACGACAACTCATCGCCACGATCGCGATCGGATCGTCATCCACCCGGACCCGGCCGACCGGCTCGGCGTCGGCAATCGCCACACCGGCCAATTCCGACCCGATGAACTCGGCCACCACCTCCGCATTCGGATAGTCGAAAATCAACGTGGCCGGAAGCTGCAAACCCGTCGCCGCGTTCAACCGATTCCGAAACTCCACCGCCCCCAGCGAATCGAATCCCAGCTGCTGGAAAGCACGCTGCGGCTCCACCGCATCCACCGACGCATGGCCCAATACACCCGCGGCCACCGACCGGACCAGATCCAGCACAGCCGCATGCCGATCCACATCCGGCAAACCGGCCAGCGTGCGGGCGAACGCGTGATCGGGACCCTGGCCTCGTGCCCGGCGCCGGATCGGGGCCGGGGCCATCGCACGCAGCAGTGCCGGCAGCTCGTCGCCGCGGTCGCGCAGGGCCGCCGGATCGACGCGCAATGCCACCACCTGCGCGGACTCGGTGGCGATCGCCAGATCGAACAGCGCCAGCCCTTCGGCCTCGCTCAGCGGCGGAAGTCCCTGCCGCCGGATCCGCTCGACATCACCGTCGGACAGCATCGACCCCAGGCCGGTCGAGGTCGCCCACAATCCGTAATCGATGGCGGTCGCGGGCAGACCCGCCGCGCGACGGTGGGCGGCCAGCGCGTCCAGAAAGACGTTGGCCGCGGCATAATTGGCCTGCCCGGCCGCCAGCACCGAACCGCCCGCCGACGACACCAGCACGAACAGCGACAGCGGTCGCTCACGGGTCAACTCGTGCAGATACCACGCCGCGTCGACCTTCGGCGCGAACACCGGCCCGAATCGATCCGCCGTGAGGGATTCGATCAACCCGTTGTCGCCGGCGCCCGCCGCATGCACCACACCGATCAGCGGATGCTCGTCCGGAATCTCGTCGATCAGCGCCGCCAACGCATCGCGGTCGGACACATCGCAGGCCGCGATCCGCACCTGCGCGCCGAGCTCTGCCAGCTCGTCACGCAACTGCTCGGCACCGGGCGCGTCCGGCCCGCTGCGCGATGCCAGAATCAGCTGTGCCACACCGTGATTCACAACAAGGTGGCGCGCCATCAACGCACCGAGGCCACCCGTTCCGCCGGTAATCAGCACGGTGCCGGGCTCGATCGAGCGAACCACCGTACCGGGGGCGAGCCGGCGCAACCGCGGAACCAGCACATCCGCCCCGCGCACCGCGACCTCCGGCTCGGTGGCGGCCGGTGTCGTCGTGGTCAGCGCGGTGACGGCATCGCGGTCGTGGTCCAAGTCGAGGAGCTGGAATCGGCCGGGATGCTCGGCCTGTGCCGCCCGCACCAGACCCCACACCGGCGCCTGCGCCGGATTCACCTGCTCGGCCCCGTCGACGGATACCGCATGTCTGGTGACGACCACCAGGCGAGAGCTTGCGAAATACGAAGTGCGCAACCATCTTTGCACGGCCTCGAGGACACCGGCGACCATCTGCCGGGCCGCGACCGGCGGTGCGGATTCGTCCTCGGGGCATTCGAGAACGACGACCTCGGGGACCACCGTGTTCCCGGCCGCATCCAGGTCGGCGATCAATGCACCTAGGTGCCGTGGCGCACCTTCGGAGCTTCGTCCGGAACCCACCACCGCGATGCGGTTCGGTTCGAGCGTCGCGGATGCCGTCGAGGCGGCCGTCCACTCCACGCCGAACAGCGAGTCCGCGACCGGATTCGCAGCGAGTCGCTCGGCCGATACCGGCCGCGAGACGAGCGCACCGACCGACAGCACCGGGCGCCCTTGCTGGTCGGTGATCCGCACGCCGAATCCGTCCGCGTCCGGTGAAATCCGCACGCGCACCACCTGAGCTCCGGTCGAATGCACCGCGACCCGATTCCACATGAACGGCAACGCCGGGGAATCACCGATTTTCCCGCTGCGGAAGCCGTCCACGATGCCCGGATGCAATGCGGCATCGAACAGCGCCGGATGGATCGCGAACCCGTCGGCGCGCCCGGAGTCCGGTAGCGCGATCTCGGCGAAGAATTCGTTCCCGCGCTGCCACATCGCCCGCAAGCCCCGGAAGACCGGGCCGTACCCGTACCCGATGGATGAGAGCTCGTCGTAGACGCCGTCGACGTCGACAACGGTGGCGTCGGCCGGGGGCCAGGAGGCCGATCCGGATTCGTCGATTTCCTCCGACGTGAGAGCACCCTCGGCGTGCATCGTCCACGACGACATCATGTCGACATCGCGGTCGGGGCAGGAGAAGATCCGGATTTCGCGCCGTCGCGTCGCGTCCGGCTCACCGAGCACTACCCGTACCGCGACCCCGCCGGTGTCCGGCAACACCAGCGGCGCCTGCAGCACCAACTCGTCGAGCATGGGCAGACCGACTCGTTCCCCGGCGTGCAGGGCGAGTTCGACGAAACCGGTTCCGGGGAACAGCACCGTATCCATCACCCGGTGATCGGCGAGCCACGGGTGGGTCTGCACGGACAGGCGTCCGGTGAGGGTCACCGTGTCGGAATCCGGGTGTGACACCATCGCCGAGACCAGGGGATGTCCCGTGGATGCGAGGCCGATGGCCCGCAGGTCGCCGCCGGCGCCGGTCGCCCCCGCCCAGTAGCGCCGACGTTGAAAGGCGTAGGTGGGCAGGTCGATTCGCCGGGCTCCGGTGCCGGCGTACAGACCGGCCCAGTCCACCTCGGCGCCCGCGACGAACAGTCCGGCCACCCCGGCCGTCAGCGTCGCCGCATCGGCCCGATGCCGGCGCACCGGCGCGACCACGGCAGGCACCGCCGTCATTGCCCCCGCTGTCGCCCTGTTCTCGAGGGTTTGGGTGATCATCGGCGCGAGCACCGCATCCGGCCCGATTTCGGCGAAGCGGGAGACTCCCAGATCCGCCATCGCGGTGACCGCGTCCGCGAACCGCACGGTGTCGCGAACCTGCGCGACCCAATACGCCGGGGACGACATCTCATCGGTCACCCGGGCACCGGTCACCGTGGACACCACGGCGATCTCCGGGCGGCCGAACGTCAAACCTTCGATGGCACGGGCGAATTCGGCGAGCATCGGCTCCATCGACGCCGAATGGAACGCATGCGACACGCGCAACCGGGTCGTACGCCATCCACGCTCGGCGGCGCGAGCGGCGACCGCCATCACCTCGGATTCGACACCGGACACCACCACCGACGCCGGACCGTTCACCGCCGCGATCGAGACCTCACCGCTCAGCACCGACAGCACATCCGTCTCGGACGCCCCGACCGCCATCATCGCGCCACCGGCAGGCAGGGCCTGCATCAGCCGGCCGCGCGCGGCGACCAGCACACACGCATCCGCCGACGACAACACGCCCGCCACATGCGCGGCAGCGACTTCACCGATCGAATGACCCGCCACCACCCCCGCGGTCACACCCCACGATTCGAACAGCCGGAACAGCGCCACCTCGAACGCGAACAATCCCGCCTGCGCGAAGACGGTGCGGTCGATCAGGCCATCGTCGGCCAGCGCGTTCCGCAGCGAAACCGTCTGTCCCAGAGCGGGTTCCAGCTCGGTCACGATCGCGTCGAAGTGTTCGGCAAAGACCGGGTAGGCGGCGCGGAGTTCGGCGGCCATCCCGGTCCATTGCGCCCCCTGCCCCGAGAACACCATGCCGGTCGAACCCGGCAGCATCCGACCGGACACCACACCCGGCGCCTGCTCACCGCCGGCCAATGCCCGCACGCCCGTGAGCAAGTCGGTACGGTCACCGGCCGCCACGACAGCACGGTGTTCGTGCACCCCACGGGTGGATGCGAGGGAGAACCCGATGTCGATCGGATCGTGCTCGTCGCCGATCGCGGACGCGAGCCGGTCGGCCTGACCGGCGAGGGCCGCGGCACTGCGCGCCGAGATCACCCAGGGCACGACGCCGCCGACCGGAGCGGTGGGCGCGGCCTGCACCGGCACCGCCACGCTCGGCGCCTGCTCCAGGATGAGGTGGGCGTTGGTGCCGCTGATCCCGAACGAGGACACACCGGCCCGCCGCGGCCGATCACTCTCGGGCCATTCGACCGGCTCGGTCAACAACGCGATATTGCCTGTGGACCAGTCGACTTTCGTGCTCGGCCGATCGACGTGCAAGGTCTTGGGCAACACGCCGTGGCGCATCGCCATGACCATCTTGATCACACCACCCACACCCGCCGCGGCCTGGGCATGACCGATATTCGACTTCAACGACCCCAGCCACAACGGACGATCCGCAGAGCGGTCGCGGCCGTAGGTCGCCAGCAATGCCTGGGCCTCGATCGGATCACCCAATGTCGTGCCGGTGCCGTGGCCTTCGACCGCGTCCACCTCTGCCGCGGCGAGTCCGGCATCGGCCAGCGCCCGGCGGATCACCCGCTGCTGCGAGGGACCGTTCGGCGCGGTGAAACCGTTCGACGCGCCGTCCTGATTCACCGCGGAACCCGCGATGACCGCCAGGACCTGATGGCCGTTGCGCTGCGCGTCGGACAGTCGCTCCAGCACGAGCACACCCACGCCCTCGGACCAGCCCACACCGTCCGCGGCATCGGCGAAGGCACGGCACCGGCCGTCGGGAGAGAGACCGCGCTGGCGGGAGAACTCCAGAAACATGTCCGGCGAGGCCATCACCGCGACGCCACCGGCCAGGGCCAGATCGCATTCTCCCGATCGCAGCGATCCCGCCGCCAGATGCACGGCCACCAGCGAGGACGAGCACGCCGTATCCACCGATACCGCAGGGCCTTCCAACCCCAGCGTGTACGCGACTCGGCCGGAGACCAGACTTCCCCCGGCGCTGTTGCGGCTCTCCGTTCCCTGCGCGTAGTCGTGGTACATGACGCCGGTGAACACACCGGTGGCGGTCCCCCGCAATTCGGCCGGGTCGACACCGGCGCGTTCCAGTGCTTCCCAGGAGGTCTCGAGCAGCAATCGCTGCTGGGGATCCATGATCGTGGCCTCGTTCGGACTGATCCCGAAGAAGTCGGCATCGAAATCCGCTGCCTCGTAGAGGAATCCACCACGACGCGTGTAGGTCTTCCCCGCCTTACCGGGCTCGGGGTCGTACATGGCGTCGATATCCCAGCCACGATCGACCGGCCATTCCCCGTTGGTGTCGACGCCTTCGGCGACCAACCGCCACAGCTCCTCCGGCGACGCGACACCACCCGGATAGCGGCAACTCATCGCCACGATCGCAATCGGATCGTCATCGACCCGAACCCGCCCGACCGGCTTCTCCTCCACCACTGCCACACCGGCCAGCTCGGCGCCGATGAATTCCGCGACGACCTGGGCGTTCGGATAGTCGAAGATCAAGGTCGCCGGAAGCTTCAAACCCGTCGCGGCATTCAAGCGGTTCCGGAACTCCACCGCACCCAGCGAATCGAAACCCAGCTGCTGAAAAGCGCGCTGCGGTTCGATGGCATCCACAGACGTGTGCCCGAGCACACCGGCGGCCACCGAACGCACCAGATCCAGCACGGCCACTCGCCTGTCGGCCTCCGACAGCCCGGCCGGCGTGTCCAAGAAGGCGTGCGTCGCCGCGGAGGTGTTGCGACGTGTGCTCGCCGGGGTGACGATTCCGCGCGCGAGTACCGGGACGCTCTCGCCACGGGCCCGGAGCGCGGCGGAATCGATCCGCAGCGCGACCAGTTGAGCGGTCTCGGTCGCGATCGCCGCATCGAAGAGCGCGAGGCCCTCGTCCTCAGCGAGCGCGGGGAACCCCTGCCGGCGCATCCGTTCGAAATCGGCTTCGGACAGCTCCGTGCCGAGTCCGCTCGAGCGCGCCCACAGCCCGTAATCGATCGCGGTCGCCGGCAATCCCGCTGCCCGGCGATAGGCGGCCAGCGCATCCAGAAAGACGTTCGCCGCAGCATAATTCGCCTGGCCGGCCGCCAACACCAGTCCGCCGGCGGACGACACCACCACGAACAGCGACAAGGGCCGATCACGGGTCAACTCGTGCAGATGCCATGCCGCGTCGACCTTGGGCGCGAACACATGATCCACCCGATCCGCCGACATCGCCTCGACCACACCGTTGTCGGCGGCACCCGCGGCGTGCACCACACCGACCAAGGGATGTTCGTCCGGAATGCTGGCGATCAACGCCGCCAACGCATCCCGATCGGACACGTCGCACGCGACAATCCGCACCTGCGCACCGAGCTCCGTCAACTCGTCACGCAACCGCTCGGCGCCGGGCGCGGCCGGCCCACGACGCGACACCAGAACAAGCCGCGGCACGGCGTGGTTCACGACCAGATGCCGCGCGATCGACGCACCCAGACCACCGGTGCCACCGGTCACCACCACGGTGCCGGGCTCGTCCAGCCGAACGGTGTCGCCGGCCGGGTGACGGCTCAATCGCGGAACCGATACGGCCGCACCGCGCACGGCGACTTCGGGTTCGCCCGCGACCGCGGCGGCCGACGACGCCACAGCCAGCGGGGTGCGAGTCTCGGCGTCCTCGCGGTCCAGATCCAGCAGCTGGAATCGATCGGGATGCTCGGCCTGCGCGGCCCGCAGCACACCCCACACCGGCGCCTGCGCCAGGTTCACCGACTCCGAATCACGCACGGGCACAGCGTTTTCGGTGACCACGACCAGCCGGGAGCCGGCGAACCGGGAATCGCTCAACCACCGCTGCACGGTCTCGAGCACGCCGGTCACGACCTGCCGTGCCGCCGCGGGCGGCGTGCCCTCACCTCGCGGACATTCGAACACGACGATCTCCGGGACAACCGGCTCCGCGGCCGCATCCAGATCGGCGACCAGTGCCGCCAGATCGTTGTATCCGCGCACCTCCCCCGTATCGACGCCGGCGCCGAGCACCGCCACCCGTTCCGGGTCGACAACCACCACTGATCCCGCCACCGGGACCCACTCCACGCCGAACAGATCCTGCGACACCCGGGGCGCGTCGAGCTGGCGGGCCGTGACCGGCCGGGATACGAGGGCGGCCACCGACAGCACCGGTTCACCCTGCGCATCGGCTATCTGTACGCCGAACTTCTCGCCCTCGACCGCGATCCGCACGCGCACCACCGCGGCCCCGGCCGCGTGCAACGCCACCGTGTTCCAGGTGAACGGCAAGGCCGGGGACGTGCCGCCTCCGCCGCGCAGCGCGTGCACGATCCGGACATGCAGCGCGGCGTCGAACAAAGCCGGATGGATGCCGAAGCTGTCGGCGTCGGCCGGGTCGGGCAGCGCGACCTCGGCGAACAGGTCGTCCCCACGCTGCCACGCCGCCCGCATACCCCGGAACGCCGGACCGTAGCCGTAACCGAGATCGAGCAGTTCGTCATAGATGCCGTCGATATCCACCGGCCGCGCGCCGCTGGGCGGCCACGACCTCAGATCGAAATCGGCGACCACGCCACCCGAGGTGAGAACGCCTTCGGCATGGATCGCCCAGGGTTCCTCGGCGGCCCGGCGGGAATGGATACTCAGCCGTCGACGGCCGGTGTCGTCCGCGGCGGCCACCACCACCTGCACCGACACACTGCCCTGCGCCGGAAGCGTCAACGGGGTGTGCAGGACGAGTTCTTCGAGCACATCGCAGCCCAGCAGGCCGCCGACGTGGCCGGCCAATTCGACGAATCCGGTGCCGGGCAGCAGTACCACGCCGAAGACGCTGTGGTCGGCCAGCCAATCGACGGAATCCACCGACCAGCGACCGGTGAAGCTCACTCCGCCGGATTCCGGATGCGGTACGGCCGCGCCGAGCAGTGGATGCGCGACGGCATCGAGACCGACCGCCGTCACCCCGCCGAGTTCGGCTCCCAGCCACGATTGCGCGAGTACCTGCCGGGCGTCGAGCCAGAAGCGTTCGTGCCGGAAGGCGTAGGTGGGCAGGTCGATTCGCTGCGCTCCGGTCCCGGCGTACCAGCCGGCCCAATCCAGTTCCGCGCCGCGGACGAACAACCCGGCGGCACCGGCCGACAAGGTCGCGGCGTCCGCCCGGCCGCGACGCGCGAGGGCGACCACCACCGGCGTCGCGCCGGCCGGAGCGTCGTCGAGGGTTCGGGTGACCATCGGGGCCAGCACGGCATCCGGTCCGACCTCGGCGAAACGAGTCACCCCCATGCCCGCCATCGTCGTGACGGCGTCGGCGAGTCGGACGGTATCCCGAACCTGGTTCACCCAATAGGACCGATCACGCATCTCATCGGTCACCCGGGTGCCGGTCACCGTCGACACCACGGGCAGAGTCGGACGGCTGAACGTCACATCGGCGATGGCAGTGGCGAATTCGGCGAGCATCGGCTCCATCGACGCCGAGTGGAACGCGTGCGAGACCCGAAGGCGCTTGGTCCGCCACCCGCGTTCGGCGCAGGCAGCCGCGACCGCGTCCACGTCGGCACCGGATACCACCACCGAGGACGGGCCGTTCACCGCCGCGATCGAGACCTCACCGCTGAACAACGGCAGCACGTCGGCCTCGGAGGCACCCACCGCGACCATCGCCCCACCCGCCGGCAACGCCTGCATCAAACGACCACGCGCCGCCACCAGAACGCACGCGTCCTCGAGCGACAACACACCCGCCACATGCGCGGCAGCAACCTCACCGATCGAATGACCCGCCACCACATCCGCCCGCACACCCCACGACTCGAGCAGTCTGTACAGCGCCACCTCGAACGCGAACAAACCCGCCTGCGCGAAGACGGTCCGATCGATCAGTTCCTCGTCGGCCAACGCATCGGACAGCGAAACCGATTGCCCGAGGCCACGTTCCAGCTTCGCGACGATCGCGTCGAAATGCTCGGCGAACATCGGGTAGGCACCGCGCAACTCGGCAGCCATACCGGCCCACTGCGCCCCCTGCCCCGAGAACACCACACCCGTCGAACCCGGCACCACCCGACCCGACACCACACCGGGCACGGACTCACCCGCCGCCAGCGCCCGCACACCCGCGAGCAGGCCGTCACGGTCACCGGCCAGCACGACGGCACGATGCTCGAACGCGGACCGCGTGGAGGCCAGCGACAGACCGATATCGAGCGGATCCGGTTCGTCCGCAGACGCATGTGCGATGTACCCCGCCAGGCGAACGGCCTGATCCGCGACTGCGGGGCCGCTGCGCGCGGAGACCACCCACGGCAGCACGCCGCCCGCGGGCGCGCTTCGCACCACCGGGTCCGCCACCGCCTCGGTCGCGGGTGCTTGTTCGACGATCACGTGGGCGTTGGTGCCGCTGATGCCGAACGAGGACACCCCCGCACGACGCGGACGGTCCCCCTCCGGCCACTCGACCGGCTCGGTCAACAACCGGATATTGCCCTCGGTCCAGTCGACTTTCGTACTCGGCCGATCGACATGCAGCGTCCGCGGCAATACGCCGTGCCGCATGGCCATCACCATCTTGATCACACCACCGACACCCGCCGCGGCTTGGGCGTGACCGATATTCGACTTCAACGAGCCCAGCCACAACGGACTGTCCGCATCCCTGTCCCGGCCATAGGTAGCGAGCAGAGCCTGTGCCTCGATCGGATCACCCAGCGTCGTTCCCGTGCCGTGCGCCTCGACCGCATCCACGTCGGCCGCCGAGATACCCGCATTGGCCAGCGCCTGCCGGATCACCCGCCGCTGCGACGGACCGTTCGGCGCGGTCAGACCATTCGACGCACCGTCCTGGTTCACCGCCGAACCCGCCAGGACCGCCAGAATCCGATGACCGTTGCGCTGTGCGTCGGAAAGCCGTTCCAGCACAAGCACTCCGACGCCCTCGGACCAGCCCACACCGTCGGCCGCATCTGCGAACGACTTGCACCGGCCGTCCGGGGCCAAGCCGCGCTGGCGGCTGAACTCGACGAAGGTCTCCGGTGTCGACATCACCGTCACACCGCCGGCCAGCGCCAGATCGCACTCCCCCGACCGCAGCGACCCCGCGGCCAGATGCATCGCCACCAGCGACGACGAACACGCCGTATCCACCGTGACGGACGGCCCCTCGAAGCCGAGCACATACGAAACCCGGCCGGAGGCAATGGATCCGGCGTTCGCGTTGGCCGGATAGTCGTGATACATCAGGCCGGTGAAAACGCCGGTCGCGCTGCCCCGCAACGACCTCGCGTCGACGCCGGAGCGTTCCAAGGCCTCCCACGAGGTCTCCAACAGCAAGAACTGCTGCGGATCCATCGTCGCGGCCTCGTTGGGGCTGATGCCGAAGAACGCGGGGTCGAATTCACCCGCCGTATGCAGGAAGCCACCCTCACGGCTGTAGGTGCTGCCCGGCGTTTCCCCGGTCGGATCGTAGAGTCGCTCGACGTTCCACCCGCGGTTCACCGGGAATTCCGAGGTGGCGTCGCCGCCCTCGGCCACCAACCGCCACAGATCCTCCGGCGATTCCACCCCGCCCGGATACCGGCACGCCATACCGACGATCGCGATCGGCTCCCGAAGGGCCGCGTCGAGCTTGCGATTGCGCGCCCGCAGCCGCTCGGTCTCCTTGAGCGAGACACGCAGCGCCTGCGCCAGCTTCTGCGTCTTGTCATCGGGGTTCGTCATTCTCAGTCCTCTGATGAGCCGTTGTAGGCCAGGTCGATCAGGTCGTCGATGTCCAGGTCGTCGATGGACTCGTCCGCGACGCTGTGATCGGTGCCGTCTGTTTCACCGCGCGATGTCCGCCCGTCCTGCGCGAGTTCCATCAGCGCATCCAGCAGCCCCGCCTCCCGGAGCCGGGAGAGCGGGATCGTCCGCAGGGCCTGACGAATCTCGTCCTCCGGCAACGCTTCCGGCTCGCCGGAGTCGCTCTCGGCAAGCATCTCGACGAGACGGTCGGCGAGAGCCTGGGGCGTCGGATAGTCGAATACCAGGGTCGCGGGCAGCGGCAGACCCGTGACGGTTTTCAGAACGTTGCGGAACTCCACGGCGGTGACCGAGTCGAAACCCAGCTCGTTGAACGCCTTGTCCACGTCGACGGCATGCGCGTGGTCGTGGCCCAGAATCGTTGCGACCTGGCCGCGCACGATCGCCACCAGTACCGCGAGACGCTCGGAGTCCGGGGTGTCGGCCAGCCTGGCACGCAACGACGCGGCCGCGCCCGACGCCGCGGTGCGACGCTGCGGGAGCACGTCGGTGAACAGGCGCGAAACCATTCCGGCGGCGCGCACCGCGGTCGGATCCAATCGGGCCAGGACCAGCGTCGCGGCGTCGATCCGTGTCGCGGCATCGAACAGGGCGAGACCCTGTTCCGCCGGCAGCGGCAGCACACCGGAACGAGCTATCCGCTGCCGCGCGGCGACATCGAGCTCGGCGGCCATTCCGCCCTGCGCCTCCCACAGACCCCACGCCAGGGATTGCCCGGGCCGGCCGGCGGCCCGGCGATGCACGGCCAGCGCATCCAGACACGCGTTGGCCGCCGCGTAGTTTCCCTGCCCGGCATTGCCGAAGGTGCCGGCCACAGAACCGAACAGCACGAACGCCTTCAGCGGGAGATCCCGGGTCAGGTCGTGCAGATGCAGGGCGGCATCGACCTTCGGACGCAACACCGTGTCCAACCGGTCGGGAGTGAGCGAACCGATCGCGCCGTCGTCGAGCGCACCGGCCAGATGGAAGACGCCGGTGACCGGATGCTCCTCCGGGACGGTGGACAACGCCGCGGCCAATGCCTCGCGGTCGGCGACGTCGCAGGAAATGAAGCCGACCCGAGCGCCGAGCTGTTCCACCTCGGCGCGCAATTGCGCTGCGCCGTCGGCGGATTCACCGCGACGACTCACCAGCAGCAGCCGGCGCACACCGCGCGCGGTGACCAGGTGCCGGGCGAGCAGCCCGCCGAGATAGCCGCTCGCACCGGTGATCAGGACGGTGTCGTCGGCGGCGAAGAGATTGTCCGCCGCCGGAGCCGACACGGAGGTGACGCGGGTCAGACGGGTGGCGTATGCCTGTCCGGCGCGGACAGCGATCTGCGGTTCGTCCACGGCCGCCAGTCCGGCCGGCACGCCGGAGTCGGTATCGAGCAGGACGATCCGGCCCGGATGTTCGGTCTGCGCGGAACGAACGAGTCCGCAGACCGCCGCACCCGCGAGGTTCGTGATCTCCTCGCCCGCAACGGATACCGCGCCCTCGGTCCGGACCACCAGCACCGAATCGGCGAAGCGGGAGGCGGTCGTCCACTCCTGAAGGGTGTGCAGCACGGCGTGAGTCGCGGCGCGGACGGCGGCGGGATCGTCACCGGCCGGGCAGTCCCACACGACGAGGCCGGGGACATCGTCGGCCGGCTCTGCCCATCGGACCGTCGTCGTCTCGATTTCGGGGATCGATATCGGTGTCCAGCCGACCTGGAACAACGCATTCCGTCCGGCGGCCGCCCCGGTGGTGAGTTGTGCGGGATCGATCGGCCGAGACGCGAGGTGGCGCACTGACGCCACGGGCATGCCCGTCGAATCGGCGAGCTCCAGAGCCACGCCGTGCTCGCCCTGCGGAGTGAGCCGAACCCGCAGCGAGTCGGCGCCGCCCGCGTACGCGGTGACGCCCGACCATTCGAACGGCAGGGCGATGCCGGTCGTGGGCACCTCCGTCGTGGCCGTCTCCGAGGCCGAGCGCACGGCGTGCAAGGCCGCGTCGAGCAAAGCCGGATGCAGCCCGAATCCGGCCGCGTCGGCGCGCACGTGTTCGGGTACCGCCACCTCGGCGTAGATGCCGTCGGGCCCGCGCCAGACCGAGGTCAATGCCTGGAATACGGGCCCGTACCGGTAGCCCTGGGCATCGAGTGCGTCGTACACACCGTCGATGTCGACAGCCCTGGCGCCCGCCGGGGGCCACGACACCAGGTCGAAATCGGGCGTCGTATCGTCCTGGGCGACAACGCCTTCGGCGTGCAATGTCCAGGACGGGGTAAAATCGACCTCGGCATCGGGACAGGAAAAGACCCGGACGGCTCGGAGTCCGGTGTCATCCGGTTCGTCGACCACCACGCGGATCGCGACCCCACCGGTTTCCGGGAGCGCCAAGGGCGCCCGCAGCACCAACTCGTCGAGGACCGGGCAGCCGACCTGGTCGCCGGCGTGCAGCACGAGCTCGACGAACCCGGTTCCGGGAAACAGCACCGTATCCATCACCCGGTGATCAGCCAGCCACGGATGGGTACGGACCGAGAGACGACCGCTGAGGGTGACGGCGCCGGAGTCGGGATGCGGCACCATCGCCGAAATCAGCGAATGCCCGGTATCGACGAATCCCAGTGCCCGAGCGCCACCGTCGGCGGCCGCGGGCGCGACGTTCGCCCAATACCGCCGATGCTGAAAAGCGTAGGTGGGCAGATCGACTCGACGGCTTCCGGTACCGGCGTAGAGACCGGCCCAGTTCACCTCGGCACCGGCGACGAACAGCGCGGCCACGCCGGCGGTCACGCTCGCGGCGTCGGCCCGGCCCCGGTGAGCCAACGCCACCACGGCGGCAGCGCGGCCCGCGGGCGCGGTGCGCCCGTCCAGGGTCTGATCGACCATCGGATACAGGACGGCGTCCGGTCCGACCTCGGCGAAGCGGGACACCCCCAGATCCGCCATCGCGGTGACCGCGTCCGCGAAGCGCACCGTGTCGCGAACCTGCCCCACCCAGTACGACGGATCGCACATCTCGTCGCCGACCTGCGCACCGGTCACGGTCGACACCAGCGGGACGATAGGGCGTGTGAACGTCAAACCCGCTATCGCCGAGTCGAATTCGGTGAGCATGGGTTCCATCAGTGACGAGTGGAAGGCATGCGAGACACGCAAGCGCTTGGTCCGCCACTCGCGTTCGGCACTCGCCTCGACCACCGTGGTGACGGCGGATTCGGCGCCGGACAGGACCACCGAGGACGGACCGTTCACCGCCGCGATCGAGACATCTCCGCTCAGTAGCGGGAGCACATCCGCCTCGGAGGCACCCACCGCGACCATCGCCCCACCCGCCGGCAACGCCTGCATCAAACGACCACGCGCCGCCACCAACACACACGCATCCTCGAGCGACAACACACCCGCCACATGCGCAGCAGCAACCTCACCGATCGAATGACCCGCCACCACATCCGCCCGCACACCCCACGACTCCAGCAGCCTGTACAACGCCACCTCGAACGCGAACAAACCCGCCTGCGCGAACACCGTCCGATCGACCAACGCCTCGTCGACCAACGCATCCGACAGTGAAACCGACTGTCCCAGAGCAGGTTCCAGCTGCAAAACGATCGCGTCGAAATGCTCGGCGAACATCGGGTAGGCACCGCGCAACTCGGCAGCCATACCGGCCCACTGCGCCCCCTGCCCCGAGAACACCACACCCGTCGAACCCGGCACCACCCGACCCGACACCACACCGGGCACGGACTCACCGCGGCCCAGCGCTCGGATCCCGGCCAGCAGGCCCTCGCGCTCGGAGGACAACACCACCGCACGGTGGTCGAACGCCATCCTCGTCGCCATGGAGAAGCCGATATCGGCCGAGTCGTATTCACGGTCGGCGAGATGGGATGCCAGCCGCCGGGCCTGGTCGGCGAGCGCCGCACCCGTGCGCGCCGATACCACCCACGGCAGCACGCCGCCGGCCGGTGCCGTCGTGGTTGCCGGTCGCGAGTCGGTCTCCGGGGCCTGTTCGAGGATGACGTGCGCGTTGGTGCCGCTGATCCCGAAAGAGGACACACCGGCCCGGCGCGGACGATCCACCTCCGGCCACGCCACCGACTCGGTCAACAACCGGATATTGCCCTCGGACCAATCGACTTTCGTACTCGGCCGATCGACGTGCAGTGTCCGCGGCAGTTCCCCGTGCCGCATCGCCATGACCATCTTGATCACACCACCCACACCCGCCGCGGCTTGGGCGTGGCCGATATTCGACTTCAACGATCCCAACCACAACGGACGATCCGGGGCACGATCCTGCCCATAGGTGGCAAGCAGCGCCTGGGCCTCGATCGGATCACCCAACGTCGTCCCCGTGCCGTGCGCCTCGACCGCATCCACATCCGCGGGCGAAAGACCAGCATTGGCCAACGCCTGCCGGATCACCCGCCGCTGCGACGGACCGTTCGGCGCGGTCAAACCATTCGACGCACCATCCTGATTCACCGCCGAACCCGCAAGCACCGCAAGGACATCGTGACCGTTGCGACGCGCATCCGACAACCGCTCCAGCACCAGTACACCGACACCCTCGGACCAGCCCACTCCGTCGGCCCCCTCGGCGAACGACTTGCACCGGCCGTCGGGAGACAGGCCACGCTGACGGCTGAACTCCACGAAGACATCCGGTGTCGCCATCACCGTCACGCCACCGGCCAGCGCCAGATCGCACTCCCCCGACCGCAGCGACTGCGCGGCCAGATGCATCGCCACCAGCGACGACGAACACGCCGTATCCACGGTGACCGCCGGGCCCTCGAAGCCGAATGCATACGAAACCCGCCCGGACACAATGGATCCCGTATTCGCGCTGGCGGGATAGTCGTGGAACGACACCCCGGTGAAGACCCCGGTCGCACTGCCGCGCAACGCGTTCGCGTCGACGCCGGAGCGTTCCAAGGCCTCCCATGACGTCTCCAGCAGCAGCCGCTGCTGCGGATCCATCGCGGTGGCCTCGTTGGGACTGATTCCGAAGAAGTCGGCATCGAAATCCGCTGCGGTATAGAGGAATCCGCCGTTCCGGGTGTAGGTACGACCCGCCTTTCCCGGTTCCGGATCGTAGAGGGTGTCGATATCCCAGCCTCGATCCGCCGGCAGCACCCCGGTGGTATCGGTGCCCGCCGCGACCACGCGCCACAGGTCTTCCGGTGAGGCAACCCCGCCGGGATATCGGCAACTCATCGCGACGATCGCGATCGGGTCACCCTCGTTCCGAATGCGTTCGGGCACACCGGTATCGGCGGTCCTCACGCCGTCGAGTTCCGAACGGACGAACTGCGCGACGGCTTCGGGAGTCGGATAGTCGTAGATGAGCGTCGCTGGTAGTTTCAGACCGCTCGCGGCGTCGAGCCGGTTCCGGAACTCGACCGCACCGAGGGAATCGAAACCCAACTCCCGAAACGCTCGCCGCGGTTCGACCGCATCCGCGGACGGATGCCCGAGAACACCGGCAGCCACCGATCGAACCAGGTCGAGCACCGCTGCCGCACGATCGGAGTCCGACGAACCAGCCGGCAGCCGCAGGAATGCCGGTCCCGCCGCGGGTGTCGACTGCCGGCGTGGGATGACCGCAACGATCGAGCGGACCAGCGCCGGAATCCCCGCACCGCGGGTGCGCAGCATCGCCGGATCGATCCGCAGCGCCACCAGTTGAGCCGTATCGGCGGCCAACGCCGAATCGAACAGCGCCACACCCTGCGATTCGGTCAGAGGCGGGAACCCCTGTCGGCGCATCCGTTCGAAATCGGCCTCGGACAAGTCGACGCCGAGCCCGCTCGACCGCGCCCACAGCCCGAAATCCACCGATGTCGCGGGCAATCCCGCACGGCAGCGATGCGCCGCCAGCGCATCCAGGAACACGTTCGCCGCGGCGTAATTCGCCTGCCCGGCAGCCAGGACGAGCCCGCCCGCCGAGGAGAACAACACGAACAGCGACAGCGAACGATCGCGCGTGAGCTCGTGGAGGTGCCACGCCGCATCGACCTTCGGAGCGAAAACCGAGTCGATCCGTTCCCCGGTCATCGATTCGATCACACCGTTGTCGACCGTTCCGGCCGCGTGCACCACTCCCGTGAGGGGATGTTCGCCGGGAATGCCGTCGATCACCGCGGCCAGCGCGGCCCGATCGGATACGTCACACGCGGCGATAGTCACCTGCGCGCCGAGTTCGACCAGTTCGTCGCGCAACCGCATCGCGCCGGGGGCCACCGTTCCGCGACGTGAGATCAGAAGCAGTTGCCGCACACCGTGATTCGCGACGAGGTGCCGGGCGATCAACGCACCGAGCCCTCCCGTCCCACCGGTGACCAGCACCGTGCCCCGCTCCACGGTCCGAACGAGTGCGCCGGACTCACGGCGACGCAACCGCGGAACCAGCACCTCCGCGCCGCGCACCGCGACTTCGGGCTCGTCCGCAACCGCGGCGGACAACGCCGCCACAGTGCTCGGGTCCCGCTCCGAATCCGCCCTGTCGAGGTCGAGCACCTGGAACCGGTCCGGGTGTTCCGCCTGTGCGGCGCGCAACAAACCCCACACCGGGGCGTGGCTCAGGCTCACCGGGTCGGACTTATCGACGGCCACGGCGAATCGGGTCACCACAACCAGACGCGACCGTTCGAAGCGAGAATCGCTCAACCAGCGTTGGAGCGTGCCGAGAACATCGGTGACGACGCGCCGGGCCGCCTCCGGCGGCGCACCCTCGAACTCGGGGCACTCCCACAGAACGGCCTCCGGAACTACCGAATCCTCGGACGCGGCCAGAGTGTCGATCAGAGTCTCGAGGTCGGGATGGCCGGCCGGCGAACTTATTACCGCCACACGTTCGGGCACAACGGTCGCCACCGAGGACCGCGCGGCGGCGACCCACTCCACATCGAACAGATTCCGATCAGCCAGGCGCGCACCCAACTCCTCGGCCGAAATCGGCCGGGGGGCCACGGCAGCCGCCGACAACACCGGCCGCCCGCGATCGTCGGCGATCCGCACCCCGAACTCGTCGCCGTCGACGACGATCCGCACCCGCACCACCGCGGCCCCCACCGAATACCGGGTCACCCGGGTCCATGTGGACGGCAACGCCGGGGACGCTGCGTCCGCGCCGCGGACCATCCCGGGCTGCAGCGCCGCGTCGAACAGCGCCGGATGAATGCCGAAACCCTCGGCTGCGGCCGAGTCGGGTAACGCGACCTCGGCGAACAACTCGTCTCCACGCCGCCAGGCCGCACGCACCCCCTGGAACGCCGGGCCGTATCCGTAACCGGCACCGAGCAATTCGTCGTACATACCGTCGACGTCGACGGCGGCGGCGCCCACCGGCGGCCACGACATCAGGTCGAAGCCGGCGTCCTCGCCCTCGGCGAGAACGCCCTCGGCATGCAATGTCCAGGACGGATTCGCCTCGAAATCACCGTCGGGGCAGGAGAACACCCGCACCGTCCGGCCGCCCTCCTCGTCCCGGCCGCCGACCACGACCCGGAGGGCGACGCCGCCGGACTCCGGCAAAACCAGCGGTGCCCGCAACCCCAGTTCGGTCAGCGTCGAACAGCCGATCCGCATCCCGGAATGCAGCGCGAGCTCGACGAAGCCGGTGGCGGGGAAGACCACCAGCCCCGCGATCGTGTGGTCGGCCAGCCACGGCTGGGTTGCCACCGACAGCCGGCCCGTCAACAGCAGGCCATCGGATTCGGGGACCGAGATCACCGCGCCCAGTAGCGCATGGTCGACCGCACCGAGACCGGCCGCCTCGAGGTCGGCGGTGTGGGAGCCGGACGCGAGCCAATAGCGGTGACGCTGAAAAGCGTAGGTGGGCAACGGCACTCGCGAGACCGATCGTCCGGCGAAGAACGCGGGCCAATCGACGTCGAAGCCCACCACGTGCGCGTGGGCCAGGCAGTCGACGAGCTGCTCCTCCTCCGGCCGGCCCCGACGCGCGCCCGCGACGACCGACGACTGCGATTCGATATTCTCCGGCAGGCATTCGCGGACCATCGCCGTCAGGACGGCATCCGGGCCGACTTCCAGGAACCGGCGGACACCCGCTGCCACGAGGGCGTCCACGCCCGGAGCGAACCGCACGGCCGCCCGCACCTGCTCGACCCAGTACCGGGGTTCCAGTATTTCGTCGCCGACGATCCGGCCCGACACGGTGGACACCAGTGGAATCCGCGGACGGTGATAGGTCAGATCCCCTGCGACGGCCTCGAATTCGGCCAGCATGGGTTCCATGCGGTGCGAATGGAACGCGTGGGATACCGCCAGCCGCGACGTCTTGCGCCCACGGTCGGCGAACCACCGGCCGACTGCCGAGACGGCATCATCGTCGCCCGAAACCACGACGGAGACAGGGGAATTCACCGCCGCGATGGACACCCGGCGCATATCGCCGGCCACCGCCGCCAGCACCTCCGAGACCTCGGCTTCGCTCGCCGCGACCGCGAGCATGGCGCCGCCCTGTGGCAACCGCCCCATCAGCCGCCCGCGGGCCGCCACCAATCGGCAGGCGTCGGGCAGCGACCACACGCCGGCGAGGCAGGCGGCCGCCACCTCGCCGATCGAATGTCCGATCAGCACATCGGGTGTCATGCCGTAGGAGATCAGGAGCCGGCCCAGCGCGACCTCGTACGCGAACAGCGCGGGCTGGGTGAATTCGGTCCGATCGAGCACATGGCCGTCGGTCTCGTCGAGACCGCCGCCCGACCACCGTCCGGTGAACATCAGCTCGGCGAGCGAGCCGCCCAGCAGCGGATCGAACTGCGCACAGATCTCGTCCACCGCGGCAGCGAACACCGGGAACGCCGCGTACAGTTCCCGCCCCATCCCGACCCGCTGCGCGCCCTGACCGGTGCACAGGAAGGCCGCCTTCCGGGTGACCGCCTGCCCCGTCACCACTCCGCCCGCTGTGGTCGCCGAACCGTGTTCGGCGAGTGCTGCCAGTCCGGCGACCATCGTCTCCCGGTCGGCGGCCACGACCGAACCCCGGTACTCCAGCTGAGCACGGGTCGTCACCAGCGACCAGCCGATGTCGTCGACTGCCAGGTCCGGCTGTTCGGTCACCCAATTCAGCAACGCGCCCGCCTGCGCCCGCAGGCCCGCCTCGGTCTTCGCCGAGATCAGCCACGGCGAGACAGCGGATCCCACGGCCCGCACACGATCGGCGCCGTCGCCCACCGGGTCGGCGGATGCCGCCTCCGGAACAGGAGCCTCCTCCAGAATCAGATGCGCGTTGGTGCCGCTGGCACCGAAGGAGGACACCGCCGCGCGACGCACCCGCTCGCCCGCCGGCCACGGTTCCGCGGTGGTGAGAAGCCGCACCCCGCCGCCCGACCAGTCCACATGCGGGGACGGTGCGTCGACGTACAAAGTGGCGGGCAGCAGATCGTGCCGTAATGCCTGCACCATCTTGATCACCCCGCCGACCCCGGCCGCGGCGGAGGTGTGCCCGATGTTCGACTTCAGCGAGCCGAGCCGGAGCGGGCCCGCGACGCGCTCGCGGCCGTAGGTGGCGATCAACGCCTGCGCCTCGATCGGGTCGCCGAGCGTCGTGCCGGTGCCGTGCGCTTCGACCACGTCGATGTCGGCGGGCGTCAGACCGGCGTTGGCGAGCGCATCGGTGATCACCTTCTCCTGCGACGGGCCGTTCGGCGCGGTCAGGCCGGCACTCGCGCCGTCCTGGTTGACCGCGCTGCCTCGGATGAGCGCGAGAACCTGATGACCGTTGCGGCGTGCGTCCGACAAGCGCTCCACGACGAGCATGCCGAGCCCTTCGGAGAATCCGGTCCCGTTCGCTCCCGCCGCGAATGCCCGGCACCGTCCGTCCGGGGACAGCGCGCGCTGCCGGCCGAAGGCGATCAGCAGGGTGGGATCCGACATCACGGTGACTCCGCCGACCAGGGCGAGCGAGGTGTCGCCCTGACGCAGTGCCTGACAGGCGAGGTGCAGCGCGACCAGCGACGACGAACACGCGGTGTCCACCGAGAGCGCGGGGCCCTTGAATCCGAAGGTGAAGGCGACCCGCCCGGACAGGACGGCGGACGAAACACCCGGGTAGGCATGGCCTTCCGACTCCGCGGTCAGGCCCGGCGAACCGACGCGGGGCCCGTAGTCCTGATGGATCACACCCGCGTACACCCCGGTGTCGCCACCGCGCAGCGCGATCGGATCGATCCCGGCGTCCTCCAGCGCCTCCCAGGCCGCTTCCAGGAACAACCGCTGCTGCGGATCCATGGCCGCGGCCTCGCGCGGGGATATGCCGAAGAATCCCGCATCGAAATCGCCTGCGGCATCGAGGAACCCCCCTTCGCGCGTGTAGACGGTTCCCGGTGTACCGGGGTCGGGGTCGAACAGACGCTCGAGGTCCCAGCCACGATCGGCCGGGAACGGCCCGACGGCGTCGGTGCCAGCGGCGACCAGCTCCCACAACCGCGCCGGAGTGTCGGCACCACCCGGATATCGGCAACTCATCCCGACGATCGCGATCGGTTCGCCGGCCCGGTCTTCCAGGTGCTGAATATGTTTCCGGGCGGCGCGCAGGTCCGCGGTGACCTTCCGCAGATACCGGCTGAGCCGTTCCTCGTTGCTGGTCTCGGGGTTGCTCATGCCGGGCCGAACTCCTTGTCGATCAAATCCAAGAGCTCACTGTCGGAGGTAAATTCGAGGTCGTCGTACTCGTGCGCGGTCGCCTCGGCACCGAGGAAGGTGCGCAGGCGCTCGTCGACCCCGCGCAATCCGGCGCGGATCTCGTCGTTGTCGGCGCCGGCGGCGATGATCCGCTCGAGCAGTGCCTCGAGCCGGGCGATATCGTCCGACGCCGCGGGCGTCACCGGGGCAGGCGCGACCGTCGCGATCTGTGCCAGCACGTAGTCGGCGACCTCGCGCGCGGTCGGATAGTCGAACACCAGGGTCGAGGGCAGCGACAGTCCGGTCGTCTTCGACAGCCGGTTCCGGAACTCCACACCGCCGAGGGAATCGAAGCCGAGTGCGTCGAACCCGCGATCGGGCCCCACGTCGTCGGGCGAGTCGTAGCCCAGCACCGCGGCCACCTGTTCGCGCACCACGTCCAGGACGACGCCGGGGCGCTTCGCCTCGGCTACGCCGTGCAGCCGCTCCCCCAGTGCCGGTTCGGCGGCGACCGCGGTGACCGAACGGTCGCGGGCGCGCACGAATCCGCGCAATACCGGCGGTACCAGGCCGTCGTACGCCTCCGACCGCAACTTCCCGGTATCCAGATGCATCAGCACCGAGAACGATTCGTCCGCGGCGAGGGCTTCGTCGAACAACCGCAGGCCCTCGGTGCGGTCCAGGGGCGCCAGACCCAGGCGCTCCAATCGACCGAGAGCGGCGCGATCCAGCCCACCCGTCATACCGATGTCCGGCTGCCACGGACCCCAGGCGAGTGCGTCGGCCGGTAGCCCTTCGGCGCGGCGTCGCGCGGCGAGCGCGTCCAGGAAGGCGTTCGCGGCGGCGTAATTCGCCTGCCCCGCCGACCCGATGATCCCGGAGATCGAGGAGAACATCACGAACGCCTCGAGATTCATCCCCCGGGTGAGCTCGTGCAGGTACTCGGCGGCGGCCGCCTTGGGCGCGAAGACCCGATCCACCTGCGCACCCGTCAACGTGTGGACGGTGCCGTCGTCGAGGACGCCCGCCGCGTGCACGATCCCGGTGAGCGGATGCTGGGCGGGAATGCCGGCCAGCACCTCCCGCAGCGCATCGCGGTCGGTGACATCGCAGGCGGCGATCCGCACGTCGGCACCGAGACGCGCCAGATCGTCGGCGAGTTCGATTGCGCCGGGGGCACGTTCGCCGCGGCGCGATACCAGCAGCAGTCGTCGCACGTCGTGCGCGGTGACCAGATGTCGTGCCAGCAACGCGCCCAGCCCCCCGGTGCCGCCGGTGATCAGGACGGTTCCGGAGCCGAACGAAACCGGCTCGGCCGCAACGGATGTCACCGGCTCGAGGCGCGGCGTCAGGAGGCGGCCGGCGCGCAGCGCCATCTGGGGTTCGCCGGTCGCGATCGCGGCGGCGATCCGCTCGGCCGAGATGTGGTCCGTGCCCTCGGCGGCGTCGAGGAGGACGAACCGTTCCGGATATTCGGTCTGGGCGCTGCGGATCAGTCCCGCGATCGCCGCCGATCCGGTATCCGGAGCTTCGCCGGGCAGCGCCGCCGCACGGTCGGTCAGCACCACCAGCCGCGACCGCGCGAAGCGAGCCTCCGCCAGCCAGTCGTGCACCGTGCGCAGGGCCGTTTTCACGCGGTCGTTCGCCGACAACGGCGAATCACTCTGCGCCCCCCAGGATTCGGGCCACACGACGACATCCGGGACGGCCGGCGCCGATGCGAGGGCGGCGAGATCCGGATACCGCTCCTCGACTCCGCGCACCCGCGCGGTCCCGAGCAGCGCGATACGGCCCGGAAGCGGTTCGCCGGGCTCGACGACCGTCCAGCCCAACCCGTACCGGCTCGCACGCGCACCCGGCAGCGTGGCGCGCAACTGCGAGGCATCGTAGGAACGCATCACCACCTCGTCGACGGAGAACACCGGATTTCCGTCCTGATCGACGGCCACGACGCTGGTCGTCTCGCTGCCGCGCCGGACGGCCATCACCCGCAGGGTGGTCACCCGTGCGGTGGTATGGAATCGCGTTGCGCCCCAGCGGAACAGGAGCTTGCCCTCGCTACGGTCACCAGGGTCGTCGGACCAGATCAAACAGACGAGTCCGGCATGGAGCGCCATATCGAACAGGGCCGGATGCAACTGGAACCGATCGGGCGAGACCTCGCGGTTCAAGGTGACCTCGGAGAAGATCGTGTCGCCCCGACGCCATGCGGCGTCGATGCCGATGAACGAGCTCCCGTATTCCAGGCCGGCGACCCGGGCGACCTGGGCCGGGATCCATGCGGGATCGACCGGTTCGGCGTCGGCCGGCGGCCACGCCTCGGCGCGCAGGATGTCGGTGAGTTCGGAGCCGGCCGGTTGCTCGCCGCTCAGCACACCACTGGCGTTGCGCGCCCATTCCAGGTCCCGGCCGGGCAGCCGGTAGTGGAAGGTGAACGGTCGCCGGCCCGTCGGATCCGGTTCCCGCACCAGCACTTGCAGCTCGACATCGCCCTGCGCCGGCGGGAGGATCGGCGCCTCGAGCGTGAGCTCGTCCACGGCGCCGCATCCGATCCGCCGACCGGCGACCACCAGCATCTCCATCAGCGCGGCGCTCGGGACGAGCACCACTCCGTAGCTGGTGTGGTCGGCGATCCAGGGCTGGGTGCGCAGCGACAGCCGCCCGGTGAACAGCCACTCGTCGCGATCGCCCACGCGCACCACGTCGGTGAGCAGCGGATGCTCCGAAGTATTCCGGGCGTCCCCGGCGGCGGGGTCGAGCCAGTACCGGCGATGTTCGAAGACGTAGGTGGGCAGAGCGACCCGGGTATTGCGGCGGTCGGCGAACAGCCGAGTCCAGTCGACCGGCAGTCCGGCGGTATGCGCTCGGCCGAGCAGTGTCAGGAACTGCTCGACCTCGTCGTGCTCCCGGCGGGCCGCCGCGGCGATCGCGGAGCGCTCCTCGATCTCCGCGGGAAGGGTCTGCTGCGTCATCGCCGCCAGCACCGCGTCGGGCCCGACTTCCAGGAAGCGGCGCACGCCCGCCGCCACCAGAGTCTCGACACCCGGCGCGAAACGCACCGCGGCACGCACCTGCGACACCCAGTACCCCGAATCCGAGATCTCCTCGCCGGCAATGCGGCCCGAGACGTTCGATACCAGCGGAATGCGGGGAACGACGAAGGACACACCGGCCGCCGCCTGCTCGAATTCGGCCAGCATCGGCTCCATCCGCGCGGAATGGAACGCGTGCGAGACCCGCAATCGGCTCGTCCGGCGGCCCCGCTCGGTGAACTGCCGCTCGACCTCGCCGACGGCGTCTTCGTCACCCGAGACCACCACGGCCGCCGGCGCGTTCACCGCCGCAATGGCTACTCGATCACCGAATTCGACTGTTGCCGAATCGACTTCGGCTTCCGATGCGGCGATCGCGAGCATCGCGCCGCCCTCGGGCAGCTCCGCCATCAACCGCCCGCGCGCCGCGACCAGTGCGCAGGCATCGTCGAGCGACCACACGCCGGCCACATACGCCGCGGCCAGCTCGCCGATCGAATGGCCGATCACCAGGTCGGGGCTCAGACCGAACGACTCCATGAGCCGGCACATCGCCACTTCGAAGGCGAACAGGGCGGGCTGGGTCAACCGGGTCCGATCCAGCATCCCGGTCTCCGCGGCGGCCGCGTCACTTCCGTGCCCGGTGAACATCGCCTGCCGCAACGAACATCCCACCAGGGGATCGAACCGGGCGCACACCTCGTCCAGCGCTCGGGAGAATACCGGGAACGCCGCTGCCAGCTCCGCGCCCATTCCGACGCGTTGCGCACCCTGGCCGGTGAACAGGAAGGCCGTCCTGCCCGTGCACACCGTGCCGGAAATCACTGCGGGCGAGGGTGTTCCGGACGCGAGCGCCGCGAGTCGCGCCGACATCTGCTCACGATCACCACCGAGCACCACCGCCCGGCACTCGTGCTGCGTGCGTGCGGTCGCAAGGGAATACGCCACATCCGCCGGATCGGCATCCGGATGGTCGAGCAGCCAGTTCCGCAGCTTGGCCGCCTGCGCCCGCAGGGCGGTCTCGTTCTTGGCCGACACCAGCCACGGCATCGGCGGTCGGTGGTCGGCGGCGGCCGGCGCCGAGACGCCCGACGGGGTGGCGGGCGCCTCCTCGAGGATCGCGTGCGCGTTGGTGCCGCTGACACCGAACGACGACACACCGGCCCGGCGCACCTTCTCCCCCGCGCGCCACGGTTCCGGCCGGGTCAGCAGCCGCACCTCGCCCGCGGACCAATCCACATGCGGGGACGGCGCATCCGCGTGCAGGGTCCGGGGCAGGGTTTCGTGCCGCAGCGCCTGCACCATCTTGATCACGCCACCGACACCGGCCGCGGCGACGGTGTGGCCGATATTCGATTTGATCGAGCCGATCCGCAACGGCTCCCGGTCGCCGCGGTCCTGCCCGTACGCGGCGATCAACGCGTTGGCCTCGATCGGATCACCGAGCGGGGTGCCGGTCCCGTGCGCCTCCACCGCGTCCACGTCGGCGGGTGCGAGCCCGGCATTGGCGAGTGCCTGCGCGATCACTCGTTCTTGCGACGGACCGTTCGGCGCGGTCAATCCGTTGCTCGCACCGTCCTGGTTCACCGCCGTCCCGCGCACGAGCGCGAGCACGTCGTGCCCCCGGCGCCGGGCATCGGAGAGCCGCTCGAGCACCAGCACACCGACACCCTCGGCGAAGGCGACGCCGTCGGCTTCCGCGGAGAAGGCCTTGCACCGGCCGTCGGGCGAAAGACCGCGCTGCCGCGCGAAATCCACGTACAGATAGGGGCTGGCCGCGACGGTGACACCACCGGCCAGCACCAGCGAGCTGTCACCTTGGCGCAGCGCTTGGCAGGCCAGATGCAGCGACACCAGCGACGACGAGCATGCGGTGTCCACGGTCACCGCCGGCCCCTCCAGCCCGAGCACGTAGGCCACCCGCCCGGATATCACGCTGCTGGTGTTACCGGTGAGCCGATAGCCCTCGAGTTCGCCCTCGACGCGGTCGACATAGCCCGAGGCGCCGGCGCCGGTGAACACTCCGGTATCGCTGCCGCGCAGGGATACCGGGTCGATACCCGCCTGCTCCAGCGCCTCCCACGACACTTCCAGCAGCAATCGCTGCTGCGGATCCATCGCGACGGCTTCGCGGGGGCTGATCCCGAAGAAGCCCGGATCGAAATCCGCTGCGTCATAGAGAAATCCACCGCGGGTGGTGTAGACGGTACCGGGTTTGTCCGGGTCCCGGTCGAACAGTCGCTCGAGCTCCCAGCCGCGATCCGACGGGAACTCGCCGGTCGCGTCGGTTCCGGAGGCGACGAGGTCCCACAGGTGGTCCGGTGATTCCACACCGCCCGGGAAGCGGCACGCCATCCCCACGATCGCGATCGGTTCGTCGGTCCGCACCCGGCGCACGGGCTCGACGGCGGCTGCGCCGGCCGCGACCGGCGCGATGCGGGAGTGCACGAGTTTCGCCACCGCCGACGGGGTCGGGTGGTCGAACACGAGAGTCGATACCAGCTGCACGCCGGTGGCCTCGGCCAGGCGGTTGCGGAACTCCACCGCGGCGAGGGAATCGAAACCGATCTCGTCGAAGGGCTGGTCGGGGCCGATATCGTTGCCCGAGTCGTGCCCCAGCACGGCGGCCACCTGCTCGCGCACCACCTCCAGCACGACATCACGGCGTTGTGCCTCCGGCACCCCGGCCAACCTCGCGCCCAGCGACAACGCCGCGGCCGATTCGGTGCGCGCCGGTCGCGCCGAGCGGGGCAGGAATCCACGCAGTACGGCGGGAACCGCGACGGCGTCGGATGCGCGCCGCAGGACGGTCGCGTCGAATCGCAGGGGTATCGGTCGAACGTGCGCGAGGGCCGCATCGAACAGGCGCAGACCGTCGGCGTCGGCGAGCTGCCCCAGGCCCAGGCGCGCCCAGCGGCGCAGCGCCGCATCGTCCACCTCACCGGTCATGCCGCTGCCCTGATGCCAGGGCCCCCACGCCACCGAGGTCGCGGCCATCCCCGCCGCTCGCCGCGATTGGGCGAGGGCGTCCAGAAATCCGTTCGCCGCCGCGTAATTGCCCTGCCCCGGGGATCCGAGCACTGCGGCGACGGAGGAGAACAGCACGAACGCCGACACATCGCGGTCGCGGGTCAACTCGTGCAGATGCCATGCCCCGTCGACCTTCGGCGCCAGCACCCGATCCACCTGCTCGGGGGTCGACGACTCGACGGTGCCGTCGTCGAGCACCCCGGCGGCATGCACGATCGCGATCGGCCCGGCGGCGGGATCGAGAGTCTCCACCAGCTGTGCCACCGCCTCGCGATCCGCGATATCGCAGGCGATCATCCGGACGTCGGCTACGGCCCGCGTCAGCTCGGCGGCCAGGGCGTCGGCACCGGGGGCCGCAGGTCCGCGGCGCGAGGTCAGCACCAGTCTGCGCACACGGTGTTCGGCGACCAGATGGCGGGCGAACAGGGCGCCCAGGCCACCGGTGCCACCGGTGATCACCACCGTCGCATCCCACGGCGACGCCGCGACACCGGTCTCGTCCGCTGCCGAGGCGCGCGTCAACCGAGGAACCAGCAGCTGCCGACCGCGCACGGCGACCTGCGGTTCACCCGAGCGCACCACCGCCGCGATCAGATCACCGTCCACCGACACGGCGGGGTCGGTGTCGAGTAGAACGAACCGCCCCGGATTCTCCGACTGCGCACTGCGCACCAGTCCCGACAGCGCGGCGGCGGCCGGATCCGGTTGCGCCTCGGGCAATCCGGCACCTCCCGCCGTCACCACGACCAGCCGGACGTCGGAGAGAGATCGCTGCGCGAGCCAGGACTTCAGTACCGTCAGCGTGCCCTGCACGTGCGCCCGCACCGCCGCCGCGACATCGGCGGCATCGGCACTGGCCTGCGCTGCGGCTCGCCACACCACTACATCCGGAACCCGTTCGGCCGCAACGAGTTCGGCGACGGAACCGTAGCAGGCGCCGATCCCCGGTAGCGGCGCGCTGCCGAGTACCGCCATCGACGGGGCCTGCGAGGCGGCCGGGCTCGCCGGCGCGGACTCCCACCGCACCTCGTAGAGGCCGACGTCGTCGCGCGCCAGGATCCGCCGGAACTCGCCGAGGTCGTACGGGCGCATCACCACCGCGTCGACCGAGACGATCGGGTCGCCGTTCGGATCGACCGCCGCGACGGAGATGGTTTCGGTCCCGCTCGCGATCGCGACGACCCGCAGCGAGGTCACCTCGGCCCGGCGTTCACCCGCCTGCCGGTGGAATCGCGCACCGCCCCACCGGAACAACAACCGGCCCGTATCGGGAGGGAAATCCGCGTCCCGCCACATCAGCCGCGAAAAGCCCGCGTGGAGCACCAGATCCAGCAGGGCCGGATGCAGATCGTGGCGAGCGGCCTCCGGTGCGGCGGCGGTATCGAGGACGACCTCGGAGAAGACCGCGTCGCCGCGCTGCCATGCGGCGCGCACCCCGATGAACGCCGGACCGTATTCGAGCCCGGCATCCCGGTAGATCCGCTCGGCCAGTCCCGCGGTATCGACCCGTTCCGCGTCGGCCGGCGGCCACGGCTCCGCCCGCAACCGCGCCGACAACTCCGAGTCATGGTCCCCTTGCGCCGCCAGTGCGCCGGTCGCGTTGTGTACCCAGTCGTCGTCCGCCGAGGTCCGGAAATAGAACTCGAACCGGCGACGCCCGGCCTGGTCGGGCGCTTGCACCAGGACCTGCAGCTCGATCTCGTCGTCCGCGGTCGGCAGAATCGGCGCCTGCAGGGTGAGGTCGTCGACCACCCCGCAGCCGATCCGGCCGCCCGCGACGAGCAGGAACTCGATCAAGGCCGCGCTCGGCACGACCACGACACCGTAGGTCGTGTGGTCGGCGATCCACGGATGAGTGCGCAACGACAACCGGCCGGTGAACAGCCACTCGTCGCTGCCCGCCAGCCCGACCACGCCGGTCAGAATCGGATGATCCGACGCCGGCGACACCTCGCCGGCGGGCTGCAGCCAGTACCGCCGGTGCTGAAACGCATAGGTGGGCAACGGAACTCGCCGCACGTTCCGGCCCGCGAACCACGGGGCCCAATCCACTGCCGCACCCGCCACCTGAAGCTCAGCCAACGCCGTGGCGAACCGCACCACCTCGTCGACCGAGCGCCGCGCTGTCGCCACCACCGAAGCGGCCGGCTCGACCTCCGGAAGTTCGGCCAGACATTCGCGAGTCATCGCCGCCAGCACCGCATTCGGGCCGACCTCGACAAAACGGCGCACTCCCGCCGCCACCAGCGCCGCGACTCCCGGCGCGAACCGCACACAGCCGCGTACCTGGCGCACCCAGTACTCCGGTTGTGTCACCGCGTTTCCGGCGACATCGCCTGATTCGTTCGACACCACCGGCAGGTTCGGCGGGCGGTACGTGACGCTCTCGGCGACGGACCGGAACTCGGCCAGCATCGGATCCATCCGCGCCGAATGGAAGGCCTGCGTGACCCGCAACCGGTTGGTCTCGACACCGAGAGCGCCGAGTCGCCGCTCGATCTCCGCGATGGCGTCGACATCTCCGGACAGCACCGTCGAGGACGGGCCGTTCACCGCCGCGACCTCCACCGCGCCGCCGGAATCGGCGGCGATCTCGACCGCCCGCGCCTCCTCGACCGCCACGGCGAGCATCGCGCCGCCCGCGGGGAGCGCACCCATCAACCGGCCACGCGCGGCCACCAGGGCGCACGCGTCCGAGAGTGACCACACCCCGGCCACATATGCGGCCGCCAACTCTCCGATCGAATGCCCGATCACCACGTCCGGTGTCACACCGAAGGATTCGACCAGCCGGAACAGCGCCACTTCGAACGCGAACAGCGCGGGCTGCGTGAACTCCGTCCGATCCAGCACCGCATCCGGACCGGCGAACATCACCTCCCGCAGCGAACGGCCGAGCAGCGGATCGAACTCCGCGCACAACTCGTCCAGCGCCGCCGCGAACACCGGAAACGCCCGGTACAAACCGGCGCCCATACCGGCTCGCTGGGCACCCTGCCCGGTGAACAGGAAGGCGGTCTGTCCCGCAAGCACTTTCGACTCGATTGTGTTCGGCGCACCCGTCGCCAGATCGGCCAGGCTCGCGAGCAGTTCGTCGCGGCCGCGGCCGAGGACCACACCGCGGTGATCCAACAGCGCCCGCGAGGTCGTCAGCGAATGGGCGACGTCCCACGGATCGGCATCGGGATCGCCGAGCAGCCACTGCCGCAAGCGATCCGCCTGCGCGCGCAGCGCGTCGCGGGACTTGGCCGACATCACCAGCGGGACCACATCGGAGGCGATGGGATCGAGATCCGGCACATCCGCACTCGCCGGGTCCGTGACCGGCTCGGTGGGCGCTTCCTCCACGATCAGATGGGCATTGGTACCACTGGCCCCGAACGAGGAGACCCCCGCCCGGCGCACCCGCTCCCCCGCCGGCCACGGTTCGCTGCTGCGCAGCAGTCGTACGGTTCCCGCCGACCAATCCACATGCGGCGACGGCGCATCCAGATGCAATGTCTGCGGCAACATCTCGTGCCGCATCGCCTGCACCATCTTGATCACGCCGGCCACCCCCGCGGCGGCCTGCGTATGCCCGATATTCGACTTCAGCGAGCCCAAACGCAGCGGTCCGTGTGCGCGCCCCTTCCCGTAGACGCCGATCAGTGCCGTCGCCTCGATCGGATCGCCCAGCTTGGTCCCGGTGCCGTGCGCCTCCACCACGTCGACATCCGAGGCCCCCAGACCCGCGTTCGCCAACGCCTGCGCGACGACTCGTTCCTGGGACAGTCCGTTCGGAGCGGTCAGGCCGTTGCTCGCGCCGTCCTGATTCACCGCGCTCCCACGCACCACCGCCAGCACGGTGTGGCCGAGCCGGCGGGCCTCGGACAGCCGCTCCAGCACCAGCATGCCGACGCCTTCGGAAAAGCCGGTGCCGTCGGCGGCCGCCGCGAACGCCTTGCAGCGGGCATCCGGCGAAAGCCCCCGCTGGCGCGCGAACGAGATCAGCAGGGACGGATCGGACATCACCGTGACGCCACCGGCCAGCGCGAGGGTGGCGTCCCCGTTGCGCAACGCCTGACATGCGAGGTGAATCGCCACGAGGGACGACGAGCACGCGGTGTCGACCGAAATCGCCGGGCCCTTGAAGCCCAGGGTGTAGGCGATCCGGCCGGACAGCACGCTGTTCGCGACGCCGAAGTAGGCGTGGCCTTCGGTTTCACTGCTGGTCGCCGACGTGCCGATGCGCGGACCGTAGTTCTGGTGGATGACTCCGGCGAAGACGCCGGTTCCGCTGCCGCGCAACGACATCGGATCGATGCCGGCGTGCTCCAGGGCTTCCCAGGACACTTCGAGCATCAGGCGCTGCTGCGGGTCCATCGCCGCGGCCTCACGGGGGCTGATTCCGAAGAAGGCCGCGTCGAAGTCGCCGACGGCATCGAGATATCCGCCTTCGCGGGTGTACACCGTGCCCGGCACATCCGGATCCGGGTCGTAGAGCCGCTGCAGATCCCAGCCGCGGTCGGTGGGGAAGCCGCCGACCGCGTCCACACCGTCGGCGGTCAGGCGCCACAGGTCCTCGGGCGAGCGCACACCGCCGGGATACCGGCAGGACATGCCGACGATGGCAATGGGTTCGGTGGACCGGTCGGTGAGCTCACGGAGTTGTTGTTTGGTCTCGTACAGCTCCTTCGCGGTCTTCTTGAGGTATTGCCGCAGCTCGTCGTTGTCGGCCATCGGTGGGAGCTCCTAAGAACGTCGGCTCAGCTGAGGTTGTCGATGAAGTCGAAAAGCTCGCGGTCGTCCGCGGTGTCGAGGCGGTCGACGGCGCGATCGGGGCCGCTGTCGTCGGCGCCGTCCTCGAGCTGCCGCAGGAGTGCGGTCAGTCTGCGCGCCACCTCCGACCGGTCCTCCGGCGACAGCTCGGCGGCGGCGCAGCTGCGCGTCAGCGCGTCGATCTCGGCCGCGATCCGTTCCGCGGGATCCTGCGCCGGAGCGATCTGCCGGTAAACGAAGCCGGCCAGCTCCTCCGCGGTCGGATAGTCGAAGACCAGCGTCGCGGGCAACTGCAGACCGGTCGTTCGGACCAACTGGTTGCGGAACTCCATGACGCTGAGCGAATCGAAACCGATGTCCTTGAACGGCATATCCGGTGCGATCGCCCCCACATCCTCGTGGCCCAGTACCGCCGCGGCCTGGCTCCGGATCACGTCGAGGACCACACGTTCCTGCTCGGCCGGCGTACGACCCGCCACCAGCGCCGCCAACGTCGACGATTCGCTCGCGGCCGCAGCGGTCACGCGACGACGAGTCGGCCGCACCAACCCACGCATGATCGAGCGACCGTCCGCGGCGAGCGCCGAACGGTCGATCCGGACCGCGGCCACGTCCGCACGGCCACTCGCGAGGGCCGCGTCGAACAGCGCCATACCGTCGTCGATGTCCAACGGCGGGAATCCGTCTCGGCGCAACCGGGCGATATCGGCGGCCCCGAGGCCACCGGTCATCCCGGTGCTCTCCGCCCACAGTCCCCACGCCAGCGACGTCGCGGGCAGCCCGTGGACGTGCCGATGCTGCGCCAGCGCGTCGAGAAAGACGTTGGCGGCGGCGTAGTTCGACTGGCCCGGGTTGCCGATCACACCCGCGATCGACGAATACAGGACGAACATCGACAGATCCAGGTCCTTCGTCGCCTCGTGCAGATTCCATGCCGCGTCGACCTTCGGGCGCAGGACCTCCGCGATCCGCTCCGGTGTCATCGTGGCCAGGAGGCCGTCCGACAACACACCGGCCGCGTGGACCACACCTGTCAACGGGTGGTCCGCCGGTACGGCCGCCAGCACGCGGTCCAGGGCGGCACGATCGGCGGCGTCACACGCCACCACCTCGACCTGCGCGCCCAGCCCGGCGAGTTCGTCCCGCAACTCGGCCGCACCGGGCGTCGCCGGGCCGCGCCGGCCGGCGAGCACCAGTCGGCGCACCCCGTATTCGGTGATCAGCTGTCGTGCGACCACGGCGCCCAAACCGCCCGTACCACCGGTGATCAGCACGGTGCCCTCCGGCCGCAGCGGGGCCGGCACGGTGAGCACGTTCTTGCCGATATGCCGAGCCTGACTCATCTGGCGGAACGCTTCCGGCGCCTGGCGTAGATCCCACGCGGTGATCTCCGAGGGTGCCAGGGCACCGGCGTCGAAGAGCTCGACGACGGTGGTGAGGATCTGCCCCAACCGTTCCGGCGGCACGTCCAGGAGCATGAAGTGGTGGTAGTCCACGCCGGGGTGATCGGCGGCCACCTGCTCGGGGTCACGCTCGTCGAGGTGACCCATCTCGATGAATTTGCCGCCGCGCGGCATCAACCGCAACGACGCGTCCACGAATTCGAGCGTCAGCGAATTCAAGACGATGTCCACGCCGCGGCCGGCGGTGGCGTCGAAGAACTTCTGCTCGAACTCCACGGTGCGCGAATCACCGATCTCGGAATCGTCGAATCCGAGCCGGCGCAACACCTCCCATTTCGGCCGGCTCGTCGTCGGCAACACCCGCAACCCCAGATGTCGAGCCAACTGGATCGCCGCCAAGCCGACGCCACCGGTGGCCGCGTGCAGCAGCAGCGTCCGGCCCGGTTGCGCGCCGGCCAGATCGACGAGGCCGTAATAGGCGGTGGCGTACACCACCGGAACCGCGGCGGCATGGGCGAAGGACCAGCCGCGCGGCATCCGGGCGAGCAGTCGCCGATCGGTGACCGTCACCGCGCCCGCCCCCGACGTGAACCCGAAAACCCGGTCGCCCGGGGCGAATTCGGTGACGTCCGGCGCAACCTCCAGCACCACGCCGGCGCCCTCGACACAGATGGTCGCGCTGATCGACTGAGATCCGGCAGTCGCATCCGACACCATGCCCAGGGTGATGAGCACATCGCGGAAGTTGACGCCCGCCGCGCGCAGCGCGATCCGCACCTGACCGGGCGCCAGTTCCCGCAACTCCTCCGGCGTCTCCACCAGGACGAGGTTGTCACCGGTCAACGTGCCCTTACCGGAATGGGCCAACCGCCATGCCCGCGAGCGGATCAGCTCGCTCTGGCCGACGAGATCGCCCGGACCTCGGCCCAGCCGGGGGGCGTACACCGCCCCGCGCCGGAGGGCCAGCTGGGGCTCGTCACCGATCGCCACGGCCACGGCCACCGCACGCCGGTAATCGTCGCGGTCGTCGACATCGACGACCAGGATTCGATCCGCGTGCTCACTCTGCGCCGTGCGCAACAGACCCCACGCCGCGGCCGCCGACAGATCCACCGATTCGCCCGGATGCGTGGCCACCGCGTGGTGGGTCACGACCACGATCGGTTCGTCGCGCACCAGCAGCCGCTGCATTCGCACCGTCAGCTCGGTAACCGAATCCCGCACGGCCGCAGGGAGATCGCCGGCGGCGCCACCGCTCGCCGGGTGAGCGGGGTCGAACCGCACGACCGCCACCCGCCGGCCCGCCACCGTCACGACTTCCTCGTCCTGCCCGGGACTCCGGAATTCGACGTCACCCGGTTCGTCCGGTGACACCGCTACCCATTCCACCCGGTAACCGACACCGTCACTGCGACGGCGGGCAGCGCCCAGGAGTGTGTCGGTCGAGAGTTGCCGCAGTGTCAGCGCCGCCACCTCGGCCACCAGCGCACCCGCGGCATCGGTCACGCTCACCGCGATCCGATCGGTGCCGGCGCGTGCCGCTCGTACCCGCAACGACGCCGCCCCGGTCGCGTACAGCTCGACGTTCTCCCAGGAGAAGGGGACGATCACCGCGTCGGTGCCGGTGTCGGCGTCGGAGAGCAAGCCGCTCAACAGGATCGCGTGCAGCGCGGCATCCAGCAGGGCGGGATGTATCCCGAACTCGCCGCCGTGCGGCCGCGCCGATTCCGGCAGCGCGACTTCGGCGAACACCTCGTCGTCGCGCCGCCACAACGCGGTGAGTCCCTGGAAGACCGGGCCGTACTCGTATCCGCGCTCGGTCAGAACCGCATACGCTTCCTCGACCGGCAACGCCGTCGCACCCGTGGGCGGCCAGGCGTCCGCCGCCGAGCCGACCGGCGGTGCCTCCGTCTGCGTGGTGATCGATCCTGCCGCGTGCCGGGTCCATTCCTCGGATTCGTCGGCGTCGTGCGCACGGGAGTACACCGACACCGGCCGTGCCCCGGTCTCGTCCGGACCACCTGCCATGACCCGCAATTCGACTGCCCCGGTGGTAGGCACCGGCAGCGGCGCCTCGAGCACCAGCTCCGCCACCCGCGGAGTTCCCAGCAGTGTTCCGACGTGCAACGCCAGCTCCACGAGCGCGGCCCCCGGAAGCAGGGCGACGCCCGCGACGGCGTGGTCGGCCAGCCACGGCTGATCGGCCGTCGAAAGCCTGGCGGTGAAGACCACATCCGGTGAATCCGGCAGTCGCAGCATCGCGCCCAGCAGTGGATGTCCGGCTTCGGCCAGACCCGACTGCCGTAGGTCGGGCGCGGCGCCGGGCCGCAGCCAGTACCGCCGGTGCTCGAACGCGTAGGTCGGCAACGAAACCCGATCGGCCGGGGCCGCCAGCGCTCCGGGCGCCACCGCCACGCCCGCGCAATGCGCCTGCGCCAAAGCCACGGCGACCTGCTCCGGACCGCCCCGATCACGCAGCAACGTCCCGAATACCGCCACCCGATCGGCCATCCCGAGCGATTCCACCGTCGAGGCCATCCCGACCGTCAAGACCGGATGCGGACTGACCTCGATGAATGCGTTCACTCCGCTACGCGCCAATGCCGCCACCGATTCCGCGAATCGCACCGGTGCGCGCAGCCCCCGATACCAGTAGCCGGCATCCAGCAGTTCGGTATCCACATAGTCCGCGGTCACCGTCGAGAAGAACGGCAGGGAACCCGGTCCCGGCTCGACGGCGGCCAGCTCCGCTGTCACTCGATCCCGGATCGCTTCCACCGCCGCGGAATGCGATGCGTAATCGACCGGAATCCGCCGCACCCACACGCCGTCGGCCGCACAGGCGGCGACGAACTCGTCCAATGCGGATGCCTCACCGGACACCACGGCTTCGCCCGGACCGTTCTCCGCCGCCACCGAAATCCGGTCGCCGAACCCGGCCGCACGCTGCCTCACCACCTCGGTGGTCGCGCGCACCGAGGCCATACCGCCGTGGCCCGCGAGCTCCTCGGCGACGATCCGGGAACGCAGGGCGACCACCCTGGCGCCGTCGGCCGTCGACAACCCGCCTGCGACCACGGCGGCGGCGATCTCGCCCTGCGAATGACCCAGCACCGCAACGGGTTCCACACCGTTTGCCCGCCACAGCCGCGCCAGCGACACCATCACCGCGAACAGCACCGGTTGGACCACATCCACCCGTTCCAGTGCGGCCGCGCCCGGTTCCCCGCGCAGCACCGCGGTCAACGACCAATCGACGAACGGTGCCAGCGCGGCCTCACATTCGGCGATAGCCTCCGCGAATACCCCACCCGCGGCGAGCAATTCGGCGGCCATACCCACCCACTGGCTGCCCTGCCCCGGAAATACGAAGGCCACCCGCCGCGAGACGGCACGCCCGGACACGACGCCGTCGGCGGCAGCCGATTCGGCCAGTCGCGCCACACCGGCCGCCAGGTCCGCCGGTTCCCGTCCCACCACCGCAGCGCGCCACTCCAGCTGGGAGCGGTGCCGCAACAGTGAATGCGCGATATCGCCCGGTCTCGCATCCGGATGCGTCCCCAACCACTGCGCGAGGCGAACAGCCTGCTCCCGCAGTGCTTCCCGGCTCTGCGCGGACACCACCCAGGTGAAGGTGCGGCCGGCGTCGACCGGTCGCGTGTCGTCCGGTCCGGCCGGGGAGTCCGATGCGCCGGTCGGCACTGGCGCTTCCTCGAGAATCACATGCGCGTTGGTGCCGCTGATCCCGAACGACGACACCCCGGCACGCCGGACACGCCCGCTGTCCTGCCAGGGCCGAGCCCGGGTCAGCAACTCGACCGCACCGGCCGACCAATCCACGTGCGGGCTGGGCTCGTCGACATGCAAAGTGCGGGGCAACATCCGATGCCGCAGCGCCTGCACCATCTTGATCACGCCGCCCACCCCGGCAGCGGCCTGCGCATGGCCGATATTCGACTTCAACGACCCGAGCAGCAGCGGCTCCGACCGGCGCTGTCCGTAGGTGGCGAGCAGTGCGTTCGCCTCGATCGGATCGCCCAGTGGCGTCCCGGTCCCGTGCGCTTCCACCGCGTCCACATCCGGCGGTGTCAGGCCGGCATCGGCCAGCGCCGCCATGATCACTCGCTCCTGTGACGGACCGTTCGGCGCGGTCAGACCGTTGCTCGCGCCGTCCTGATTCACCGCCGACCCGCGCACGACGGCAAGAACGTCGTGACCCAGCCGCCGCGCATCGGACAGCCGCTCGACCACCAGCATCGCCGCCCCCTCCGACCAGGTGATCCCGTCCGCGGCCGCCGAGAACGACTTGCACCGGGCATCCCGGGCCAACCCGCGCTGCCGCGAGAACTCCACGAACACCATCGGTGTCGCCATCACCGTCGCGCCACCCACCAGCGCCAGTGAGCTCTCTCCTTGGCGCAGTGCGCGGCACGCGGTGTGCAACGCCACCAATGACGACGAGCAGGCGGTGTCGACGGTCAGCGCCGGTCCCTCCAAACCCAGCGCGTACGACACCCGCCCCGAGGCCACGCTCCCCATGACACCGGTGACGGCATAGCCCTCGACCTCGGCCCCGGCCCTGCGCGTCACCTCCGCGTAGTCCTGGTACATCACGCCCGTGTAGACACCGGTATCGCTGCCCCGCAAGGACGCCGGGTCGATTCCCGCGTCCTCCAGCGCTTCCCACGCCACCTCGAGCAGTAGCCGCTGCTGGGGATCCATCGCCGACGCCTCCCGGGGCCCGATCCCGAAGAATCCGGCGTCGAAATCGCCTGCGCCGGTGAGGAATCCACCCTCCCGGATATAGGACGTTCCGGAATGCTCCGGATCGGGATCGAACAGCCGCTCCAGATCCCACCCGCGATCCGCCGGAAACTCGCCGATCGCGTCGGTTTCCGACACCAGCAGATCCCACAGCTGGTCCGGCGATCCGACGCCACCCGGATACCGGCACGCCATCCCGACGATGGCGATCGGTTCGTCCGCGCGGATCGGTGTCGCGCCGCGCTCCGCGGAGGCGGCGGATCCGTCCTTCTGTTCCACGAGCGACCGCACGAATGTCGCCACGGCCGCGGGGGTGGGGTGGTCGAATACCAGGGTCGAGGGCAGCCGCACGCCCGTCGCCTTGCCGAGCCGGTTACGGAACTCCACACCGCCCAGCGAGTCCAAACCCATGGCGCTGAACGGCTTTTCGACATCGACCTCGCCGGGCGAGGTGTAGCCCAGCACCGCGGACGCGTGCTCGCGCACGAGGTCGAGTATCACCTCACCGCGCCGGGCATCGGGCGCCGCGGCCAAGCGGGCGCCGAGCGCACCGGCCGTGCGGGCCACCGGCGCGGATGCGCGCCGCGCGAAGCCGCGCAGGACCGCGGGAACCGCGGCGACATCGGTCTGGCGGCGCACTGCCGTCGCATCGAACCGGATCGGCGCCGGCTGCGCCTCGGGGTGGACGAGGGCCTGGTCGAACAGCCGCACGCCCTCGGCCTCGCCGAGCTGACCGAAACCCAGTCGCTCCCAGCGCGCCATGGCCGCGCGGTCGAGATCACCGGTCATGCCGCTGTCCTGTTGCCACGGCCCCCAGGCCAGCGCTGTCGCCGGCAGGCCCGCTTCCCGCCGCTGCTGCGCCAGCGCATCCAGGTAGCCGTTCGCCGCCGCGTAGTTGCTCTGCCCAGCCGAGCCGAGCGACCCTGCGATCGATGAGAACAGCACGAACGCCGAGACATCGCGGTCCCGGGTCAGCTCGTGCAGATGCCACGCACCGTCCACCTTCGGCGCCAGCACTCGATCCACCTGCTCGTCGGTCAGCGACTCCACGGTGCCGTCGTCCAAGACCCCGGCCGTGTGAATGACGGCCAACCGGTCGTCGGATGCGATGGTGCCCAGCAGGTCTCGCACCGCGTCGCGGTCGGCGACATCACAGGCGACCACCCGGGCATCGGCGCCGGCCTGCGTCAACTCGCGCACCAATTCGGCCGCACCCGGCGCTTCGTGACCGCGCCGCGAGGTCAGCACCAGCCGTCGCACACCGTGTGCGGCGACGAGGTGGCGGGCGAACACGGCGCCGAGACCACCGGTGCCGCCGGTGATCAGCACCGTCGCGTCCGCCGCCGGCGCCGGCGGGGCAGCCGCCGACGTGGGCACTCGTGTCAGCCGCGGCACCAGAATCTGCCCACCGCGCACCGCGACCTGGGGCTCGCCCGAACGCAGTACCGCGCCGATGCGGTCGGCCGACAGCGGCTCGGCGGGATCCTCGTCGATCAGCACGAACCGATCCGGATGCTCCGACTGCGCGCTGCGCACCGATCCCCACACCGCCGCGGCGGCCGGGTGCGCGCCCGCGCCGACCGGCCCGGCGCCGCCCGTGGTGGCGACCACCAACCGCGCATCGGACAGACGTTCCGCCGCGAGCCACGCCCGCAGCATCGCCAGGGTGGCGTGCACTCCGGTCCGGACCGGGCCCGGATCTCCCGCCACGGGATCGCCGACGGCACGGACGGGCACCCGCCAGACGACGGCGCCCGGAAGATCCTCGGCCACAACGAGTTCGGCGAGCGAGGCATACGTCTCGCCGATACCGGCGATATTCGCGCCCGGCAGCGCAGCGAGGCCCGGTGCGGACGGATCCGCCGAATCCGACCGCGCCGCTTCCCAATCGATTCGATACAGGCCGGACCGATCCGCCGCCGCGTCGCCGAGTGCTCCCACGGGAATCGGGCGCATGGTCACCGCACCGATTTCGACAACAGGAACGCCGTGGGAATCCGTGAGCGACACCGTGATTCGCCGATCACGGCCCTCGAGATCGGCCGCCGCCAACCGGGCTCGCAGCGAGGTGGCCCCCACGGCACGGATGTCGATGTTCTCCCAGGAATACGGGACCAGAATCGTATCCGGCGCCGGCGCGTCCACCAGGCCGCCGGCGAGCAGCGCGTGCAGCACCGCATCCAGCAACGCCGGGTGCACACCGAATCGGCCCGCCGAGGTGTACCCCGTCGTGCGGCCGTCCGGGGACTGGGCCTGCTCCGGCAACGTCAATTCGGCGAAGACCTCGCCATCGTGCCGCCACAGTGCGGTCAGCCCACGGAAAGCGGGACCGTAGTCGTAGCCGCGCCCGGCCAGCTCCGCATAGGCGTCGTCGATCGACACGGGCTGCGCCGTGGCCGGCGGCCACCTGTCCGGCTGCTGCGCGGGCGCCGAGGGAGCTTCTGCCACAAGCGTTCCCGTGGCATGGCGCACCCACGGTGCCGCCTCCGCTTCGCCGTCGTGCTGGGGCCGCGAATGCACCGACAGCTGCCGGGAACCGCCGGCATCGGGACCGCCGACCATCACCCGCAATTCGACGGCGCCCGTCGCGGGCACGATCAGCGGGGCGGTCACGATCAGCTCGGCCGGCCGGGGACTGCCGACCACCGCCCCGGCGTGCAGCGCCAGCTCCACGAATGCCGTCCCCGGTACCACTACCGAACCGCCGATCGCGTGATCGGCCAACCACGGATGACTCGACAGCGACAGCCGGCCCGCCAGCACCACGCCGTCCGCTTCCGGCAGCCACACCGCCGCACCCACGAGCGGATGGTCGGTGCGATCCAGCCCCGTCAGCCGCACATCGGCGCTGTCCGCGACATCGGGCAACCAATAGCGCCGACGTTGAAATGCATACGTGGGCAGAGGAATTCGCAGCTGGGGACGACGCCGGAACAGCGCCGTCCAATCGACCCGGACACCGGACGTGTGGGCCTGCGCCACCATCGTCGACAACTGCACGGTCTCGTCGCGATCCCGGCGCGCGGCCGCCATCACCACCGAATCCGCGCTTTCCCCGAGGGTCTGCCGGGTCAGCGCGGTGAGCACGGCGTCGGGGCCGACCTCCAGGAATCGACGCACTCCCGAAGCGTGCAACGTCTCGATCCCCGGTGCGAAGCGCACCGCGTCCCGCACGTGCCGCACCCAGTAGGACGGCTCCAGCAGCTCGTCGCCCGCGAGCAGGCCGGACAGATTCGACACCACCGGCAGGCGCGGCCGATGATAGGTCAATTCCGCTGCCACAGAAGCGAATTCGTCCAGCATCGGCTCCATGAGCTCCGAGTGGAACGCGTGCCCGGCCCGCAGCCGCGACGTCTTGCACCCGCGCCGGACGAACAGCTCCTCGATCTCGGCGACCGCCGCCTCCGCCCCCGACACCACGAGGGCCTCGGGCGCGTTCACCGCGGCGACGGACACGCGCCCGGAATACCGCTCGACGACCTCGTTCACGTCCGATTCGGCGGCCCCGACGGCCAGCATCGCGCCACCCGGCGGGAGCGCACCCATCAGGCGACCGCGGGCCGCCACCAGCCGGCAGGCGTCCGCCGTCGACCACAGGCCCGCGAGATAGGCGGCCGCGACCTCTCCGATCGAATGGCCGATCAGCACATCCGCAGTGACGCCGAACGATTCCAGCAGCCGATACAGCGCCACCTCGAAGGCGAACAGCGCGGGCTGGGTGAACTCTGTCCGACCCAGCACACCCTCGGTATCGGTGAACATCAGCTCGCGCAGGGAACGGCCGAGCAACGGATCGAAGTGCGCACTCACCTCGTCCAACGCCACCGCGAATACCGGAAACGCCTGGTACAGACCCGAACCCATCCCGGCCCGCTGGGCGCCCTGCCCGGTGAACAGGAAGGCCGTGCGGCCCGAGCCGACGACGCCGTCGATCACCCCGGTGCCGGTTCCCGATTCGGCGAAAGTCGCCAACCTCTCGAGCACCTCGTCCCGGTCGCGCCCCAGGATCACACTTCGTGAATCCAGCTGCGCCCGCGACGTCGCGAGCGCGTAGGCCGCATCGGCGATATCCAGCTCCGGCCGCTCCGAGAGCCAGGCCCACAACCGAGCAGCCTGTGCCCGCAGTCCGGCCTCGCCCTTGCCCGACACCAGCAGCGGGACGACCGGCAGCGGGGCCGCGTGGTCGTCCTCGGCTGCCACGGGCGCGGCGTCCGGTGCTTCCTCGAGAATCAGATGCGCATTGGTGCCGCTGATCCCGAACGACGAGACCCCGGCTCGGCGCACCCGGTCGCCGGCGACCCACGGTTCGGCCTCGGTCAGCAGCCGCACCGCACCCGCGGTCCAATCCACATGGGGCGAGGGCGTTTCGGCGTGCAACGTGCGGGGCAGCCGCTCGTGGCGCAGGGCCTGCACCATCTTGATCACACCGGCGACCCCGGCGGCCGCCACGGTGTGGCCGATATTCGATTTCACCGAACCGATGCGCATCGGCTCCCCGGTATCACGCCCCTGGCCGTACACGGCGATCAGCGCCTGCGCTTCGATCGGGTCGCCCAGTGCGGTGCCGGTCCCGTGTGCCTCCACCGCGTCCACCGCGGCGGCCGGAATCCCGGCATCGGCAAGAGCCTGCGCGATCACCCGCTCCTGCGACGGCCCGTTCGGGGCGGTCAATCCGTTGCTCGCGCCGTCCTGGTTCACCGCGCTACCGCGGACCACGGCCAGCACGTGGTGGCCGAGCCGCCGCGCGTCGGACAGCCGCTCGAGGACGAGCACGCCCGAACCCTCGGACCACACCACGCCGTCCGCATCGGCCGAGAACGCCTTGCACCGGCCGTCGGGAGACAGGCCACGCTGGCGGGCGAAGTCCACGTACAGATACGGACTCGCCGCGACGGTCACACCGCCGGCCAGCACCAGCGACGTCTCGCCCTGGCGCAACGCCCGGCAGGCCAGATGCAGGGCCACCAGTGAAGACGAGCAGGCCGTATCGACCGTCACGGCCGGACCTTCCAGCCCGAGCACGTACGCGACCCGCCCCGAGACGACGCTGTGCGACGTGCCGGTCAGCCGGTATCCCTCCAGCTCACCGGTCACCCGTCGCGAGTAGCCCGAGGAGCAGGCACCGACGAAGACCGCGGTGTCGCTGCCGCGCAACGACGTCGGGTCGATCCCCGCGTCCTCCAGCGCCTCCCACGATGTTTCGAGAAACAGTCGCTGCTGCGGGTCCATCGCCGACGCTTCGCGGGGACTGATGCCGAAGAAGTCCGGGTCGAAATCGCCCGCATCACCGAGGAATCCGCCGCGGCGGGTGTACACCGTGCCGGGTTTCGCCGGATCGGGATCGAACAACCGCTCCAGGTCCCAGCCTCGGTCGGTCGGGAAATCGCCGATCACATCGCGGCCCTCGGCGGTCAGGTCCCAGAGGTCCTCGGCCGACCGCACCCCACCGGGGAATCGGGCGCCGATACCGACGACGGCGATCGGTTCGTCCGTGGTCGTCCGGCGGGTCACCCGGTGCGCCCCTCGGTCCGTGCCGGTGCCCCGGGAGTGCAGCAGAGCGGCCACCGCCTCTGCGGTCGGATGGTCGAAGACGAGCGACGCCGGCAGCGCTACACCGGTGACCCGCTTCAGCCGGTTCTGCAGTGCGAGCCCGCTGACGGAGTCGAAACCGAGATCGGTGAACGGCAGGTCAGGGTGGATGGTCCGGGCAGAGTCGTGGCCCAATACCGCGGCAGCGTGTTCGCGAACGATATCGAGAGCGATTGTGCGGCGCTGATATTCGGGTGCAGCCAGCAGAAGGCGAGCCAGCGGGCTGTCGCCCGCCGCGCCGCCCGCGGAGATCGGAGCCGCCGTATCGGTACCTGCCGTGTCGGCCGATGCACCGCTCCGGACGCTGCGCCGCTGGAACGCGTACGGCGGCAGTTCGACCCGCGCTCCGCCCGGCACCAGCGCGGCCGGATCCACCGGCACACCGTCGCAGTAGGCCTGAACCAGCGAGGTCAGGAATCGGGCTGGGCCCCCCGCGCCGCGCTGCAGCGATCCGACGACAGCAGGGCCGTCGGCGCCGACCGCCTCGGCGGTCCGGGCGATACCCATGGTGAGTACCGGATGCGGACTGACCTCGATGAATCCGGTGATGCCCGCGTCGATCAGCGCCGCGACGGCATCGGCGAATCGGATAGGTTCCCGTTCCGACCGATACCAGTACTCGGCGTCCAGTTCCGCCGTATCCAGCCGGTCGGCGACGACGGGAGAGAAATACGGCACCGAGCCGGACCGCGGGCGGATCGGCGCGAGTTCGGTGAGCAGCCGTTCCCGGATCCGCTCGACCGCCTGCGAATGCGACGCATAGTCGATCGCTACCCGGCGGGCCCGCACCTGCTCGCGAGCACAGTCGGCCAGGAACTCCTCGAGCGCAGACACGTCACCGGAAACCACGCTCTGCGCCGGTCCGTTCACCGCGGCCAGCACCAGCCGGTCCCCGTACTTCGTCAGACGTTCTCGCACCGCCTCGGCGTCCAGCGCGATCGAGGCCATTCCGCCCTGTGCGACCAACTCGTCGGCGATCGCCCGGGACCGCAGCGCCACCACCCGCGCCGCATCGTCCAGCGACAGTCCACCGGCAATGTGGGCGGCGGCCACCTCGCCGTGAGAATGGCCGACCACGACGTCCGGCTCGACACCGGCCGCTCGCCACATCCGGGCCAGCGAGACCATCACCGCGAAGAGAACGGGCTGCACCACATCCGCGGTCGCCGGCGCGGGCGCGTCCGCGTCGCCACGCAGCACCGCCGTCAGCGACCAGTCGACGTACGGGGCGAGGGCCGCTTCACATTCGGCGATCGACTCCGCGAAGGCGCGGTCCGAATCGAGCAGACCCCGCGCCATTCCCTCCCACTGGCTGCCGTTGCCCGGGAAGACGAAGGCGATGCGCCGCCGCTGCGCCCGGCCGGTGATCGGTTCGATCGCCGGGGCGGGTGCGGCCGGGTCGGCCAACGCCGCCAGGCCGGTCAGCAGTTCCGCGCGGTCCTGCCCGACAACGCCTCCGCGCCAAGGCATCTGGGCTCGCGTGGTGCGCAGCGAGTAGGCCACGTCGACCGCGTCCAGCTCCGGGTGACGCAGCAGCCATTCCCGCAACCGGGCCGCCTGGGCCCGCACGCCGCTCTCGCTTCGGGCCGAGACCACCCACGGCACCGCGGCCGGCGGCGCCACGATCGGACGGAGATCCGGGCGGCCCGGGTCGAACGACACGCCCGCGACCCGGAATTCCGCGACGGTCCATTCCTTGCCGTCGGCGTCGTCGCGGAACATATTGTCCGCGAATCGGTTTCGTCGATCCGACGCCGTGGAGTCCGGTTCGGCCCCCGACTCCGCGCCGCTCAGACATAGTGCGGCCTCGATGAGGCTCGCGATACCCGGCGCGCTCGACGCTCGACTTCCATCACCCGCCGCACCTTCCCGGAGCACGGCATGGATCCGATCGCCGTCCGCGAGTGCCCGGGTGAGCGGTTTCAATACCACCATCCCGCCGCCCTCGCCGCGCTCCCACGACCCGCCGGCCAGCGCGAGCTCGCTGTCGCCGCCGCACACGCTCGCATATGCCAGCCGGACCGCCATCAGCGACGATGCGTGCGCGTCGCCGACCGTGACGCTCGGGCCCGCGAAGCCGAAGTGGGCAGATAGACGCTCAGCGATGCCGTGATCCTCGGTGCCGGATACGAAGACACCGCAGGGCAGTCCCTCGAGCGCGTTGGCGACCACCCCCGCGTTCTCGAGCGCCTCCCAGCCGAGTTCCAGCGCCGGCAGATGCCGCGAGTCGATCGCCCGCGCCTCGTCGGGCGCGATCCCGAAGAAGTCCGCGTCGAATTCCGCTGCGATTCCGAGGAAATCGGCGCGCTCGGTGATGTCCTCCGGTCCGGCCGGGGCCCCGATCACGGCGGCGCGCCCGTCTCGGAGCATTTGCCGGTAACTGTCGAGATCGGCCGCCCCCGGCATTCTGCAGGACATACCGACGATAGCGACGGCATTTGCCGATCCGGTCACCTCTGAAATTCCTTCCTCGATGAACGCGCGAACTCGCCAACACCCTCGCCATTACTCGGGAGAGGGTACGAATTCTGCTTCTATACAACGTATTTCGACGCGTTCACGGCCCAGCGAAGAGTCCCGAACGATATATGAGCGTCATCCACGCGCGGCCGGAGTCGACCCGGAGCAGAGGTTGCCGGCCGCTCCGATATGACGAGTTCGGCGCGGCAACCGACCCGCGAGCGACCGAAAGCCGGTGCGCTGCAGGGTTTGCCGGAGTATCGGGGCGCGCGGAGAAGAGGTAGTGCCCGAGCGGGGTGCGTACGACGCATCTACGCTACGGCGCCGTGATCTATCACAAGGATCCCTTTCGGGGTTCGTACAACAGCACAGGACTCATAGTTACTGAACAGTATTTGGCCGCTCTCGGGCTTGCCAGCAGTGGGAATAGTGTGATGAGCGCCGCTGTCCGATGACCCGTCGCACCACCGAGAACCGCCCACTGCCTGCGGGTTCGCCGCATCGACACCGCTTCGGCACCCGGATCGGGCAGTGTCGGCAGCTCCGCGACCGCTGAATAGCCGCCTCCGCCGCCCACGCGCTGCCATCGGCGCGAATCGAGGCGCGACCAGGCCCCCGGCGGCATGACAGAAACGAAAAAGGTCCCGGAACCTTCTGGTTCCGGGACCTTTTCACTAGTAGCGGGGACAGGATTTGAACCTGCGACCTCTGGGTTATGAGCCCAGCGAGCTACCGAGCTGCTCCACCCCGCGTCGGTGAACACAACATTACACACGAGTCGACAGGCGTAGCAAATCCTGTGGTCAGAGCGGTTTTCGAGAAGCGCAGACGCGATTTCGGCGCCGACCGCCGCGACCTCCATGAGCGGGTTCCACATCGCGGAATACGGTCGGCGACCCGGCTCTCACGGATCACGGGGGACCATCGACCCGCCGAACAACGCGGGATCGCCACACGGATACGCCGAACCATTCGAACCGGCGACTCGATGCGGAAGCATCGCTTCACCCCGAATGACGGAGAACGTCTTGGGAAACGCGCGCGTTTCCAAAAAGCAGCCCGAAAAAACGTGACCCAGCCCACTATTTGCGCGTGATTCATCGCACATAACGACCACATAACGAACGACCGGAATGTCCGACCACTGCATAGCCAACCTGCATCAACGCCGGAATCCGGTTATTCGCTTCATGCAATTGTGTCTGTTATCAAGACGTGATCTGTCGAGATCTCTTCGTTATGGTCGAACGCGGCCCGGAGCGAACCCGTGATGGGCATCCAGACCCGAACCGTTGCACACCGGCAACCCTGCCCCGCGGTTCGGGGATCCCCGACCTCCTGGGGGCAGGGACGCGGCGGACCATCGCCGAGCCGGCGGGCGCAGGGAGGGACACCACCATGAACAAGAACCGGAAGATCAGCAGTCGCGCCCTCGGCTTCGCCGCCGTCGCCGGCGCCCTTGTTGCCGTCCCGTTCGCAGCTTCCACCACTGCTTCGGCTGCGCCCGCCCACGACTGGGACGGTGTCGCGCAGTGCGAGAGCGGCGGCAACTGGAATATCAACACCGGCAACGGCTACTACGGCGGCCTGCAGTTCACGCAGTCCACCTGGAGCGCCAACGGTGGCAGCGGCTCGCCGCAGAACGCGAGCAAGGAAGAGCAGATCCGCGTCGCGGAGAACGTGCTGCAGACCCAGGGCTCCGGCGCCTGGCCGGTGTGCGGCCAGTACCTGCGCTACGCGCCCGCCGAGGAGACCCGGCCGGCCCCGCAGCCCGAGCCGACCGCTCCGGTCCAGCTGCCTGACGATCGCCAGGACCTGATCAACAAGGCCACCGACGCCGGCAAGCAGGCCGCGCAGCAGTTCGGTGTGGGCGAGCAGTTCCGGCAGATCCTCGACCAGAACAGCGGTCTGATCGACTCTCTCGGCCGCTGAGCCCGAGCGCGGTAGTACCGCGCACGCTTCTCATGCATTCGGCGCCGCCATCCGTGCGATGGCGGCGCCGAATGCCGTTTGTGCGGCAGGCCCGTCGTCGAGGCCGCCCGGCCAGGCACGGGCGCAGAACGCGAACGGCGCCCCGGGTGATCCCGGGGCGCCGTTGTCGTCGATCACCGGCCGGCCGTTAACCGCCGGCCTTGTTGTAATCGTCGATGGCCTTCTGGAGCCCTTCCAGCGCCTTGCCCAGCTGGCCGAGGTCACCCGACTTCTGGGCGTCCTCGACCCCCTTCAGGGCGTCGTTGAGCTCCTTGACCGCCGCGTCCTTCCCGGCCGACCCGGTGGTCGGCGGCGGCGCTGTCGTGGACGGCGGTGGCGTGTTCTGATTCGACGGCGGTGGTGAGGTACTGCCCTGCTGGCCGGGCGGGTTGATCGCCGCCTGCCCCGGCTGCTGGGTGGTCGCGGCGCCCAGCCCGTCTTGCACGTCGTTGAGCGCATCACCCAGCGTGGACTGGTAGCCGACCTTGTCCCCATAGGAGGCGAGCACCTTCACCAGCTGTGGGAAGGACGCCGTGGTCGGTCCACTGTTGCGTTCCAGGTACCACGGTTCGACGTAGAGGATGCCGCCTTCGCCGATCGGCAGGGTGAGCAGGTTGCCGTATTTGATCTTGTTGGTGTTACCACCGGTCAACAATGTCCGATCGTTCGAGACGCGGGCATCGGTGGTCATCGACGTCTGGACCTGTTGCGGCCCCGGCGTCTGCGAATCCGTCGGCAACTTGAGCACCGTGAACTTGCCGTAGTTCTCCGGATCGGAGGCGACCTGGATGTACGCCGCGAGGAACTGGCGTTTGAAGCCGACCATCGCACTGGTCAGATTGAACTGCGGCCGACCGGTTTTCGGATCACCGATGAGCACGTAGTACGGCGGCTGATGGGCGTTGGTCGGGGTGTCGGAGGTCGGATCGTTGGGCACCGACCAGAACGCGTTGTTGGTGAAGAACTCGCGCGGATCGTTGACGTGGTAGCGCGCCAGCATCTCGCGCTGCACCTTGAACAGATCCTCCGGATACCGGAAGTGGGCACGCAGCTCCGGCGAGATCTCGCTCTGCGGCTTCACCGAGTTCGGGAACACCCCGCGCCACGCGTTGAGCACCGGATCGGTGGGATCCACGTCGTAGAGGTTGACCGTGCCGTCGTAGGCGTCGACCGTGGCCTTGACGGAGTTGCGGATGTAGCTGACTTCCTTGCGCGGCAGCGTGCGACCGGTGTTCTGATCGATGCTGTCCTCGGTGACTCCCTCCAGCGAGGTCCGCTGCGCGTACGGGAAGTTGTCGAGCGTGGTGTAGGCGTCGACGATCCAGAGGATGCGTCCGTTCACCACGGCTGGGTACATATCGCCGTCGGTGGTCAGCCACGGCGCCACCTGCTGTACGCGGCTGCGCGGATCACGGTTGTAGATGATCTTCGAATCCGAGCCGATGGCGCCGGAGAACAGGATGTTGCGTTCGGCGTACTTGGCGGCGAAGGCGAGCCGGTTGAACCAGTTGCCGATCGGGACACCGCCCTGGCCGGTGTAGGTGTACTGCTCGGTGCCGGTGTCGTATTCGCGCGGCGGCTGGTTGTTCCCGCCCACGATGGCGTAGTCGGCATCCGATTTCGAGATCATCTCGCCGTAGTAGATGCGCGGCTGATCGACCGGGATGGCCTGCCTGTCCTTCGGTGTGAACAGATCGCTGACCGTCGACTTGTCGCCGACGTTGAAGACCGGATATCCGTACCCGCCGCTGGAGCTGCTGGTGCCGGCGCCGGTGGCCGCCTGCTGGGTTTCCTTGGGCGGGGCCACGTTCACCCGGTTGGCCGGAGAGGCGACGAAGCCGTCACCGTGGGTGTAGACGGTGTGCTTGTTGATCCAGTCGGTCTGGTTACCCGACAGGTTCTGCGGCACCAGTTCGCGAGCCGCGACGATGTAGTCCTGCTTCTCGCCGTTGATGGTGTAGCGGTCGATGTCCAGCGGGTCCGGGAAGCCGTAGAAGTTCTGCAGCTGCTGGCGCTGGATGAAGGTCTGGGTCAGCAGATTCGGATCCAGCAGCCGGATGTTGCCGATGGTCTGCTGATCGGCCGGAATCGAACCCGGGTCCTTCGTCTGCGAACCCTTGTAGTCGACGTAGGAGACCTTGTCGTCGGTGAGCCCGTAGGCCTGCCGCGTCGCCGTGATGTTGCGTTCGATGTACGTCGCTTCCTTGGTCGCGGCGTTCGGGCGTACCTCGAACTGCTCGACCACCAGCGGCCACACCGCGCCGACCAGGATCGACGACAGCAACAGCAGGGCGGCCGCCATCGCGGGCACGCGCAAATCGCGCAGCACCACGCCGGCGAAGAACGCGACGGCGCAGATGATCGCGATCGACATCAGGATCAGCTTGGCCGGAAGGACGGCGTTGATATCGGTGTAGGAACCGCCGGTGAAGGTGGGTTCCTTGCGGGTGCTCGACAGCAGCGAATACCGGTCGAACCAGTAGGCGACCGCCTTCAGCACCACGAACGTGCCCGCGATCAGCGCCAGCTGGATGCGCGCCGGGCGGGTCAGCGTGCCCTCCCGCCCGGACAGCCGCAGCCCGCCGAAGATGTAGTGGGTGACGAGGTTGGCGAAGAACGCGATCACCACCGCCACGAACAGCCAGTTCAGCAGCAGCTTGTAGAACGGCAGATCGAAGGCGTAGAAACCGACGTCGATGTTGAACTGCGGATCCTTGATCCCGAACGAGCCGCCGTGCAGGAACAGCTGCACCGTGACCCAGCTCGACTGTGCGACCAACCCCGACAGCAGGCCGACCAGGACCGGGATGCCGATGCCGAACAGCCGCAACCGGCCCATCACGGTGGTGCGGTAGCGGGCGATCGGATCGCTGGGACCGGACACCGGGACGAAGACCGGGCGCGTTCGATAGGCGGCCAGCAACGCCAGCCAGACCAGGGCCCCGACCACGATCGCGACGATGAGGAACAACAGGAGCCGGGTGACGAGCACCGTGGTGAACACCTGGCGGAAGCCGACCTCGCCGAACCACAACCAGTTGGTGTACGCGTCGGTCAACCGGGGGCCGACCAGCAGTAACGCCGCAATCACGAGCGCGGTGATCAGCAATATCCGGCTGCGGCGAGACAGCGAAGGTAAGCCTGTCGGGGGGCGCATGCCCACGATGCCACTCTCCCAGGTCCGGCGGCGTACCGAAGCGATTGTCGCCGATACACCGCAGTCCGATGATGCGTATGGTCCCTGCGGACCGTCTCTCGCGCCCCACTCTACGTAAAACGGGTCGGCTTGGATCGGGATGGCTCCGGTATGCCGTGGCGGGGACGCGGGCGCTCGCGCTGGACGTACAGTGTCGGCCGTGACTGTGGACAATCCCTCCTCCGCCCTGTACCGCTGCATCCGGGACGTGGCCGAGTTCGCCGACACCGAGGGCTGGGATCAGCCGCCGCAGTTGTTCGCGCTGGTGCCGACCGCCGACCTGGTGGCCGCCGAGCCGACGCTCGAGGATCAGCTCGACGACGGGGCCGCGTTGACTCCCATCGCCCAGGAACCGCTTCCGGACGATCTGAGCGGCGATTCGATGGCGCTCGACGAATTCCTCGCCACCACCAGCTGGCCGCCCGCCGTCGAGGGGGTGGTGCTGGTGCAGCAGATCGTGGTGCTGCCGCCGACCGCCGAACGCACGCTCGACGAGGCCATCGCACCGCTGCTGGCCGACCGCGACGCCGCCGACGCCGCCGGCCGCGACGCCGCGCAGACGCATCCCGAACGCCGCGACGCCCGGCTCTACGCGGGCGTGCTCCGCGACGGAGTCTCGTTGTGCCTGTTGCAGTTACGCCCCGAGGAGGACGAGGCCTTCCCCGAGCTGGATCTGCGCACCGCGCCGAACCTGGCCCCCAACCTGGTCGACGCGCTGCGCCACACGCTCGAGAACGAGCCGGATTAACCGCAGCTGGGGGCCGGGCGTCCGGCGTTGATGTCGTCCAGCGACTGCACCGCGGCGGTCAACGTGTCGACCTTCACGAGCTTCAGGCCCTCCGGGGTGCGCTGGCGGGCCTCGTTGCAATTGTCGGCGGGGACCAGGAAGGTCTCCGCGCCGGCGTCGCGGGCCGCGATCATCTTGTACTGGATACCGCCGATCGGGCCGACCTTGCCCTGCGGATCGATGGTCCCGGTGCCGGCGACGAAGCGTCCGCCGTTGAGTTCACCGGGGCTGAGCTTGTCGACCAGGGCCAGGCTGAACATCAGGCCGGCCGAGGGGCCGCCGATATCGGCGAGGTTGAAATCGACCTGCAGCGGACCGGCCGGCACCTGCTGCGGAGTGACGCCGAGGTAGGCCTTGTTCGAATCGTCCGGGCGCGCACCGAGTTTCACCTCGACCGTCTGTTCGGCGCCGCCGCGGCGGATCACCATCGGGATCGTCGTCCCCGGGGCGGCGCCCTGCACCGCGTCGATCACGTCCTTGGAGGTCGCGATCGGTTTCCCGTTCACGCTCACAAGTTCGTCGCCCTTCTGCAGCACCGCTTTGGCAGGGCCGTCGTCGGCCACCACGCGCACCTGAACCTTGGTCGGATACTTCAGAAAGTTCAGCGCCGCCAGTTCGGCGTTGTCCTCGGACTCCTTGAAATCGGCCTGGTTGGACTTGTCCACCTGGTCGCGGGGAACGCCGGGCGGGTAGACCTCGGCGCGCGGCACCAAGCCGTAGCGGCCGTCCACCCACAAGCCCATCGCCTCGAATATATTCAGCCCGTCGCGAACGGAGACCGTCGTCATGTTCAGGTGTCCCGAGGTCGGATCCACCGCGGCGCCCTGCACCGCGACGACCTGCTTGCCCTCCACCTCGCCGAGGGTATTGAAGGTGGGACCAGGGCCGAGAGCGACGAACGGCACCGTCACCGCACTGCCCACCACACCGAGGACGAGCACGGGCACCAGAGCCGCTATCAAGGTGATGATCCGACGATTCACCCGGCCCACAGTAGCGGCTCCACGATCACCATCCGCGTAGCCTTGGGGGCATGAGCGACGTGCCCTTCGGATTCTCGAACCGCGACGACGATCCCGACCGCGACAAGCGTGACGATCAGGCCGGTTCCGGAGCGAACAACCCCTTCGCCTTCGGCATGGGGTCTTCGGGCGCGGCCGGATTCGATCCCGCGGCCTTCGGGCAGATGCTGACCTCGCTCGGGCAGATGTTCTCCACCATGAGCCAGCCGGGCGGCCAGGCGAGTCCGGTCAACTACGACGTCGCCAAGCGGCTGGCTCGCCAGCAACTCGGATCGACGGTCGCGCCGATCACCGACGGTGCGCAGCGCGCCGTCAGCGATGCCGCGCATCTGGCCGAACTGTGGTTGGACGCGGCGACCACCCTGCCCGCCGGGGCCACCAGGACGGTCGCGTGGTCGCCCAACGATTGGATCGAGCAGACACTGCCGACCTGGAAGCGGCTGTGCGATCCGGTCGCCGAGCAGGTCTCGGGTATGTGGAGTTCGACACTGCCGGAGGAGGCCAAGCAGTTCGCCGGGCCGATGCTCGGCATGCTCGGGCAGATGGGTGGTCTGGCCTTCGGCTCGCAGCTGGGGCAGGCGCTGGGACAGCTCGCCCAGGAGGTGCTGACCTCCACCGATATCGGGCTGCCGCTGGGTCCGGCCGGAACCGCGGCGCTGTTGCCCAGCGCGATCAGCGAATTCAGCAAGGGCCTGGAACGTCCCGAAAGCGAGATCCTGGTCTATCTGGCCGCCCGCGAGGCCGCTCACCAGCGGCTGTTCGCCCATGTGCCGTGGCTGCGGCAGCAGGTGCTGGGCGCGGTCGAGGATTACGCGCGGGGCATCCGCATGGACTTCTCCGCGATCGAGGAGGCCGCGCAGAACATCGATCCGATGTCGCTGACCGATCCGTCGAAACTCGAGGAACTGCTGTCGCAGGGCACCTTCGAACCGCAGACCACCCCGGAGCAGAAGGCCGCGCTGGAGCGGCTGGAAACGCTGCTGGCACTGATCGAGGGCTGGGTTCAGGTCGTGGTGGCCGAGGCGGTCGGCGACCGGCTGCCCGGTGCGGGTGCGCTGGCCGAGACGCTGCGCCGCCGCCGCGCCACCGGCGGTCCGGCCGAGCAGACCTTCGCCACGCTGGTCGGCTTGGAGTTGCGTCCGCGCAAGCTGCGGGAGGCGGCCACGCTGTGGCAGCGGCTGACCACCGACGCGGGAATGTCGGCGCGCGACGCGGTGTGGGCGCATCCGGATCTGCTGCCCAGCTCCGAGGATCTCGACAAGCCGAGCGGCTTCATCGACGGTGTGATCGGCGGCGGCGCCGATGTTTTCGACGATCCGCTGGCGCAGCTGGCCGAGACCGAGGCTCGCGAACGCCGCGAAGGCGCTGCGGCGCAACAGGAGCGGCCGAACGAGAACGCGGCAGGCGACAAGAGCCCGGAAGGCACTGCCGCCCAGGACGATTCCGGTTCGGGCACGAATCCGCCGGACGCCGGTGACGAGCGCGGCGAGAACGAGGATCGCTGACCGGCGGCGTCACCGAGGCCGGTCGGCCCGGCCTCAGCCCAGTCGAGCTTCGGCGGTCGCGTAGCCGAACAGCTTGCGCCCCTTGGAGAATGCGTCGACCACGACGGTCACCATCCGGCGGCGCGAACTGAGCCAGCCGACCTGTCCGCCGAACAGGATCGACGCCGGAGCATCGGAGTCGACGGGCAGATAGTGCATCTTGGGCGCGTACTGCACCCGCAGTTTCGTCAGCGCGGTCGGATCGCCGAGCCAGCGACCGAGATATCCCGCGACCAGGCCGAACGTCAGCATGCCGGGCACCGTTCCCGCCGTGGTGCCGCAACGGTGCGGATCGACGACACCGGCGTGCCGCACCACATCGTCGGCCGCGACCGTGACGGTGTCGGCGGGCAGATCCGCGCCCACCGCCAGCGGGCCGAGATCCACGAGAGGGCGCGGCAGCGACGGTTGGATCCGGTCGCGCTGCGGCGTGCGCAGGCGCCGTGGCGCCGAAACCGGTTCGAGATCGTGCGGCCGGCCGGACGTCCCCGTTCGCGCACAGGTTCCGGGCTGGGTGTGCACCAGCAGCGTAGAGGAGCCGCTGGTCACGACCTGGCCGTCGTCGTCGCGCAGCAGGGTGGTCACCGAGACCACGTCGTAGTCGCGGTAGTGGCGGAAGGATTCGAATCCGATTTCACAGCTGATGCGGTCGCCGGCCAGCAGTGGGCGCACGATTTCCAGCGTGCGGTCGGCGTGCACGACGCGCCCGTTGTGGAAGCCCGGCACGAGTGCCTCGAGCGTGCTTTCCTCGGCGCGCATCCATACCGTGGTGGCGAAGGTCGGCGGGGCCACCAGGGCATCGAATCCCCGAGCGGCGGCGGCACGTTGGTCGCAGTGGATGGGGTCGGTGGCGCCTATCGCCCGGGCGTACTCGCGAATCGCGTCCGCCGCGATCGGACGATCGCCGCGGCTCCGAAACCGATGTTCGCCGTGCAGCGATGCCACCGGTGGCACGTCGAGGGATGCGCTGACCATGTTGCTCCTTTAACCGACCCGAATCGACCCGATTGTCGGCCGCCGGTGGCCGGGCGTTAGCACTCTCGGCGCCGGTCTGGAAAATTCACGGCGAGTCGTCGGCGAGTTTTGTGAAACGGTGCGTTCGGAGCGGGGCCGCGACTCGAGTCGAAGCACCCTGTGGACAACGTCGAACCTGTGGATAACCAGGGGTTTTCCACCCGCTGCGAGCAGGGCCGGCGACAATACTGAGGCCCATGACGTTGTCACACGCACGTGGACCGATGTTGCATCCGCGGGTGGCGGTTCTGCGCCGGCCCTCGGGCGCGGTGCAATTGGGATGGGATCCCGAACGCGCGGTACTCCTGCACCCGCCCGCCGTCGAGACCGATGCGGTCGTCGCCTTCGTCCGGCTGCTCGACGGTCTGCACAGCCATCCTCAGCTTCTGTGGGAGGCCGGGCAACTCGGTCTCGGTGGCGTGGCCCTGGAGCTGTTACGCGATATCGACGCGGCCGGACTGCTGGTGTGGCCGCGGGCGCGCCGCACTCGCGTGCGGACCGTGCACGTACACGGCCGCGGGCCCCTGGCGGATTCGCTACACGGCGGTATTCGGCGACTGGGCATCACTCCGACGCGTTCGAGCGAGTACCGCGGCGGTACTTCGGATTCCCTGCCGTCCACCGATCTGGTGATACTCACAGATGCGCTGGTGCCGGTGCCGGAACTGGTCAGCATGCTGCTGGTGCGCCGGATCCCGCACCTGCAGGTTCGCATCCGCGACGGGCACGGTGTGATCGGGCCGCTGGTGCTGCCCGGCGGTACCAGCTGTCTGCGCTGCGCCGACCTGACCCGCACCGAATTCGACGCCGAATGGCCGCATCTGGCGGCGCAACTGCTCGGCCGGACCGGCTACGCCTCCCCCGCGACCATTGCCGCCACCGCCGCCCTGACGCTGCGCGAGATCGAATCGATCATCGAGGATGCCGCCGACGACCCGCCCCGAACCCTGGACACCACACTGGAATTCGATCCACACACTCGGCGCGTCGCCCGGCGCCGCTGGACCCCGCACGCGGACTGCGCCTGCCGCCGAATCGCAGCCACGGTAACCGAAGCGGCGGCCGACGATCGCGCGGCATCCGTCGCCGGAGGATCGGTATGAGCGCGACGAAGGTGGCCCGCGCCGCAGCTCGGGCGGTGACAGAGTCTCGCCTCAGGGCCGCCGTGGTCTCGATCGCGAGGTGGGCGGGTTCGGTCGGATCAGTGCTCGCTGGTGGCCGAGTCGGTGAAGGACCAGACGGCCGCGGGCCGTCCGGTGGCCTTGGTTCGCATTCGTTCCCCGGTGCGGGTGAGACCGGGGATCGCGGCCAGGGTGCGGTTGAGGTTGCCGGGGTCGGGACGAGTGCCGGCCAGCGCCGTCGCAAGGGCGACCGCGCGCGTGGCCGGGAACTGTTCGCCGATCAGGGGACGGGTGAAAGTGAGGTCCTTCCAGAGCATCTCGGCGAGCCGTTCCCGGGCGACCTCGACGATCATGTTGTGGTCGAAGGCCAGCGGCGGGACCGCATCGAACGAAACCCATCGAGCACCGGTGGGTGTTGCGGGGCCCCCGAGTACCGCCCACATCGCGATCGAGAGCGTCGGCCCGCGCGGATCGCGGTGCGGTTCGTCGAACGTGACCAGCTGACCGACGGCGAGAATCGCATCCTCGGGCACGCCCAGTTTGCTGTGTACCGCGCGGCGGGCCGCCGTAACGAGTCGCTCACCGCGGCCGAGCAGCACACCGGGCAGGGCCAGCTCGCCGGCGAACGGCTCCCACTGCCTCGGCGCCACCCCGAAGGTGACGGCCGGGTCGTCGGCGCCGAATCGCAGGGCGAGGACATCGAGCGATACGGCGGATTGCTGCTCCACGGCCAACCATCATGCCGCAGCCGCGACCCGGGCCACGCGATCGGCGCGATCGGGGCCGTGCCCGGTCAGCACCACCGGCGCGCCGAGCCGGCGTTCCAGGAATTCCGGAACGTCCGCCGGCAGCGGAACGAGATCCGGGGTGCTCTGCGCGAGGAGACCTGTCAGCCACCGCTGATGACCCAGATCCCGCCAGGCGCCACAATCGATCCGGTCCCGATATCCGTCCGGGGCGAAATATCCTGCGGCAGCGCGGAAGTCGTCACGACCGGCCACGAGATCCAGGTGGTTGACGGCGAGGGCGTCGACTCCTCCGCACGCCTCCACGGCATAGCGCAGCAGGACCGGATCCAGATGGCCGACGCGAAAGACGCCCTGATACGGACCGGTGGCATTGTGCGGCTCCGGGACCGCCAATGCCGTGTCCTCGGTCGGGAAGGGGCCCGCGCCGTGGCGAGTCTGGTACGCACGTGTCACTCCCAGCACCGTGCCCGGTGCGCCGATGCGTGCCAGCATGGCGCGGGCATGGCGGGGCTCCACCGTCGACCAGGTGGTGTAGGGGTGCAGGCCCCGCCATTCGTCGAGCAGCACGCCCTGGGCGCCCTCGAAGACCAGCCGGCCCGCGGCGGCGAAGACCGCGAGCTGCTCGCCCGGCACCAGTGCGACCGTCCGCGCGAATTCCGTATACACCTCGACGAGGGCGTCGATCGGCTCCCAGCCGTGCCGCCCGCGCGCCAGCAGCGGCGCGTAGTGCCGCTCCAGCGCGATCAGCTTGCGGCGCAGGACATCCGGGCTCCGGCAGTCCCGGACCCGAGGCGCATCGTGCTCGAGTGCGTAGCGCACGGTCTCCCCGATGCCCATACCGCAGGAACCGTGCCGTGCGGCACCGCGCGCATCCTCACGGCAGCGGTTGGCGGCTCCGTGGATCGGAGTGGTCAGCAGTGCACGCTCGTCGACGACGATCGATCCCAGCGGATCCGCGACCCCCAACGCGGCCAACGCTTCGGCCTCGGCCGCCAGAGCGATCGGATCCACCAGCACATGCCGCGACAGCACCGTCGGCACGCCCGACAGCGTGCCCGATCCGAACTGCCGGAAGGTGTGGCGCCGGCCGTCGACGATCACGGTGTGCGCGGCCTGCGCGCCGCCGTTGAAGCGCACGACGGCCGCCACCTCCAAGCCGGCCTGTGGCGAGCACAGCCAATCCACGGTGGCGCCCTTCCCGGCGTCGCCGAATCCCAGATCGACCACGATTACATGCCGGTCGCCGAACATGATGTGTTCCCTTCGCTTGTCGGATCGGGCTCGCGATCAGAACCGGACGTCGTCGTCGCCCGGGGTCGCCGCCGGCAGTGCGCCCGCACCGCGGGAGCGGACGGGAGTACCGATCGGGGCCAGCGCCTTACCGACGACCTCGGCGGCGTCGGATCCGATGTCCCGCAGATCGGCCAGGCCGGCACCCAGATCGACGCGGTCCTCGCCGATCCCGATGGTCAGCGCGATGAGTTCGCACACTGCCGCCGGATCGTCCAACCGCAGCACCCGCTCTCCGAGCACTCCCCGCCAGTGCTCGAGAATCTCCGGGTCGGTGTAGTAATGGGACTGATTCGGCAGGATGTAGTACACGTGCCACCGATCGGCCAGCTCGCGGTAGATCGAGGGAACCGAAATGTCCTGTGGCACATCGTCGCCGATCACCCGGCGTACATGCGCCGCCGCGAGTCGCGACTTGTTCAGCTCGTCACCCACGATGAACAGATAGCCCTTGCGTCCGCGCCTGTCCCACGCGTCCGTCGCCGTGTGCCGGGCCATGAAATACGCTGCGAGTTCGTAACTTTCGGATTTCTGTCCGCCACCGCCCCCCTCGAGCAGAATCAGGCGCAGCTGTTCGTCCATCCGATTGTCGGACTCGAACTGCCCGATCTGCAGCGGCACCCGATCACAGTCCGCATCGCCGATTCCGCCGAACAGAATCTGCGGATCCTCCGCATATCCCTTGCGCTGCAACAGCCCGTGCAGGGTGGCCAGCTTCTCCTGCATGATGCGCGGGACCCGCCCCATCGACCCGGTGACGTCGAACAGCACCGCGATCGGCAGCGAGGCCCCGTGCTCGTCGGAATCGCGGGATTCGCGCACCCCGACGCCGAAGGGGTCGAGCAGCGGATGCGCGACCCATTCCGGATAGGGCTTGGCCCGCATGTCGGCGGTATAGCCGAAGTCGTCGAGTCCGCGGGCGGCGCGGAAGGTGCGCGCGGCGTCGTAGGCACTGTCGTCCCACTGTCCGTATCCCATCGTGATCACTGTCCTTTCGGTAGTTCGAACGGCCGGAATCGGCGGGCGCCGTACAGCCGGTCGAGCAGGTCGTCGAATTCGTCGAGCAGGGTGCGAGCGTCGGGCCGCAGCCGGGGCGCGGATTGCAGGCAGCCCTCGGCGAAGGCGCGCATCGGTGCGGGCGCGCGGTCGCCGAGCATGGTGAGCAGCAGCCGGTGGGCCAAATACACATCGGTGCGGGGGCAGACCCCGCTGCCCGTTTCGGGCGGATAGTCGATCGAGGCCGGCGTGGCCGTCGGCACCCGCCCGGGCCGGGTCGCGAACGACCAGCCGACCAGCACCACCCCGTGCAGACGGGGATGGATGAGCACGTTCTCCGCGGATACCGCGGTGTGCACCCAGTGCGCGGTCGCGGCACCGGCGAGGCAGCGCAGCAGCCGGCGGTGCATCCAGGCGTAGTCGCGTGGGTCGAGTCCGCGCGGATACGCGGCGCGAACTCGAGCCAGCGTCACGAACCCGTCGGTCAGCGCGTCGAGCACGTTGATCGCGCGCGCCTCGCCGGATTCGGTATCGGTGTGGTCGACGGTGTCGATCAGGCGCGGGTAGTACGGCGTCAGCCATTCGTGCTCGCCGGTGAGCGCGGCGATATCCGTCAGCGCGTTTCGCTCGTTCGCCAGCAGCGAATTCGCGGCCTGCCGCCGTGCGATCTTCACCACGGCGGCCGCCGAGTCGGTGCGGTACAGGTCCGCGACGGAACCGGCGGCGTGCAATGCGCCGAGGCGATACCGCCCCCGCATGCCACACACCTCGAAGGTCTGCTCGGCCGCCAGCCAGCTCCGATACAACTCGCCGAGGCGGACGAATGCCGCGGTGGCCCGCTCGGCGTCGGCCGCGGCCACCCGGTCCGGATGCAGCGCGGCGGCCAGCCGCAGATACGTCCGATGCGCGATGCGGCGAGCGGTGGAATCCGTTGTCGCCACGCCGAACAGGTCTTCCGGACGCCGCACCTTCCGGAGGGTCGCCGCGGCTGCTCGCAGTGTCGTCATAGTTTTAGTCTAACCGACTAAAACACTCGGACACAGAGATTTGCGCCAACTTTTTGTCGTTGTGACCAAAACAGGCGACGAACACCCGCCGACCACCACCGATAAGCCGTTTCTCAGGGATTCGCACACGCAGACCACGGCCCCGACCGGCCCGACTGTGACCGATGACACGTCTCGCTCCAGGGGTGGAGTTCACGCAATTCACATGGCACGCGACATGGTGGGTCAGCCATGATGGGGGTGTGTCTGAGATTGTGCGCCGTAGCTCATCCCGCAACGCCAAGTTGGCGAAGATTCCACTCGGTATCGCGGGACGGGCCGCTGTGGGGTTCGGCCGCAAACTCGCCGGCGGCGACAAGGGCGAGATCAATGCCGAGTTGAATCAGAAGGCCGCCGAGCAGATCTTCTCCGTTCTCGGCGAGCTCAAGGGCGGCGCAATGAAATTCGGCCAGGCGCTGTCGGTGATGGAGGCCGCCGTACCCGAGGAGTTCGGCGAGCACTATCGCGAGGCGCTGACCAAGCTGCAGGCCGCCGCGCCGCCGCTGCCGGCCGCCGCGGTGCACCGGGTGCTGGACCAGCAACTGGGCACAGCCTGGCGCAAGCGCTTCCGTTCCTTCGACGACGCCCCTACCGCCTCGGCCAGTATCGGACAGGTACACAAGGCCGAGTGGTCCGACGGCCGCACGGTGGCGGTGAAGGTCCAGTACCCCGGCGCCGACGAGGCGCTGCGCGCTGACCTCAAGACACTCAATCGGATGGCCGGCATGATCGCCGCCGTCGTCCCCGGCGCCGACGTCAAACCCATCCTCGCCGAGATCACCGAGCGCACCGAGGAAGAGCTCGACTACCGCACCGAGGCCGCCAACCAGCGCCGCTTCGCCAAAGCCTTCGACGGGCACCCGAGGTTCCTGGTACCCAAGGTGGTGGCCGGGGCACCGAAGGTGATCGTCACCGAGTGGCTCGACGGCACCCCGGTCTCCCAAATCATCAAGCGCGGCCACCAGGATCCGGCGGGCACGGTCGAGCTGCGCAACCGCGTCGCAACCCTGATGGGTGAATTCCACTTCTCCTCCCCCGCCCTGGCCGGCCTGCTGCACGCCGATCCACACCCCGGCAATTTCATGATGCTCGACGACGGCCGGTTGGCGGTGCTCGATTTCGGCGCCTGCGCCCCGCTGCCCGACGGCTTCCCGCCCGTGCTGGGCCAGATGGTGGCGATGGCGGTCGAGGATCGGTTCGAGGAACTGACCGAGCTGATGTACAGCAACGGCTGGGTGATTCCCGGCCGCAGCGTCACGCACGCCGAGATCGCCGACTATCTGCGCCCGTTCACCGATCCCATCCGCGAGGATTCGTTCCACTTCACCCGCAAGTGGATGCAGCGCGTGGCGGGCAAGGCGACCGACGTGAGCCGCCCGGAGATGAAAACGGGTATGTCGCTGCAACTTCCGGCCGAACACATCATGGTGTTCCGGGTGCTGATGGGTTCGATCGGCATCTGCGCGCAGCTCGACGCCGAGGTTCCGTTCATGAAGCTGATGCACGACTGGGTACCCGGCTACGCCGAATACCGAAGCGCCAGCTGATCGTTCACCTACCCCGAATATGGGACGAGCCCCGCATCCGACAAAGATGCGGGGCTCGTTCGTGCTCCCAGAGGTGGCCGAGGCGGATCCGCGCTCGGCCCGAACCGGCGCCGATCACGCCAGTGCGACCTTACGCGGGCGGCCGCGCGGCCGCTTGCGGGCGATCACGACGCCCTGTTCGAAGATCTCGCCGCCCCAGACACCCCAGGGCTCGGCGCGATCCAGGGCAGCCGCGAGGCACCCCTTGCGGATCGGGCAGGAAGCGCACAGTGCCTTGGCCTCTTCCAACTGGGTCGGGCTTTCGGCGAACCACAGGTCCGGGTCACCGACTCGGCAGGGCAGGGTCAGCGCGACACCGCGGGTGCGGGCCGGCCTCGAGGCCTGGGTCGATCGGCATGTCGCGCGAGTAACGGTCGCGGTGGACACGTCTTGCTCCTTCAGCTCGTGCAGCGGTGGTTTCGTTGTCTTCCGCGAAACCGGTGCCGGTGGCTGGAGGCCGAAAAGAACTATGGCCACGGTTTCGCTTCGGGCGATCCGTGGCCAGGAGGCTGTGGTAGTGGGTTCTACCTGAACCGACTTCGGTGTCGGTTACTGATCACGGTCGCTGGGTGTGCGTTGCGGAGGCGGGCTGCCTGCAGATTCGCCGTCATACGATCGGCTTCGCCTGCGAAGGCGTGGGCTGCGTCGGTGTGGAAACCGACGTGTGCCGGGTGCCAACCCCACTCGGACTTGTCTGCGGCAATTGCATATGCGGGCGCTTGCGGTCGAGCACCGATAATGCTTGCGACAGACAGACCGGTCCCCTGCAAGGCGAGGACCCCCCGGGAGGCCGACACGACAGAAACCACCGGTGCCACAACGCTTCTCGAAGCGAGAGTCACGATGTTGTTCATTTTGTCTACCTCCCTCCTACTCGTTATCCGACTGATCACTGTGCGCGCCGGAATGCCCTCCCAGCGCGTGATCACCACCCTACGGGTGCGATACACAACCGCACAACCTATTTTTCACCTGCGGTTTTGCCGCTCGCGCAGCGCTCACCGAATCACCGGTTGCGCACCCGGGATCGCACGATCGCCAGCAGCTCCGGGCCGAACTGCTGCGACTTCTGCTGTCCGATACCCGGAATCGCGGCGAGCGCGTCCTCGTCCATCGGCACCTGTTCGGCGATCGCGGTCAGCGTTTTGACGCTCACCACCGCGAACGGTTTGATCTGCAACTCCTCGGCCCGCTGTCGTCGCCACTCCTGCAGCGCGCCGAGCAGTTCGGTATCCACCTCGGCCGGGCAGCCCGAGCAGCGGCCGAGCAGCGTGTCGGTCGAATTGAGCAGGGAACGCCCGCAGACCCGGCAGACCGGCAGCCGGCGGCCGCGACCACCCCGCGCACCGGCCTGCTGGGCGACCATCGACGCCGGAGAATCCTCCGGCACCAGCCCGGTGAGGAATCGGCTGCGCCGCCGGTTGCGGCGCCGGCCGTCGGCACGCGCCAGCGCCCACGACAACCGCAGATGTTCGCGCGCGCGGGTCACGCCCACGTAGAGCAACCGCCGTTCCTCCTCCAGCGCGGCCTCGTCGGTCACCGCGCCGCCCTCGCCCAGAACATGGGCGATGGGCAGGGTGCCGTCGGTGAGCCCGACCAGGAAGACCGCATCCCATTCCAGCCCCTTCGCCGCGTGCAGCGAGGCCAGCGTCACACCCTGCACGGTCGGTGGGTGGCGGGCCTCGGCGCGGGCGGCCAGTTCCCGCAGCAGTCCGGCGAATTCGAGGCCGGGATCGTGGGCGGCGAGCTCCTCGGTGAGCTGTACCAGCGCGACCAGCGACGACCAGCGCTCGCGGGCCTGCGCACCGGCCGGCTCCTCGGCCGTGAGCCCGAGCCGGGCCAGCACCGCGCGCACGAGCGTCACCACCTCGGGGCCACGCGCCGCGGGCAGGTCGTCGCGGGCTCCGGCCTGCCGCAGCGCCTGCACCGCCTGCCGGACCTCGGCCCGCTGGAAGAATCCCTCACCGCCGCGGACCTGGTACGGGATGCCCGCGTCGGTCAGCGCCTGCTCGTACACCTCGGACTGGGCGTTGATGCGATACAGCACGGCGATCTCGGCGGCCGGGACACCACGCCCGAGCAGACCGGCGATGCCCTTGGCGACGGCGGTGGCCTCGGCGACCTCGTCGTCGTATTCGGCGAACGACGGTTCCGGCCCGTCGGCGCGCTGGCCGACCAATTGCAGCCGGGTCCCCGCGATGCGTCCGCGCGCGGCGCCGATCACGCGATTGGCCAACGACACCACCTGCGGCGTGGATCGGTAGTCCCGTTCCAGCCGGACCACGGTGGCATCCGGGAACCGGCGAGAGAAATCGAGCAGATAGGCGGGACTGGCGCCGGTGAACGAGTAGATCGTCTGATTGGCGTCGCCGACCACGGTCAGATCGTCGCGATCGCCGAGCCACGCGTCGAGTACCCGCTGCTGCAGCGGGGTCACGTCCTGATATTCGTCGACGACGAAGCACCGGTAGCGGCCACGGAATTCCTCGGCCACGGCCGGGTAGTCCTCGAGCGCGGCGGCGGTGTGCAGCAGCAGGTCGTCGAAATCGAGCAGCAGACCGTCCGCAGTGTTCTTCAACGTCTCGTAGCCGGTGTAGACGGCCGCGACCTTGTCCGCCTGATACGGGATGTCGCGGTGGTGGCGCTGGGCGGCGCCGGGGTAGTCCTCCGGCGCGATGAGCGAGGCCTTCGCCCATTCGATCTCGCCCGCCAGATCACGCACGTTCTCCGTCGCGGTCGGCAGGCCGACGCGCTGGGCGGCCTGGGCGACGACCGCGAATTTGGAGTCGATGAGTTTCCACGGCACGTCGCCGACGATCTGCGGCCAGAAATACTTCAGTTGCCGCAGCGCCGCGGCGTGGAAGGTACGCGCCTGGACGGTCTGCGCATCGCCACCCAGGCCGAGCGCACGCAACCGGGACCGCAGCTCACCGGCCGCCCGCGCCGTGAAGGTCACCGCCAGCACCTGGTCGGCACGCACATGCCCGGCCGAGACCAGATGGGCGATGCGGTGGGTGATGGTCCGGGTCTTGCCGGTGCCGGCGCCCGCGATCACACACACCGGCCCACGCGGCGCCCGCACCGCGGCTGCCTGCTCGGGATCGAGCCCGTCGAGCCGCAGGCTGGTCGATGAGGTCGGGACAGGCACGCGCTCCATCATGACAGGCACCACCGACATCCGTGCCGCCGCGACGACGCCCCCGGTTGCCCCGCCACGGGGGTCCCGCCGCGGCTCCCCCGGCCGGCGCGCCCGTCGCTCAACTCCGCGCGTCCCGCAGCGTCCGCAACGATGCGGCGAAGTCGGCGGTACGGGCGTGCAACGGACCGAAGAACTCCCGGTCGCAGTCCTCCACCGCGACGATCGCGCGATTGACCAGTGCCACACCGGCTTTCGTCGGAACCAGGGATTTCGCGCGCCGATCGTGCGGATGATCCCGCCGCTCGATCAGGCCCTTCTGTTCCAGGGCGCGCAACACCTGGGAGGTCATCATCGGGTCGGTGGCGGCATGGGCGGCGAGATCGCGCTGCGTGATCGGGGTGCCGGCGTCCGACCCGCCGAACCAGGTCAGCGCGGCCAGCAGAACGAACTGCACGTGAGTGAGATCGAACGGGGCCAGCGCCGCGCGCACCGCTGCCTGCCACCGGTTGGTCACCTGCCACAACAACAGGCCGGGGCTTTCGTCGGCGCTGCCGAATTCGGTTCGCAGGGCACGATTTTCGTCACTCACCGGGCGGCCGCCGACATCTCGCCCGCGTCCTCGCCCAGCATGGCCCGGGAGATGACCTCGAAGTCGTGCGCGCTCAGTTCCACCACGCCGCGCCGGAGCACGATGCCCCAATGGGGGACGCTGGTGAGATCGAGGTCACCTCGCACGGTATCGATCGCGACATCGCGCGCGTCCGGGCGGTAGGTCACCGCGCGCCGCCACGGCCGGAAGCAGCCGCCCTGATCGTCGGCCTGCCACACGGGCCGATCGTCGATCATGCCGATCGCGGTGAACGACTTCACCGCGTCCCCCTCGCGCATACCGGTTCTGGGCGAGTAGTAGACGAGCCCGTCACCCGGCCGCATCCGTTCGACCGCGGTTCGCTTGCCGTGATTGGCCTGCGCGATGCCGAGCGCCACCCCGCGACGCACGTGATCGCGGGAGACGACGGCCAGCCAGTACTTGCTCATGATGTCCTCCTCGAACGATTCAGCGGATGCCCGGAACGGCCCGGCGCGCCTCGGCCGTCTCGACCAGCGCCGCGAGGTCACGGTGGACGGAATCGGCCAGTCCGCCGCCCATCAACGCCGACCACAGCCGGCGCAGCGGGCCGGTCATCGAAATGGTCACCGACACCTCGGTGCCCGCGGCCGTCTCCGCCACGTGGTGCGCGAAGATCAGCCGGGCGCCGAACAACCGGGAGACGTCGACGAACTCCTCGCCGGTCAGCTTCTCGATCACGAACGCGACCTTCGGGCCTCCCTTCGGCTTCAAGGTGCCCGTCGCCCCCTCGGCGAAGGGGCCGTCGAGCCGGACCCACTCGGTGTCGGCATTCCATTCCGGCCAGGTGGCCATATCGGCCCAGACCGCGAAGAAGTCGGCGGGTGGGGCGGTGGATACGGCGTGAGCTGCGGCAATCTGCGTCATGGGGAAATAGTATGCGCGCTTACTATCTGTTTGGCAAGTCCCTCCGGCGGACATCACAGCCAGCCGTGGGAACACGGAAAACCGATTCGATGTTCAATCAGGCGTGACTGCTACTGACCTGACCATGTACTCGACGACCTGGTGCGGCTACTGCCGCCGCCTGAAGAAGCAACTCGACGAGGCGGGCATCACCTACACCGTCGTCGACATCGAACAGGATCCCGACGCGGCCGAGTTCGTCGGCAGCGTGAACGGCGGCAACCACGTGGTGCCGACCGTCAAGTACTCCGACGGGTCCACCGCGACCAACCCGAGCCTCGCCCAGGTGAAGAGCGCCCTCGCCGCGATCGGCTGACCGACGGCGAGCGCGGGCGAATCAGCCTGCCGCAGCCCAGGATTCGACGATGGTGCGGGCGATCGAGATGGAGCCCGGCAGCAGGAGCCGTTGCTGCTCGGCATTTCCGGTGTCGCCGGTGACCGAACCCCACGCGCCCGCGGCCAGTGCCGTGCGCACCTCGTCGCGGGTGAACCAGTGGGCCTCGGCGATCTCACCGTCGGAGAAGACCAGCGGTGCATCGGGATCGGCGACCGCGGCGAACCCCAGCATGAGCGAACGCGGCAGCGGCCACGGCTGACTGCCGAGGTAGCGGATGTCGCGCACCGCGACGCCGACCTCCTCGCGAATCTCGCGTTCGACGCAGCGTTCCAGCGACTCCCCCGCCTCCACGAAGCCGGCCAGCAGCGAGAACATCTTCTCCGGCCAGTTCTGCTGCCGGCCGAGCAGGACCCGGTCGCTACCGTCGTGCACCAGGCAGATGATGGCCGGATCGATACGCGGGAATTCCTCGTGTCCGGAGGCGTTGACGCGCGACCAGCCGGCATTCGACACGGTGGTCGGGCTGCCGTCGACAGCGCTGTAGCGGGCGCGGTCGTGCCAGTTCAGCAGCGCCAGTGCGGTGGACAGAATGCCGAGAATCACGTCGTCGAGGTGCAGCGAGGTGCCCACCACCCGCAGGTCCATCAACTGACCCTCTAGCTCGTTGTCCCGAACCCCCCAGATGTGCGCGCCGTCGACCACACCGAGCAGGACCGCCTCGGGCACCGGCTCGGACGCATAGTCCAACGCCGCCTCCAGCACCAGCTGATCACCGTCGATCCGAACCTGCCCCCGCCGGTTCATCCGCACCAGTTTGGCCTCGGCCCACCCTTGCTTCAACGCCTGCTCGTCCGAGCGCAACGTCTCCGCACGATCGAGGGCGGAACGAGACAGCAGTGGAAGACCATTCAGTTCGAATAACGACACGCTTCGAGGGTATCGCGGTGGTTGCGACCTGCGCGGAGCAGGCTTCCCCGGTCCGGGCTATTTGTGCACGCGGCGGATGTAGAGGAGTTTGTCGCCGGTTTCCAGGGCGTCCACCTCGGGCTCGTCGACCCGGATCAGCGTGCCCTCCCGGACCACGCCGAGCACGATATCCCGCAGATGCCGCGGCGAACCGCCGACCTCGTCGGATTCCACGTCGCGTTCGGCGATCGCGAACCCGGCCTCCGGGGTGAGCAGGTCCTCGATCATGTCGACGACGCTGGGCGTGGTGGTCGCGATACCGAGCAGCCGGCCCGCGGTCTCCGAGGAGACCACGACCGAATCCGCACCCGATTGCCGCACCAGATGGGTGTTCTCGGCCTCCCGGATCGACGCGACGATCTTGGCCTTGGCATTGAGTTCCCGCGCGGTGAGCGTGACCAGCACCGCGGTGTCGTCCCGGTTCGCGGCGATGACCAGCGAGGCCGCGTGCTGAGCTCCGGCCAGCCGCAGCACATCCGATTGCGTCGCCGAGCCGTGCACCGTTACCAGGCCGGCATTGGCCGCGGCCTCCAAGACGGTCGCATCGGTGTCGACCACCACGATCTCGGCAGGTTGCACCCCGTCGCCGAGCATCGCGTCGACCGCGGTCCGGCCCTTCGTCCCGTATCCGACGACCACGGTGTGATTACGCACCTTCTGCCTCCATCGCTGAATTTTGAACGCCTGCCGGGACCGCTCGGTGAGGACCTGCAGGGTGGTGCCGACCAAGACGATCAGGAACAACACGCGCAGCGGGGTGATGACGATCGTGTTGATCAGGCGCGCCTGCTCCGTGATCGGGGTGATGTCGCCGTAGCCGGTCGTCGACAGTGAGACCGTCGAGTAGTAGGCGGCGTCGAGGAGAGTCAGTTCCTCGCCGCGGTTGTCGTGATAACCCGCGCGGCCGAAATAGACCACCAGCGTCGCCGCCACCAGCAGCAGCACCGCGAACGCGACCCGGCGGGTCAGCGAGACCCACGGGCTGGTCCGGATTTCGGGAATGCGGAGTATGCCGACCAGCGCGTAATCGGGACGATCCGTCAAACGGCCCAGACCTCGTGAGCTGTCACCGAACACGGTATCCCCCGGATATGTCGTTGCTCACCTGTGCCACAGATCGGCAGCGTACCGGCCGGAAGCCGGGTCGAGGGACTGGGCACGCGAGTAGGCAGGAGCGTAGCGTCACCACGGAGCGACCCCATCGCGGCGGAGAGAGCGCGGAGCCGGGGCGGAGAAAGGAATACCGCATGAGTGACGCCGGTCGAGGCTCGCAGCGGCGAGCGGTGCTGATGAGCGCCGCCCTGTTCGGCATGGGCACGCTGCATTTCGTGGCGCCCAAGCCCTTCGATTCGATCGTGCCGCCGGCTCTGCCAGGGCGGGCGCGCACCTACACCTACGCGTCGGGTGTGGCCGAAATCGGCGTGGCGGCCGCCTTGGCCGCCCCGCGGACCCGGCGGCTCGGGGGCCGGCTCGCGGTGCTGTTGTTCCTCGCCGTCTTCCCGGCCAACATCCAGTTCGCCGCCGATTCGGTGCGAAATCCGAAGGCGGCCAAGGCGATCAAGTGGGTGTCGGTGCTGCGGCTGCCGTTCCAGGTGCCGATGATCACCCAGGCCCTGCGCATCAGCCGCGAAGCCGCCTGAGGCGCAACGGGTTTCACTCGGGCGGATAGTCGGGGGCGAAATCGGCTTCGGACACCAGGTCCGGGTCCGGCGGGGGTTCGGCACCCGGGTCGGCGCCGAACTCTTCGTCGGGCGGAAGGTCGGCGGCGGGTTCCTGGCCGTCCTGCGAGCCGGCGGGTGGCGCCCAGGCGGGCGCGACCTCGGCGATGAGTTCGGCCAGCTCGGCCGACCCCGGCAGTTCGGCGGGCGCGACCGTCCTGCCGCTGCGGACGTAATGGAATGCGGCACCGACCTTCTCCAGCACGAGCTCTTCGGCCTCCCCCGTCTGCGCGGCCATCATGCGAGCCCACGCGACCCGGTAGACGGCCAGCTGCATCGCGACCGAGCGTTCCTCCGCGCGTGTCGGTTCCGCGCCGGTCTTCCAGTCGACGACCAGCCAGCGGCCGCCGGGTTCGCTGAACACCGCGTCCATCCGGCCGCGAATGAGCGTGCCGCCGATGCTGGTCTCGAATCCCACCTCGACATCGACGGGGTTGCGGTCGGCCCACGGCGACGCCAGGAACGCCTCCTGCAGCCGGATCAGATCGGCGTCACCCGCACCACTGTCGGCGGCGCCGGGCAGTTCGTCGAAATCGAGCAGCCCGACCGCGCCGAACCAGCGTTGCAACCACGCGTGAAATGCGGTGCCGCGCCGGGCGAGTGGGCTCGGCGGATACGGCAGCGGCCGCCGCAGCCGGGCCGCCAGCTTGGCCGGATCGGCCCGCATATCCACCAGCGCGGTGGCGGGCAGCTGCGCGGGCAACTCCACTTCGTGAATGCCCTCGGCCGTCGCGAAGTGCTCGGTGAGCAGGGCGTCCACATCGGCCGCCCAACCTTCGGGATCCGGGTCGGGCTCGGCGGGCGCCGCGTCTTCCTCCTCGCCCGCTCCGTTGCCGCCGTTAGTGCCGGAGGTCGCCGGGTCGTTGGTCAAGTCGGCGAAAAGGTCCAACTGGCGCGGAGTTTCGAGTGCGCCCGGGTCGTCTTGGGCCCGGCGGGAGGGAACCGAGGGGGCATCGCTCCGGACGGGAGCGGTGTGGCCGTTCGACGTCTGCTTGCGATGATCACGAGGGTCGGGCTCGGGCGGAAGGTGCGCGAGCGCGGTACGGACCAGGGCCGCCCCCGCTTCGACCGCCTGCCGCCGCACGCCGAGCGGGTCGCGGGGCCAGTCGGCCACGGCGGGATTGTCGGTGAAGGGGTTGGGCGCGTCGGGGGGTGGCGGGTCGGCCCAGATATCGACGCGCACGGTGCCGTGTCCGGGTGACTCCGGATGGTCGGTCCACCGCTTCAGTTCGAGCAGGAAATCCGAGGGGCCCTTCGGCGTCGAGCCGGTCTCGGCCCAGTGGTGAGCCGAAACGAACAGCGCGCGTTCGGTTCTGGTGAGGGCCACGTAGAACAGGCGGCGTTCCTCCTCGAGGCGGCGGCGGGCCAGCGCCTCCTTGTGCTGTTTGATCGCCCGTTCCAGATCCGTGCGGTCGTACAGTTCGGTGAGATCGAGGACCGGAACGCCGTCGCGCACCGGCGCGGAATCCGTCGCGTCGCCGTCGCTGTCGCGTTGCCGGTCACCACGCAGGGAGGTGGGGAGTTCGGCGAGCGCGCCGAGCCAGGTCGCGGCGGCGTTCCCGGAGGGAAACAGGCTCCGCGATACGTGCGGTACGGCCACCACCTCCCATTCCAGCCCCTTCGCCGCGTGCACGGTGAGTACCTGGACGCGGTCGTGCGCCACCTCCACTTCGCCGGGCTCCAAACCGTTTTCGACCTCTTCGGCGGCGGCGAGAAAGCTCAGCAGGCCGGGCAGGGTGGCACGGTGGTCACCGGCGTAGCCCGCGACCACGTCGGCGAAGGCGTCCAGATGTTCACGCCCGGCGCCGGCGCCCGCGGCCGCGCGGCGGGTCTGGGTTTCCACCCCGACCCCGATCGTGCGTTCCACATCGGCGACCAGTTCGGGCAGCGACTGCCCGCTGCGCTCGCGCAGGGCTGCCAGCTCCCGCCCCAGGGCGACGATGCGCGCATAGCCGAGCTCCGAATACCGTTGCGCCGGACCGGGATCGGCGATGGCGTCCGCGATGCCCGCCTGTTCGGCGGGTTCGGGCGCCACGGCCCGCAACGCCTCCGACAACCCGGCCGCATCCGTGATGGCTTCCGCGCGACCCGGCGCCCCGACGATCGACAACTCCCGCGCCCGCGCCGACAACGCCTTCAGATCGCTCACACCCAGCCGCCAGCGCGCGCCGGTGAGGATGCGCATCGCGGCGCTGCCGGCCGCCGGATCGGCGATCAACCGCAGCGTGGCCACGATATCGGCCACTTCCGGAGTGGCGAGCAGACCACCCAGGCCGACGATCTCCACCGGCAGCCCCCGCGCGCGCAGCGCCTCGGCCAGCGGCGCCGCGTCGGCGTTGCGGCGTACCAGGACGGCGGAGGTCGGCGGTGGCCGTCCGGCGTCGGCACACCGCTCCCATTCCGCGGCGATCCGCTCGGCGACCCAGTTCCGTTCCTCGGCAACGGTTTCGGTGAGAGCCAGCGCGACGGTTCCGGCCGTGGCCTGCGGGCGGGGGCGCAGGGCGTCGACCGTGACCCCGCCCTCGGCGCCGCGCAGCGGTTCGGCGACCAGATTCGCCAGATCCAGCGCCTCCGGCGGATTGCGCCAGCTCGTCAGCAGCGGCAGTACCGGCGCGGCGACGTTCGGCGCGGCCGGGAAATCGGTGGTGAAGCGGGGCAGATTGGCCGCCGACGCACCGCGCCAGCCGTAGATGGACTGCATCGGATCACCGACCGCGGTCACCGCCGGGCGGTTGGCGAATTCCGTCGCCGGCACCTCGTCGCCGAGACCGACCGCGCCGCGATCCCCGAACAATGCCGCGAGCAGAATGCGCTGCGCGTGCCCGGTGTCCTGATATTCGTCCAACAGCACTAGGCGGAACCGCTCGCATTCCGCCGCCCCGACCTCGGCGTGGGTGGCGGCCAGCCGCGCGGCCAGCGACATCTGCGAGCCGAAATCCAGTGCGCCGCGGCGCCGCAACTCCTCGCCGAGCCGCGCGACCAGCGGCAGCAGCGCCACCCGATCCTGCTGTGCCTTGACGATCGCGCGCAGCTCCTGATTCGGGCCGCCGCGCTGTCGCGGGCCGGGCGGCAACGTCTCCACCAGCCGCTCCAGCTCTCGATGCGCTACCGCCAGCTGCTCGGGCGCCACCAGATGTTCGGCGAGCTGACCGGACAGCGCCAGCACCGCCTCGGTGACCGATACCGGCGTGCGCTCGGTATCGAGATCGCCGTCCCAGCCGGTGACCACGCGATGCGCGAGCTGCCACAGCTGCGTTTCGGTGAGCAGGGTGGCCGAGGGCTCCACGGGCAGGAGCAGGCCGTGCTCGGACAGCAGCCGGCCGGCGTAGGAGTGATAGGTGCTGATCTCCGGTTCGGAGCCGACCAGTGTCGCGCGCAGACGACCGGTGCTGTCGATCTCGCGCAGCAGCGGCGATCCGGCCAGCCGCGCCAGACGGGTGCGAATACGAGTCGTCAACTGCTGCGCGGCTTTTCGGGTGAACGTCAGTCCCAGCACCGCGTCCGGGGCGACCAGCCGATTGGCGACCATCCAGACCACCCGGGCGGCCATCGTCTCGGTCTTGCCCGCGCCCGCACCGGCGACGACGAGCGTCGGGCCGAGCGGTGCTGCGATGACGGCGGACTGTTCGTCGGTGGGTGGCGGCAGGCCGAGTGCCTGCGCCAACTGCTCCGGCGTGATCGTCATCGATCCGTCACCTGGCGGCCGGTGTCCTGCACCGGGCAACTCCCGGCCACCTGGCAGTGCCGGCAGCCGTCGTTGCGCATGGCCAGGAAGCCGGGCCCGCGGGTGGCGGCCGCCGCATCGTGAATCGCCTTGCGCCACTGGGCGATACCGTCGGAATCCAGCGCGGTCTGCAACCGCTCGGTGGCCCCGTCGCGACTGGGTTTGGCGACGTAGACGAGGCGGGCGCCGCCCGGTTCGACACTGCCGCCGTCCACCTCGGCGGCGAATCCGCCCGCGCCCGCGGCCACCTGGTAGGTCGCGAGCTGGGCGTGATCCTGAGCGGCCTGTTTGGAGATCGGGGTCTTACCGGTCTTGACGTCGACGATGACGAAGCGCCCCAGCGCATCACGCTCCACCCGGTCTACCCGGCCGCGGATCCGCACCGGCGCCTCGTCCGGATCGCGGGCCGGCAGCACACAGTCCACCGGCACCTCGACACCGACCTCGGCCAGCTCGGCGCGTGTGTTGCGCAACCAGGCGAGGAAGGTGTCGACCATGGATTCGGTGCGCCGCAACTCCAGCCGCGAGTGCCAGCTGTGCGGGCCGTCCTCGCCGGAAGCCGGGTCGACGGCCTTCCACGCCTTGACCAGCGCCGCCTTCACCTGATCCTCGGTCACCCGCCCGGCCAGCGCCTGGACCAGCGTGTGCACGAGATTGCCCTTGACGGCATGCGGGTTGTCCCCGTCGCTGCCACCGTGCCGCTCCAGTGCCCAGCGCAGCGGACAGGTCTGCAACAGCTCGACCGTCGACGGCGACAGGGCGACCGGGCCGTCACCGTCGTCCCACAGCGCCAATTCCGAACTCGGGTCCGCGATGCCGTACCACTCGTCCGGATGCGCACCGCGCACACCGGCCGCGGCCAGCCGGGCCAGCTGGGTGGCGGCCCGGTCCCGGCGGGCGGGATCGGCGCCGTCGTCACAGACCACACCGCGCAGCTCGGCGATCAGGGCCTGCGCGACCAGTGCGCGCCCCGGATCGACCGGTGGCGGAATGCGTCCCGGCTCGCCCGGTTCGGCCTCCGGATCGAGTTCGGCCAGGAATCGGGAGGGCACCAGATCGCGGTCGCCGGTGACGGATTCGACCGCGGTCACCAGCAGGCTGTGCCGGGCCCGGCTGCACGCCAGCAGCAGCAGCCGGCGCTCCTCGGCGAGGATCGGCGCGGCCCGGCTGACCTGTTCGCCGGGATCGGCCACGCCCCCGACGAGGTCGACCAGCTCCTCGATGCCGAGCAGGGTCCCGCGCGGACGCAGGTTGGGCCAAATCCCCTCCTGCACTCCGGCGACGGCCACCACATCCCATTCCCGGCCCGCCGCGGCATGCGCGCTCACGATCGCCACCGCGTCACCGGGTTCGGTCAGCGGAGCCGAATCCTGGTTGATCTCCTGCTGTTCCAGATATTCGACGAACCCCTCGACCGAGGCGCCGGGCAGCCGGTCGACATAGGCGGCGGCGGCGTCGAACAACCCGACCGCGGCATCCAGGTCGCGATCGGCCTGGACCGCACCGGCCCCGCCGCGCTCGGACTGCGCCACCCAGCGCTTCTCCAGCCGCGACGCGGTCCACAACGCCCACAGCGCATCCTCGACCCCGGCCCCGCGGCGCAACGCCCGTCGCGCCCGGTCGACCGCCCGCAGCACCCGCACCAGCGGCGCCACCTCGACCTCGGTGAGCCGATCGAGCAGGGTGCGATCACCGACGCCGGTGATGAGGTCGCGCAGCACGACCGCCGAAGACCGGTCGAGTTCGGAGTAGGGGGCGAGGGCCTCCGGCGACTCCTCGACTGTCGACGAGCCGCGCGCCGGTGGTGCGGAATCGGCATCACCGGGCAGACTCGGCTCGGATTCGCCTGTTCGCGTATGAGATTCGACTCCCGGCTCGCCGGCGCCCAGCTCCGCGTCGTCGTGGCCCGCCGTGCCAGGCTCGGTCCGGGGATACCCGCGGTCGAGCAGCGCGCGGCGAACGCCTCGGCGCAGGCGGCGCAGACTGATCTGATCCGCGCCGCCGAGCGGGCCCAGCAACAGATCGAGCGCGTCGTCCTCGGAGAACATCTCCGGGCGCCCGCGTTCGACCACCAGCAGGGCGCGCAGCGATTGCAGCATCCACGCCGCGCCGCGCCGCCGGGCCAGCGGGGTATCCGGTTTCGGTTGCAGCACAGGCACTCCCGCCGCGGTGAGCGCGCGGCGCAGCGGGCCCAGCGACAGCGGCACCGAACGCACCGCGACCGCCATCCGCGACCACGGCACCTCCGCGGTGAGGTGGGCTCGCCGCAGGTGATCGGCGATCAGCGCCGCCTCTTTGGCCGGGGTCGTGAGTACCCGCACCAACGCCTGCCCGTCGACGGACGGATCGCCGAGCAGATGCGGTCCACCGGTCCGCGCGTCGAAGCGGTGCTCGGTTCGCCCCGGCATGCGGGCGGCGATCCGGGCGACCGCGTCGTGGACCGCCGGCGCGCAGCGATGATCGTCGTGCAGGATGATCCGGCGTTCGGGCGGGGCGTCGGGTTCGGTGACGAAGCGGGTGTCCGCGCCCCGGAAACTGAACACCGCCTGATCCGGGTCGCCGGCCACGACGGTGGTCGCCGGGCCCGACCCGATCGCGCGAATCAGTTGTGCGGCAAGCGGATCCACATGCTGAGCGTCGTCGACCAAGAGGGTGCGGAGGCGTTCGCGCTCGGCGGCGAGCAGTTCGTCGTCCTCGATCAGCACGTCCAGTGCGGCGCCGACCAGTTCGGCGGCGTCCAGGGCGGGCGCACTGGCCTCGGGGGCTTGGACGCCGACCGACCAGCGCAACAGCATCGACTGTTCGTAGCGCTGCGCGAACGATCCGGCGGCCTCCCATTCCTCGCGTTCGTGCAGGCGCCCCAGCTCGATCAGATCCTCGGGTCCCAGGTCGCGCTCGGTGGCGCGCAACATCAGATCGCGCAGTTGCTCGGCGAAACCGTTGGTGCCGAGTGCGGCGTGCAGGCGCGGCGGCCACAGCACCTCACCGCCTGCCGACATGTCGGCGAGTTCGCCGCGCACCATCTCGCGCAGGACCACGTCCTGTTCGGCGCCGGTCAGCAGCCGCGGCGGCGGATTGCCCCGGGCGGCCGCGTGCGTACGCAGGATCGCGAAGGCATAGGAGTGCACCGTGCGCACCATCGGCTCGCGGCTGGCGCCCGGCACTCCGCCGAGTTCCGGCGCGAGGGCGGTCAACTGCCGGGTGAGGGCGTTGCGAACCCGCAGCGCGGCCTGTTTGGAATGGGTGAGCACCAGCACCGATTCCGGATCCGCACCCGCGACGATGCGATCGACGGCGAGATCGGTGAGCAGCGCGGTCTTCCCGGTGCCGGGACCACCCAGCACCTGCCAGGGCCGCCAGCCCGGGTCGGCACCCGACCCACCCGCGAACAGCGTTCGGACATCGGCACCCCATTCGCGTGGCCGGGGTGCGGTCTCACTGCGGCGCACCAGTCGCACCGAGCTATCCGATCGCATCACACGCGCTATTTCAACAGACACCCCCGACAGAATTGAATTCCGTGACAGCAAACGCACCCCGTACATCCGATGTGTCCGAGCTGTGATCGGCGCCACGCCCCTCCGGGCGGTTTTCACGAATTCTCGACCGTCTCCTTCTGCGACCGATAATGCCTGGTAGAAGGCTTGTGAGTGAGGCGGCACGGCTGTGTCTCAGGGCCGCTGCGAATATCGGACCGAAAATCTCACCGCCGCAGTCCTTCCCCGGCAGTTCACCGGCGCGGCCAGCCCCCGGCTATCCCCCTGGCCGATTCGCGCGAACATTCGCCTGCGCACGAACACTTTCCGGGCCTCGGGTGTGCACCGGTCGCACCGCTGTGTCGTCGGCGGCACAATGATCGGGTGTCCGACGCCCATATTCATCGATTCGGCCCCGCCGACGGTCCGCTCGTCCTCGCCCTGCACGGGTTGACCGGACACGGGCGGCGGTGGGGCGCGCTGGCCGACGGGCACCTGCCCGAGGTGCGCGTCGTCGCTCCCGACCTGCGTGGGCACGGGCGGGCGAGTTCGCTCCCGCCGTGGACCTTCGAGCAGATCGTCGACGACCTGGTTCCGCTGCTCACCGAACCGGCGGTCGTGGTGGCTCATTCGTTCGGGGCGGCGGTCGCGATCCATCTGTCCCGTCACCGCCCCGACCTGGTCCGCGCGCTGGTCTTGCTGGATCCCGCGATCGGCCTCGATCCGGTACTGCTGCACGACATCGCCGAAGCGGGATTGGCCCGGCCCGACTACGGCGACATCGCCGAGGCACGCCGCGACAAGCTCGAGACGGCCTGGGCCGATGTGGACCCCGGACTCCTCGAGGCCGAACTCGCCGAACACCTGGTCGGCACTCCCGAGGGCCGGGTGACGTGGCGGATGAGCCTGCCCGCCGTCACCTCCTATTGGGGCCAGCTGGCGCGCGAGCTGGTTCTGCCGCCGCCGCGGATTCCGACCGTGCTGGTCCGGGCCGGCAAATCCCCGTTCGTCACCCCCGCGACCGTCGCGGCGTTCGCCACGCTGCCGCATTTCACGCTGCACGAATTCGACTGCGATCACATGGTCGCGCAGGCCCGGCCCGCCGAGACCGCCGACGTCGTGCGGTCGGTGCTCTGATGCCGACCACCGACGCCGAGATCGAGCGGGTGCGGGAGCTGGTCGCGGCCATTCCGCCCGGACGAGTCGCCACCTACGGGGATATCGCGGCGGCCGCCGGGCTGTCGACCCCGCGGACCGTCGGCTGGATCATGCGCACCGACTCCGCCGATCTGCCCTGGCATCGGGTACTGCGCGCCGATGGCACTCCGGCGGCTCATCTGGTGCAGCGCCAGTTGCGCCGGCTGGCCGAGGAGGGCTGCCCGATCCGCGGCGATCGCGTCGACCTGGCCGCCGCCCGGCATCGATTCGGCGACTGACGACATCGCGAATCCGGCCGTCGACCTCGGTGTCGGCCCACGGATATCCGAATTCGCCCATTACTCCTGTTCCGCGGTTACCGTGGAGACATGACCACCCGTCTGGCGTGCGTGGTGTTCGATGCGATCCGGCCACGGAACGTGGCGCGGTTCTGGGCGGAGTTGCTCGACTGGCAGATCACCGTGGACCGTCCGCACGCGGTCGAGGTGGCTGCTTCCGACCCGGATTCCGCTGATGTGTCGTTGATGTTCCTGCCGGCGGCCGGACCCAAGTCCGCGAAGAACCGCATCCATCTCGATGTGGTGGGTCGTTCGCTGGATCATCAACGCGTGCAGGTGGATCGGGCGCTGGCACTGGGCGCGCGGCCGATCGACATCGGGCAGGGCGCGGTGCCCTGGACGGTGCTCGCGGATCCCGAGGGCAACGAATTCTGTGTGCTCGAACCGCGCGAGGAATACGTGGATACCGGCGCGGTTGCCGCGATCGTCGTCGACACTCCCCATCCCACCCGGCTGGCCCGGTTCTGGGAGACCGCGGCCGGCTGGCCGCTGACCCACGACGAATCCCGCATGTCCGGCATTCGCTCGGCCACCGGCCAGGGTCCGTGGCTGGAATTCCTGCGCACCCAGGTCGCGGCCCGCGAAAGCGATCGCGTCCACCTCGATGTCGTCACCTACTCCACCGGCGATCCCGCGGACGAGGTCGCCCGGCTCACCGCCGCCGGCGCGGTTCCCTGCCAGGGCGCCGCGGTGCATCCGCCGGCTCAGGCGATGCTGACCGATCCGGAGACGAACCGGTTCCGGTTGCTGCGTGCGCCCTGCGATTGACGTGCGGCGGCGGCAGACGACGGACGTGCGCCCGTCCGCGCCCTTCGCCGTCCGATGTGGGCGGATTACCATCGGTCCATGATCAACCTGCCGGGTGAGCCGCTGTGACGACTGTCGACGCGATCGTGCTGGCCGGTGGGCGGGCGACCCGGATGGGCGGGGTGGACAAGCCCGCGATCGCGGTCGGCGGGCGGGCGATGCTCACCGTGGCGCTGGACGCGGTCGCCGACTGCGTGCGCACGGTGGTGGTCGGCCCGCATCGGCCCGAACTGGCGCCCGAGATCCGGCAGGTGCAGGAGGTACCGGCCGGAGCGGGCCCGGTCGCGGCCGTCGCCTGCGCGGTGCGCGCCCTCGAGGAATGTGATTTCCCGGCCGATCTGGTCGTGGTCCTGGCCGCCGACCTGCCGTTCCTCACCGCCGCCGCGATCGGCGAATTGATCGGGCACGCAACGACTTCCGAGGCCGACGCGGTTTTCGCGACCGACGAATCCGGCCGACCGCAATATCTGGTCGGGGTGTGGCGGCGGGCGGCGCTGCTCTCGGCACTGCGGCAACTGGATTCGGTGACCAATCAGCCGATGAAGGCGCTGGTTCCGGTCGACACCCTGATGGTGCCGCTGTCCGGTATCGCCGATTGCGACACGCCCGAACAGGTGCGCGCGGCCCAGGCCGCCGCACCGGCGTTGCCGTTGGCGCAGGCACGCGACATCCTGCGCACCGGTATCACGCGGCTGCCGGTGCACGAGGCCCGGCCGCCTGCGGTGCGGGGTGCGGCGCTGGCGGCCCCGCTGCGTGCCGCCTCGGCGCTGCCCCGCTTCGATGTGTCGGCCATGGACGGCTACGCGGTGGCCGGCGCGGAACCGTGGCGGCTGCGTCACGACGTCGGCTTCGCCGGCGGTGAGCGACCGGTGGGCCTGCTCGCCGGTGAGGCGGTCCGCATCGCCACCGGCGCCCATGTCCCGGAGGGCACCGACACCGTGGTGCGTGACGAATTCGTCCGGCTCGACGACGGGCTGCTGCGGCGACTGCCCGAGGCGCCGATCCGCGACGATGTGCGCCACCGCGGCGAGGACTGGCACACCGGCGATATCGTTGCCGCCGAGGGCACCCCCGTCGACGCGGCACTGATTTCCGTCGCGACCGCCGCCGAGGTAATCACCGCCCAGGTCCGCGGTCCGGTCCGCGCGCGAATCGTCATGACCGGCGACGAGATTCGCAGCGAAGGTCCGCTGCGCAGCGGCCAGACCCGCGATTCGGTCGGCCCCGTCTTCCCGGAGTTGTTGTCCTGGCACGGAATCGAATCGTCGGACCGGGTGCATCTGCGCGATACGCCCAACGGCTTCGACGATGTGCTCTCCGATACGACCGACGACCATCTTCTGGTCGTGGTCGGCGCGACCGGCGGCGGCGCGGCCGACCAGCTGCGCGGCGCACTGGATCGGGCCGGGGCGCGAATCCTGGTGCACCGCTTGCGGATGCGGCCGGGAGGATCGACCGTGGTCGCGCAGATGCCCGCGGGCCCTGTGGTTCTCGGTCTGCCGGGCAACCCGTACGCGGCGGTGGCGACGCTGTGGGCGCTCGCCCCGGCCATCGTCTCCGGTCTCACCGGGCGCACACCGGCGCGGGTGCGCACCGGAGTTCTCCTGAATGCGGGACAGGTTTCCGGCCCGGTGCCGCGGGTCCTGCCGGCGCGCGCGGCCGACGAGGGTGGCTGGGTCGCCGACGGACATGTCCGCACCGCCCACCTGGCCGGGCTGCTCGATCGTGACGCACTGGTCGTCGTCCCCGCCGACGCCACCGACGGCGAGCTGGTCGAATATCTGCCGCTGCCGGGCTGAGGAGACGCGCGGCAACTACCGCGTCGATCCGGCCGGCACGCCGTGGCCCCGGGCTATGCCGGGTAGTCGGTGGCCGGCCCGAAGGTGCCGTCCCCGTTGCCGTCACGCAGTGTGATGTTGCCCGTGAGGGTGTTGCCGATGACCACGTCGAGTTTCCCGTCACCGTTGAAGTCGGCGAGTGCCGGAGTGGACAGCGGGACCAGACCACCGGACGGATAGACCGCTGCCGGCGGGTCGAACGTGCCGTCGCCGTGACCGTGCAGGACCGCGATGTTCGAGGTGCCGCCATTGGCCACCACCAGGTCCGGTTTCCCGTCACCGTCGACGTCGGCGACGTCGAAGCACTGCGGCAGTAGCCCACCGGTCGGATACGCGACGGCCGGTGAGAACGTGCCGTCGCCCCGGTTCGACAGGACCGAGACGGTCCCGTTGACGAGGTTGGAGAACAAGATGTCGGGTGTGCCGTCCCCGTCGACATCGCGCGCCATCCCGTACCACGCGGTCGCCGCCCCCGAATCGAAAGTGACCGGCGCATCGAAGGTTCCGTCACCGTGGCCTCGATAGATCTGGATCGTGCTGTTGACGTAGTTGCCGCGGAGCAGGTCGAGGTTGCCGTCACCATCGAAATCGGCGACATCGGCCGAACCGGATCCGACGCCGCCGACGGTGGATATCGTCACCGCGGGCTGAAAGGTGCCGTCGCCGCGGCCGCGCAGCAGCGACCACGACGGCGCCTGGTTCGAGGTCGCGATATCGAGGTTTCCGTCGTGATCGAAATCGGCGGCGACCAAGGCGCCCGGCGCGAAGTCGGTGGCGTAGTCGACCGCGGCGGCGAAGGTGCCGTCACCGTGGCCCAGCAGGATCGAGACGTCGCTCGAGGCGAAGTTCGTGACGGCCAGGTCCAGCGTGCCGTCATGGTCGAAGTCGGCGATGGCGACGTAGTCGGCTTGGCCGCCGGTGGCATAGTGCACGGCCGGCCGCAGGCCACCTCCGGGCTTACCCAGGAAGACCGAGACGCCGCCGCCGAGAAGGTAGTCACTGAAGACGACATCGGGCACGCCGTCACCGTTGATATCGGCGATCGCCGGTACCGCCGGCCCCATGAGATCGGGCGGCACCGGATCCGCTTGCGCCACGGTGCTTGCGACCACCGCGTGAGCGGCGAGTGCCAGCGGCGCGAGAACGCCGGCAACGGTGATAGAGCGCGACATCGCTTCTCCTGCTGTTGGATTCGGGGGCAGCCTATGGCCTTCCCGCCGGTGGCGGCATCGCTGCGGCTATCCCCATCCGGTAGCGGTAATCGCCGTCACTTTCGCGTGCGCGCCGCTATCCCTTCGACTCGATCCGACGCCTCGACAACGTGTTAACAAATGTAAAACGCCCGCGAAGCGCCGGTTTCCAAAGCATCACCGGGGACGTGGACAGCGGCTCTCCACCGGTGGGCCGGCGCCGTGAGAATCGGTATCGCCGCAGGTCGGACCCGAATCACCCGGTGCGACCGGCAATTGCCCAGTGACCGGGACGTTTCCCCCACCTCACAGCTCACCGGTGACCCGCGCGCGGTGTGAGCGGATCGTTTTGCCGCCCCCGCGAGCGTCCTTACTCTCGGTCTGGTCAGCCCGGTTCATTTGTCTCGATGGGGGCGTTGTGGTCATTTCGCACAAGAAGGGTTCGGCCCCCTCGTCAGAGTCGAACGGCGTACCCGCAGCCTCGCGCGGCGCATCTACCGCGTCGAACGGCGTCCCCGAGTCGGCGGCCGACGCGCTGCTGAAGGTCGGGCGCTACTTCCAGCGCGGGGAGGTGTCGGATGACCTCCGCACCGTGCACAAGGTCGGCGGGCGCGAGGCCGACGAGTTCTATCGCGACCGCTGGGCCCACGACAAGGTGGTCCGTTCCACCCACGGCGTCAACTGCACCGGCTCCTGCTCGTGGAAGATCTACGTCTCCGACGGCGTGATCACCTGGGAGTCGCAACAGACCGATTATCCGTCGGTCGGCGCCGACAAACCGGAATACGAACCCCGCGGCTGCCCGCGCGGCGCCTCGTTCTCCTGGTACACGTATTCCCCTGCGCGCGTGCGGTATCCGTATGTGCGCGGGGTGCTGCTCGAGATGTACCGCGAGGCGAAGGCCCGGTTGAAGGATCCCGTACTGGCCTGGGAATCCATCGTCGAGGACCCGGAGCGGGCGACGACGTACAAGGCCGCACGCGGCAAGGGCGGATTCGTGCGGGCGGAATGGTGGGAAGCCGCCGAAATCGCCGCCGCCGCACACGTTTACACGATCAAACAGTACGGGCCGGACCGGATCGCCGGCTTCTCGCCGATCCCCGCGATGTCGATGGTGTCGCACGCGGTCGGCGCTCGGTTCATCTCCCTGCTCGGCGGATCGATGCTGTCGTTCTACGACTGGTACGCCGATCTGCCCGTCGCCTCGCCGCAGGTGTTCGGCGACCAGACCGACGTCCCGGAGTCCGCGGACTGGTTCGATGCCGGCTATCTGATCATGTGGGGTTCGAACGTCCCGGTCACCCGGACCCCGGACGCGCACTACATGACCGAGGCCCGCTACCGCGGTCAGAAGGTGGTGGTGGTCTCCCCCGACTACGCCGACAACACCAAATTCGCCGACGAATGGGTGCCGGCTCGCCCGGGCACCGACGCCGCCCTGGCGATGGCGATGGGCCATGTGGTGCTGCGCGAATTCTTCGTCGACCGGTCCACCGCCCGGTTCGACGACTACATCAAGCGCTACACCGACCTCCCGTTCCTCATCACGCTGGACGAACGCGACGGCGGCTGGAACGGCGAGGGCGAATACCGCGGCCACACCTGGCTGCCCGGAAAATTCCTCACCGCCGCCGACCTCGCCGCGGCCGGCGTCGCGGGCTTCGACGTGGACAACGCCGAGCACAAAACCGTGCTCCTGGACGCCGACGGACATCCCGTCGTGCCCAACGGAACCCTCGGCGACCGATTCTCCGAATCCGGCGCCGGGCGTTGGAATCTGGACCTCGGCGGCGTCGATCCGCTGCTGACTCTGTACGGCCGCACCGACGATGCTGCGGCCGTACAGTTCCCCCGCTTCGACGGTGAGACCGGCGTCGTCACCCGCTCGGTGCCGACCACCGTCGTGGCCGGACGCCGCGTCACGACCGTCTTCGACCTCCTGCTCGCGCAGTACGGCGTCGGGCGCCCGGATCTGCCGGGCGACTGGCCCACCGGTTACGACGACCCGAGCGCGCCCTACACTCCCGCGTGGCAGGAGTCGATCACGGGAGTGCCTGCCGCACAAGCGATTCGCATCGCCCGCGAATTCGCCGACAACGCCGATCGCTCCGGCGGCCGGTCGATGATCCTGATGGGCGCCGGGACCAACCACTGGTTCCACTCCGATCAGATCTATCGCGCCTTCTTCACGCTCACGCTGCTCACCGGATGCCAGGGCGTCAACGGTGGCGGTTGGGCGCATTACGTGGGCCAGGAGAAGTGCCGCCCGGTCACCGGCTGGTCCACCCTGGCGTTCGGCCTGGACTGGCAGCGGCCGCCACGCCAGATGCAGGGCACGGTGTTCTGGTATCTGACCAACGACCAGTGGCGCTACGACCCCTTCACCTCCGAATCCTTCGCGTCCCCACTGAGTTCGGGCGCTTTCGCCGGGCGCACGGCCGCCGACAATATCGCCCTGGCGTCGCGGCTCGGCTGGATGCCGACGTATCCCACGTTCGATCGCAATCCGCTGGACCTGGTCGATGCCGCCGAGGCCGCGGGGCAGACGCCGCAGGACTATGTGGTCGGCAACCTGAAATCCGGTGATCTCGAGTTCGCCTGCGAGGATCCCGACGCACCGCGGAACTTCCCCCGTGTTCTCACCGTGTGGCGGGCCAATCTGCTCGGCTCCTCGGGCAAGGGCAACGAGTACTTCCACCGCCATCTTCTCGGCGCGGATTCCAACCTGCAGGCCGACGATTCGGCCGGGGTCCCACCTCAGGAGGTGCGCCGGCCGGACCAGGCGCCCACGGGCAAACTGGATCTGCTGGTCTCCCTGGATTTCCGGATGACGTCGACGACGCTGTTCTCCGATATCGTCTTCCCGGCCGCCACCTGGTACGAGAAACACGACCTGTCCTCGACGGATATGCATCCGTTCGTGCACGCCTTCTCCCCCGCGATCTCCCCGCCGTGGGAGGCGAAAACCGATTTCGAGGCGTTCCACCGCATCGCGCGCGGATTCTCCTGGCTGGCCGAGAAACATCTCGGCGTCCGCAAGGATCTGGTCGCCGTTCCGTTGCAGCACGATTCGGCCGACGCCCTGGCCCAGGCGCGCGGGCGGGTGCTGGACTGGAAAGCCGGTGAATGCGAACCGATTCCGGGAAAGACCATGCCGAAGCTGGTGGTGGTGGAACGCGACTACCCGAAGCTGGCGGAGAAGATGGCGGCGCTGGGCCCGCTGATCGAAACGCTCGGGGTCACCACCAAGGGCGTCACCACCGTTCCCGACGCCGAGGTCGAGTACCTGCGCGGAGTCAACGGCACCGTGGTCTCCGGCGCCGCGCAGGGCCGCCCGTCACTGGCCAAGGATGTGCACGCCGCGGAGGCCATTCTGGCGTTGTCCGGCACCACCAACGGCCGGTTGGCGGTGGAGGGTTTCCACGCGCTGGAGCGCCGCACCGGTACCCGGCTGGCGGATCTGGCGGCCGAGCACGAGGGCAAGCGGATCACCTTCGCCGATACGCAGGCGCGGCCGGTGCCGGTGATCACCTCACCGGAATGGTCCGGCTCCGAAACCGGTGGTCGGCGGTACTCCCCGTTCACCATCAATACCGAACGGCTCAAGCCCTGGCACACGCTCACCGGGCGTCAGCACTTCTACCTCGACCACGACTGGATGATCGAACTGGGCGAACAACTTCCGATCTTCCGGCCGCCGCTCGACATGTCGGCCCTGTTCCGCGAACCCGATGTGGGCGCGGTCGGCGAACGAGGGGTCACCGTGCGCTACCTCACCCCGCATTCGAAGTGGTCGATCCACTCCGCGTATCAGGACAACCTGCATATGCTCACCCTCTCGCGGGGCGGGCAGGCGATCTGGATGTCCGATCGCGACGCGGCGAAAATCGGTGTGGCCGACAATGATTGGATCGAGGCGGTCAACCGCAACGGGGTGGTGGTGGCCAGGGCGATCGTCAGCCACCGTATGCCCGAGGGCACCGTGTTCATGTACCACGCGCAGGATCGCGCGGTCGACGTGCCGCGCATCGAAGGCGGCCCGGAGCTTCGGGCCGGCCGGGGCAAACGCGGCGGCATCCACAACGCGCTCACCCGGATCATGATCAAGCCCACGCATCTGATCGGCGGGTACGCCCAGCAGTCGTTCGCCCTGAACTACCACGGGCCCACCGGAAATCAGCGTGACGAGGTCACCACGATCCGGAGACGCTCACAGGAAGTGGAGTACTGATATGCGTGTCATGGCACAGCTGGCCATGGTGATGAACCTGGACAAATGCATCGGCTGTCACACCTGCAGCGTCACCTGCAAACAGGCCTGGACCAACCGGGGCGGCACCGAGTACGTCTGGTTCAACAACGTGGAAACTCGTCCGGGACAGGGATATCCGCGGCAGTACCAGGATCAGGAGAAGTGGAAGGGCGGCTGGACGCTGGACCGCCGCGGCCGCCTCACCCTGAAGTCCGGTTCGCGCATGAAGCGGCTGCTCAACATCTTCGCCAATCCGGATCTGCCGACGGTGTCGGACTACTACGACCCGTGGAGCTACGACTACGACAATCTGCTGTCCGCACCGGCCATGGACACCACGCCGGTGGCGCGGCCGAAATCGCTGATCACCGGTGAGGATACGAAGGTCACCTGGGGCGCGAACTGGGACGACGACCTCGGCTCCGGACCGGATCAGGTCGGCCGTGATCCGTTGCTGGCGCGGCTGTCGGAACAGGTCAAACTCGAATTCGAGCAGACCTTCATGTTCTATCTGCCGCGCATCTGCGAGCACTGCCTCAACCCGTCCTGCGGCGCCTCCTGTCCCTCGGGTGCGATCTACAAGCGCGCCGAGGACGGCATCGTGCTGGTCGACCAGGACAAATGCCGCGGCTGGCGGCAGTGCGTCACCGGCTGCCCGTACAAGAAGATCTATTTCAACCACAAGACCGGCAAGGCCGAGAAATGCACGTTCTGCTATCCGCGCGTGGAGGTCGGTATTCCGACCGTCTGCTCGGAGACGTGTGTGGGGCGACTGCGCTACATCGGCGTGATGCTCTACGACGCCGACGCGGTCCTCGAGGCGGCGTCGGTCACCGATCCGGAGCAGTTGTACCCGTCGCAGCTGGGCGTCTTCCTCAACCCGCACGATCCGCGCGTGATCACCGAGGCCGAACGCGCTGGGATCTCTCCGGAATGGATTGCGGCGGCGCAGGATTCGCCGGTGTACAAACTGATCGTCGACTACAAGATCGCGCTGCCGCTGCATCCGGAATACCGGACCATGCCGATGGTCTGGTACGTGCCGCCGCTGTCGCCCGTCGTGGATGTGCTGGCGGAGACCGGGCACGACGGTGAGGATGCCGGAAATCTGTTCGGCGCCATCGATTCACTGCGGATCCCGGTGGAATATCTCGCCGAGCTGTTCACCGCCGGGGATATCGGACCGGTGCGCGCGGCGCTGCAGCGGCTGGCCGGGATGCGGTCGTTCATGCGCTCGATCAACCTCGGCCAGGAACCCGAACCGGCGATCCCGGGCGCCGTGGGCCTGGAGCCCGAAGAGATCGAGGCGATGTACCGGCTGCTGGCCATCGCCAAATACGAACACCGGTACGTGATTCCGTCGGGCGCAACATCCCGGGCGCACGAATTGGATTCGCTGGCGACGGGGTGCAGCCTGGAGGGTGACGGCGGGCCCGGGATGACGGCGTTCGATGTGACGTCGGAGAAGTTCGCTCTCGTCGACGCCAATACCGCTGCACCGGAGCGGAAGTCGTCGCGGATCAATCTGCTGAACTGGGACGGTGGGTCGACCGAGGGGCTGCTGCCCGAACGCGACGGCAGTGACAACGGCAACGGCAACGGCGCCGCGCACACGAGTCCGGAAGCGAACGGGAACGCGGGCGATTCCGGACCCGGAGTAGCCGGCGGCACGCTGCCCGAGCCGACCGGAGCGACCCGATGAGGCCGTTTCGCCGCCCCCTGCCGAGCTCGGCCGGCCGCTCGACCGGCACCGCGCCCGCCGAGATCCATCGCCGCACGCTGCGCAGCTACGCATGTCCGGGCGGGCGACCCGGCCGACGAGGGATGTGACCGTGGGACTACTGACTCTCCGACGCCGGCCCGCACCCGTGGTCGAGATGTCCGAACGCGATCGCCGGCTGGTCTGGCGTATCGCCGCTCTGGTGCTGGACTACCCCGGTCCGGACACGCTGGCGATACTCGACGATCTGTCCGAGGCGGCAGCCGCCCTCCCGGAACCGGTGCGCACCGATCTCCTTCGGCCGCTCACCCATCTGTCCGGCACCGCACCGCTCACCCTGGCGCGCGACTATGTCGAAACGTTCGACCTGCGCCGGCGCGCCAGCCTGCATCTGACCTATTACGCCTACGGCGACACCCGCAAGCGCGGTATGGCGCTGCTCCGGTTCAAGCACGCCTACCGGCATGCCGGTGCGGAGTTGTCGGATCGCGAACTGCCCGATCATCTCCCGGTGCTGCTGGAGTTCGCGGCCACCGTCGACCCAATCGGCGGTGAACGCCTGCTCGGCGAACACGTCCCGGTACTGGAGATGCTGCGACTGTCGCTCACCGACAGCGAATCGCCGTATGCCGGCGCCCTGGCCGCCGTTCTCGCGACCTTGCCTCCGCCCACCACGGCAGACCGCCGCCGGATCGCCGAACTGGCGGCGCAGGGACCGCCGGACGAGGACGTCGGGCTGGAGCCGTATTCGATGAACGGCGAGTCGATGCATCCCGCCATGAACCCCGACCTGTACTCCCCGCCCGCAGCCGGAACCTCGGCCACCGCAGGGCTTTTCGCCGGATCCGGAGACCGACGATGACATCCACCGTCTGGGCGACCCTGCCCTACATCGCCTTCACCTCGTTCGTGCTGGGCCACCTTTGGCGCTATCGCAACGACCAATTCGGCTGGACCACAAGGTCTTCGCAGATCTACGAATCCCGGCTGCTGCGGCTGGGCAGTCCGCTGTTCCACTTCGGCATGCTCGGTGTGATCGGCGGACACGTTCTGGGCGTGCTGATTCCGGAGTCCTGGACCGATGCCGTGGGCATCTCCGAGCACCTCTATCACCTGGTCGCCGTCGCCGCGGGTACGGTGGCCGGCGTCGCGGTGATCGCCGGCATCGCGATCCTCGCCTATCGTCGCGTGCGTGTCCCGGCCGTCCGCCAGGCCACCACCACCAACGACACGTTCATGTACGTATTGCTCGCGGCCGCGCTGATCACCGGGCTGCTCAATACCGTCGGCAGCAATCTGCTGTGGGGCACCTACAACTATCGCGAAACCGTATCTCCATGGTTCCGAAGCCTTTTCACGGCGCATCCGCAGCCGGATCTGATGGTCGGCACGCCCTGGACCTTTCAGGCGCACGGGCTCATCGTGCTGACGCTCATCGCCGTCTGGCCCTATACCCGGCTGGTCCACATGTTCAGCGCACCCGTCGGCTATCTGATCCGCCCGTACGTGGTGTACCGCAGCAAACCCGCCGATGTGGCGAACAAGAAGAAGTATGCGAGCGCCTGGCAGAGCCCGGTCCTGCCGCCCTCGCGCTGACGAGGAGCCTTGACCTGGAGAGCACTCCACGGTCTAGCGTCGCCGGTATGAGCGATTCGGGCAGGCCCGCGCCGAGTTTCGGCATCAAGACGACACCCGCGCACGTCGCCTATGCGGAGATCCTGCGAGTGTGGCTGGAGGCCGACGGCATACCCGAGATCGAGCACGCCTGGTTGTACGACCATCTGCTGCCACGGGCGGCGGTCGGGCTGCCGGGTCACGACGGTGGCGCTCCGGAAGGACGTCGGTCGGCGGGGCCGGTCCTCGAGGGCTGGACGCTGCTGGCGGCGCTGGCAGCGCAGACGCGCCGACTCCGGCTCGGATTGCTGGTGTCCAACAACCGGATTCGCCACCCCGCGCTCTCGGCGAAGATGGCGGCCACCGTCGACGTGATCTCGGGCGGCCGGCTGGATTTCGGAATCGGCGTCGGCGGGTTCCCGCGCAACGATCCCCGCTTCGAGACGATGGTGGCGCCCGAATACGAGGCGTACGGAATTCCGGTCGGCACCTGGCGCGAGGCGGTGCGCAGATTGGACGAGGCCTGTGTCCTGATCCGGCGATTGTGGACCGAGGACGTCTTCGATTTCCCCGGCGACCATTTTCCTCTCACCGGCGCGCAATGCGATCCGAAACCCGTCCAGCGGCCGCATCCACCGATTCTGCTCGCCGGTGCGGGCGCATCGACGCTGCCGATCGTCGCCGCCCACGCCGATCTCTGGAATGTGATCGGCCCACCGCTCACCACCGTCGACGCGCTCCGCGAGCGCAGCCGGGCACTGGACGAACACTGCGCGGCGATCGGCCGCGACCCCACCCACATCACACGCTCGGCGCAGCTACCCATCTCCTACGACGCCCCCGGCCGGGTACGCGAGACGCTGCTCGAACTGATCGACGCCGGTTTCACCCATCTGGTACTGAACCCGCCCGCCCCCTATCCGGACGGAGTGGCACATTGGATCGCCGACGACATCATCCGCCCCACGCTGAACGCCCTCGCCCGCTGAGCCGGGCAGGCAGGAATGCCGGTGGCGCTGACCGCGTTGTCTTCCATTTCGAGGGCCGAGTTGTCGAATCGGAAGGAAACGTGCCGCATGTCACAGGATTTGATCGATGGGCCGGGGATCCACCTGGACGAATTGTTTTCCGAATTTCGCGCGGGGTCGCTGACCCTGCGGAACCGATTCGCGATGGCTCCGATGACGCGGGCGAAATCGCCCGACGGCATTCCGAATGCGGAGAATATCGAGTATTACCGCGAGCATGCGGCCGGAGGTGTCGGTCTGATCGTCACCGAGGGGACCTATGTGCGGGGACCGGCGGCTGGGCCGATCGCGAAGGTGCCGCGGTTCTACGGTGACGAGAGTGCCGCCGGCTGGCGTGCGGTGGTCGAGGCGGTGCACGCCGAAGGGGCGTCGATTGTCCCGCAGCTGTGGCATACCGGTGTGGATCGGGGGAACGAGCCCCGCTTCGAGCCGGACACGCCCACCGTGAGTCCTTCCGGTGTCGACTTCACCGGAGCGCCGGTGGGGCGGGCGCTGACGACCGCGGACCTGGACACCCTCGTCGACTCGTACGTGGAATCGGCGCTGCTGGCCCGGGAGCTGGGATTCGACGGCATCGAACTGCACGGCGCACACGGTTATCTGCTGGATCAATTCTTCTGGGCCGCAACCAATCACCGCGAGGACGAATACGGCGGCACCATCCGCCGGCGCGCCGCGTTCCCCGCCCGGGTGGTCGCCGCCGTCCGCGCGGCCGTCGGCCCGGATTTCCCGATCATCTACCGCTTCTCGCAGTGGAAGGGCGTCGACTACAGCGCGCGCATCGCCGAGAGCCCGTCGGACCTCGAAGAATTGCTGACTCCGCTCGTGGAAGCCGGGGTCGACATCTTCCACACCTCGCTGCGGCGGCATTGGCTGCCCGAATTCACCGACCACGCCGACGATCTCAGCCTGGCCGGCTGGACCAAGAAGATCACCGGCCTGCCGGTGATCACCGTCGGTTCGGTCGGCGTGGACAGCGTCTTCCGCGGCGACAGCATCGACGAGACCCAGGCGCAGCGCTTCGCTCTGCTGCGCGAGCAGTTCGAGCGCGGCGAATTCGATGTCGTCGCACTGGGCAGAGCGCTGCTCGCCGACCCGGAATGGGTGAACAAGATGCGCGGCGGGCGACTCGCGGAGATCACACCGTTCCGCTGACCCGGATCGGTGGAGCCGTGGACGCTCGCGTATGGGAGCGAGCGTCACGACCATGGGAACGCTCACCGCTTCCCGGTGTACTGAGTGCATGACAGCGACCACCGCCACCGCCACCTCGACCACCTCCGGCTTCGCGACCGGTTCCCTGATCGGCGCGACCGTCACCACCGGCCTGCTGGCCGGCGTCTTCTACGCCTACGCCAGCTCGGTGATGCTCGCGCTGCGTCAGCTCGACGACCGCACCTTCGTGGACGTGATGAACCGGATCAACACCGTCATCGTCAATCCGGTCTTCATGCTGAGCTTCCTCGGATCGGTCGCCTTCACCGGCCTCGCCGCCGTCCTGTACTGGCGCACCGACCAGCGCACCGTGCTGTGGTGGGTTCTCCTCGCCCTGGCGCTCAACGTGATCAGTTTCCTCATCACCTCGGGCGGCAACGTGCCGCTGAACAACCAGCTCGCCGACACCTCGTCCGGCGATTTCGCCGCCCTGCGCCACCAGTTCGAAGGCCCCTGGATCACCCTCAACATCCTGCGCGCCCTCGCCAACACCGCAGCCCTCGGCGTCCTCGCCTGGGCCCTGCGCACCACGAACAAGGGGTGAGGGCCTTGGTGACCTGCGATAATGCGGCCGGAAAAATCTTTCGGAAAATTTCGGCTGCCGTGTCGATCCATAGTGGGTGCCGTTCGACCTAGGGGTGAGAGGGTCCGGAGGGGATCCGCCAGACGAAGGAGACACACCATGAAGTACATGCTGATCATGCGCGCCACGGACGAGGCCTACGCAAGCATGGGCGAGGTCGATTTCGACACCGTGCTGGAGACGATGGGCAAGTTCAACGACGAGTTGATCCGGGCGGGCGTGCTGCTCGCGGCGGAGGGGCTCGACCCCGCGGACAGTGTGGTGGTCGATTACGACGCGGAGACCCCGGTCGTCACCGACGGTCCCTACGGCGAGACCAAGGAACTGTTCGGCGGGTTCTATCTTCTCAACGTCGCCTCGAAGGAGGAGGCGATCGAGTGGGCGAAGCGGATGCCGGTCATCGTCAAGGGGTGTAAGACCGAGATCCGGCGGGTGCCCACGATCGACGAATTCCCGCAGGACAACGTGTGGATCCAGAAGGAGCGGGCGTGGCGCGAGGCCACCGGGCAGCTCTGAGCGGAACCTCCGGATGACGGCCGATCCCACCGGACGCGAGGCGGTCGCCGCGGTGTGGCGGATCGAATCCGCGCGCATCGTCGGCGCCCTCGCTCGCTATACCGGCGATTTCGCCCTCGCCGAGGATCTGGCGCAGGAGGCACTGGCCGAGGCGCTGGTCACGTGGCCGCGGGAGGGGACACCGCGCAATCCGGCCGGCTGGCTGCTCACCGTGGGGCGGCGGCGCGCGATCGACACCTTCCGCCGCCGCTCCACCCTCGACGATCGCTACGCCGCCCTCGCCCACGATCTGGGTGAGGGCGGTGCGCTGACCGGCGGGCCCGGTTCGGATCCGATGCGTGCGGCAGCCGAACCGCTGTGGGATCCCGATCGCATCGACGACGACGTGCTGGCCCTGATCTTCACGGCGTGCCATCCGGTGCTCTCCCGCGAGGCGCGGGTGGCCCTGACGCTGCGGGTGGTCGGCGGTCTCACCAGCGACGAGATCGCCAGAGCGTTCCTCGTTCCGGCCGCGACGGTTCAGGCGCGGATCACCCGGGCGAAGAAAACGCTTGCCGCCGAAAACATTCCGTTCGCCGTGCCGGAGGCGAGTGAGCGCGCTGCCCGCCTGAGCTCGGTGCTCAGCGTGATCTACCTGATCTTCACCGAAGGTTCGTCGGCGAGCTCGGGCACCGAACTGATCCGCTTCGATCTGGCCGGGGAAGCACAGCGGCTGGCGCGGGTGCTGTCCCACCTGATGCCGGACGAGCCGGAGGTGTACGGATTGCTGGCTCTGCTCGAGCTGACCGCGGCCCGCTTCCCCGCGCGGACGGGCCCGGACGGTGAGCCGGTGCTGCTGGAGGATCAGGACCGGCGGCGCTGGGACCGTGCGGCGATCCGGCGTGGCCGCGCCGCCCTCACCCGCGCCGGACAGGCCGGCCGCGGACTCGGCTACTACGGCGTGCAGGCCGCGATCGCCGAATGCCACGCCGTCGCCGGCTCGGTCGCCGACACCGACTGGAACCGGGTGGTGAGCCTCTACGAAGCGCTGGGCCGCCTCGCCCCGTCACCGGTGGTCGAGCTGAACCGGGCGGTCGCGGTCGCGATGGCGAAGGGCCCCGACGCCGGACTCGCGATCGTGGACGGTCTGCGCGCCCAGGGCGCACTGCCGAATTCCCAACTGCTGCCCACGGTTCGGGGTGAGCTGCTCGCCCGCCTCGGCCGCACGAGTGAGGCCCGCGAGGAATGGGAGCTGGCGGTGCGCCTGTGCGGCAACGACCGCGAGCGTGCGGTATTGCACCGCAAGCTCGACGACCTCGGCTGAGGCCCACACGAGCCCGACAGCCCCGTCACGCGGCGGTGAGAAAGCGTCCCGTGCGCTGCGAACCCAGCACCGGCGCGGCCGTACCGTTGCCGAAAACGTAACGGCCGCCGACGAATACGGCATTCACCGTGTCGTCGTTGCGGTTGACCATGCGCGACAGATTGCCGAAGTACGGCATCGTCTGTTCGGTGTAGCGTTCGAGGCCCCCGTCCAGCCGGGTCGGGTCGATCACCACCGCATCGGCGCGGTCCCCGACGCGCAGATGTCCCGCGTCGAGCCCGTACCAATCGGCCAGTTCCCCGGTGAGCCGGTGCACCGCATGTTCCACCGACATGAACGGGCGGCCCGCCAGCTCGGCCTCGCGCACCCGGCGCAGCAGCCGCAGCCCGAAGTTGTAGAAGGCCATATTGCGCAGATGCGCGCCGGCGTCGGAGAAGCCGAGCTGCATCCCGGGGTCGGCGGCGAAGCGATCCAGCACGCCCGGCCGATGATTGGAGATCGTGGTGCGCCAGCGCACCTTCGGCCCGTACTCCACCACCAGATCGAGAAACGCGTCGACCGGATGCACTCCCCCACGTTCCACGCCGACCTGACCGAAGGTCTTGCCGACGACCGAGCTGTCCGGGCATTCCACGATCTCGGCGTCGAAGAAGTCGCGATGCCAGACCCGCGGGCCGAACTTGCGGTCGTAATCCTTGCGGAACTGGCGGCGGTAACTCTCGCTCTGCAGCATCCGGTGGCGCTCGTCCAGCTGATTCGACAGGTGCAATGCCGCTGCGCCGGAACCGAATTCCTCGAACACCACCAGATCGATACCGTCGGCGTACACCTCGAACGGCACCGGCAGATGCTGGAAGCGGAAGTCCCCGCCGCATGCGTTGATCGCCCGCGCCAATGCCGGAAATACGTGCGCCACCAGGGGAATCGCCTTGATGTCGGCCGCCGAGAGCAGACTCACCTTGAGATGCGGCTGCCCGATTCCCAGACTCGACAGCGCCATCGCCAGCAGGCTGTGCGGCCGCGCCACATCGGGACCGCCCTGCAGTGCCCGCCGGCGAGCCCGCAGGATCGAATTGAGCTGGTGCCGTTCGCGCATCGTCGCGTAGGTGGAGGGCAGGGTGCGGGAACGGCAGGTCTCGCCGTCGAGTTTGTCGAACATCAGCTGCTGCGAGGACATGCCGACGAAGCCGGCGTCGAGAGCCTCGTCCAGATGCCGGCGCATGGCGCTCAACTCACCGGCGGTCGGCTTCACCTCGGTGCGGGTGGCGCGGTCCAGGCCCATCTCCGCCGCGCGGATATCCGAATGTCCCAGGAACGCGGCCACATTCGGCCCCAGCGGCGAGGCATCCAGGGCGGCGGCGTATTCGTGTGCGCTGCGCCAGGTCTTGACATCACCGACCGCGTCGATCACATGTCCGCGCGGGATGGCCTCCACTCGTCCGAAGAGGTCGCCGGCGGTTTCGGCGCCGACGTGCACGGTGGACAGTGAACAGGAGCCGAGCAGTACGGTCGTGACACCGTGGCGCACCGATTCCGACAGCGACGGATCCAGCAGGACCTCCACGTCGTAATGGGTGTGGATATCGAGCATCCCGGGGATCACCCATTTGCCGGTGGCGTCGACGACGGTGTCGCAACCGGATTCGTCCAGGGGTTCGGCCGAGACGGCGGCCACCCGGCCGTCGCGAATGCCGACGTCGCGCACCGCCGACGGCGCGCCCGTGCCGTCGAACCAGGTACCGCCCTTGATGATGCTGTCGTACATGACAGTTCCTCTTTCACCCACCCGCCCCGGCGGGGCGCGTCAGATCTCTATCTCGCGCCGGACAACCTTGCCGGTCGCATTGCGTGGCAACGGTTGTGCCGTGATCACCCAGCGGGCCGGCACCTTGAAATAGGCGAGCCGCTCGGCGGTGAAGGCCCGCAGCTCGTCCTCGGTCACAGCGGCCGGATCGGCGACGACCACGACCGCGGCCACCTCCTGGCCCAGATCGGCATGCGGCACACCGAGTATCGCCGATTCCAGCACCGCGGGATGCTCGTCGAGCACATTCTCGATTTCGGTCGGGTACACGTTCTCCCCGCCACGCAGGATGAGATCCGATCGCCGGCCCGACAGACGCAGCCGTCCCTCCTCCAGGACGCCGAAATCGCCGGTGTGCAGCCATCTTTCGGTATCTATAGCGTTCGCGGTGGCGGCCGGATCGTTCCAGTAGCCGAGCATCACGTACGGGCTGCGCACACAGATTTCGCCCTCTTCGCCGTCGGGCAGCGTCCGGCCGTCCGGATCGCGAATCTCGATACTCACACCGATGATCGGCATCCCCACGGTGTCGGGGTGGGCGGCCAGCACCGGCGGTGTGGCCACCGTTGCCGCGGTACCACTTTCGGTCAGTCCATAGCTCGTGGTGAGCGCGACCTCGGCCATCGGCAGTTCCCGGCGCAGCCGTTGATGGAAGGCGGGCGAGGACGGGGCGGCATTGAGTGAGAACGCCACCAGACTCGACAGGTCGTAGCGGGACAGGTCGTGTTCGAGCATGCGGCTGACCATCGTCGGCACCGCACCCCAGTTGGTCACCCGTTCCCGCTCCATCAGCGACAACACCCGCTGCGGGTCGAAGCTGCCGGTGTTCATCACCACGGTCGCGCCCGTGGCCAGCCGCGGAATGATCAGATTGTGCAGGCTGGCGATATGAAACAGCGGTGAGGTCAGCAGGAATCGGCGGTCGCTGGGCCCCGGGCCGAGCTGTTGCCCGCGGAAGGCGGCGGCCATGGCATCGGTGAAGCGGTGGTAGTCGCAGACCGCCAGCAGGTTTCGCTGGGTGTGCACGACGCCCTTGGGCCGGCCGCTCGTGCCGCTGGTGTACAGGATGACCGCCGGGTCGTCCTCCGCGATCGACACCTCCGGCGCCGGGCCGGGATGACCGGAGATCAGCTGCGGCAGATCGGATTCCATGGTGAGTACCGGAACATCGGTCGCCACCTCGGCCAGCAGTGCGGCGCGTTTGGCATCGGCGACCACCACCGTCGGCTGGGTGTGCTCCAGACCGTAGGCGATTTCCCGCGGCGCCCACCACGCGTTGTAGCCGACCGGAATCGCGCCGAGTACCTGCGCCGCCCAGAAGGTCGTCACCCATTCGGGCGTGTTCGCGGCGAGAATCCCCACCCGATCACCCTTGCCGACACCGTGGCGATCGGCGAGCGCGCGCGCGAGAGCTGTTGCCGCGGCGCCGTGTTCGGCGAACGTGATCCGTCGGTCCGGGGTCACCAGATAGTCGTGGTCACCCCAGGCCGTACCCGCGTGGAACAGCTCGGCCATACTGCGCCGCCGATCGCGCATCACCGGAATCGGCGCGCCCAGAACCTCTTCGACCACCATCTCGAACGGCCCACCGGGACCGGTGAGGTCGGCGGTGATCCGGGCGGCGATGGCCTGCGGGTCGGCAGCTCGCGTCATAACCTTCACTTTCTGCTTACGGGATGAGCACGGCACGACCGCGGATCAGTCCCCGGTCGAGTCGTTCGAATGCGGCGGGGCCCTCGGCGAGGTCGAAACGTTCCACCGACACGTCGATGGCGCCGCGCTGCGCGAGTGCGACCGACGCGTACAGGTCACTTCTGGTGCCGCCGTAGGACTTTCGGACGGTTGCTCCCCAGGGCAGGCCGGGCCCACCGGCGGGTCCGGCGTCGATGCCCGGAATTCCGCCGTCGAGTCCCACCATCCGGTAGGCGCCGTTCGGCGCGACCGATTCGACGGCGAGTTTCGCGGTGGCGTCGTTGCCGACGAAGTCGAATACGGCCTCGGCGCCCCGGCCGTCGGTGCAGTCCAGAATGCGGGCGGCGGTCTTCTCGTCGGCCGTCAGGGTGAGATCGGCGCCGCATGCCGTGGCGAGTTCCAGTTTCTCCGGCGAGATGTCGACCGCGATGATGCGGCAGGCGGTGGTGGCCTTCAAGATCTGCACCGCCACATGTCCGAGCCCGCCGATGCCGATCGCGACGGCGGTGGCGCCGGGCCGCAACTGGTCGGCGGCTCCGCGGATGGCGTGATACGGCGTGAGTGCCGCATCGGCCAACGGCGCTGCCCTCGCGAAGTCCAGCTCGCCGATCGGCACGAACGAATTCGCCGGAATGCGAACGTATTCCGCCATGCCCCCGTCGGGTCCGAGGCCGGGGCACGGCGGCATCGCGGTGCGACCGGCCGCCAGGCAGACGTTCTCGTTACCGCTCACGCATTCCCGGCACACGCCACAGGACCAGCACAGGTAGACCAGCCCCCGCTCCCCCGCGCGACGCCCCTCGACCTCGGTGCCGACCGCCTCGATGGTTCCGGCGATCTCGTGCCCCATCGTCAGCGGATCCTCGCGCAACGGGAACGGCAATCCGAGAACGAAGGAGTCCGAATGGCAGATTCCGGCCGCCGCGACCTTCAACAGCAGATCGGCGGGCCCGATCTCGGGGATCGGGACTTCGCGAAGCTCCAGCGTGCCGGGCCCGGTCAATTGCAATGCGCGCATCTTCTGTTCCTCACCGCGGCGTTCGGCGGCAGCGCCGGACGTGACGTGGCACACACGGTAGCACTCACTGGACACAGCGTCCAGTGAGTGTGCGGGCGTCTATCATCGACGTCATGCCTTCGGAATCGACCGCCCGGCGCGGGTCGCTGCGCGATGAGCAGAAGCGGGCGACGCGGATGCGCATCGTGGAGGAGGCGCGGCAGTTGTTCGTGCGCGAGGGCTATCTGGGAGTGCGTGTCGACGACATCGCGGCCGCGGTCGGCTGCAGCCGCGCCACGTTCTATCTGCACTTCACCGGGAAGACCGAGGTATTGCGGGCGATCGCCGAACAGGGCACGCTCGCCAGCGTCCAATTCTTCTACCGGGATCTGGATCGGGTCCTGGCCACCGGCTCCCGCGCGGAGTTCACCACGTGGATGCTCCGGGCCATCGAATGGTTCTTCGACAACAAGGATCTGCTCCCCGCGTGGGACGAGGCGACCGCGCTCGAACCGGAGTTCCGCGACCTCGCGCGCGAGGGCATCATGCAGCTCGCCGACGGGATGCCGGCCTATCTGGCGCGCTGGCCCGAGGCCCGCCGCGACGAAGCGCGCCTGCGCATCGAGCTCCTGGTGGCGCAGCTGGAACGCTTCTTCACCCGGTGGGCGATGCAGGGCACGATCGAGGTCACCGCGGCCGCGGCCGCCGAAGTCCTCACCGATATCTGGTTCCCCGCCCTGCAGGCGCCCGAATAGCGCCGGCGGACAACGTCTTCCGGCTATTTCGGCGGTAACGTCCGGGCATATCCGAGCCCACGGTCCAGCCAGGTGTGCAGCACCTCGTCGTCGTCGAGATACTCCGGCGCCACCCGCAGCCAGTTCCGCATCTCCCGTCCGCCCATCACCATCGGCGCGACCGCGGAGCCGTCGATGAGGTCCTCGGCCTGCGCGGGATCGACCCGGACCAGCAGTCCACCCTGCCCGCTCGCCGCCACCGCCATATTGCCGCCGACCAGGAAGGCCAGCCCGCCGAACATGCGCTTTTCGACCGTCTCGGTCACGGCGGGCCCGAGCAGGTCCCGGATCCGCTCCGCCAACTCCTCGTCATAGGCCATACGGCATTCTCACACCGGGCACCGACAGGTTCGGCTGCGATGCCGAGGCGGCCCGTCCGAAGAATTCACCGAGAATTCGCGCCCGTGGGAACCCGCAGCGGTTGCTCCGGTCCGATGGTTGGACCAGCATCCAACCTCATGCGGAATCGCTTGAATCCTGCCGGTGACATCCCCGATACCGGAATCCCCGAGCAGTTGGCCGCCACCATGACGATGGCCGAACAGCACGAATGGCATCGGGGATATCTGCGGCGGCATGCGGTGTCGCGGCGGAACTTCCTGCGCGGTTCGGCCGCGGCCGCCGCGGTGGCCGCGGTCGGCACCTCACCGTTCGCGGGGCGGGCCTATGCCGATCAGGCGCAGCTCGCGGTGGGCGGCCGCCATGTCGGCTACGGCCCCGACGCGGCCAGCCAGTTGCGCTTCGCCGCGCAGCTGTCGCGTAATCCCAGCGGCACCAAGGTCTTTCTCGATCACGGCCCGACCCCGGCGCTCGGCGCGAGCGTCGAGGCGGAGGTGCGCGATCTGGTGACCCAGATCCCCACGAGCGACAGCGGCGTCCTCGCCGCCGAACAGTTCTACGTGCACGCGCCGGTCGACGGCCTGCCCGGACGGCTGCCGCACTTCTACCGGTGGCGTACCTCCGACGGATTCGTCGGTGACATCCGCGCCGCGTCGACCGCCATGCCGAGCGTGCGCAACGCGGTACTGCCCTTCCGGTTCACCATGATGGGCGATCAAGGCACCGACGACACGCCCGCCCAGCCGGCGGGCGTCGCTCCGGGCGACTACGACGACAAGTACTACAAGCCGGACAACGACCCCGCGGTCCCGCACGCGGACAACGTGATGCGTCAGATCGTGGCCTGCCAACCGGATTTCCATGTGCTGGCGGGTGATATCGCCTACGCCGACCCGTCGGGCGCCGGGAAGAAGCCGCGATACGTCGCCGCCGGCGGCAAACTGCCCGACGGATTCGACAAGTTCAATCCGTACGTGTGGGACGTGTATTTCGGCGCCATCGAATCCAGCGCCTCGACCACGCCGTGGATGTTCGCCACCGGCAACCACGACATGGAGGCCGCCTACGGCACCCACGGATACGGCGGCCACCTCGCCCGCCTGGACCTGCCGGCCAACGGGCCCGCGGGCTGCCCGTCGGCGTACTCGTTCACCTACGGCAATGTGGCGGTGCTCTCGCTGGACGCCAACGACGTCTCCTACGAGATCAAGGCCAACACCGGCTATTCGGGTGGCGCCCAGACCAGTTGGGTGGAACGAACTCTCGCGGAGTACCGCGCGAATCCGAATATCGACTTCATCGTCTGCTTCTTCCACCACTGCGCCTACTCGACCACCGACTCCCATGCCAGCGACGGTGGCCTGCGTGATGCCTGGTGCGCGCTGTTCGACCGCTACCAGGTCGACTTGGTGCTCCAGGGGCACAACCACATCTTCGAGCGCACCGACCCGATCCGCGGCGGCCGCCCGACCAAGGCGGCGGGCGACAATTCGATCGTCTACCCGGACGCGGACGGCACCGTCTACTACACGGTGGGCGGCGGCGGACGTCCCCGCTACGGCTTCCAGCCCGGCTCACCGGAGACCTACCGCGGGCACGAGGTGCCCGACACCACGGTGCCCAACAGCTACGTGTGGACGCCGGCGGGCAGCAAACAGGACGAGGCCGCGCCCTGGTCGCGGGTGCGGTTCCGCAACTACTCGTTCATCCGGGTCGACGTGCGCCCGGGATTCTTCGCCAGCGAGATGGACGTGGTGGCCGTCGACGAGTACGGCCGCGAATTCGACAAGGTGACCTATCGCCGGCAGGTGGGTCGCTGAACGGCGGCCGGGTCAACCCGCCGGCCCGCTGAGTCGTCGCGGACGGCCGCTGACCGGGCCGCCGGGACCCCATCCGGCGGCCGGCGGCCACCATGGCGGTCATGCGTTTCCATTTCGCCGAGGCCGGCGGGGACCCCGCGCACTGGGTCGACCTCGCGCGGGCCGCGGAACAGGCCGGCTTCACCGGCGTCTGCCTGGCGGACAGTCTGGCCTATCCGCGCGACGGTGACCCGCGCTACCCCTATACCGCCGACGGGCGGCGAGAGTTTCTGCGCGGCAAGCCCTTTGCCGAACCGATGATCGCGGCCACCGCGATCGCCACGGCCACGACCACGCTGCGCGTCACACCGTTCGTGCTGAAACTGCCGGTGCGCCCGCCCGTGCTGGTGGCCAAACAGGCCGCGACGCTGGCGGTGCTGAGCGGCAACCGCCTCTCGCTGGGAGTCGGAATCAGCCCGTGGCCACAGGATTTCGCCATGATGGGCGTGCCGTTCGAGCGGCGCGGCGCACGACTGGACGAAGGTATCGATATCGTGCGCGGCTTGTGTGGCGGCGGCGAGTTCGCCTATCACGGCCAGGTGTACGACCTACCCGCCGTGGAGATCAATCCGGTTCCCACCGCGTCGATTCCGATCCTCGTCGGCGGGCACAGCGAGGCCGCGCTGCGACGCGCGGTGCGTCGCGGCGACGGGTGGATGCACGCGGGTGGGACACCCGGGGAACTGGCCACGCTCCTTCGCCGCCTCGCCGAATTGCGTTCGGAATACGAAGCATCCGCATCGGCGCGGACCTCCGAATTCCAGGTTCACGTGGTAGCGCGCGCCCCCTTCGACACCGTGGGCATCGCAGATCTGGCCGCCTCGGGCGTCACCGATGTGATCGTCGGATTCCGCAGCGTCCACGACGCCGCCCCGGATACCCGGGGTCTCGCCGAGAAGGTCGACGCGATCACCCGCTACGGCGAGACCGTCGTCGCCGCCTGCCGATAGGAGAGATATGGCCGACCGTTCTGGGATACCGCCATCGCCGAGAGCGATATCGCGTTCCGGATGCGCGACTCCTACGCCTGCGGCGCCGAGGTCGCCTTCGTCGGCACCATCACCAGCGTGCGCCGGGACGTCACGGTCGAGGTCGACGGAGTGTTCACCTATCGGGTGGACGTCGACGGCCGCATCGCCGCCCTGCGCGCGTATTGGGAACTCGACCGGGCTCGCCGCACCACATCCGATCCCGTGGAGACGGCCGGCCGACCGGAACCCGGCCTACACTCCCAGCGCCGGGGCGAAGACCGACCACGAATCGTGCAGATCGTCCTGCCAGTACACCCACGCGTGGGTGCCGTTGCGGTGCACGACGGTCGCCGGAATGCCCAGGGCGGCAAGGCGGCCGGTGAGCTGTCCGGTGCAGGAGTCGACGACGCTCTCCATCACGCCGCCGACCGCGACCCGGTTGGCCAGCGCGCCCGGGTTGCCGCCGATCGAGGGATCGGCGAGGGTGTCGTGCACGCCGGGCACCCCGTTGCCCGAGGAGATGTAGAGGGCCGTTCCGCGCAACCGATCGGCGTTCACCACCGGATCGTGAGCGGCCCAGTCCGGATCACCGGGTATCCCCCACATATTCCCGGCATTCGCCCCGAAGACTCCGAGCTGCGAATACACGTACGCCTGCGGAATCGGGCCGTTGGTCAGCGGACATCCGCTGTAGGCGCCGACCGCCTGGTACAGGCCCGGCGCCCCGATCGCCAGATCGAGTGCCGAGGTCGCCGACATCGAGGTGCCCGCGACGGCATTGCGGCCCGTCATCTGGAACCGTGAGTTCAGCAGCGGCGGCAGCTCCCGGGTCAGGAATGTCGTCCATTCGTTGCGGCCCAGGACCGGATCGTCGGACTTCCAGTCGGTGTAGTAGCTGGCCCGCCCACCCATGGGGACGATTACGTTGACCGGTTTGTCGGCGAAGAACTGCGCGACGTCGGTGCGGTTGGTCCACGGCCCGCCGTCCTCACCGCCGTCGACGGCGTTGAGCAGGTACAGCGCCGGCGCCGCGAAATCCGGATGCGACATCCACACGGTGATCTGCTTGTTCATCGCCGGGGAATAGACCACCACCGAATATTGGCGACCGCCCAGCGGATGGACGTCGACGATGGCGGGCGCGCCGGGATCCGCCGAGGCGACCGCGGGCACAATCGCGGCAATCGAGGCGAACGCGGCGAACAGGACAGCAAAACAGCGCGGGAGCCGGTGCATACGCGGAGTATTCCACCCTGTCGCGGTCTCCGCAGCACACTCGGCAGGTGTGTTCACCGGAAGCCTCTGCCCGCAGGCGGCGACCTCCGCGGTTCCGGCACCCGCGGTCCGCATCCGCCGGGCTATCTTCGCGCGCGTCCGCACGTCACCGCCGGGAAGGGTCCGGCGGTGACGTGCGCGGAGCCGGTCAGCCGGCGGCGACGGCGTCCCGGATCGCGGCGATATCGATCTTCGACATGGTCTGCAGCGCGGCGCCGGCCGCCGCCGCGTGCTCGCCGCCCATCAACGCCGGCAACTCGGCCGGCACGACCTGCCACGACAGGCCGTAGCGATCGGTCAGCCAGCCGCACGGCCCCGGCTTGCCACCCACGGTCAGAGCCGCCCACAGCCGGTCCACCTCGTCCTGCCCGTCGACCACCAACTGAATGGACGCCGCATCGGTGAAGGGGTGGCCGGGTCCGCCGTTCATCAGCGTGAGGGCGTGTCCGGCCAGATCGACCTGCACGATGAAGGCCGATCCGTCGGGGTTGCGAGTGACGCCGGTGATGCGGGCGCCGGGGATGTGCTCGGTGTAGAACCGGGCGGCTTCCTCGGCGGCAGTGTCGAACCAGAGGAAGGTGCTGGTGTCGGTCATGATCGCTCCTGGGGTGTGTGTCCAACTCGCTGTCACCCCCTGGTCGAGGCCGATCCCGCACATTCGACACAGTTCGCGAATCTTCTCGAGATCTGTTTTCGCCCGTCCTACTCGGCGGCGAGCCGATCCAGCGCCGCCTGACTCGATTCGTCGGCGGCGCGGTAGATGATCAGCCGCTGATCGGGATCCTGCAGCGGCATCAGCGCTTCGTAGGCGACGGTGACCGCACCCACCCGAGGGTGGTGCATCGTCTTGCGGCCCCGGCCCTGCACCCGCACATCTCTGCGCTCCCACAGTTCGGCGAATTCGGCACTGCCCGTGCGGAATTCGTCGATGAGGTCGGCCAGGACGCGATCGTCCGGGTGGGCGGCCCAGGCGGCGCGCAGTCCCGCGATGCCCTCGCGCACGGTTCGTTCGCGGTCGGCGTAGAAATCGCCCATCCCCGGATAGAGCAGGCACAGCCACATGGAGTTGCGATGCCGGGGCGGCAGCGCGTCGAAATCGAGTAGCAGCCGCGACATCTCGCGGTTCCAGGCCAGGATGTCGTAGCGGTGGTTGAGCACCATCGCCGGGAGCGGCGCCAGATCCGCGACCAGCCGGGCCAGCTCCGGTGAGGCCGTGGTCGCCGGCTTGCCGTCGTCCGGTGGCCGCTGCCGGGCCAGATCGAACAGGTACATGCGTTCGTCGGGAGCCAGGCGCAGGGCCTGCGCGAGCGCGTCGAGCACCTCCGGCGAGGGCCGCAGTCCGCGCCCCTGTTCCAGCCGCACGATGTAGTCGGTGCTCACACCGGCCAGATCGGCGACCTCCTCCCGGCGCAGGCCCGGGGTGCGGCGGGAACGGCGGCGCAGCGGCAGGCCGAAATCACTCGGATCCAGTCGTTCGCGCCGGGTGCGCAGAAAGGCCCCCAGTTCCTGTGTCGCTTCCACGGTGCCGGTCATCGCTGTCGATCCTACGACGAGGCTGGTACCGGCGATCCCAGGAAAAACCTTCCCTTACCGCGCCCGTCCCGGCCGCGCAGACTTGCCGTCGAGATCGAATCCACACAGGAGGAAGATATGGCGCTCACTCTCGACACCTATCGGCTGCTCGGCCGGTCCGGGCTGCGGGTCTCCCCGCTCGCGCTGGGCACCATGACCTTCGGGGCCGACTGGGGCTGGGGCGCCGAGCGCGACGAGGCGCGCAAACTGTTCGACGACTACGTCTCGCGCGGCGGCAATTTCATCGATACCGCCAGCGTCTACACCAACGGCAGTTCCGAGCGGCTGCTCGGCGAATTCACGCGCGACAATCGCGAAAGCCTGGTCCTGGCAACGAAATACACCATGCTGCGGCGGCCCGGCGACCCGAACTCCGGTGGCAACAACCGCAAGTCGATGTTCGCCTCGGTGGAGGCCAGCCTGCGCAATCTGAACACCGACTACATCGATCTGCTGTACCTGCACGCCTGGGACTTCACCACGCCGGTCGAGGAGGTGCTGCGCGGGATGGACGACTTGGTCCGGCAGGGCAAGGTGCTCTACGTCGCCATCTCCGACACCCCGGCCTGGCAGGTGGCCCGCATGCAGACCATCGCCGACCTGCGCGGCTGGTCTCCGCTGGTGGCGCTGCAGGTGGAATACAGCCTGATCGAACGCACCGTGGAACACGACCTGTTCCCCATGGCGCGGGAACTGGGGCTCGGGGTGATTCCGTGGTCGCCGCTCGGCAGCGGTGTCCTGACCGGCAAGTACAGCGCGGCCGATCTGGACGCCTCGGCGGCGGGATCGCCGGAGGGCAGCCGCAAGAACGTCGCGCTGGCCAACGGTTCGCTGACCGCGCGGGGCCTGGCGATCGCCGAAGTGGTGAAGGAGGTCGCGGCGGAACTGGACCGGACGCCGGCGCAGACCGCACTGGCGTGGACGCTGCGGAATCCGGCGGTGACCGCCCCCATCATCGGTGCCCGCACCCCGGCTCAGCTCAGCGACAATCTGGGCGCGCTGGATGTGGAATTCGATGCGGCACACCTGGATCGACTGGACGCGGCCAGTGCCGTCGAACCCGGATTCCCGCACAATATGCTCGCCCGCGCGATGACCGATACGGTGATCAATGGCGACCTGACGGTCGTCCCGCGCGCCTGACTCGTACGCCGTGCCCCTGCGGTCCGGCCACCACACCGGCCGCGGGGCCCGGGCCGGGCAGCGGCGTGACCCCCCACGCAGGCCGCGCACCGGGCCACACCTGGACCCGCGGGGTCATACGCGGACTGCGCGCGAACTGCGCACCCAACAGGGACCTCCCCGATTCCGAACAGCCTCGCGTCCTACCGGCATGCAGGTGCCGCGGCGACGGGGCTTCGCCGATGGTCCCGGCGTCCGATGCGGCGCCCGGAACCTCCGCGTCGCCGTAACTGTGTTTCTCGGCGAATCAGGCCGCGGTGGTGAGGAATTCGGCTGCCGCGGCGCGGTATCGGTCGACCAGCAGGCGCACCACCGCCGGATGTGCGCCGAGCGGTTCGGCGACTCCGTCGGCACCCGCCTCGCGCAAGCGTTGCTGGAACAGTCCGTGTGCCAAGAGGTACGAGCCGACGAACACCCGCTGCGCGCCGGATTCTCGCAGCGCGGCAACGACTTCCGGCACCCTTGGCTCACCGGTTGCGATACAGGCCGTACGAACCGCGACGCCCAGCTCCTCCGCCAGCATGGCCGTCGCCCGCCGCACATCGTGGCGTGCACGCGCGTCGGAGGATCCGGCCGCCGCGAAGACCACCGCATCGCCGGAACGCATCCCGGCCTCGTGCAACCGCATCCGCATCACCCGGGCCAGCATCGGGTCCGGGCCCATCGCGGGGGTCACCATCACATCCGGATGCCCGCTGTCGCGCACCTCGCGCGGAACATCCTGGTAGACGTGATATCCGGAGGCGAGGAAGGCCGGAACCACCACGGCCGGAACACCCTTCAGCTCGCGCAGCACCTCGGCGGGTGTGGGGCCGAGCACGTCGACGAAGGCGGTCCGCACCGGCACGTCGGCACCGGTACGTCCCAGCTCCGCACGCATCGCGTCGGCCACCGCGGCGATCATCTGCACCCCTGTCGCACTGCGGGTGCCGTGCGCCACCAGCACCAGCGCGGGGGCGCTCACCAGACCCCCGCCATGGGCGCGGGTCGCTGCGGACGCAGCGAGGGGGCGTAGCCCACCGGCGGGCGGGTGTTGTTGTCGACGCATTCGGCGGGGTCGAGGGCGAGCCGATAGCCGCGCTTGACCACCGTCTGGATCGCCTTCGGCGTACCGAGACCCGCACGGAGACGGGCGATTCCGGTCTCCACCGCGTGGGTGTCGTCACCGCCACCGGGCAGCGCCGCCAGCAGATCCTCCCGCGACACCACCCGGCCGGGCTGGCGGGCCAGTGCCCGCATCAACGCCATCGGCGCGGGAGCGAGCTGGCGCACCGAACCGTCGACCACGACACAGCCGCCGCGCACGCTCAATTCGTGCCCGGCGGCGTGAATTCGATTGGCGCGCCGGGGAAGTTCCTCGGCGACGTGGCGGGCCAGCGCCCCGAGGCGCGCCCGGCCCGGCATGGACGTCGGCACTCCGAGTTCCTCGAGCGGCGCGGCGGTGATCGGGCCGACACACGCCGGCAGCACGCGGGAACGCATCGCCTGCAGGACGCCCTCGAGCAGCCCGGTTTCCTTGGCCCGCATCAGCATCGAGGCCACCGCGGGCGCGCTGGTGAACGTGACGCAATCCAGTGCCGAGGTGACCACGCCCTCGATCAGGCGGTCCATCGGCACGCGGTCGTCCGGTGGCACCCAGCGGTACACCGGCACCGGCACGACATCGGCTCCGGCGCAACGCAGTACTTCACAGAAGTCGGGTACCGGCTCCCATTCGGTGGTCGCACCGTGCAACTGCACCGCGATGCGCACGCCCTCGACACCCGCCGCCAGCAGGTGATCGAGCACCTCGGCCGACGATTCGGAGGCCGGCGACCATTCCTCGCGCAATTCGGCGGCGCGGATCGCTCCCTTGGCCTTGGGACCACGGGCCAGCAATCGCGTGGAAGCCAGTGTCTCCCGGAGGTTTTCGGCCAGACCCCAACCTTCGGCCGCCTCCATCCAGCCGCGGAATCCGATGCCGGTGGTGGCGACGGCGATCTGCGGCGGATCAGCGACCAACTGCCGGGTGACCCGCTCCAGCTCGGTGTCGTCGGACAGCGGGATGATGCGAATCGCCGGGGCGGAAACGATATTCGCGCCTCGGCGACTCAACAGCGTAGCCAGTTCGTCGGCCCGGCGGGCGGCCGTCACACCGATGGTGAAGCCGTCCAGGGGTTTCAATTCGGTGGGTCGCGCTTCGCTCACGGCGTACCGCCGTACTGCACCGGTTCGTTGGACACCGCGACGACCCCGTCGACGACGCGCACGCCGTAGACGGGCAGTGCGACCGAGTCGTCCTCGAGGCAATGGCCGTCCAGCAGGGAGAACGCCTGCTTCAGCAGCGGCGACGCGACGACCGGCACACCGGCGCGGTCACCGACGATGCCGCGCGACATGACCGCCGCCCGCCCGAACGGATCGATATTGCCGACGGCATACAGCGTGCCGTCGGGCAGCAGGAAGAGCGCGGCCTGCCGTCCGCCTCTCAGTAGCACCGCCACGCCGCGGCCGGGGATCAGGTAATCGAGCCGGCAGGCCGAGGTCCAGCCGGTGGTGGTTGCCGGTGCGAAGCCCGGCGTGTCGATAACGGTCATCGGTAATCTCCTCCGAACGCCTTACCTAATAGGTACCGGTGTCCTGTTTCCGCACGATTACGTGGCTATTTCCCGGGCGTGGCAGTTGCTGCCGGCATGGCGGGAAGTTCGGGCATACCGTGTCCATCGCGGCCTGCCCGGTGCCCTCCGTGGTTACGCAGGCTGCCGCCTCCGGGCACGTCGGGCAGGCCGAGCAGAACCGGCGTCTTGCGCTCCCCGCTCTCGTCGAAGGCGATCGTCGGATCGGCCTCCTCGGGCGCGTTGACGAAGGTGACGAAGCGCGAGAGCTTCGCGGGATCCTCCAGTACCGCGGCCCATTCGTCCTTGTAGCCGGCCACGTGGCGGGCCATGCTCTCCTCCAGTTCGGCGGCGATGCCGAGGGAGTCCTCGCACACGACCTGCTTCAGATGTTCGATGCCGCCCTCGAGTGATTCCTGCCACGGCGCGGTCCGCTGCAGCCGGTCGGCGGTGCGGATGTAGAACATCAGATAGCGGTCGATGTAGCGGATCAGCGTCTCGTCGTCGAGGTCGCCGGCCAGCAGCACCGCGTGCTTGGGAGTCAGGCCGCCGTTGCCGCCGACGTAGAGGTTCCAGCCGTTCTCGGTGGCGATGACGCCGACATCCTTACCGCGCGCCTCGGCGCATTCGCGGGCACAGCCCGAGACCGCCAGCTTCAGCTTGTGCGGCGAGCGCAGTCCGCGGTAACGCTTCTCCAGCAGCACCGCCATGCCGACCGAATCCTGCTGGCCGTAGCGGCACCAGGTGGAACCCACGCAGCTCTTCACGGTGCGCAGCGATTTGCCGTAGGCGTGGCCGGATTCCATCCCCTTGTCGACCAGTCGCTGCCAGATCTGCGGCAGCTGCTCGACCCGCGCGCCGAACAGGTCGATGCGCTGACCACCGGTGACCTTGACATAGAGGCCGAAATCCTTGGCGATCTGCCCGATTTCGATCAGTTGCTCGGGCGTCACCTCACCGCCGGGCATCCGCGGCACCACCGAATAGGTGCCGTTCTTCTGCAGGTTGGCCAGGAAGTGGTCGTTGGTGTCCTGCAGCGCGGACTGCTCACCGTCGAGGATGTGGTCGCTCGAGGTCGAGGCCAGGATGGAGGCGACGGTCGGCTTGCAGATATCGCAGCCGATTCCGGTGCCGTGCTTGGCGATCAGTTCCGAGAAGGTGCGGATGCCGGTCACCTGCACGATCTGGAACAGTTCGGACCGCGATTGGGTGAAGTGCTCGCACAGCGCCTTCGACATCTCCACGCCGGACTGCTCGAGCAACTTCTTGATCATGGGAACGCAACCGCCGCAGGAGGTTCCGGCGGAGGTGCAGCTCTTGACGCCGGCGATATCGCAGGCGCCTTCGTGAATGGCTCCGACGATGGCCCCTTTGGACACGTTGTTGCAGGAGCAGATCTGGGCCTCGTCGGGCAGGGCGTCGGCGCCCAGTTCGGCGCCCGCGGGCGAGATGAGCGCGGCCGGTTCGGCGGGCAGTTCGCTGCCGACCAGCGGGCGCAGCGCCGCGTACTGCGAGGCGTCACCGACCAGGATGCCGCCCAGCAGCGTCTTGGCGTCGTCGGAGATCACCAGCTTGGCGTAGGTGCCCTTGGCGGCGTCGTGCAGCACCACCGACAGCGCGCCCTCGGTGGTGGCGTGGGCGTCACCGAAGCTGGCCACGTCCACACCGAGCAGTTTCAGCTTGGTCGACAGGTCGGCGCCCGGGAATTCGCCGGCGCCGCCGAGCAGCCGGTCCGCGACGATCTCGGCGGTGGTGTAACCGGGAGCGACCAGGCCGTAGCAGGTGCCCTCCACGGCCGCGACCTCGCCGACGGCGTAGATGTTGGGGTCGGAGGTGAGCATGCCGAGGTCGGTGAGCGCACCACCGCGCGGCCCGATCTCGAGTCCGGCGTCGCGGGCGATCTGATCGCGCGGGCGCACACCGGCGGAGAACACCACCAGCGAGGCGTCGATCACCGACTCGTCGGACAGCGAAACCCGCAGGCCCGCACCGTCTTCGGCGGGTTCGATGGCCGAGGTGCCGACCCCGGTGTGCACGTGCAGGCCCAGATCGGTGACCAGCTTCTCGAGGATCGCGCCGCCGCCCTCGTCGACCTGCACCGGCATCAGCCGCGGCGCGAACTCGACGACGTGCGGCGTCATTCCCATGAGCCGCAGGGCATTCGCCGCCTCCAGACCGAGGAGACCACCGCCGACGACGACACCGACCGCACCGGGGCCCGCGTTCTGCGCCGCGGCGCGGATGCCGTCGAGGTCCTCGAGGGTGCGGTAGACGAAACATTCGGGGCGGTCGTGGCCCGGTACCGGCGGCACGAAGGCATACGATCCGGTCGCGAGAACCAGTGCGTCGTAACCGATCACGTCACCGGAGGAGGTGGTCACCTTGCGGGCGGCGCGGTCGATCTCGTCGGCGCGCACGCCGAGGCGCAGATCCACCAGCGCGTCGCCGGCGTATTCGTTGCCGGGCAGGGCGAGCGCGCTCTTCTCCCAGGCGCCGACGTAGGACGACAGGCCGACGCGATCGTAGGCGGCCTGCGACTCCTCGCTCAGCACCACGATCTGCCAGCGCCCGGCCTCGTCGCGGGAGCGCAGCGCCTCCACGAACCGGTGCCCGACCATGCCGTGGCCGACGACCACCACGGTCTTGCGCTGCGTGGGTTCGACTGTCGTGTTCATGACTGTCCTCCGATGCTTTCCGATGGTCAGGCGCGAGCCGAGGTGGTGGACTGGGTGGTATCGGTTTCCGGCGACCGTTCGGCCTCGAGCACCAGGGCCTCCGCCTCGGCGACGACACCGGAACCGCTTCGCGGCGAACGCATTCCGGGCCGACGCAGGAAGACCGACCAGACGACGGTCGCGCAGACGACGTAGAAGCCCAGGAACACCCAGAACGCGGTGGTGGCGGAATTGGTGGAGGCATAGGAGGAGCGCAGCACCAGGTTGATGGCCACCCCACCCAGGGCGCCGATCGCGCCGACGAAGCCGATCAGCGCGCCCGAGGTGTTGCGCGACCAGGCGGCCTGCTCCGCGGGGCTCACCGGGAGGCTCTTGGACTTCGCGTCGAACACCGACGGGATGATCTTGGTGACCGACCCGTTGCCGATGCCCGAGAGCACGAACAGGGCGATGAATCCGCAGACCAGGGCGACCATGGTCGCCCCCGAGGCCACGCCGCCGTTGTGGTCGGCGGCCACACTGGAGACCGCGACCACGACCGCCGCGACCATCATTCCGGCGAACCCGGCCAACGTGACGCGGCTGCCGCCGAAGCGGTCGGCCATCTTGCCGCCGTAGGGGCGGGCCAGCGAACCCAGCAGCGGGCCGATGAAGGCGATCTGCGCGGCGTGCAGACTCGCCTGGGCGGCCGAATCACCCCCGGCCTTGAAGCCGATCTGCAGGATCTGGCCGAAGGCGAAGCTGAAGCCGATGAACGAGCCGAACGTGCCGATGTACAGGAAGGCGATCGCCCAGGACTGCGGAACCTTCAGCGACTCCAGCATGTAGCCCAGGTCGGCCTTCTGATTGCGCAGATTGTCCATGTAGAGCGCGGCGCCGAGTCCGGCGATCGCGATGAACGCCAGGTACACCAGGCAGACGACCGACGCGTACGAATTGCCGAGCGTGGCGATCACCAGCAGGCCGATCAGCTGGATCACTGGGACGCCGATATTGCCGCCGCCGGCGTTCATGCCCAACGCCCAGCCCTTGAGCCGCTGCGGGTAGAAGGCGTTGATATTGGTCATCGAGGAGGCGAAGTTGCCGCCGCCCAGGCCGGCGAACGCCGCCACCACCATGAACGTGGTGTAGGACGTGCCCGGCTGGTTGATGAAATACAGCGTCAGCAGCGTCGGGACCAGCAGCATCAGCGCGCTGAAGATCGTCCAGTTGCGGCCGCCGAAGCGCGCGGTGGCGACGGTGTAGGGAATGCGCAGGATGCCGCCGACCAGTGTCGGCATGGCGACGAGGAAGAACTTTCCGGCGGCGTCGATGCCGAACTTGTCCGTCGGCATGAACAGCACCATCACCGACCAGATCGACCACACCGAGAATCCGACATGTTCGGCGACGACCGACCAGATCAGATTGCGACGGGCGATGTTCTTGCCGCCGGCCTCCCAGGCCGCGACATCCTCGGCATCCCACTGCTCGATGTCGTGGTTACGCGTCAGCGTGCTCAACAGGGCCTCCTGAAATCCGGTTGGCCCCAAGGTAGGAAACGGGTATTGCCGCGATGCTGCGCCACATGACGCGCAAATCAACGGTTGCTCACGAATTCGGCGATTTACCGGTGAGAACCGGGGCATTGTTTCGCCCATATGACACAACGGTTTCCGTGCGTCACAAAGTACCGACGCTCACACACGAACTCGGTGAGGTCGATGCCGGCGAGTGGTCCGGGCCACAATAGTCGGGCGTCGGCTCACATCATGGACAGAAGCTCACCGCGGCGCAACCCGAGCGGTGAAATTGCCGAAAGGTCGCGGCCCCGACGCCGATCAGTGCCAGGTGTCCTCCAGCATGCGCGGCTTGCACGCCTGCCAGGCGCCGGCCACGAGCACCAGGACGGCGACCGCCAGCAGCGCGAAGGGCGCGCCCCACCCGCCGACCGCACTGTGCAGCACACCGAACAGCAGCGGACCCACACACGCGACGGTGTAGCCGATGCCCTGGGTGAAGCCGGACAGCGCCGCCGAACCGGCCTGGGTGCGGGTCCGCAGATTGATCAGCGTGAGCGCCATCGGGAAGGTGCTCGGTCCCATGCCCAGCAGCAGCACCCACAGCCAGGGCGCGCCCATCGGGGCGATGAGCAGTCCGGCGAAGGCGGCGAAAAACGCGATGGCGCAGACGATCACGACCGGAAAAGGATTGCGGATACGCGCGGTGAAGGAGGGCGCGGTCAGCGCGGCCGCCAAACCGATGAAGGAGAAGAAGGCGACCATCGTGCCGCCGTAGGCCGCGTCGGCGCCGGCATCGGCGAGAATCTTGGGCAGCCAGGTGAACATGGAATAGGTGATCAACGAGGTCATACCGAACATGGCGGCCATCCCCCACGCCAGCGGCGAACGCCGGATGTTCCCGGCGCGCGCGGGCTGTTCGCCCGGCACGTCGGCGAGCGCGGTGGTGTCCACACGATCGCGGCCGCGCCGCTCGCGCAGCACACCCAGCCACGGCACCGCGGCCGCGAAACCGACCAGCGCCCACAACCCGAGCGAGACCCGCCAGCCGGCCGCGTCCGCGACCGGGACCGCGATCAGCGCCGGCACCACGGTGCCGATCTGCACCATCGTGATGTACACCGAGCTCAGCACCGCCAGCCGATCGGCGAAATAGCGCTTGACCAGCGGCGGAATCACGACATTGCCGATGCCCATACCGGCCAGCGCCAGCGCGGACAGACTCAGCAACTCCCAGGTGTCGGGCACCAGCGCCCGGGTGAGCTGCCCGGCCCCGGCCATGCACATGGCGACCAGCGCGGTGCGTTCCAGGCCCAGCCGGCGCACGAAGATCGGGGTGATCAATCCGGCCAGCGCGAACATGGCGGTCGGGATCATGCCGAAGACACCGACGATGGCCGTGGAATAGCCGATATCGGCGCCGATCCGCTCGGCGAGCGGGGTGAAGGCGGTGACCGCCACGCGCAGCGTGAGCGCCGAGACGACGATCGCGACCAGGACGAGAATCCGGCCCTCGGCCAGGCCGCGGCGCCGGATGTCGGTAGTCGACTGCAGATTGGTAACCGTCACCGAGAAATCATAGGATGATTGGATGAAAGCGAGCAACAAATGTGAGGAGGGGTACTCTGTTGGCCGTGCAACCAGTCCGGCGCACCAGCCTCATCGCTCAGGTCACCGAACAGCTGCGCGCTGAAATCCGTTCGGGGCGTTGGCCGATCGGCTCTCGCATCCCGACCGAGCCGGAACTCACCGAATTGACCGGCACCGGCCGCAATACCGTGCGCGAAGCGGTGCAGGCGCTCGTACACGCCGGCATGCTCGAACGCCGGCAGGGTTCGGGCACCTACGTCATCGCCGCGTCCGATCTGGGCGGCACCCTCACCAAATACTTCGCCGACGCCGTGGAACGCGACGTCCTGGAACTGCGCCAGGCCCTCGACGTACAGGCCGCCCGGCTGGCCGCGCAGCGCCGCGACGACAACGACGTGCAGACCCTGCTGCGCTTGCTCGACCGGCGCAGCCAGGTCTGGGATACCGACAGCACCGCGGCGGTCGACGCGGACGTGGCCCTGCACCGCGCGATCGTCGCGGCCAGCCACAACACCGTCTACCTCGAGTTCTACGATTCGCTGCTGCCGGTGATCGAGGACGTGATCCGTTCCCGCACAACCAAATACGGCAACCAGTATCACGACGAACACGCCGAGCTGGTCCACGCCGTGATCGACGGCGACTCCGATCGGGCCGCTCGCGCCGCCAACTGCTTCCTCGGCTCGCTCATCGCCGAATACCCCGAACGGTGACGGATTCCGCCGCAGGTAAACGATTCGTCACCGTGGCGCCGGTCGCGGGGTGAGCGAGTGTTGCTGCGAACGTCACGGAGCGTGAATCGGACGTAATTTCGCCTTCCTACCGTGGATGCGACCGCCGGACCCGCACCTCAGGGTCCCCGAGATGAGGGCGGTCGCACCCCAGCGAGAGGAACGCGCCGATGACTACCACCGACGCCGCGATATCGGCCACCGCCGCTCCCGACTTCCACTATCGAGCCCGCGGCCGCTGGCTCGATCACTGGGAGCCCGACAACGAAACCTTCTGGGAGAACGGCGGAAAACGCACCGCCCGTAAGAATCTCGCCTTCTCGGTCTTCTCCGAGAATCTCGGATTCAGCGTCTGGGTGCTGTGGGCCAGCGTGGTCACCGCCATGGGTTCGGCGGGCTTTCATTATCTGAGCGGCCCCGACGCCGTCGCCAATTCGCTACTGCTCACCTCCACCCCCACACTCGTCGGCGCCGCGTTGCGCGTGCCCTACACCTTCGCCATCCCGAAATTCGGTGGCCGCGCGTTCACCGTGTTCAGCGCGGGAATGTTGCTGCTGCCGACGCTGGGCCTGGTCTATTTCGTCAATCAGCCCGGCACGCCGTTCTGGGTGTTCATGGTGCTGGCCGCGCTCGCGGGCGTGGGTGGCGGCAATTTCTCCTCGTCGATGGCGAATATCAATTTCTTCTATCCCGAGGGGAAGAAGGGCGCCGCGCTCGGAATCAACGCCGCGGGCGGCAATATGGGCGTCGCGCAGACCCAGCTGCTGGTGCCGCTGATCATCACCCTCGGCACCCATCTCATGGCCAAGGATCCGGCCGGTTACCGGTTCGGCATCACCCTCGCGGTGCTGGTGTGGATTCCGTTCATCCTCGTCGCCATGTTCGGCGCGCTGCGGTACATGGATTCGATCACCGGCGCGAAATCCGACGGCAGCTCCTATCGGCTGGCCCTGACCAATCGGCACACCTGGATCATGGCGGTGCTCTACATCGGCACCTTCGGATCGTTCATCGGCTTCTCGTTCGCCTTCCCCACCCTGCTCAAATCCACCTTCCCCGACCTGGCGAAGATCGGCTGGATGTCCACGATCGGCAATCTCGCCTTCCTCGGCGCGTTCGTCGGATCGCTGAGCCGGCCGTTCGGCGGCTGGATCGCGGACCGGTTCACCGGCGCCCGGATCACGGTCTACGTCTTCGCCGGTATGGCCGGCGCCACCGCACTGATCGTGGCCGCGCTCTCGGTGAAGAACTTCCCGCTGTATCTGATCTCGTTCCTGCTGCTGTTCGTGCTGTCGGGCATCGGCAACGGCTCCACCTACCGCATGATCCCCTCGATCTTCGGCGCCGAGGCCAAGCGCCGCGCCGCCGAACACGGCCAGGACCCGGCGACCGCGCTGGCCGCGGCCAAGCGGCAGGCGGGTGCGGCTATCGGTGTGGTCGGCGCGGTCGGCGCGGCCGGCGGGTGGGTGCTGCAGCAGGCGCTGCGGGAATCCAACATCCACTTCGGCGGGATGGCACCGGCCTTCTGGGCCTACGCCGTCGCCTTCCTGATGATGGGCGGGCTCACCTGGTGGTTCTATCTGCGCACGTCGTTCGCCGTCGGGCGGGTGCCGTCACTGGCCCACGCGGGCATCTGAGACCCTCGCACAAACTGCGGGCCCGCCGGTCGCATCCGATCGGCGGGCCCGCTAGAGCATCAAGCGGATCATGTCGGCGGTATGCGCCAGACCGGGAAACGCCTCCGCTGTCGAGCGCGGATGCAGCGCGTGCACCGCGAGCCGGAACATAACCGCGCGCAACAACATCTGCGGCCACTCCGGCAGATCCGACCATCGCTCGAGCAGACCCGGATCCGCACCTCCCCAGGAGAGCGCGTCGACCACGATCACCCCGGCCGCCCAGGACGCGGGCCGCCAGTAGGGGGTGATGTCGGTGAGCCCCGGCGCCTGGCCGTTCGCGAACAACACCGTGCCGAACAGATCGCCGTGCACCAACTGCGACGGGATCTGCACCGGTTTACGCAGCGTCGCCAGCTGCGCCAGCATATCGATGCTGTGGCGGCCGTCCGGCGTGGTCACCGGCAGCATGCCGCCGGCTTTCAGGCTGCGCAGCGGCACCGACTCCCACGCGGCCCGGTCCGCGGCGACGAACACGTCGACATCGACCCACGGTGCGATCGGCTGCTGGACGAGGAAGCGCGGGCGCTCCAGCCGGGCGGTGGCGTGGTGCAGGCGTAGTGATACCGACACCACCTCGTCGTGGCGCGGTTCCGGGGTGCCGTCCATATAGGTATCGGCACGCCAGCCGGACACCACGTAGCGACCGTCGGTGGCGCGCACCGGCCGCGCCAGCCGCACCCCGTCCACCTGCAGTGTTTCCCGGACCTTCGCCGACCACGCCGCCCGGGCGTGGTCGGCCACCGGGCTGAGCACGACCTCTCCGCACCGCCACCCACCGTCCCAGTCGCCCAGCGCGACCGGGGACACTTCGCGCAGCCCGAAGGTGGCCCGCACATGCTCCGGAGGTTCGACAGATGTCACGGCCGTACCGTAACCCCGCTGCCCCGCCTCCCCGCGTATTCAGGCCATACGAGTCGTGAGCCACATACGTTGGTCACAGGTCCTGCGTCGGAAATCTGTCCAGTGTCGGGCGTACCCGACGAGTTACCCACGTACTCGCGAGATCAGTCGTCTCAGCGCCGAGACCTTTTCCTAGTACACCGGCAGGCTCTGGTCGACCTGGTTGGCCCAGGCGACGATTCCGCCCTGGAGGTGGGTCGCGTCGGAGAATCCGGCGCGCTTCAAGGCGGCCAGTGCCTCCGCTGACCGGATGCCGGTCTTGCAGTGCAGGACGATCTGTGTGTTCTGCGGAAGTTCGGCGAGCGCCTCGCCGGACAGGATGCGGTCCTTGGGGATCAGGGTCGCGCCGTCGATGCGGACGATGTCCCACTCCACCGGTTCGCGGACGTCGATGATGGCGACGTCCTTGCCCGCGTCGAGCATGTCCTTGAGCTCGCGCGCGGTCACCGTGGAACCCACGGCGGCGGCCTGGCCCTCCTCCGAGACCACACCACAGAACGCCTCGTAGTCGATGAGCTCCGTGATGGGCTGACGCTCGGGATCGCGCCGCAGCTTGATGGTGCGGTAGTTCATATCCAGTGCGTCGTAGACCATCAGCCGGCCGAGCAGGGTCTCCCCGATGCCGGTGATGAGCTTGATGGCCTCGGTGACCATGATCGAACCGATCGACGCGCACAGCACACCCAGCACGCCGCCCTCGGCGCAGGACGGAACCATGCCCGGCGGCGGCGCCTCGGGGTACAGGTCGCGGTAGTTGATGCCGCGCTTCTCACCGTTCGGGCCGTCGGGGGCGTCCTCCCAGAACACCGACACCTGGCCCTCGAACCGATAGATCGACCCCCACACGTACGGCTTACCGGCCAGCACGGCGGCGTCGTTGACCAGATAGCGGGTGGCGAAGTTGTCGGTGCCGTCGACGATCAGGTCGTACTGCGCGAACAGCTCGACCGCGTTCTCCGGCTCCAGGCGGATCTTGTGCAGCACCACCTCGACGCCGGAATTGATCTCCAGAATCGAATCGCGCGCACTGTCGGCCTTGCTGCGGCCGATATCGGATTCGCCGTGGATGATCTGCCGCTGCAGATTCGACGCGTCCACCTCGTCGAACTCCACGATGCCGAGCGTGCCGACACCGGCGGCGGCCAGGTACAGCAGCGCCGGCGAGCCCAGACCACCCGCACCGATCACCAGCACCTTGGCATTCTTCAGGCGTTTCTGCCCGTCCATCCCGACATCGGGAATGATCAGATGCCGGCTGTAGCGGGCGACCTCATCCCTGGTCAGCTCCGCGGCCGGTTCGACCAGTGGCGGCAGGGACTGTGGTGATGACACGTCGCAGACTCCTCGAATCGAATTCGCCGTTAGGGCTGATCGGTGCAACGCGGCGAATCGGGCCGTTCTTCCCTGTGCCGCCTCTCCGCAACTTTAACGTGTCGCCGACTGCCGCGAGATTTGCCTGTCGGGCCGGCGGTTGGCTGCCCGCTCGGCGTAGCCCGTCCCCGGCGAGTTACCCATGTACTCCCGAGATCAGCGGTGGCGTTGGCAAGCCGTTGTCACCCGCGGGGGTACGGCCAAGGGTTGAACCGGCATTTCTTCCCGTCCATCGGCACCACACCCTGCGGGTCCAGGGTCGCGATGTCGTTGTTGCGGGTGCCGAAGGTCTGCTGCATCATCACCGGCGCCAATCCGCCGTCGATCTCGCACGGCTGATGTTCGTGGTAGCCGATGGCGTGACCGACCTCGTGGTTGATCTGATATTGCCGGTAGGAGCCGATATCGCCCTCGAAGGCGGTGGCGCCGCGCACCCAGCGCACCTCGGAGAGAACCACGCGGCCCAGATCGGAGTTGTAGCAGGAGGAGTCGATCGGGATTTCGAAACCGCAGGCCGATTTGGTGGTCTGCCGGGAGGTCAGCGAGACCCGGAAATCCGGTTCGCCGTTGTCGATCCGGCGGAAGCCGAAGCGCGGATCGTGGGTCCAGCTCTTCGGGTTGGCCAGGGTGGCGTCCACCATCTTGGCCACCGAATCGTCCCCGCCGAGCGAGGTGGTGTCGACTCCGTTCTCGACCTCGACGGTGTAGGTGAACAGATGCGCCTGACCGGCCCCGACCTGCGCCGATGCGCCGGGAACGATATGCCAGGTGCCCGCCGCGGTCTCCGTGAACGCCCCGCCCGCGGGCAGCGCGCCGGAGGGCGGATCGCCGGCGAACTTACCGTCGCCCTTGGGTGGTGCGCCGATGATGCCGGCGTTGCTGGTGTGCTGGCTGAGCCGGCCCAGGGCGGGGGTGGAGCCGCCGGAGGTGTCGGTACCCCCCTTGACGGCGTCCACGATCACCAGCACGGTGATGATCACCAGTACCGGAAGCGCGTAGGCCCGCCAGCCGTAGGTGGAGACGAACCGCCCCAGCGCGCTCTGCTTCTTCGTATCGCGTTCCGGCCGTGGCCGATTCGCCGCATCGTGGGCGCCGGTCGGATCCCATTTCGCACGCAGCGGTTGATGGGAACGATCGCCGTGGCCATTGCCGGAATACAGGCCGAGCGGATCGTAGAATTCGGAGCTTTCCGTAGGTTGCTGCCGGTCACGCCGACCGGTAGCGGCCGATTCCGCGCGCGCGGCCAGAACACCTGCGGGGCGAGGCGAATCGGGCCCGCCGGTCGTTCTGCCCCGTTGTTCGCTCACCCGAACAGATTCTCACAGGCCGTTCGGCGACATCTACGTACCTGCCGTTGACCGGCCGGGGTTGCGAGAAATCTCACCACTGTGCGAGATTTCTCACGGCGGCCAGTTACTGACAGGTTGCCAATAGGTGTGGAAGGTTATTCGAATACCACAACGGCAGGAACGGGATCGGCTTCCCAGCCAGTGCAGCCGACCCGCAGCGGGCTGCATCACGAACGAGTATCGTTCGTTGAATACCGTGCACATCCACGTTCCCGCCGGGAATCGACTGGGAGAACCGAAATGACTGACCTCGTGGACCGGATGACGTCCTCGCGACTGTCGTCCGAGGCCATGGCACCGAGCAAGCGCGGAACTCGCCTACCCCGGGAGGCGCGCCGTGCCCAGCTGCTCGCCGCGGCCAGCGAGGTCTTCGTGCTGCGCGGCTACCACGCCGCCGGCATGGACGAGATCTCGCAATGCGCCGGCGTCTCCAAACCCGTTCTGTACCAGCACTTTTCGAGTAAGCTCGAACTGTATCTGGCGGTCCTGCAGAACTACATCGACGCTTTGGTGTCGAGTGTCCGCCAGGCGCTTCGGTCGACCACCGACAACCGGCAGCGCGTCCGGGCCGCTGTCGCGGCGTACTTCGACTTCGTCGACCACGAAACCCAGGGTTTCCGACTGGTTTTCGAATCCGACCTGACCAGCGAGCCGCAGGTGCAGCGGCGCGTCGAACAGGCCACCGAGGCCTGCGTGGACGCGGTCTTCGACCTCGTCGCCCACGATTCCGGACTGGACCCCTACCGCGCCCGCATTCTGGCCGTGGGACTCGTGGGCGCCAGTCAGATCACCGCGCGCTACTGGCTCGAGGCGGACCGGCCGATCCCGAAGGAAGAGGCCGTCGACACCACCGTCCAGCTCTGCTGGGGCGGTCTGTCCCGCGTGCCGCTCTCCCAGCGCTGAGAGCGCCCGCGACCGAAACGACGAGGCCCGGATCCGCCACCGCGGATCCGGGCCTTTCGAGTTCGATACAGCGGCGACGAGTTCCCTCGCCGCAGGAGAATCACACCGCGGCGAAACCCACGCGGCCGCTGGTGGAGGTGCCGATTTCGACATAGGCCACCTTCGCGGCCTGGATCAGGTACTTGCGGCCCTTCTCGTCCTCGAGGGTCAGCACACCGCCCGAACCGCTCAGCGCGCCGGATACCAGCGCCTCGACCTCCTCCGGGGTCTGCGAGCTGGCGATGACCAGTTCCCGCGGGCTATCCGAAATGCCGATCTTGACCTCCACGGCCAACCTCCTAGAGTCCAGATGGTGTCGCTGCCCAGGCTAGTGCAGCGAACGGGTCGGAGACGATGCGCCTGCCTGTGCTGTCAGCGAACAGCCGCCGGTCCCGACGGCCGTCGCGAGCGGCTCATCCCAGGCTCAGCACCCGCATCCGCTCGGCATGCGAGTTCTGCATCCGTTCGAACAGCGCCGCCACCCCGTTGAGGTCGCCGGTGGCGGTGAGCACCAGTTCGGTCAGCTCGTCGCGCTGGGCCATCACGTACTGCGCCTGGGTGATGGCCTCGCCGAGCAGCCGACGGCCCCACAGCGTGAGCCGGTCGCGCTCGGAGCGGCTGACGGTGACCGCCCGGCGCACCTCCTCGATGACGAATTCCGAGTGGTGGGTCTCGGCCAGCACATCGCGCACGACCGCGGCCACCTCCGGCGCCAGCGCATCGGCGAGCACCGCGTAGAAGTCGGCGGCGATACCGTCGCCGACATAGAACTTGACCATCGACTCGAGCCAGTTCGAGGGATCGGTCGAGGCGTGGTAGGCGTCCAGGGCCCGCACGAACGGCGCCATCGCGTCGAAGACGTCGACGCCGCGCCCCTGCAGCGCCCGCTCGAGCGTCTCGAAATGCTCCATCTCGGCCGCGGCCATCTTCGCCACCGCCACCTTGCCCCGCAGCGTGGGCGATAATTTCGCCTCTTCCGCCAGGCGGTAGAACGCGGAGATCTCACCGTAGGCGAGAACCGCGAACAGATCGGTGACACCGAGATGGTCGGCGGGGATTCGATGATCGGATTCGGTCGAAACACCCAGCGCGCCAGATGTGTTTGCACCCATGGCCACCACCCTAGTGGGTCGGCGCCCGGAGGGGGCGGCGGCGCGGCGCCGAAAAGAGTTCCCCCGCCGGCCGCGCTTCACACCGGCACGTCCGAACCGGCGGACAGCTGTCGCCGCCGCGCCGCCGGATCATGCCTGGTCGCCCAGAAATTTCTCCAGGTAGCCCCACGTGGTGTCGCGGGCGATCAGGATGCCCAGATGACTGCCGGGCGAGGTCTCGTATCGCACCTCGCGGGCGCCGGTCAGCGTTCGCTGCCCGTGCGCCACCGCCGCCGCGGGAGTGATCACGTCGTCGGTCCCGCCCACCAGCAGTACCGGCGCGGTGATCTCGGCCAGCTCGATCGGCCGGGCGCCGACGTGCACCACGCCCCTGCCGATGTCGTTGGCGAGCATGAACCGGCTCCACAGCTGGTTGTAGAAGCGGCCGGGGTAGCCGGGCAGGCGGGACTGGAACCGGTCGATCGTCTCCATCCGGGCCAGCGTCGCCGAATCGGCCAGATTGCCGGCCAGGAACATCGGCCGGCGCAATTCCCGCTCCCAGGCGGCGGCGCGGTAGGCCAGGCGGGTCAGCGGCGCCGGAACACCGCCGGCCGCCCGGACCAGGTTCGACACCGTGCGCCCGCCGTCGATGCGCGCCAGCGCGCGCACCTGCGGGACCCCGTTCACCCGGTTGTAGTCCAGCGGTGCGCCGACGGCGGTGACGGAGCGAATCGGCAAGGTCGCGTCGGCCGCGGCGGTGAGCAGCGACAGCACGCCGCCGAGGGACCAGCCGACCAGATCGACGGGAGCTCCGTCGCGATCGGCCGAGACGCGGCGCACTGCCTCGGGCAGAATGTCGTCGACCCAGTCCTCGAATCCCATGCGGCGGTCGGCGAAGCCGATCTCGCCGTAGTCGACCAGATAGGGGCGGCGGCCGATCTCCAGCAGGAAGCGGGCCATACTCTGGTCCGGGCGCAGGTCGAAGCACACCGCGGGGGCCGCCAGCGGCGGAACCATCAGCACCGCCGTGTCGTCGGCGGGCGGGGGCCCGGCGGGATCGACGTCGTAGCGTCGCAGCAGCCGGTGCGGTTCGTCCCAGAGCACCGTCGAGGGAGTGGGAACAGGCGCTTCGATGCCGTCGCCGAAGGTCAGCGCCCATGCGTTGCGGGCCGCGGCGCCCACGGTCTCTGCCAAGCTCACGGCGACCAATTTATCGTGTGACACACCGTCTCACATATGTGGGCTGGGCCACGCCCGGCCGGGACCGCCCGCGGAATCCGCTCGCACCGAGGGGAAAGCGGACATATCGAACCCGCGGCGCGCCTGTACATACTTCCGCGAAATCCTCGTTCTCATCGACCGCACAATTTCGCCGGTCATGACGAATTACCGTGTGCCGCAGCCGGACCGGACACCGAGCAGCCGCCCACGACAGCGGGAGCGAGGCGAAGAAAGCTATCACGCTACAATCTCTATGGGCAACGGAAATTTTCGCTCGCACCGCCATATCCCGGCCGGCATATCGGGACCGGTGGTCGAGGCAGTGCGACAAGGGGTAACCGAAGCCCGCCGAAAATGTGCGCGCACCAGATCCGCGACCCCTTTGCGCCGCGCCCGGACAGCGATCCGGGTGGCGAGAGTGCAGGTGGAACCCGCCGGAAATGTGGTGGCCCGGAAATCCGGTCCCAATCCACCCTCGTGCGCGCTGGATGCGATCAACACGAGGAAGGCACGAATCCTGAGCAAGATCACCGTCGAACAAGAACCCGGGTTGGCGGACACGCTGCTGACAGCGGAACTCGACTCCACCCACACCACTCCGACATTCGCCGAATTGGGCGTTCGCCCCGAAATCGTGCGCGCTCTCGGCGAGATCGGAATCGAACACACATTCGCCATTCAGGAGTTGACCCTCCCCCTCGCGCTGGCCGGCGACGATCTGATCGGCCAGGCCCGCACCGGTATGGGTAAGACCTTCGGATTCGGCGTACCGCTGCTGCACCGAATTTCCACCGCCGATTCCGGCACCACGGCATTGGACGGCACGCCCCGCGCGCTCGTCATCGTGCCGACGCGGGAACTCTGCGTCCAGGTCACCCAGGATCTGGAGAACGCCGGCAAATACCTGAGCAATCAGCAGGGACGCCTGCGCGTCACCTCGATCTACGGCGGCCGCCCCTACGACGCGCAGATCGCCGCATTGCGCGAAGGGGTCGACGTCGTCGTCGGCACCCCGGGCCGTCTGCTGGATCTGGCCGAACAGCAGCATCTGATCCTGGGCAAGGTCGGCGTACTCGTGCTCGACGAGGCCGACGAAATGCTCGACCTGGGCTTCCTGCCCGATATCGAGCGCATTCTGTCGATGGTTCCCGAACAGCGACAGACCATGCTGTTCTCGGCGACCATGCCGGGCCCGATCATCACGCTGGCCCGCACGTTCCTGCACAAGCCCACGCATATCCGGGCCGAGGAACCCTCCGATTCCGCGGTGCACGACCGCACCGCGCAATTCGTCTACCGCGCCCACGCGCTGGACAAGAGCGAATTGGTCGCGCGCATCCTGCAGGCCGAGGCGCGCGGCGCGACCATGATCTTCACCCGTACCAAGCGCACCGCCCAGAAGGTCGCCGACGATCTGGCCGACCGCGGTTTCGCCGTCGGCGCGGTTCACGGCGATCTGGGTCAGATCGCGCGTGAGAAGGCGCTGGACAAATTCCGCAAAGGCAAGATCGACGTGCTGGTCGCGACCGATGTCGCCGCCCGCGGTATCGATATCGACGACGTCACCCACGTCGTCAACTACCAGTGCCCGGAGGACGAGAAGACCTACGTGCACCGCATCGGCCGCACCGGCCGGGCCGGGCGCACCGGTGTCGCGGTCACCCTGGTCGACTGGGACGAGCTGCATCGCTGGGAGAGCATCAATTCCGCGCTGAGCCTGGGCATGCCCGAGCCGGTGGAAACCTACTCACGCTCCGAGCACCTGCGCAGCGATCTCGGCATTCCGGAGAACGCGACCGGAACCGTGCGGCGCGCACCCGCGCGCGAAACGGATGCGGTCGTGGTGGAGCGGGAGGCACGCCAGCCGCGCAAGCGCAATCGCCGCCGCACCCGCGGTGGTAAGGCGGTCGACGCACCCGAGGGCGCCACGGCCGAGTCTGCCGAGTCCGCGACGGACACCGCGGAAAGCGCTGCGGCGCAATCGGTTCCGGCCGAACAACCCGCGGGCGAAGCGGCCGAGGGCGACAAGCCGGCGCGGCGTCGTCGCCGCCGGCGCCGCAAGCCCGCCGCGGAGGGCGGCGACACCACCGGCGGTGACGTCTCGGCAGACGAGTCCGGTAGCGCGGCAACGGGTGGCGATCAGACTGCCGCATCGGCCTAGTCGCCGGATCGGTTAGTCTCGCTGACGTGCTCGCACCCGAGCGGCGGACGCGCGCCGACCTCTATGCCGCAGTCGCGATCGCCGTTGTCGTGGCGATCGCGGCCGCTGTCGCGTGGTCGACGAGCGACGCCCGCGGCACCGAATCCGATCCCGCGGCCCATCCGGCCTCGGTGGCGCCGGCGGCCGATCGGCTGCCGGACGCCCTCACCGAACGGTGGCAGGCACCCGACGGCGTCTCCGCGCGGGCGCTGACCTCCAGCGGCGTCGCCATCACCGGCGACGGCGGCACCGTCCGCGGTCTCGATGCGACCACCGGGCGAGAGCTCTGGAAATACCAGCGCGATCTGCCCCTGTGCGCGCTGGAGAGCCAGTTCGCCACCGTGATCGCCACCTACCGCGATCCGCGCGGGTGCAGCCAGACCACGATGCTCGGCGCGGAGGACGGGCGCCGGCGCACCGCGCGCAGCAGCTATATGGACTCGCAGGTCCGGCTGTCCACCGACGGCACCTATGTGCTGGCGCAGGGACCACGCCGGCTGGAGATGTGGCGTTCGGATCTGGTCCGCACCCTCGAATACGGCTACGTCGACGCGCAGGTGAACCCGCACACACAACCCCGGCACGGCTGCACGCTGCTGTCGGCGGCCTCGGGTGGCAGCCGCCTGGCCGTGCTGGAACGCTGCCCCGACGACGCCGCGGACCGGCTGACGGTGCTGAATCCGGCGCCGAAGGACGCCTCCGCCCCGGAGGAGTACGGCTCGCACGTCCTGACCGAACCCGGGGCGGCGGCCGGCAATGCCCGGGTGATCGCGGTCGCGGACAACCGGATCGCCCTGTATCTTCCCGGAACCGACGCCGCCCCACCGGAATTCGCGATCTACGACGCCAACGCGAATTCACTTGCGGTGCACCGTCTCTCCGCGCCGATCGCCGACAACAGCACGGTGACCCGGCTCGGCTCGGCGTATTTCGTGTTCACCGGCAACAGCGTGATCGCCTTGAGCGCGAGCACCTTCGAGCCGCTGTGGACCGCACCGGACGCCCTGGGCGCGCCGGCGATGATGGCGGGCAACGTCCTGGTGCCGGTGGCCGACGGGATCGCGGCCCTCGATCCCGGCAGCGGCGCCCAGCAGAAGCGGATCCCGTTGCGGCGCAGCGACTACCACGGGGAGCCGATCTCACTGGCCGTGAGCGGTCCGGTGGTGCTGGAGTTGCGGGGCGGCCGGCTCTACGGAACCAGCTGAACCCTCGCGTCGATCCGTCCGGCCGGTCGCTCCCGCGGTGCGGCATGATCGGAATCATGAGTGCATCGGACAGGGACTATCGGCTGGTGCTGTTGCGGCACGGCGAGACCGCGTGGTCGGCGGCACGCAAACACACCGGGCGCACCGATATCGCGCTCACCGAACGCGGCGAAGCTCAGGCGCGAGCAGCCGGAAAGGTCCTCGCCGGTCTCGACCTCAGCGATCCGCTGGTGCTGACCAGCCCGAAGAAGCGTGCCGTGCACAGCGCCGAACTGGCCGGGCTGCCCGATCCGCGGATCGACGACGAACTGGTCGAATGGGATTACGGCGACTACGAGGGCCTGACCACCCCGCAGATCCGCGAAACCGCCCCCGGCTGGACCGTCTTCACCGGCGACGTACCGGGCGGCGAATCCGTCGACGCGGTCGGCGCGCGGGCCGACCGGGTGCTGGAATCGGTGGCGTCGGCGCTGCGCACCCGCGATGTGGTGCTGGTCGGGCACGGACATTTCTCCCGGGTGCTGATCGCGCGCTGGGCGGGTTTCCCGGCCCGGGAGGGACGGCGCTTCTTCCTGTCCACCGCCGCGATCAGCGTGCTCGGCCACGATCATCAGGCCGCCACGATTCTGGCGCACAATATCGTGCCGCCCGAGGCCGGCCGATGATCCGCCGCGCCACGCCCGAGGATGTGCCCGCCCTCGTCGAACTGGTCTACGACCTCGCCGAATACGAGAAGGCACGCGACCAGTGCGCGCTGACGGCCGAGGACCTGCACGCCGCGCTGTTCGGTCCGGCGCCGGCGGTGTTCGCCCACGTCGCGACCGTCGATGCGCGGGTCGCCGGATGCGCGATCTGGTTCCTGAACTATTCGACCTGGACCGGTAAGCACGGCATCTACCTGGAAGATCTCTACGTCCGGCCCGAGGCGCGCGGTCGTGGCCTGGGCAAGGCCCTGCTCGCCGAGCTGGCCCGCGAGGCCGTGGCCCACGGCTACACCCGGGTGGATTGGTCGGTGCTGGACTGGAATACGCCCTCGATCGAGTTCTACCGCGGGCTGGGCGCGGTGGCACAGGACGAGTGGACCGGCTTCCGGCTCGCCGGTGACGCGCTCGCGCGGCTCGCCGATTCCGGAAATTCCTGAGAATTTCTCGCGCCGGTGTCGATTCCGCGGCGGGGTGCGCGTCGAAGAGTTGAATGGCTCGAAAGGCGGGCCACCTACTCGGAGGACGAAATCATGTCGCAGTATCTGATCCTCATCTATCAGGACGAGCGTGCCGCGGCCGAACCGGAGTCCGGCAGCGCGATGGCGGAGAGCCACCGGCAGTTCGGCGAGGACCACGCGGCGGCGCTGCGTGGCGGAAACGCGTTGCACCACAGTGACACCGCCACCAGTGTGCGGCCGGACGGCGCCGGCGACTTCGTGATCACCGACGGCCCGTTCGCCGAGACCAAGGAGCAGCTCGGCGGCTACTACCTGGTCGAGGCCGAGGACCTGGACGCCGCGATCGCCATCGCCCGGCGGGTGCCGATGGAATTCGGGGGCGTGGAAGTGCGCCCGATCCTCGAATTGAGCTGAGCCGCACCGTGCTCGACGGCTGCTCCGACCACGGCTCGACCGATCGCGGCGGCCCCGACCGGGTCGCCGCGGCGGTGGCCGACGCGCATCGCCGGGAGTGGGCGTTCGTACTGGCGGCGACCGTGCGGGTGACCCACGACCTCGAACTCGCCGAGGAATGCGTTCAGGACGCGTACGCCCAGGCGTTGATGCGATGGGCCGCGGACGGAATTCCGTCCCGGCCCGCGGCCTGGCTGACCACGGTGGCCCGCAACCGCGCACTCGATCTGCTACGCCGCCGGTCCACCGCGCGCCGGGCGTTGCCGCTGCTTATCGCGGACGAAAAGACCACCGAGACAGGTATTTTCGATGCGATCGACCCGTACGACCCACAGTTCCCCGACGACCGTCTGCGACTGATCTGCACCTGCTGCCATCCGGCACTGGCCCCGCAGACCCAGGTCGCGCTGACCCTGCGCCTGGTCTGCGGACTCACCACGGCCGAGGTCGCGCGCGCCTTCCTGGTGGCCGAGCCGACGATGGCCGCGCGGATCACCCGCGCCAAGAAGAAGATCGCCGCCGCCCGGATCCCCTACCGTGTGCCGGGCCCGGCGGAATTGCCCGAGCGCATCGAGGCCGTGCTGGCGGTGGTGCATCTGCTGTTCACCACCGGGCACACCGCGCCGTCGGGCGAGAACCTCATCCGCCGCGATCTCACCGAACGCGCCCTCGATCTGGCGCGGATGCTGCACGGTCTGCTGCCCGAGGATCCGGAGGTCGCCGGCCTGCTCGCCCTCCTGCTGCTCACCGACGCCCGCCGCGCGGCGCGGGTGACCCCCGAGGGCGCCATGGTCGCGCTGGCCGATCAGGACCGCGCGCGCTGGGACCGGGAGGAGATCGGACAGGGCATCGCGCTCGTCCGCTTCGCACTGGAACGGCGGCCGGGCCGCTACGCGCTGCAGGCCGCGATCGCCGCCGTTCACGCCGAGGCGCCCAGTTACGACGCCACCGACTGGCAGGAGATCCGCGGGCTCTACGACGTCCTGAGCCGGATCTGGCCCTCGCCGGTGGTGGCGCTCAACCGGGCCGTCGCGATCGGGATGGCCGGCGATCCCGCCGCCGGTTTCGCCGCGCTCGACGCACTCGCCGCCGAACCGCAGCTGGCCGGGTACAGCTATCTCCCCGCCGCCCGCGCGCACTTCCTCGCCGAACTCGGGCGGCTCGACGAGGCCCGGCTAGCCTACTCCGAGGCCCTGTTGCTGACCGAGAATGCGGCCGAGCGCGAATTTCTCGACCGCCGCCTGGCCGACCTCGACCGATAGGGTGGACCGATGGAGGTCACCGTTCGTCCCGTGACGGAATCCGAAGTGCCGGAACTGGCCCGGGTACTGGGTCTGGCCTTCGACGACGATCCGATCATGCAGTGGTGCCTACCGGCCGACCGCACCCGGCCCGCCCGCGCGGCGACCATGTTCGGCGCGCTGATCCGGCATCTGTACCTGGCGCACGGGGCGGTCGACGCGGCCTTCGACGAATCGGGCCGGATCGTCGGGGGCGCGGTGTGGTCGCCCCCCGGGCAGTGGGATTCGTCCGGTGGCGATCAACTGCGGATGCTGCCCGCATTGGCACGTGCGTTCCGATTGCGACTGCTCGCCGTCGGGCGGATGTCGGACCGGATGAGCAAGGCGCATCCGCACGAACCGCATTGGTATCTCGCCATCGTCGGCACCGATCCCGCGGTCCGCGGCAAGGGGTACGGGCACGCCCTGCTGGGGCCGCGGCTGGCGCACTGTGACGAAACCGGCGCGCCCGCCTACCTGGAATCCAGCAAGTTCGCCAATATCGCCTATTACGAGCGCTACGGCTTCGATCTGCGCGGCGAACTCGACGTCACGGGTGGCGGACCGCTGCTGTGGCCGATGTGGCGTCAGTCGGCGACGTCGTAGGCCTGGGCCATCCAGCGCACCGACGGCGGCGAGAAGATCAAGCCGAGGGTGACGAGGGCGACCAGCCCGACCGGGATGCCCAGTTCGAACCGATGCGAGCTGAGCATGTACCACGCGGCGGGCAGCAACAGCACCTGCGCGATCACCACGATGGCCCGGCCCCAGCGCTTACCGCGCAGCAGGCCGATACCGGCGGCCAGCACCGCGCCGGCCAGGATCACGAACCAGGCGGCGGTGCCGTACGCCGATTTCGCGGAGGTGTCGGCCGACGTGATGCCCTGCACCACGAGCACGATCGCGATGATCACCCCGATCAGGCCCTCGAGCGCGGCCAGCGCACCCGCGCCGCGCACCGTGCCGGGAGTCGGGTCGGCCGCGCCGCCGGTGGTGCCGCCGGTGCTCTCACTGTCCGCGTTCTGCTTCGCCACCTGCCCAGCGTAGAACCGCGCGAACCGGGCCTCGCACGCGTGGTCGCCTCCGCGGGATCCGGTGGCGATCGCTCAGTAGGCTGCTGAGGGTGCGGACGCTGTTGATCGTGAATCCGAATGCCACCTCGACCACTCCGGCCACGCGGGATCTGCTCGCCCACGCGCTGGAGAGCCGCACCCAGCTCATCGTGGCCCACACCCAGCATCGCGGCCACGCCGCCGAATTGGCGCAGTGGGCGACCGATGCCGAGATGGACCTGATCGTGGTGCACGGCGGCGACGGCACGGTCAACGAGACCGTCAACGGATTCCTCCCCCTGCCGAAACAGGCCACGTCCGGGCCGGACTCGGCCGGCGCCGCGGAATCGGCCGCCGCGCAACGTTCGGGCACCTGGATCCCGCGACTGGGCGTGATCCCCGGCGGCTCGGCGAACGTGTTCGCGCGCTCGCTGGGTATCGAAGCGGATCCGGTGGCCGCGACCAATCAGCTCATCGATCTGCTCTCGCTCGACAACAGCGAGGCGCATGCCGGCGATCGCCGGATCGGCCTGATGGTCGCCGACGGCCGCTGGTGCGCGTTCAGCGCGGGCGTCGGGCTGGACGCCGACGTGTGCGAGGCGATCGATCGCAGCCGCGCCGCGGGCCACGCCGCCACCCCGGCCCGTTATCTGCGCACCACGGTCCGGCAATTCTTCCGGGCCAAGCGGCGCGAGCCCGCGATCACCGTGCGTGTCCCCGGACGCGAACCGGTGCCGGGCGTGCATTACGCCTTCGTGACGAATACCAGTCCGTGGACGTATCTGGACAGCACCCCGGTGCGCACCAATCCCGGGACGACGTTCGAACGCGGACTGGGTGTGTTTGCGATGCGGACGATGGGGGTATTGCCGACACTGTCGGTCGCCAGGCAACTCCTGGCTTCCGACGGAGATCCGAAGGCCCGCAATTTGTTTCGCGTCGACGACGTATCTTCGGTGCGAATCGAGGCCGACGACGAGGTCGGTCTGCAAATCGATGGCGACTTCATCGGCCGGCGCAACGTGGTGGATTTCACCTCGGTGCCGGAGGTGCTCGAAGTAGTCGCTCCCAAGCCGGAATCCAGCCGACACAACTGAGAAACATCGCAGTTGTGCTGCGGAAACCAGCGCAAGCGAGTACAAAGGACTCCGCAGGCCCGGCTTTTCAGGGCTTTAGAGCGTGAGCTTCCCCACGGTGCACCCGAAGGCTATTGACATCTACGGTGTTCGTGAAAGCATTCACAAGCAACCGTGCGGAAACATTCGAGACGCACAAGTGAACGGACCACAAACCAGCGGCGCCTTGCGGCGCCCATGCAAAGGAGCAGAGGAATGGACTGGCGCCACAAGGCCATCTGTCGCGACGAGGACCCCGAGCTGTTCTTCCCGGTGGGTAACAGTGGTCCGGCGCTCGCGCAGATTGCCGATGCCAAGCTGGTCTGCGCCCGCTGCCCCGTGACAGCCGACTGCCTGTCCTGGGCCCTGTCCTCCGGACAGGATGCCGGCGTGTGGGGTGGTATGAGCGAAGACGAACGCCGGGCGCTGAAGCGGCGCAACGCCCGCACCCGCACTCGCAGCGTCGTCTGAGACGCGCGGCGTTACCGGCTCGTAGTAAACCGCACAACCTCGACCGGTAACGCATTTCGGCCCGGCACCGGAAAGGTGCCGGGCTTCACTGTTTTTGTTGCCGGATTGTTTTCCCGCCCTATTTCACATAACCGTCCGACGGCGATTCGGACTTATCCGATTTCCGCGAGTGGCGGTGCTTGCGTGGGACGCTTTCAGCGTGAGTTGCGACGGCCCAGCGGCACCCGCAGCACCGCGTCGGTGCCGATATCGGCGCCCGGGTGCAAACCGATCGAGCCCCCGAGTTCCGCGGTGACCAGAGTGCGCACGATCTGCAATCCCAGCCGATCGGAACCCTCCAGGCTGAATCCCTCCGGCAACCCGCGCCCGTCGTCGCTGATGATGACGTCCAGCCAGCGCGCCGAACGCTCGGAACGTATTGTGACAGTTCCGTTTTCGCCGGCATCGAAGGCGTGCTCGATGGCGTTCTGCACCAATTCGGTCAGCACCATCACCAACGGGGTCGCGCGTTCGGCGGAGAAAACTCCCAGCGAACCGTCGCGGCGGACCTTGATGCGGGCGGTGTGCACGGTCGCCACATCGGCCATGATCGGCAGCAGGCGATCCACCACCTCGTCGAGGTCGACCTCCTCGTCCACCGACATCGACAGCATTTCGTGCACGGAGGCGATGGAGGTGACGCGGCGCACCGATTCGGTGAGCGCCACCCGGGCCTCCTCGTTCTCGGTGCGGCGGGCCTGCAGGCGCAGCAGCGCGGCGACGGTCTGCAGGTTGTTCTTCACCCGGTGATGGATCTCGCGGATGGTGGCGTCCTTGGACAGCAGCGCCCGGTCGCGGCGCTTGACCTCCGTGACATCGCGGACCAGCACCGCGGCCCCCGCCAGTTCACCGTGCGGGCGCAGCACCAGCGTGCGCAGCAGCACCGTCGCACCGCGGGCCTCGACCTCCATCCGCCGCCCCGATTTGCCGGCCAGCGCGGCCTGGATGTCGCTGACGACCTCCTGCGCGTCGAACGGATCGGTGATCAGGGAACGGGTCGACTGGGCCAGATCCTGTCCGGCCAATTCGCTCTGCAGGCCCATGCGGTGATACGCCGACAGCGCGTTCGGGCTGGCGTAGACGACCGACCCGTCGGTGTCGAGACGGATGAAGCCGTCCCCGGCGCGCGGACTGGAATGTGAGCCGGTGCGGTCCTCCAGCGTCGGGAAGGTGCCGTCGGCGATCATCTGGCACAGATCGTCGGCGCAGCTCATATAGGCGTGTTCGAGGCTGCCGCGGACCTTCGAGCGCTGCATATCGGTATCGCGGCCCAGCACGGCGATGACGTCGGTGCCGCAGCGCACCGGAATACCCTCGCGGATGACTCGTGCGGGGGTCGGGTGGTAGACGCCGGCGGATTCGCCGTCACCCTCCACACGCACGATCTCGCCCGAGCTCAGGGCCTGGAAGATCTGCGGATGATCCTGGCGGGAGGCCAGCGACCCGACCAGATCGTCGGGCTGAACCGTCGGGGCGGTCGTGGGCCGGCACTGGGCGACGCACACCACATCGGCACCGTCGGTCACCGGGCCGATGCCGACCCACAGTTGCAGATCGGCGAACGACAGATCGGCCAGCAGCTGCCAATCCCCCACTACGCGCTGCAGATGATCCACCGCCGCACCGGGGAGATCGGTGTGTTCGGCGAGCAGATCACTAAGAGTGGACACGGGAACAAAGGCTACGGCACGCGCCCGCGGGCCGAAGTCGTGTCGCGGCCGAAGCTACGAGATGACGGCGATCAGATCGCCCTTCTGGAGGACATCGCCGGGTTTCACATTGATCGAGGCCACGGTTCCGTCCGACTCGGCCACCACCGGGATCTCCATCTTCATCGATTCCAGCAGGACCAGGGTGTCACCCTCATGCACCGCCGCACCCTCCTGCGCGACGATCTGGAAGACGGTCGACACCATCTCCGCGAGCACTTCCTCAGCCATGACACCCTTCCGGTCGATCGGCCCGTATCCGCTGACGGTACAGCCAACCACATCCGTACCGAGAGCGTTCGATCGCTCGAAAGATACCGGGCCGTAGGCGCTGTCGCGCCGGCTATGCGGTGGCGCTCACCGTGACCCAGGTGTTGTTGACCGCGGCCGTGCCGGACAGCGGGTCGACCAGCGCCGGGTCGTGGAGGAGGTTGACATTGGCGCCCGGGAGGGAGGCGGCGACCCGCCAGCCCACGCCGGGTTCACGGTGGCCCCAGCCGTGCGGGATCGCGACCGTGCCGGGGCGGATGTCGTCGCCGACCTCGAGGGTCACCACGATCGAACCGCTCGGCGAGGAGACCGTGACCGGTTCGCCGTCGGTCAGCCCGCGCGCGCCGGCGTCGACGGGATGCATGAGCACGGTGCAGCGATCGCGGCCCTTCACCATGGCCGGGACGTTGTGCAACCAGGAGTTGTTGCTGCGCAGGTGGCGCCGGCCGATCAGGCGCAGATCGTATCCGTCGGCCGCGGTGCGCGGCGTGGCCGGCAGATCGGCGAGCAGCTTCGCCACCTCGGCACAGAAGTCCTGCGGCGCCAGCCGGACCTTGCGGTCGCGAGTGCCGATCAGCGTGCGCAGGCGCGGGCGCAGCGGTCCGAGATCCACACCGCCCACGGAAGCGCGCAGCTTGGTGATCGTCAGGCCCGCCCGTCCGCGGCGCAGCACGCCGTACGGACCGGCCGCGATGCCCAGGGCCGCCAACCGCAGGGGCGAGAGTCGTTCGAATACCGCGTTGAGCGCCTTGCCCGTGAGGCGTCGCGCGGGCAGCGCCACCACCTCGGTGACCAGCCGGGCCATGATCTGCCAGTCCTCGAGCCCGTCGGCCGGCGGCTCGAAAACCTTGGCGTCGTAGCGCAGGTTGTTGCGCACACTGAACACCGGGAACAGCAGATTGACGTCCTCGCGCTCGAGCTGGGACACCGGCGGCAGGATGATGTCGGCGTGCCGAGTGGTCTCGGTGACGTACATGTCCACGGCCACAAAGAAATCCAGCGATTCCAGCGCCGCGTCGAGGCGCCCGCGCTGCGGCGTCGACAGCACCGGATTGCCGGCGTAGGTGACCATCGCCCGGATCTGCCCGCGGCCCTCGGTGAGAATTTCGTCGGCCAGCGCCGCCACCGGCAGTTCGGATCGGAAGGACTTGTAGCGGCCCGAGCGATCGGTCCACGCCCCGTGCCCCATCGGCAGGTATTTGGCGTACCGGGCGGCGTCGACCGGCGCGGTCGCGAACATCTGGCCGCCCGCCCGGTCCAGATTGCCGGTCACCGCGTTGATCGTGTTCACCAGCCAGTGCGTGAGCGTGCCGGTCACCTGCTGACACACCCCGATCCGCGCGTAGAGCACGGCCGAGCGGGCCGCGGCATGGTCGCGGGCGAAACCGCGGATGGTCTCGGCGTCGACACCGGCGTGCGGGGCCGCGAGTTCGGGAGTGCACTGCGCGACGGTCTCGCGCAGCTCGTCCCAGCCCGTGCAGCGCGCGCGCACCGCCCGCTCGTCGCACAGCTTCTCGTCGATCAGCACATGGAGCACGGCCAGCAGCAGGTAGACGTCACCACCGGGGACGACCGCGATGTGCTGGTCGGCCAGCCGCGCGGTCTCGGTGCGGCGTGGATCGATCACCACGACCGTGCCGCCGCGCTCCCGCACCCGCTTGATGCGCTGTTTGGCGTTCGGCATGGTGGTCACCGACCCGTTCGACACGGCCGGATTGGCCCCCAGGATCACCAGCCGGTCGGTGCGATCGATATCGGCGACCGGCATGAGGACATTGGATCCGAACATCCGCCAGGCCGCGAACTCCTGCGGGAACTGATCGATCGACGAGGCGGAGAAGAAGTTGCGGGTCAGCAGCGCCACCCGCAGCAGCACGCCGTACAGCACCGAAGAACTGTGTGCCGCAGGGTTTCCCAGATACATGCCGATCGCGCTCGGACCGTGTTCGGAGCGGATCTCGCGCAGCCGCTGCCCGATCTCCCGGAACGCCTCGTCCCATCCGATCGGCTCGAACCGATCGCCGACTCGGCGTACCGGTGTGCGAAGCCGGTCCGGGTCGTGGTGCAGTGCACCCATCGCGGTGGCTTTGGGACAGATATATCCCTGGGACAGCACATCGTCGGGATCTCCCTCGATCCGGACGACGCGGTCGTCCTCGACGGTGACCCGGATTCCGCAGTGCGCCTCACATAGGGTGCACTGCCGAGAAACAATGCGAGTATCCATGGCACATCCTCTCAGCGCGGCATCTCGCAGCGTACCGGCGCCCGCGGCATCGGTACAGCCCCGCCGGATCGGCGCTACCGCCCGCGGATCTCGTAGAGCAGGGTGCGGCCGTCGCGGACGACCGTGCGCACGGATTGCCGGTAGGTCGCGTGACCGCCGTCGGGCCGGTATTCCTCGATATCCACATCGAACAGTTCCGGCTCGCGCGTGGTGATGTGGACGCAGTACGTGGTCCCGACCGGGATCACGGTGTCGATCGCCTGCTGCAGCCCCACAGCGGGAGCGACGTTGACGGTATCCGGCGCGACGAAGGCCTGGGCGCGCTCGCCGCTGCGCTCGGTGTAGTACGAATATTCGAATCCCAGAATCGAATTCGGCCCGTCGGTGACGCCACCGGCGCCGTTGCCCACCACGATGCCGTCGTGCGCCTCGGCCGGGCATGCCGGAGTCTGCGGCCCGGGAGCTGGGGCGGAGGTTTCGGCGGAGCCGGCCGGAGCGGAGGTCGTCGAGGTCACGATCGCGGCAGCGGTACCCGGTTCCTTTCGCGTGGCCGTGACGGCCAGCGCGATTCCGCCACCGGCCAGCGCGAGCACGACGACTGCAGCCGATGCGACGATCCACCATTTGCGGCCCCGGGGCCGGCGCGGCGGACGCGTGGCCGGGCCCAGTGCGAGCTGGATGGCATCGGGATCGATCGCCCATTCCGGCGACTCGGGCGGGCGCCGGACGATCCGCGGCGGCGAGGCCGCGGGACGCGAATCGCGCAGCGGAGGCGGCTGCGGCGGGCGGGGCGGCGAATACCAATCGGCGGAGCCCACCGGCGGCCCGAACGGTTGCGGCGCGTGCCCGGGCGGCCGGTTGGATTCAGAACTCATCACATCCCTCACGCCCGCTGCTGTCCCGCGGGGAAGACGATGCCAGCACTTGCCCCGGCGCACAACCGGAAGCCGCTCCCAGCAGTGGGAGGCACTACTTGCAATTCACGAGCGATCTTGGCTATCGAACCGACTCGGGCGCGCTCGCGGCAATCATGCGGATAACGCATCGGCTATGACACTGCCGGACCGAAATAATGCGCAATAGCTATTACCGTACGGAAGGGCGCGGACGACTCGGTGGCGCCGCCGGAATCTGCGCCGGCGGTCGCGGTCCCGGTTCGACGGAGTTCTCGCCATTCATCTCGGCGGTTGCGTGCATTATTCGAAGCCCGCGCATCACCGCCTCGGATATGCCGACCACCACCGCCGTCTCGGTCGATGCGACGGTAGTATCCGCCGCAGAAAGAATTGTGCGGACCTATTCTCCATCGCCCGCGCAATGTCCGGTCAGGAGTAATTCATGACGACGAAAACGAGCCGCGATACGAGCAGCGCTCCGCACGTCACCGCCGAACAGCTGAGTCCGCGCGATGCGGTATTCGTCTACGACGAGTTCGAGCGGCATCCGTCGAATATCGTCGCCGCCTATGTGTTCGCCGGCGCGACGGACGCGGCCGGATCGGATGGACGAGCGGTGAGCCGGGCACAGGTGCGGGCCTGGATGCGGGAGCGGCTCGGCTACGCACCGCTGTTCCACCGCCGGCTCGAACACGTACCGGGCGATGTCGACCTGCCGTACTGGGTCCCCGACTCGGGCTTCGACATCGACCATCACGTGACGATCGAGGAACGTGCGTCGTGGCCCTGGGACGAGGTGCGCGGTCGCTTGGCCGAGATCGCCGCGGCCCGTATGGATCTCACCCGTCCGCCGTGGGAACTGCACCTCTTCGACCGCGTACACGGCTTTCCCGAGACCACCGAGCCGGTGACGATCGTGGTGCTGAAGTTCCATCACAGCGTCGGCGACGGTGTGGCCACCCGCGAACTCGAACGGAAACTGTTCGGCGCCGCGGACACTCATCCGCCGCTCCCCACGATCGATCGCCGCTGGTCGCAGCCCTCCGCGCTGCTGCGCGCCGCCGCCGTCACGCCGTATCGGTTCGCACGTTTCGTCTCCGGCGTGGCCCGCACGCGGGCGGCGGCCCGCACGGTCCAGGCGGAGGTCGCGGAAAACCTGCTCCGCGAACCGATTCCGCTGCGTCCCGCTACCCGCTTCAATCGCCGCATCGGCGCGACACCCGCCTTCGATCTCGTCACCCTGCCGCTCGCACAGGTCAGGGCGGCGAAAGCGGCCTCCGCCGAGCGCATTACGGTCAACGACCTGCTGTTGGCCGTCGTCTCGGGCGCGCTCTCGGCCTATCTCACCGAGCAGAGCGAAACCCCGTCCGCGTCCTTGAGCGCGATGGTGCCGATCTCGATGCGCGGACTCGGCCGGTGGAATTCGGCGAATCAGCTGTGTCAGATGTCGGTGGACCTGCACACCGATCTCACCGATCCGCTGGAACGGCTGCGCGCGATCCGGCAATCGGCCCAGGACGAGAAGCGGCGCTGGGCCGACCCGGCGGTGATCGTGCGCGAGAGCCGGATGCAGACCTCACCCGCCTGGCTGTTGCGACTGGCCGGATGGGCTCGCGCGCAGCGGGTTTTCGACAACGTCGACACAGTGCCGCTGTCCAACACCACCATCAGCAATGTGCCGCCGGTCGCGGACCGGCTGGAATTTCTCGGCGCACCGGTGATCAGCGCCTTCGGCGTCCTCCCGATCATGGACGGCGACGGCCTGCGGCATCTGATCACCTCCCAGGGCGATCAGGTGGTGATCGCGGTCAGCTCCGATACCGGCATGCTCCCGGATCCGGCGCGGTACGGCGAACTGCTGCTGCGCTCGTTCCGCGAACTGAGTGAACGGCTCACGACACAGGGGTGATGGCCGCGCGGCGGCGCGGAGCGGCTCAGTTCGCGCCGATGGCCGCGGCCATCATCGGCCACGATTTGTGCAGGTCGTCCTGCCAATAGCCCCACGAGTGGGTTCCCGCCGGGTGGAAGTTGTAGGTGATGTCCGTGCGTCCGAGTTCCCGGGTGCGCTCGGCGAGTTTGGCCGTGCAGTAGTTCGCCGCCGATTCGATACCGCCGCCGAGGAGAACCTGATTCGCCAAAACCCCGGTGTCGGCCCGCACGCTCGGGTCGGCGAGACTGTCGTGGCGGCCGGGAAGTCCGCTGGCACTGGAGATGTACATCGGAATTCGCGGCAGCCGGTCGGCGTGCAGATAGGGGTCGTGCGCCTTCCAGCCCTCTCCCCCGACCGGTCCCCACATATTCGTCGCATCGCCCTTGCCCAGGCTGATCACCAGGCTGACGAACGACTGGCCGATCGGATCGCTGGTCATCGCACAACCGCTGTACGCGGAGACGCTCCGATAGAGCGCGGGCGCCTCGATCGCCAGATCCAGCACCGAGGTACCGGCCATCGAGATGCCGGCCAGCGCATTGGCGCCGGTGGTGCCGAAGGCCGAATCGATCACGGGCGGAAGCTCTTCGGTGAGGAAAGTGGCCCACATGTTCCGGCCGTTGTTCTTCAACTTCTTCGCCAGGCCGGGGTCGTCGCGCTGCCAGTCGGTGTAGTAACTGAACGCGCCCTCCATCGGAATCACCACGTTGACGTTCTTGTCGGCGAAGAAGTCCGCGGCATCGGTCTGCGCCAGCCAGGTCGCGGCGTCCTCGCCACCGCCGGCGCCGTTGAGCAGATACAGCGTGGGCGCCGGGGTACCGGCGTCCTTCGCACGCAGCACTTGCAGCGGGATGTCGCGATCCATCGACGGTGAGTGGACGCTGATCTGGAGTACACCTCCAGGACCTGTGGTTTCGCTGACGACGTGCGCCGCCGGCGCGGCCGAGACGGTCGGTGCGACCGACGTCCACAGCAGGGCGGCCGCGCCGAGATATGCCACCAGACAGGCGATCGCGCGCACCACGCCGCTCCTCGTACCGCTCGACACCACTACCACCTCTACACACCACTGTGGGGGCGCACCCGGTTCGAGTGAGCCCCCACAATCGACAACTGGACTACTTTCCGGCGGCCGGGGTACCACCGCTGAGGGTGATGAGCGCATTCACGATGGTGGTTCCGACGGAACCGGCGCTCTGTGAGCCCATTCCCAGAATGTCGATGAGCGATCCCATTTCTTTCTCCTAAATATCCGTGCATCGAGTCACCGCGCGCAACTCGATGAATACGAGCGGTTACGCCGAATTACTTGACGATGCTTCCGAGCGAGCCGAGGAAGGTCTCCCACAGTCCGTCTCCCGCAACTGCGGAGCCCAGGGCCGGAATCAACGCGGTAAGCAAGTCGCCCATCGAACCCATCGATGAATCTCCTTTGTGAGCGTGTTCAATCGCCTCTCAGTCGCCGGAATCACGCCTGAGAGTTATCAGTCACGGCCGGTACCGGTTAGTGACCGAGGCAACATATCAAGCGTCCACTTTTCAAGCAAGCACCTCCTCTAAAACCGGAAGCAGCCTTCCCGCTCGTTTGTAGCTACCTTTCGGCAACTTCCGGCCGGAATCGGTTACACCGAACCGGACCAGGGTCCGCGGCGCGAACCGCCCACCGCCCAGCGAGTTACCTTGCTCGACAACACGTTTCACTTCCGGCCGGAAGTTTCACCTCACGCGGAACCGGGTAGGGAATTGTGCACGCACCACATCGCCCGACGGGCTCGACAGCTCTTCGAGACCCTTCGTTTCGCTAGGAAATTTTTTTCGAAACCTCGCCGGAGACCCGTCACACCCGGGAATCGGGCTCACAACGCTGCGCGAGACCGGTGATCCCGGCCGCGCGGACGGTGTGCGATGATCATGGCGAACAGCTCGGACGGCCGGCCGCTTCCTCGTCGCGGAGGCCAAAGTTGTTCTCTCCATGAGCTTTTCCTGGTCAACAGACCGAGTGCTAGTGCTCGACCCTCACCGATGCCTGCCCGGCCGAACGCTGTCCACAGCTGCGTCGTCGCCCTGGGTTTGCCGCGCCGTTACGCCGTGTCGACTCGTCATGTCTCCGGCCTGCCCGCGGAGCCGCATCGGCTGTACGTCGGATTTCGATCGACCATCGAAAGGACTTTGGCACGTGACATATTCGGATTCGGCGCAGGCCGCGGACGCGATCCTCGAACTGACCGACGACTTCTACCAGGACCCGCACGCGGTCTACCGGGAGCTCCGGGCCCGCGGTCCGATCCATCGCATCCGGCTGGACGGGGTGGTGGGCTGGTTGGTGGTCGATCACGAGGTCGCCAAGCAGGCCTTCCTCGAGCCCGGCATCAGCAAGAAGATCGGGTCACCGGAGGGGCAGGCCGTGCTCGCGCGGAACGGCGCGGTCGACCGGTTCAACGGCGCGATCAACGACAACATGCTGTTCGCGGATCCGCCGCAGCACACCCGCCTGCGCAAACTCGTGACGAAGGCCTTCACCGGCCGCGCCGTCCGGGAGCTGGGTCCCCGCATCACCACCATCGCGGACGAACTGCTCGCGGAGATCGGCACCCGCGATCGGGCTGACCTGCTGGACGCCTATGCCTTTCCCCTACCGGTCGCGGTGATCTGCGAACTGCTGGGAGTACCGGACGACGACAAGCACGACTTCCGCGCGTGGACAGCGGTGGTCGTCAACGATTCCGCGCCGATCGAGGAGCGCACCACCGCGGGCATCAGCTTCTTCAGCTATATGACGAAGCTGATCGCCGCACGCACCGACAGCCCCGGAGACGATCTGCTCTCGGAACTGATCATCGCCAAGGAGGACGGTGACCAGCTGGACCAGAGCGAGCTGATCTCGATGTTGTTGCTCCTGCTGGCGGCCGGGCACGAAACCACGGTCAATCTGATCGGCAATGCGGTCTACGAGATGCTGCGCAATCCGCGCATCGCCGAGCGGCTGCGGGCCGAGCCGGAAACCGTTCCGGCCTACGTCGAGGAAATTCTGCGCAGCCAGGGGCCGGTGCACCTGGCCACCGCGCGCTACACCACCCGGCCGATCGTGCTGGGCGGCCGGGAGATAGGCGCCGGCGAATTCATCCTGATCTCGCTCGCGGCCGCCGACCGCGATCCGGACCGCTTCACCCACCCGGATCGGGTCGACGTCGATCGTGCGGACAATCGGCATATCGCATTCGGGCACGGCATCCACTTCTGTCTCGGCGCCGCACTGGCCCGGACGGAGGCCACCATCGCGATCAACCGGCTGCTCGACCGGATTCCGGAGCTGTCCCTCGACCCCGAGTACGGGGAACCGATCTGGCGTAGGAGTCTGCTGATTCGCGGGCTCACGGCGCTGCCGGTGAGCATGGTGCCGGCGAACGAGCCGGAGTTGGAGTTCTCGGCGGTGTGATCGGCGGATGACGCCGGGCGGCCGGTCGGCCGCCCGGCGTGCGCCTCACCGTCGTCGCACCACGATCACCGGGCATTCGGACGACTGCAACAGGGCATGGCCGGTCGAACCGAGCAGCATTCCGGTGAATCCGCCGCGGCCGTGGCTGCCGACCACCACCAGCTGGGAATGTTCGGATTCGGCGAGCAGCGCCCGAGCCGGCCGATCGGCCCAGACCACCGGCCGCACATCGACATCCGGATACTGTTCCCGCCATCCGGCCAGACTCTCCGAGAGAGCGGCGCGCTCCGATTCGCGCACTGTGTCCCAGCCGGCCACCGCGACCTCGGGCAGGCTGATATCGCTCCACGTATGCACGGCGATCAGCGGCACCTTCCGCCGCGACGCCTCGTCGAAGGCGACGCCGATCGCGGGTTCACTGTTCTCGGTGCCGTCGACGCCGACCACCACCGGCTTCGCCGCGGTCACCATGTCGGTCGCGGAATTTCCGGGAATCACCGCGACCGGGCAGTGTGCCCGCTGCACCACCGCCGAACTCACCGAACCGAGCAGCGCCCGCCGGACGGCGCCGCGCCCGCGACTGCCGACGACCACGCGGTAAGCCCGTTCCGACCGTTTGATCAGGGTCGGGATGATCGGATCGAACACCAGCTCGGCATTGGTCTCCAGCGGCCCCTCGACCAATCCGGCGATCCGGCGCGCCTCGGCGACGATGCGCTCGCCGTCCTCGCGCACCCAATCGGCGCCACCGGTCCATACTTCCGAGCCGAAACCGGTCGGCAGCGTGGCCGAGGTGACGATGTCCAGACGCCGCCCGTGCATGACGGCATCGACCGCGGCCCAGGCCACCGCCTGATAGGAGATCTCCGAGCCGTCGACGCCGACCACGATGGGCCGGTCGGGTTCGTCGGCGGTATGCGCGTCAGCTGATTCGGTCATAGTGGCTCCACTTCGTCTCGGCGAGCGGTATCCGCGCCGAGATTACCGGGGAGAGCGGGAGGCAGCATCGTTCGTTCCGAATGAACGGCGGATTCGCGGGCGCACAGGCTGATGGGATCACGCCGTCGCAGGCATCGAGTACCGTCAACTCAGCAATTTTTCAGCGCACAGCGTCGCGCTTCCCGCCACGACCGCCGAACCGGCGAGTTGCGCGCAGGTATCGATATGCAGACAAGTTGAGCCACAATGATTCCGGCGCGGTGGTCGGCCGTCACACGGCACGGATATGTTGGACCCATGTCTCGCGATTCCACACCGACCAAGATCGCCCGCAATCGCCGGGCACGACACGGTCCGCTGGTGGTCGTCGCGGCATTGGCCTCGATCGCGGCCGCGACCGTCGGCGCGTCGGCGGACCCCACCGGCGCGACGGCCGTACCGGAGGGGCAGGCGTTCTACGACGCACCCGCCGAGGCGATCGCCGGACCGCACGGCTCGGTGATCCGGGCCCGCAGTATCACCGGTGATCCGGGCCTGCCCGGGGCGCGGAATCTGCTCGTTCTCTATCGCTCGGTGGATCTACAGGGCCATCCGGTCGCCGTCTCGGGAACCCTGGCGGTGCCCGGCGGCACACCACCACCGGACGGTTGGCCGCTCATCTCGTGGGCGCACGGCACCACCGGGGTGGCCGATATCTGCGCACCCTCGCGCGACACCGGTCCCGACTACCCCGACCACGACTACACCGCGCAGGTGCGCGACGTACAGCAGCGCTGGCTCGCGGCCGGATACGCGGTGGCACAGACCGATTATCAAGGGCTCGGCACCCCGGGCCCGCACGGGTACCTGATCGGCACCACCGAGGCCCGCGCCGTGGCCGATATGGCCCTGGCCGCCCGTGAACTCGACGCATCGATCGGCACGCGGTGGGCGGCGATCGGCCACTCACAGGGCGGCCAGGCGGCCGTCTTCACCGATGCGCAGGCCCGCGCCTGGGCGCCCGGACTCGATCTGCGCGGTGTGGTGGCACTCGCCCCGGCATCGCAGGTGGAATTCGGCATCGGAGCGCAGCGGGTGGTGAGCACGGTCGGGGCGGGTGAAGTCCTCGCCGGCACGCTCGGCAACTCGAATGCGTTCCTGCCGTTGCTGATTCGCGGCGCGCAGACCGCCGCGAACATCGATCCGTCCCGCTTCCTGACCCCGCGCGCACTGAGCCTGCTGCCCGAGGCCGACACCGGATGCCTCGGCTCCTTGCGCGCACCGGACAGCTGGGGCGGCCTGCCCGCCGATGCGGCGTTCAGCCCGCTCGGCGACGCCGCACCCCTGCTCCGCGTACTGACCGACAACGACCCCAGCACCCAGCGCGTCGACGTACCGCTGCTGGTGTTGCAGGGCAGCGCCGACACGACGGTGCCCCCGCGCGCGACGGATGCGATGGTCGCCCGCTTGCGCCTGGCCGATCAGCAGGTCACCTATCGGACCTACCCCGGCGTCGACCACCGCGGCATCCTGCAGGCATCACTTCCCGACGCCCTCGCCTGGGTCGACGCGCGCTTCACCTCCTGAACCCGCACGCGAATTCGGCTCGGCTCCACGTCGTTCGGACACCCGAGCCGTCGCCACCGTCTATTTCCCGGCGTACATCTCTCGCATGTTCTTTCCCATGAGGGCGACGGCTGTCCTGCGCGGCAGAATTCGGGACAGCAGTGTGCCGTTGAAGCGGTTGGCCCGGCCGGGAATCACCGAGGGTTGTCTGCCGAGTGCGGCCAGGCCCGCGGCGACCACCGGGGCGACCGGCATCACCTTCGGGGAATTGCGGACAGTGCGCGGTTGCTCGGCGCGGTACCCGGGGGTGTCGGTGGGGCCGGGAACGACCGCAACGACGTCGACACCGTGCGGACGCCATTCGTCCCACAGTGATTCGGCCAGATTCAGCGTCAACGCCTTGGTGCCCGCGTACGAGGCGTACATGGGGGTGCCGAGCAGGCCGGACATGGAGCTGAGCAGGATCACCCCGCCGCGACCCCGTCCGATCATCGGCGGCACGAATCGGTGCAGGACGGTCATCATCGCGGTCACGTTGATGTCGATCGTCTTCAGATGCCGTTCCAGCGGTGTGTCCAGCCACATGCCACAGACCGAGAGCCCGGCGTTGTAGACGACCAGGCCGAGTTCGACGTCGTCGACCAGCAGCGCCACCGATTCCAGCACCTCCGGCGCGGTGATGTCGCCGGTGACCGCGTGGGTGCGGATTCCGTAGCGGTCGGCCAGATCCGTTGCCAGCGTGTCGAGTTCGTCCTTCTCCAGCGCGACCATGACGAGGTTCAGGCCGCGTTCGGCGAGCTGACGGCAGAATTCGGCCCCCAATCCCAGCGCGGCACCGACCACCAACGCCCACGGCCCGTACCGCTGTGGAAAGCTCATCTGCTGTCTCCTCGACCTCGATCAGAAACGGGTGCGAGTCCGATCATTGCATCCAGGAGACGAACTCGCCTCCGGCGCGGTCCCGAGGCGCCGGCCGGGCCTTCGCGATCCGCCTGCGCGACAACCGGTTCAGGTGCGGGCGGGCAGACTTTCCCAGCCGCGCACGGTCGAGGTCGGCGACAGCCGCGCCTGCGACATATCGACCTCCCACTCCGGGAACCTCTTCAGGATCTCCTCGAGTGCGATGCGACCCTCCAGCCGCGCCAGTGCCGAACCCAGGCAGAAGTGGGTGCCGACGCTGAACGCCAGATGCGGTTGCGGTGCGCGCCGGATGTCGAAAACGTCTCCGTCCGGGGCGAAGTGGCGGTGGTCGCGGTTCGCCGCGCCGATCAGGAACATCAGCACCGACCCCTCGGGCACCTTCTGCCCGTAGTACTCGACCTCGCGGGTGACGTAGCGGCAGGTGTGCGGAGCTGGCGATTCGAAGCGCAGCAGTTCCTCGATCGCCTGCGGGACGAGCGCCGGATTCTCGACCAGCAGCCGGCGCTGGTCGGGATGATCGGCGAGAACCTTTCCGGCCCAGCCGATCAGGCGGGTGGTGGTCTCGTTCCCGGCGCCGGACACCACATTCACGTACATGAGCAGTTCGTCGCGGGTGAGACGGCGCTCGGTGCCCGTCTCGTCGACGAATTCGACGTTGAGCAGTTCGGTCATGATGTCGTCGGAGGGATGTTCGGCGCGCCAGTCGATATAGGGGCCGAAGATGTCGCCGGACACCATGCCCTCGGAGGCGGCCTTCATCGGCTTGCCCTCCTCCGTGCGCATCTGCTCGTTGGCGAAATCGCGGATGGCCTCCTGATCCTCTTCCGGGATGCCGAGCAGCATGCCGATGGTCCGCATCGGCATCCGGGCGCCGATATCGGCGATGAAGTCCAGGCGGCCGGTACCGACCAGCGGATCGAGACTTTCGGCACAGAAGTCCCGCACCTTCGATTCCAGCGCCTTGATCTTGCGCGGCGTGAACATCCGGGAGAGCAGTTTGCGGTGGATCGTATGCACCGGCGGATCCTCGAAAAGCAATACGCCGGACGGTATTTCGATATTCGCCTTGATGAGCTCCAGGATCGCGCCGCGGCCGGAGATGAAGGTGTCCTTGTCGATCAGGCCGGCGTTGACGTCCTCGAATCGGCTCAGCGCGTAGAAGTCGTGCTCGGCGTTGTAGTAGAGCGGCAGCTCGTCGCGCAGGCGCTTGAACATGGGATAGGGATCGGCGTTGAGTTCGACGTCGTACGGGTCGTAGTGGACGTCACTGGCCGCGCTGATGGTCACTGGTTCACCCCTTGCGGAAATCTCCGGAATGCGGCTCGGCCGCGGACAGGCACACGGGCAGGCGGCTGCGGGACCTCGGGTCATGGCGCCTCCCTCCACCGTGAGAGAAGGATATTCTCAAAAACTGGGAATGGCAATCCCGCAGGTTACATGCAGATCCCGCTATATCTAGGGCGTTCGCTGCGCGTCGCAGGTAGAGTAAGGTTCTCAATGCGTGGAAGTATTGTTCTCGCAGGTCTGCCAGCCACCGGCCCGACGAACGGAGCGCGCAGTGACGTCCGGAACCCACCCCTCGCCGCCGGATACCGGTGATGTCTCCGATCGCGATCTGCTGCTGGCCGCCGCCGAAGCCGAGGCCGAGGCCGAAGCCGC
>NZ_BDBN01000005.1 GCF_001613005.1 Nocardia nova NBRC 15556 | reverse complement strand
GCGCTCCTCGGCGGCGATCGACGGCGGGGCCACCGAACTGCCCGCCGACGGCCGGGTCGCCGATCCGATTCTGGCGGGAGCGTTGCGGGTCGGGCAGGCCCTCGACGGTGACGCACTGCGGAATCTGGTCGGCGTGTGGCAGCGGGCGCCGCTGCAGGCGCTGGCTCGTCTGCATCTGCTCGCTGCGGCCGATCTGGTCGACAACGAAATCGAACTCGGCCGGCCGCGCCCGGAGCCGGGCATCGCCGAACGACTCGATCTACTGGCTCAGACCGTACTGACCTCGAGCGCGCCGGCCCCCGTGCTGGCCGCGGTGGTGCACGGTGAGCTGATGTCGTTGCGTCCCTTCGGTTCGGCCGACGGCGTGGTGGCGCGGGCGGCGTCCCGGCTGGTGGCCGTCGCGAGCGGCCTGGATCCGCACAGTCTGGGCGTACCGGAGGTCTTCTGGTTGCGACGCCGCCAGGCCTACCTCGACGCCGCGGCGGGCTTCGCCGACGGGACGGCCGAGGGTGTGGGCGGTTGGGTGGTGTTCTGCTGCGGCGCGCTGGAAGACGGTGCCCGCGAGGCTCGATCGATCGCCGATGCGGCGGCATGAACGCGGCGCGTGAGCGCTGATCACAGTGAGTGCGAAACGGGTCCGCACATCGAAGCGGGCGGCGTAGCCGTCGTCGGCCTCACCGCCCGCTAGCACGGACTACCCGGTTACCAAGCGTGCTTGTCGGGTTGTGTTCTGCGGCCTCGGCGATCATCCGAACCCCGCCGGTTCATCCCCGCAACCTGTGCGAGGCCATTGCCGACGTGAACTCGAATTTCGCAGGCCCACAACGCTTCTGCCCTTGTCGCGGCGCGCTCCGCGTGGGTGCCTGGCGTCCGTGCTGGGAAGTGCGGATGGGAGATCGAACCTTCTCTTCCGTTCCGATCTTGGCCTTCCGCCCCTCCGTGCGTCCATTGTTACTCTGTGAGACCCCTCACATCAAGGGTCGAAAGGACATTACTCATAATCGGCGTGTGGCCCCTCGAATCGTGGTTACATCGATGGGTTGCGCGTCGTTGACCAGCCGCGATGCGCTCGGAGCGCCACCCTCAGCGGCGCCGGCGCAGCAGCCGGTAACTGAGGGCGCCGGCCAGTACCGCGCTCACTCCGACCACCGCCGTGGCGGCCACCGTCGTGGTCGACGGCGCGGGAATCCGCGACCACAGTGACACCGGATTGGAGAAGGTCAGGATCGGCCAGTCCCGGGCCACCGCCTCGCGTCGCAGGTTCCGGTCGGGGTTGACCGCGGTGGGGTGTCCGACCGCCGACAGCATCGGCAGATCGGTGATCGAATCGGAATAGGCGTAGCAGCGCGACAGGTCGTAGCGCTCGGACGCGGCCAGCTTCTCGATCGCCTCGACCTTGCCCTCGCCGTAGCAGTAGAACTCGACTTCGCCTGTGTACTTACCGTTTTCGACCACCATCCGAGTGGCGGCGGTATGCGTCGCACCCAGCGCGGCGGCGATCGGGGCGACGATCTCCTCACCCGACGCCGAGACGATCACGACGTCGTGGCCGCGGATCTTGTGGTCGGCGATCAGATCCGACGCCTCCGCATAGATCAGCGGATCGACCAGTTCGTGCAGTGTTTCCGCGACGATCGAGCGCACCTGCGACACGTCCCAGCCGGCGGTCATCTTCGTCAGATGTTCGCGCATCCGCTCCATCTGGTCGTGGTCGGCGCCGGAGAGCAGGAACAAGAAGTGCGCGTAACTGGATTCCAGTACGGTGCGCCGATCGATCAGGCCCTGCGCGAAGAACGGCCGGCTGAAGACGAACGCGCTCGACTTGGCGATGACCGTCTTGTCCAGATCGAAGAACGCGGCGATCCGGGGTGCGGACGAAGCGTCCGTCGTCCGGTGCGCGCGATTCGCTGCTGCATCGTTGCGGTGTCGCGGGTGCCCGGTATCCCCGGCGGCCCGATCGTTCGTAGCTGTTTGGTCGCCCTCGGCCGTCACGGCTCCAGAATAGGGAGCTTCCCCGGTGATGCGGCGTTCAGCCCGGCCGCACGCCCCGTCCGATGCCCCGGGAGCCGCCCGCTCCGGGCCGAAACTTCGTCGCGCGATGGACTTGCATTGCCGCCGGTTTCTGGGTGTAGTATTGCTGGCACCTGGACATGGTCCAGGCGCGTTCAGCCCGACCCCCCGGGGCTGAACCCCGACGGCCCCAGCCTCCTCCCCCCCGGCTGGGGCCGTCCTCTATTTCCGGACCGTCCAGCTGTTACTCGGCGTGCAGTGTTTGTCCACAGCCCGCGAGTTGTCCACATTCGGCGTTGGGGCCCTGGTTCGCCCTGCCGATCCGGGTGAGGCTGGCTGACATGAATTCCGTTGCAGCAGTTCCTCCTCCGGCACTGGTGCTGGTCGGTGACCACCGGCTACGCGACGAGGTGCGTCGCATAGCGGCCGCCGCCGACCGTGGCCTGGACGAACGGTCCATGCCTGTCGGCAGGCATGCCTGGGCCGCGGCCGCGCTGGTGATCATCGATCTCGCGGCGGCGCGTACCTGTGCGGCCGCCGGATATCCGCGGCGCTCGGGCGTCGTGCTGGTCGGCAGCGGTGAACCGGATCTCGACCATTGGCAGGCCGCCGCGGCGGTCGGAGCCGAGCAGGTCATCGCGTTGCCGAGCGCTACCGAAACACTGATCGAGGCCTTCGCCGCCTACGCCTGGCGCGATCCTGGGGACGGACTCGTCCTGGCCGTCGTTGGCGCAGGGGGCGGTGCCGGGGCCTCGGTCTTCGCCGCGACGCTGGCCCTGGCCGCCGCGGCCCGGCGATTCCGGCCGCACATTCTGCTCATCGACGGCGACCCGCTCGGCGGTGGCATCGATCTGCTGCTGGGTATCGAGTCGGTGCCCGGTCTGCGCTGGCCCGAACTTTCCGTCGAGGACGGCCGGGTGGCCGCGCAAGCCCTGCACGACGCTTTACCCGCCGCCGCACCGGGACTCGGCGTACTGGCCTGCAGCAGACCGGCCGGCTCCGGACCGGACGATATCGGCATCGGCGCGGCCCGCGCCGTCGTCGAGGCCGGCCGCGGCGCCGGCGATCTGGTGGTGTGCGATATCTCCGGCAGTCGGGGCCCGCATACCGATCATCTCCTCGATGCCGCCGATCTCGTCGTCTTCGTGGTGCCGGCCCGGTTGCGTGCGGTGGCCGCCGCGGGGGCGGTCGTGGCGGATATCCGTCGTCGAAACCCCAACCAGGCCTTGGTCGTTCGAGGCCCCGCACCGGGCGGGCTGCGCGGTCGCGATATCGCGGAGGCATTGAGGCTGCCCCTGCTGGCCGCCATGCGCGCCCAACCCGGACTCGCGGCCCAACTGGAACGCGGTGGACTGACGCTCGGCCGCGGGCCGCTCGCGGCGGGAGCGGAGTCGGTGCTGTCCGCATTGCCGGAGGGGGCTCGATGAGCGGGGTGGTGAGTGCCGAACTCCTGGACCGGGTTCGGGAGCGACTGGCCGCCCAGCCGGGTGAACACGATCCGGCCCGCCTGGCCGCCGCCATCCGCGCCGAAGCCGGCCGAGTCCTCGGCGATACGGACCTGCTGCGCGCATTGCGCCTGCTGCAGACGGAGATGACCGGGGCGGGCGCGCTGGAACCGTTGCTGCACGACGCCCTGGTCTCGGATGTGCTGGTGACCGCGCCCGATGCGGTGTGGATCGATCGCGGTAGCGGTCTGGAGCGCACCTCGATCCGCTTCCCTGACGAAGCGGCCGTGCGGCGCCTGGCTCAGCGCCTGGCGCTCGCCGCCGGCCGCCGGCTCGACGATGCGCAACCGTGGGTGGACGGGCGGCTGCCGGAATACGAGCGAGCGCCCGGCGAGAGCTTCGGCGTGCGGCTGCACGCGGTCCTCGCGCCCATCGCACAGGGCGGAACGTGTATCTCGCTGCGGGTACTGCGCCCGGTCGGCCACAGCCTGCGCGGACTGACCACCTCCGGAACGCTCACACCGGAGTCGGAACTGCTGCTGGAGAGGATCATTCGCGCACGGCTCGCCTTCCTCGTGGTCGGCGGCACCGGCGCTGGAAAGACCACGTTGCTGTCGGCTCTGCTGGCGCACGTCGACCCCGCCGAACGCATCGTGTGCGTCGAGGATGCCGCCGAACTGTCGCCGCCGCATCCGCATGTCGTCCGGCTGGTCGCGCGTATCGCCAATGTGGAGGGCGCGGGTGCCATCACGGTCCGGGACCTGGTCCGTCAGGCGCTGCGGATGCGGCCGGATCGGATCGTCATCGGAGAGGTGCGCGGGGCCGAGGTGGTGGACCTGCTCACCGCACTGAACACCGGACACGACGGAGGCGCCGGCACGGTGCATGCGAACTCGCCACGGGAGGTGCCCGCTCGTCTGGAAGCCCTTGCGGCACTGGGCGGAATGGGGCGGGCAGGGCTGCACAGTCAGCTCGCCGCGGCCGTCCAGGTCGTGCTCGCGATGCGGCGCCGCCCCGACGGTGGGCGAGTCCTGCAGGAAATCGGGCTGGTGACCCGCGAAGGGGAGGCGGGTGTGCGCATCGAGACGGCCTGGTCCGTGGATCCCGTTGCGGCACCGGCGAACACCGCACTCCAGCGGTTGCTGAACGAGCGGTTGCGGCAATGACCCTGAGCTTGCTGTGCGGCGCCGCAGCGCTGCTGCTCCTGCCGACCACGCCCCGGCGGCACCGACTGCGTGTGCTGTGCGGACGACCGGAGGAAACGCGAAACAACCCGAGCCGCTGGATTATTCGCGGCGTGGCTGCTTCGGCGGTGGGGGCGGCGGTCGTCTTCGGTCCCGGGTCCGCGGGTGCGACCGCGGTGCTCGTCACCACGCTGACCGTGCGTTCGAAGAACCGCCGCGAGGAACGCCGCCACGACGACGAATGCCGGAAACTGCTGGAAGGGCTGGAAGTGGTGATCGGTGAACTGCGCACCGGCGCGCATCCCAGCGCTGCCGCCGCCGTCGCGGCCGCGGAGATCGGTGGAGCGGCCGGAGCGGCCTTCGCGGTGAGCGCCGCGCGGGCCAGGCTCGGCGGTTCGGCCGCGGACGGATTGCGCGGACGTCCCTGCGCCGTCACGACCGAACTGGATCGCGTCGCGGCTGCGTGGGAGGTGGCCGAGCGGCACGGCCTGGCATTGGCCGAACTGTTGAGTGCGGCCCGCGACGACCTCGCCGGGCGAATGCGGTTCAGCGAGCGCACGACCGCCGCCCTGGCGGGTGCGCGGGCCAGCGCCGCGGTGCTGGCCGGACTCCCGCTCCTCGGCATCGCGCTCGGACAGCTGATGGGCGCCCACCCCCTGCAGGTGCTGATGAGCCGAGGGGTCGGAACCATCGTCTTTCCGCTCGGCGCCGGGCTCATCGGTGTGGGATTGCTGTGGGCGGATGCCATCACGCGACGGGTATCGGTATGAACGGTCTGTCGATGGCACTGCTCTGTTCCGGTGCCGCGCTGCTCGCCCTTCCGGGCCGAGTCACATCGGTTGCCCGCCTCCGTGCGGCCCACGGCGCCGCTCCGGTGCCGCGGAACGTTCCGCGCCCGGCCACCGGCGACCCCTTGGCGGTGGCCTCGGCCCTGGATCTGCTCGCCGCGTGTCTGCGGGCGGGACTGCCGACCGCCACGGCGGCCCGCGCGGTTTCCTCGACCGCCCCGGAACCCTTCGCGTCGGCGCTGCGGCGGGCGGCGGAACTGCTGGCGCTCGGCGCGGACCCGGTTTCCGCCTGGGAGCGCGCGGCCAGGGAAGCACCCGTCGCGGAGATGTCCGCGCTCGCCCGGCTGGTGCGCCGTTCGGCCCGCTCCGGTGCGGCCCTGACCGGGGCGGTCTCCGAACTCGCGGACAAGTGCCGCGCGGCGGTCGAGGATGCGGCCGCCGCGCGGGCGGAACGCGCGGGCGTGCTCATCAGCGGCCCGCTCGGGCTGTGCTTCCTGCCGGCCTTCGTCTGCCTCGGCATCGTCCCGGTGGTCGCCGGACTGGCCGGTCGAGTACTGGGCGGTGGGTTGTGGTGACCACACCAGAGATTCGGTGCGGATCCGCCGCGCCGACCGTAGAGAAAGGGGAGACCGATGCTGGCGGCAACGCAATCGGTTGTGCGAGAACTACGTTCGCGGCTGATCCAGGTACTGGTGACCGACGACGGGATGAGTACCGCCGAATACGCCATCGGCACGATCGCCGCAGCGGCGTTCGGAGCGGTGCTCTACACCGTGGTCACCGGCGATTCCATCGTGAACGCGCTGACCAAGATCATCGACAGGGCGCTGAACACCACCGTATGAGGTTCGCTCGTCCGGGCGAACGGGGTGCGGTCACGGTCGAGGCGGCGATTGCGCTGGCGGCCGTGATAGTGGTCGTCGTGCTCTGTCTGGGGGCGTTGCTGGCGGCGTCGATGCAGATCCGCTGTATCGACGCCGCTCGCGAAGCGGCACGTCTCGCCGCGCGAGGTGCGGAGGCGGAAGCTCTGCCGGCAGCGCAGCGGGTGGCGCCGCCCGGCGCCGATATCGAGTTGCGCGCGGAGGGCGACCGGATCGTGGCCACGGTTCGGGCGCGAGCGCCGCTGCTCCCGATGCTGCGGTTACGGGCCGAAGCGGTAGCGGTACGCGAACCGGGCGAGCCGCAATGACACCGGCCACAGTGCCCGCCGCGTGCCGCGGTCGCGGATGCGACGGCGGTGCCACCGTCACGGCATGTCTGGCACTCACCGCGCTGCTACTGGTGACGGTGGTGATCGTGCAGTTCGCGGCAGTGGTCTGCGCACGCCATCGAGCGCAGAGCGCGGCCGATTCGGCGGCATTGGCCGCAGCGGGCGCACTGGATTCCGGCGCTGAGGCGGCCTGCGATCGAGCGGATTCGGTGGTGCGGCAAATGCGGATGCGGGTACGGACGTGTTCGGTCCGGGATTGGGATGTGACGGTAACGGTCGATGGTTCGGTGACGCTCGCTCTTTTGGGCAAGCGATCAGTTGTGGCGGTCGCGCGCGCCGGTCCGGTGAGTGCGGGAAAACGATCATGAATACCGGACGGTTGGTGTGAGAAAGAATGGGTGACCGGAGCCACACCACACTGCCGTAAGTGCGGTGGATTTCCCATTCGGTCGGCATTCAATTCCGGCGGCGCAATTGTGCAAGCATTCGACGCTGCGGGATTCCGATAAATGCACACATGTGAATGCCCACATGGCCGTTATTCGCTAGGGCAATGTGCCGGTTAACATGATCGACTTCCTTTTTATTCCCGGTCGCGCCGTAGGCCTCGATGGCGCCAGGCAGTCCGTGGGACCGGGAAGCGACGACGTCTACCGACGGTGTCCGCATCGTCACGAAACGGATTCGGGCAGGTCATGGCCCGAAATGTTGTCCATGCGGGTCAGCTCGGCGCATCGTCGGGCAGATCGGCGAGGACGGCCGTCAGCAGCGCGGCCGCACCCTCCTTGTCCAGCGGGGAATTCCCGTTGCCGCATTTGGGGGATTGGACGCACGAGGGGCAGCCTTGCGGGCACGAACAGGAGGTGATGGCCGCCCGCGTCGCCGCCAACCAGGTCCGCAGGCGGGTGAACCCGCGCTCGGCGAAGCCGGCCCCGCCCCGATGGCCGTCGTAGACGAAGACGGTAGGTAGCCCGGTATCGGGGTGCTCGGCGATGGAAACGCCGCCCACATCCCAGCGGTCGCAGCTCGCGACCAGGGGCAACATCCCGATCGCCGCATGTTCGGCGGCGTGCAGGGCGCCGGGTACGCGGCGTGGCTCGATCCCCGCCGCGGCCAGCAGGCGCGGTGTGACGGTGTAGAGCACGGCCTGGGTCGGCAGTGTCTGCTCCGGCATATCGAGTTCGACGAGGTCGAGAACCTCTCCACTGGGAAGCGTGCGCAGATACCCGACCACCTGGCGGGTCACCCGGACCCTGGCCAGGGCGGCGGTGACGTGCCCGTACACCCGCTCGTGCGTGCGCTCGTCGATCGCCACCGAGGTGACCATGCGGGCGCTGGTGGTCCATCCGGGCTGCTCGGCGTGGACGAAGGCGACGCCGGCCTCGAGATCCAGTTCGTCGACCACGTAGGTCTCGCCCTGATGCAGGTGGACCGCCCCGGCGTGCAGCGTCGCGGGAGCCCGGCCGGAATCCGCGCTGCCCAGTAGACGGCCGCTGGTCGCGTCCACGATGGCGATCTGGGAGCCGATGCCGCCGCGCACATCCACGTCGTCGTGTGGGTAGGCGCTCGACGTCGGATACCAGCGAGCCTGACCCCCGCCGTTCTCCCGGCGCTTGATCAGGCCCCGCGCGGCAAGATCGGCGGCCACGTCCCGGACGCCGAGGTCGTCGATCTCGGCGTCGGTCAGGGGGTGTTCGCAGGCCGCGCAGAGCAGATGCGGGCCGGCGACGTAGGGGTTGTGCGGATCGGTGATGGTCGCCTCGACCGGCTTGTCCAGCAGGGCGTGCGGGTGGTGGACGAGGTAGGTGTCGAGCGGATCGTCGCGGGCCACCAGCAGTACCAGCGAGCCCTGGGTGCGACGTCCTGCGCGGCCCGCCTGCTGCCAGAACGAGGCGACGGTTCCCGGGAAACCGGCCATCACCACGGCGTCCAGCCCGGCGATGTCGACGCCGAGTTCGAGTGCGGTCGTGGTGGCCGCGCCCAGCAGCGACCCGTCCGCCAGGCCGTTCTCCAGTTCCCGCCGGTCCTCGGCCAGGTATCCGGCCCGATAGGCCGCCACCCGCCCGGCCAGCGCCGGATCCACCTCGGCCAGCATGCGCTGCACGTCGATGGCGACGACCTCGGCGGCCCGGCGGGAGCGAACGAAGGTCAATGTCCGGGCACCCTCGACGACCAGGTCGGTCATGATCCGGGCGGCCTCGGTGGTCGCCGCCCGTCGGACCGGGGCGCCGTTCTCGCCACTGAGGTCGCCGAGCAGCGGTGGTTCCCACAGGGCGACCGTTCGCGCACCCTGCGGGGAGCCGTCCTCGGTCACCGCGGTCACCGGCGCACCGATCAGCCGTGCGGCCGCCGCGGCCGGATCGGCGCTGGTGGCCGAGCACAGGACGAAGGTCGGATTCGCGCCGTAATGCGCGGCCAGCCGCCGCAACCGGCGCAACACCATCGCGACCTGGGACCCGAATACACCGCGATACGCGTGGCATTCGTCGACCACCACGTAGCGCAGCCGCCGCAGCATCCGCGCCCAGCGCTGATGCGCTCGCAGTATGCCGATGTGCAGCATGTCGGGATTGGTGAACAACCACCGCGCATTCGCCCGCCCCCACTGCCTGACCTCGGGCGGAGTATCGCCGTCGTAGGTGGCCGGATGGATATCGCTCAGGCCGCCGGCATGGGTCAACTGCGCGGCCGCGCGGAATTGATCGGCTCCGAGCGCTTTGGTCGGCGATATATACAGAGCGGTCGCTCGCGGATCCCGCCGCAGGTCTGTCAATACCGGAAGTTGATAACCCAGGGATTTGCCCGACGCGGTCCCGGTGCAGACCACGACGTGTGTTCCCGAAGCGGCCAGCTCCGCGGTTCGAATCTGATGCGTCCACGGTGCCTCTACACCGGATTCCCGCAGGGCGTCGACCACCTCCGGAGCAGCCCAGGAAGGCCAGTCGGTGATGCGCGCCGGCCGGGCCGGGAGTTCGGTCACATGGGTGATACGACTCTCCGCATCGGGCACTCCGAAAAGGACACGATTCAGCAACGATGTCCCGTAGCCGATCGCTTCTGCGGGCGTGGGGGCCGATCGCGGGCCTTTCGGATTCATCGGACCGAGACCGTGCGACGCGAAGAAAGTGTGAACCGTGTGTGCCGCCCTCGCCCGAGCTGCCAATTCACTACCGAGTAGCGACCTGCGTCACAGTCTGTTTGCCTGACGCTCGCTCGGTTATCGCTAAGCAAACCTACTTCAAGTTTGGATTTGGGCATTGTGCCCCTCACCTGCACATTCGCAAGATCATCTTTTTTGCAAATTGTCGGTAACTCGGCTGTCGAATTGCGCGCGGACATGGTTCACTAGTTCTCGGTCGCAAGCTTCTGTGTTCGAGGGAACGGATCAAAGGTCCAAACCATCAGCAGGATCGATGTTGCGAACGGTGTGCTTGAAGCTTCCTGCAGGGGGAACAGAGTACAGCGGTCGGAACGGACCCGGTGGACCAACCTAACTTGTCCGCCGTTCCGGTATGGAAAGAGAAGGAACAGAATGGCACAGGGAACTGTGAAGTGGTTCAACGCGGAGAAGGGGTTCGGCTTCATCGCGCCCGAGGACGGCTCCGCTGACGTCTTCGTCCACTACTCCGAGATTCAGGGTTCGGGCTTCCGCACCCTCGAGGAGAACCAGAAGGTCGAATTCGAGGTCGGCCAGGGCACCAAGGGCCCGCAGGCCACCGGAGTTCGCGCGCTCAGCTGAGCGAGTAACCCAACAAGGTCCGATCTCTCGTCCCTCACCGCGAGCACGCGGTGAGGGACGAGTCATATGCGGGGGAAGTAGACTCGATCGAAAACCGGGGCTTTTCGATGTGATCGAGTTGCCCACAAGGGGGTTTTTCTGCAGTTCGCAGCCATTTCGGTTCGGACGGTACCGACGGGGAAGTACCGCGCAGAACAGCCGAGACTCCAGGGTCGCGGGACCGCAGTGCGGACTCCACGACAGCGAAACACGGTATAAACGTCTCTGGCGGGAGACATTTGTCTCTCCCTCTTGCCCCAGCCGCGCGCCGCGCGCCTGCGCCGCGCGGGTCGACAGGAAAGGTGTGTTCGCCGGTGGCAACACGAGACCGCGGTGCATCGCCGACTCCCGATGCGGCTTCCGCCGGGCCCGACGCGGCCGCATCCGGCCGGGGGCGTCCCCTGCGTCGTCTCGTCATCGTCGAGTCGCCGACCAAGGCACGCAAGATCGCGCCCTATCTGGGCCGCGGTTATACGGTCGAGGCATCCGTCGGCCATATCCGAGATCTGCCGCGCGGTGCCGCGGACGTGCCGGCCAAATACAAAGGCCAGTCCTGGGCTCGGCTGGGTGTCGATGTCGACCACGATTTCGAGCCGATCTATGTCGTCAGTCCGGACAAGAAGGCCAAGGTCTCGGAACTGAAGACACTGCTGCGTGATGCCGACGAACTGTATCTGGCCACCGACCCCGACCGCGAGGGCGAGGCCATCGCCTGGCACCTGCTCGAGACGCTGAAGCCGAAGATTCCGGTCCGGCGAATGGTGTTCCACGAAATCACCGAGCCGGCCATTCGCGCCGCCGCGGCCGATACTCGCGAACTCGACAACGACCTGGTCGACGCCCAGGAAACCCGGCGCATCCTCGACCGCCTCTACGGCTACGAGGTCAGCCCCGTGCTGTGGAAGAAGGTCATGCCGCGACTGTCGGCGGGCCGTGTGCAGTCCGTCGCGACCCGCATCGTCGTGCAGCGCGAGCGCGAGCGCATCGCGTTCCGTTCCGCGGAGTACTGGGATATCGCGGCGAAATTCGACGCCGGCGGCGGCCAGAGCGACGAGGCCAACCCGCGCATCTTCGGCGCGCGGCTGGTCACGGTCGACGGTGCACGCGTTGCGGGCGGCCGGGATTTCGGATCCGACGGTCAGCTCAAGGCCCGCAACGGTGTCACCGTGCTCGACGAGGCCGCGGCGCGGCGGCTGGCCGCGGCACTGGACAAGGCGGATTTCCAGGTCACCTCGGTCGAATCCAAGCCGTACACGCGGCGGCCCTATGCGCCCTTCATGACCTCGACGCTGCAGCAGGAGGCCGCCCGCAAGCTCCGCTTCGGGTCCGAGCGCACGATGCGGGTGGCGCAGCGGCTGTACGAGAACGGCTACATCACCTATATGCGTACCGACTCCACGACGCTGTCGGAGTCGGCGATCAGCGCGGCGCGGGCGCAGGCGACCCAGTTGTACGGGCCCGAGTTCGTGCATCCGACGCCGCGGCAGTACACCCGCAAGGTCAAGAACGCGCAGGAGGCGCACGAGGCGATCCGGCCCGCCGGTGACACCTTCGCCACGCCGGGCCAGCTGCACGCCCGGCTGGACCAGGACGAATTCCGGCTCTACGAGCTGATCTGGCAGCGCACGGTCGCCTCGCAGATGGCCGACGCGCGCGGCACCACGCTGACGGTCCGGATCACCGGCCGCGCCGGTACGGGCGAGGAATGCGTGTTCTCCGCATCCGGCCGCACCATCACCTTCGCGGGCTTCCTCAAGGCCTATGTGGAAAGTGTCGACGAGGATGCGGGCGGTCAGTCCGACGACGCGGAATCGCGGCTGCCCGCGCTGACCGAGGGCCAGGGCGTCAACGCCACCGAGCTGACGCCCGATGGGCACACCACCAATCCGCCCCCGCGCTACAACGAGGCCTCGCTGATCAAGGCGCTCGAGGAACTGGGCATCGGACGCCCGTCGACCTACGCCTCGATCATCAAGACCATTCTGGACCGCGGCTACGTCTACAAGCGCGGTAGTGCGCTGGTGCCGTCCTGGGTGGCGTTCGCGGTGGTGGGCCTGCTGGAGGAGTATTTCGGCCGCCTGGTCGATTTCGATTTCACCGCGGCCATGGAAGACGATCTCGACGCCATCGCCGGCGGTCGCGAGCAGCGCGGAAATTGGCTGACCAGCTTCTATTTCGGTGGTGACCACGGTGCCGAGGGTTCGGTGGCGCGTTCCGGCGGACTGAAGCGGATGGTCGGGGAGCGGCTCGACGATATCGATGCCCGCGAGGTCAACTCGATCAAGATGTTCACCGACGACCAGGACCGCGACATCGTGGTCCGGGTCGGGCGCTTCGGTCCGTATCTCGAGCGCATGGTGCAGAACCCGGACGATCCGGATGGCGATCCGATCTCCCAGCGCGCCAATCTGCCCGACGATCTGCCGCCGGACGAATTGACGCCCGAGGTCGCGGAAAAGCTGTTCGCGACCCCGCAGGAGGGGCGCTCGCTCGGTGTGGATCCCGAAACCGGACATCGGATCGTGGCCAAGGAAGGTCGCTTCGGGCCGTATGTCACCGAGATCCTGCCCGAGCCGGAGGCCGATCTCGACGCCAAGAAGGGCACCAAGAAGGCCGCCGCGCCCAAACCGCGAACCGGGTCGCTGCTCAAGTCGATGGATCTGTCGACCATCACCCTCGAGGATGCGCTGAAGCTGCTGTCGCTGCCGCGGGTGGTCGGCAAGGATCCCGAATCCGGTGACGAGATCACCGCGCAGAACGGCCGCTACGGCCCGTATCTGAAGAAGGGCACGGACTCTCGCTCGCTGGCCACCGAAGACCAGATCTTCACCGTGACCTTGGAAGAGGCGTTGAAGATCTACGCCGAACCCAAGCGGCGCGGACGGCAGGCGGCGAGTGCGGCGCCACTGCGGGAGTTGGGCAACGACTCCGCCACCGGCAAGCCGATGGTGATCAAGGACGGGCGGTTCGGCCCGTATGTCACCGACGGCGAAACCAACGCCAGCCTGCGCAAGGGTGACGAGGTGGAGTCGATCACCGACGAGCGGGCCTCCGAGCTGCTCGCCGATCGCCGCGCCAAGGGACCGGTGAAGAAGGCGGCCAAGAAGACCGCGAAGAAGGCACCGGCGAAGAAGACCGCGGCGAAGTCGACGGCGAAGAAGACCACCGCGACCGCCAAGAAGACCACCGCGAAGAAGACCGCGGCCAAGAAGGCGCCCGCGAAGAAGGCGGCGGCGAAGTCTCCGGCCGAGTAGTAGCGCGGCCCGAGTCGTAGCGGGCAGCGTCTCGGTGCCGGTCGGCTTGTCGGTGCGGCCGATTAGGGTGTAGCGCGTGGCAGGTGTCTTCGATCGGCTCGTGGGCCAGGACTCGGTCGAGTCCGAGTTGACCGCTGCCGCCGTGGCGGCGCGCGCCGGAATCGCGTCCTCGGCGATGACGCACTCCTGGCTGTTCACCGGGCCGCCCGGATCCGGCAGATCCGTTGCGGCACTGTGCTTTGCGGCCGCGCTGCAATGTACGGCGGAGGGCACGCCCGGTTGCGGCCACTGCCATGCCTGCACCACCACCATGGCCGGCACCCACGGCGATGTCCGGCGGGTGATTCCGGAGGGCCTGAGCATCGGTACCAAGGAAATGCGCGAGATCGTGCAGGTCGCGGCCCGGCGCCCCAGCACCGGGCGGTGGCAGGTGGTGGTGATCGAGGATGCCGATCGATTGACCGAGGCCGCGGGCAACGTGCTGCTGAAGGTGGTCGAGGAACCGCCGGAGCGGACCGTGTTCCTGCTGTGCGCGCCGTCGGTGGACCCGGAGGACATCTCGGTCACTCTGCGATCCCGGTGCCGGCATGTTCATCTGGTGACGCCGTCGGTGGACGCCATCGCCCAGGTGCTGCGCGAGCGTGACGGGCTGGCCCCGGAACAGGCGGCGTGGGCGGCCTCGGTGAGCGGCGGACATGTCGGTCGCGCCCGCCGCCTCGCGACCGACGAGCAGGCCCGCGCCCGCCGTACCCGGGCATTGTCGCTGGTCTCGGCGGTCGCGCGTCCGGCCGCCGCCTACGCGGCCGGTGACGAGCTGGTCAAATCCGCCGAGGAGGAGGCCAAACAGGTCAGCGCGGAACGGGACGAGCGCGAGCGCGACGAGCTGGCGACCGCGTTGGGCGCCGGCGGCACCGGGAAAGGCGCCGCCTCGGCGACCCGCGGTTCCGCCGGGGTGCTGAAGGACCTCGAGCGCCGCCAGAAATCCCGCGCCACCCGCACCAGCCGTGATGCCCTCGACCGGGCGCTGATCGACGTCGCGGGCCTGTACCGCGACGCGCTGGCTCTGCGGTTCGGGACGTCCGCCGCGAATCCCTCCCCGGCGATCACTCTCACCCACCCGGACCTGTCCGATCAGATCCGCGATCTGGCCGACGAGGTGCGGCCCGAGGGACTACTGCGTTCCATCGAGGCCATCCTCGCCTGCCGCGAGGCCCTCGACCTGAACGTCAAACCCCGCTTCGCCATCGCCGCGATGGTCGCCGGGCTCATCGCGGCCCGCTCCGCCTGAACCACCGCGCAACCGACCGTCGGCGATGTCAGCGACAAAAGTGCTCAAAGGGTGAGCACTTCAACGGGCAGCATGGTGTTCGTCGAGAGGACGAACCGTGATGCGAAAACTCCCTGCTGTCAACCGCTTTCCCGATGCCGCCGCCTGGGCCGACTGGCTGGACGGTCACCACACCGACGACGGCGGCGCCTGGCTGCTGATCGCACGCAAGGGATCGTCCGTGCCCCTGATCACCATCGACGATGCGGCCGTGGTGGCCATGTGTTACGGCTGGATCGACGGTCACCGGCGCGCGCACGACGACCGCTCGTTCCTCCAGCGCTACTCGCGCCGGCGACCCGGCAGCACCTGGTCGCAGGTGAACGTCGTGCGAGCCGAGGCCCTGATCGCCACGGGCCGGATGCGCCCACCCGGCCTCCGCGCGGTCGAGGCCGCCCGCGCCGACGGTCGCTGGGATGCTGCCTACGCGCCACAGCGCTCGGCACCCGTCCCGGCCGAGCTGTCTGCGGCTCTGGCCGAAGACGCCGGTGCGGCGAACCGCTTCGCCGCCCTGGACCGAACCGCCCGCTACCTGCTGGTCCTTCCCCTGCTCGAGGCCCGAACCCCAGCCGCCGAGGCTCGCAGGCTGGCCGAAATCATGGCCACACTGCACCGATGACCTGCCGTTTTCGTGTTCGGTCGCCGAAGACGATAGACTCGCACCGCCGAAAGGCACGCCGCCTTAGCTCAGTCGGTAGAGCGCTTCACTCGTAATGAAAAGGTCGGGGGTTCGATTCCCCCAGGCGGCTCCATACTCCCTGTCAGGGCCGAGTGGATCTCAGGGCCGAGCGGATCGCTTTTGCCGCCGAAGCTCGCGTGAGTCTCGTGGTACGCGATGGTGTTACGGCCCGCGCTCGAATGCACTGAACCTTGCCGACGTGTTCGTCGGGGGCATCGGCGGATCCGCGCAGCCTCCAGCCGCCCGCACGGCTGGGTTGCGAGATGTACTGTCCCGCAACCTGTCCGCCGGACCAACGGGTTTCCCGAGGCCGGCGGAGGTACATGGTTGAGGTCTCATGTCCCTTCGCCCAACGACGACGGCGAAGATGCTGCGCGGAGCATCCGGGTGAAGGCCCCCAACCATCCCGAGGCGCGAGTGCGCCGAGATGTACTCCCCGCTCGTGATACGCACCGCGCAAGCCTTTTCTGCAGAGACCGAGCAGCGTGTCGAGTGCGGTGCGGTTGCCGCGCTGGAGCGGCGGCCTGCACGGTTTTACTGCCTTGTGGCGACGTGGAAGACGCGTAGCGCGGTCACGGCTGTGGGAAAAATATGGGATGTGTCGGAATTCCGGCGCGATGAATCAATGGGAATATTCAGCTTCGACATTCTGTTCGAGTCCGATCGAATTCGTATTACCGATCCCGTTACGGTGATTTCCGCGGCTGGTTCGGTCGGGTGCCGGTGGAGCGGCTGCACTGGCTCGTCGGCGGCTGCCGGGTGGTGGCGGCTCTCCACTCGCAGGTCGTTCTCGCTGGTCAGCGCGGGTTAGGGCGGCGCGAAAACGGAGCAGAGCGGACACTGCTAGGGAATTCTCGGTGGCCGGCTTTGCCGCAGCAGGGCGTTTCAAGTCGTATAATCCCGTTATGGCGGATGACCAGTCCTCCACAGAATTTCCCGAGGCGCCCGTTCTTGTGGTGCAGACGCGAGAGCGCGTCTATCGGCTGCACGCGGGAGGTTCATACAATGTCGGCCGCGATCTGGCGGCCGACATCGTCGTCACCGATCCGCGGGTATCTTCCGTGCACGCCGTCTTGGAGCGTGGGTCGGACGGTTGGGAAATCGAGGACGCGCACAGCCTCAACGGCACCTTTTTCGACGGTCGGCGCGTCGAGCGGATGCTGATCGATCATGACGAGACGTTCCAGCTCGGTCACGCCGTGAACGGCGAGCAGTTGCTCTGTTCGGTGGAGGGGCAAAAAGGACAGCACGGCAGCGAGTCGTCCGGCGATACCGGCGGCGACACGATGCTCGTCCCCGATCCCGGCTACCAGCTCGATGATGAAGACACGATGACGACGTTCCATCCGGGGGGCCGCCCCCGGCGGGTTGCGCGGTCGTCGCCTCCGGCGGCTCACCCCAGCGCGGTCGTCCGGATCGTCTCGGACACATTCCGGATCGGGCGGGCCTCCGACAACGACATCGTCGTGCCCGACCTCATGGTCTCCCGTCATCACGCCGAACTGCGAGTGACCGGCGCAGGCCGGTATCGGGTCGTCGACCTCGACAGCCACAACGGCACCTACGTCAACGGCGCCCGGGTCGATTCGGCGGACCTGTCCGAATCCGACTTGATCGGCATGGGGCATACCACCTACCGGCTGGTCGGCGACGAACTGCGGGAGTACGTCGACACCGGTGACGTGTCGGTCTCGGTGCAGAACCTCATCGTGCGGACACCGGAAGGCAAGGTTCTCCTCGACGAGGTGAGCTTCCCGATTCCGCAGCGCTCGCTCGTCGGGGTCATCGGACCCAGTGGAGCGGGCAAATCGACGTTGCTCGGCGCGGTGACCGGGTTACGTCCGGCGACAGAGGGGACGGTTCGTTACGACGGACGTGACCTCTACACCGACTACGACGAACTCCGCCACCGCATCGGACTGGTTCCGCAAGAAGACATCCTGCACAGCCAACTTCCGACGCGGCGCGCGCTCCTGTACGCGGCCGAACTCCGCTTCCCCGGTGACACGCGCCCCGAGGAGCGTGAGCAGCGGGTCGATGAGGTCCTCGCCGAGCTCGGCTTGGCCCGGCATGCCGACACGCGCATCGATAGGCTCTCCGGTGGCCAGCGCAAACGGGTGAGCGTCGCACTGGAGTTGCTGACCAAACCGTCCCTGCTGTTCCTCGACGAGCCGACCTCCGGCCTCGACCCGGGCCTGGACAAGACGGTCATGGAAATGCTGTCCGAACTGGCCCACGACGGGCGCACCGTGATCGTCGTCACCCATAGTGTCGCGAACCTCGATTCCTGCGACCGCCTCCTCGTGCTGGTACCCGGCGGTCGGCTGGCCTATTACGGGCCGCCCGCGGAGGGGTTGCAGCAGTTCGGGCAGCGCAGTTGGGCCGAGGTGTTTCAGTCCTTCGACCGCGAGGAGGACCGCGACTGGGCTGCTGAATTCCGGGAATCGCCACGCTTCGAGCAGTACGTGGAGGTCGGGCCGACCGACGATGTCGGCCCGGCGGACGTACACGCACCGGCACCCCCGCCCGCGCCGCAGTCCAAGCTCAGCCAGCTCAGTACGGTGTGCCGGCGATACCTGGCGGTCATCGCCTCGGACCGAAGTTACCTGGCGCTGCTCGGCGTGATGCCGCTGATTCTCGGTGGCTTGATCGCCGCGGTGCCGTCGGGCGAGGGTTTCGCCGGGGCGCCCGGAACCAACACCGATGCCCCCACCAAGCTCATGATCTTGGCATTCGGTGCCTGTTTCATCGGCACCGGCAACTCGATTCGCGAGATCGTCAAGGAGCAGACGATCTACCGCAGAGAACGCGCGGCCGGACTGTCCGCGGGGGTCTACCTGATGTCGAAGCTGCTGGTCTTGGGCGTGATCACCATCCTGCAGGCGGCGTTGCTGTTCTTGATCGGCACCATCGGGGTGAGCATGCCGGCGAAAGGCGTATTCACCTCGGTCCCGCTGGAGTTGATCCTGGCGATGGCGATACTCGGCATCGCCTCGCTGGCGTTGGGTTTGCTGGTCTCGGTGTCGGTCAACACCTCGGAGAAGACGCTGCCACTGCTGATTGTGCTGTCCATGGCGCAACTGGTGTTCACCGGCGGTTTGGTACGGCTGCCCGGCACTCCTGTTCTGGAACAGCTGTCCTACCTGTCGCCGTCCCGCTGGGGCTACGCTGCGGCAGCGTCCACCCTCGACCTGGACACCCTGTCGCCGCACAATGGCGCACCCGACCCGCTGTGGCGACATACCCTGGGCACGTGGCTGCTCGACATGGGGGTCCTCGCCGGCCTGGGGGCCGTCTTCCTCGCCCTGGCCGGATACCGGCTGTATCAGCTGCGTCCACGGCGGCGCGGCGCCCGCACCGCGCGGATTTGACGCCGACCGATTACGGCACGACCTCGCAGACGTCGCCCGGATCGACGTAGTCATAGAAGGCCTTCGCGCCCCGAGGGTCGACCGGATGCAGCCGTGCGATTTCTCCTCGATCGAACCGCCTCTCGGGGATGATGGTGTTGGGTGTGGCGGATTGCATCCATCGCTTCACCGACCGGCCAGTGCACGGTTCGGATTCGACAGGAGCGGATATGGCCGACGGCTCCGGCTCAGACAGCGGCTTCGGACGATCAACGGCCGGACTCGAATCCGGCGCGGTGGCCGCCTTCGTAGCCGCGTGGGAATCGGCTGACCCGGCCCCGGCCATCAGCGATTACCTGCCCGACGCGGAGACCTTGCGCTTGGCCGCGTTGATCGAACTGATCCGCGTCGACCTGCGCCAGCGCTGGCTGCGCCGACCCGCGCTCACGCCGTCCGGCGGACCCGAGCCGCCCCGCAAGCGGCTGCCGGACTACTGCGCGGAATTCGCCGAGCTGTCGCCGGACCGCGTTCCGGCCAGCCTGGTCTATGAGGAGTTCGTGATCCGCCGGCACAGCGGCGAGCGGGTCGATCCGCGCGAATATCTGCGCGAATATCCCGCGCAAGCGCCCGAGCTGAGTGAGTTGCTCAATGCCGACGACCAGGATCAGAGCACTCAACGCGCCGGTGCGGACCCGACTGCCATCGCCTCGACCATGGTCTCCCCCGAAGGCACCCGCACCACGGGCGACCTGTCCGCCGAACAGGAGACGACGGGATCGCAGGTCGCTCGGCTGGACAGCATCCGGGTAGGCGATTGCATCGATGATTTCGATCTGCTCACCGGGCTGGGTAGCGGAGCCTTCGCACGGGTGTTCCTGGCCCGGCAGCGCTCGTTGCAGCGGCTGGTGGCGGTGAAGATCTCCGCCGACCGCGGCACCGAACCGCAGACGCTGGCCCAGCTCGACCACGACTACATCGTCCGGGTCTTCGACCAGCGGCTGCTGGGCGAACCGGACCCGCACGGCGATTCCCGCAGCCGCCGACTGCGGCTGCTGTACATGCAGTTTCTGCCCGGTGGCACCCTGCTTGGTGTGTTGCGCCGGGTCCGGTCCACCCCTGCCGACCAGCGCAGCGGCCGGTTGCTGCTGGCCGCGGTCGACGCCGCGATGGAGGAAAAGGGTGAGATCCGCCCGACCGATTCCAGCGTGCGCGCCGAGATCGCGGCGCTGTCGTGGCCGGAAACCGTGGCCTGGCTGGGCCGCCGGCTCGCCGAGGCGCTGGCCTACGCCGACGAGCACGGCGTGCTGCATCGCGACGTCAAACCGGCGAATGTGCTGCTCACCGCGGAGGCGGTGCCGAAACTCGCCGATTTCAACATCAGTTTCAGCCGCGAGGTGGCCGGCGCCAATCCGGTGGCGTACTTCGGTGGGTCGCTGTCGTACATGTCGCCGGAACAGTTGGAGGCCTGCCATCCCGGCTACCGCCGTTCCGCCGACGATCTGGATACCCGTTCCGACATCTACTCGCTGGGTGTGGTGCTGTGGGAGCTGCTGACCGGTGCCAAGCCGTTCGACGACAGCACCGCGGGTGAGCGCAACGACTCCGCCGCACTGGGGGCGATGCTCGCACGTCGTCGTGCTGGTGTGGATTCGGCTGCGCTGCAACGGGTTCCGCCCGATTGTCCAGCGGCACTGTGCAGGGTGTTGCTGACCTGTCTGGCGCCCACGCGTGACAAGCGGTGGTCCAACGGCAACGAACTGGCCCAGCAGTTCGAACTGTGCCTGGACGCGCGGGCCCGCGAACTGGTGGATCCGGCACCCACCAGCTGGCGTTTCCGGGCGCGGAGGTGGATGGTACCGCTGGTGCTGCTGGCCTATGGCACCCCGAATGTGCTTGCGGCCGTGTACAACACGGTGCACAACAAAACCCTGATCATCGACCGGATGAGTGTGCCCGCCCAACAGACATGGTGGATTTTCACCAGCACGGTGAACGCGGTCTTCTTCCCGGTGGGCATCGTGACCGTGATGTACTTGTCGCGCTATCTACTCACCGTGCCGCGTGGTATGCGGCGCGGACGCGAATATGACTCCCGGATACTCGCCCGAGCCAGATCCGATGCCCTGCTGTTCGGTGATCGGTGTGTGGTGGTGGCGTTCTCGCTCTGGAGCCTGTCGGCGATTCTGTTCCCGCTAGTGCTGCACTTCGCGACCCACGAGCTCACCGGACAGGAGATGGTGCACTTCGTGGGCGGTCTGCTGGTGTGCGGCGCGATGGCGGTGGCATATCCGTTCTTCCTGGTGACGTTCTACATGGTCCGCTGCGTCTACCCGCTGTTTCTCCGGCACGGCGACATCAGCCCCGAGGATGCGGTGCACCTGCGCCGGCTCGATCGCCGCTGCAACGGATATCTCGCGGTGGCGGCGTCGGTGCCACTGCTGGCGGTGGCCGGGGTGACATTTCTGCCGCTGAGCGATACTCCGAAGATCATCGTCGCGGTGCGGGTGTTGTGCGTGGGGTCCATCGTCGCCTTCGTGGTCGCCTATGTGCTGTTCCGGGCGCTCGAGGCCGATCTGCGCGCACTGGAGCGTGTGGTGGATCCCGAACATCAGGAGGCTGCCGGCCGGCTATGAGTCTGAACAGCAGCTCATCCATCCGGTGAAGAGAGTTCGTTTCACTCACAGATATCCGGGTATCGGATGTTTCGAGCCACCGCTGATCGCAGCCGGTCGCCGGATCGGTGCGAGGTGAGCGAAAGTGAGGAGATTGCTGTGATCACTCTCGGGGTTGTCCTTCTGGTTCTCGGTTTCCTGCTCGGGATTCCGATCCTGTGGACGTTGGGCATCATCGCGCTGGTCGTGGGGGCCGTGCTGGCTCTGATGGGAGCGCTGGGGCGCCCGGTGGCCGGCCGCGCGCACTACTTCTAGCGCGCTCGGCCGCCGCGGACTACGCGCGGTAGCGGTGTGACCACGCGACCGCCCCGGAAACGCTTTCCGGGGCGGTTTCGCATGTACCGCGCGGACTCACCGAAGCAGCAGAGTTCGGTGGCGGGGGTCCGTTATGCCAGCAGGATGTGCTGGCGGACGTCGATGTAGCCGTCGCGGAACAGGTCTGCGCAGCCGGTGAGGTAGCGGACGTAGCGGTCGTAGACGGTGGGGGAGGTCAGGGCGATGGCTTCGGAGCGATGGTCGCGGAGGGCCTGGGCCCAGAGGTCGAGGGTGTGGGCGTAGTGCGGTTGCAGGGATTGGACGTCGTGGAGGGTGAAGCCGGCCCGTTCGGCGTATTCGCCGATCCACTGGGGCTGCGGGAGTTGACCGCCGGGGAAGATCTCGTCGATGACGAACTTGCTGAATGCCAGATATTCGTGGGTGACGGGGATGCCCATCTCACGCAGTTGGTGGCGGTGGAAGCCGATGATGGTGTGCAGCATCATGCGGCCGTCCGGGGGCAGCAGCTCGTGGCAGCGGTCGAAGAACGCGTCGTAGCGTTCGCGCCGGAAGTGTTCGAAGGCTCCGATCGAGACGATCCGGTCGACCGGCTGGTCGAATTCCTCCCAGCCGCGCAGGTGCACCTCACCGGTGCCGGGCGGTAGGCCGTCCAGCAGGTCGCGCACGTGCTCGTACTGGTTGCGGCTCAGTGTCAGGCCGATCACGCGCACGCCGTATTTCTCGACGGCGCGCATCATGGTGGAGCCCCAGCCGCAGCCGATGTCCAGCAGCGTCATACCCGGATGCAGATCGCATTTGCCGAGCGACAGGTCGATCTTGGCGAGCTGTGCCTGTTCCAGGGTGAGGTCCGGTTCGCGGAAATACGCGCAACTGTAGGTGCGCGTGGGATCCAGGAAGAGAGCGAAGAAATCGTCGGACAGGTCGTAGTGGGCCTGCACGTCGGCGTAGAACGGTGACAGATCGGTCATGGTGACCTCTGGTGGTCGGTTTCGGGAACGTTCTGCCTCTGAAACGAGATACCCCGGCGGTGGGTTCGCCCCGCCCGCCGCACCATGCGCGCTCGACCAGTATGCGCCTCTCGCTGCGGTGGGGTGGCGCGATCGGCGGATCGGCCGAGCCCGCCGAAGCCGTCAATCGGCCCGGCGTGCCGTCCCGCTCTCCCAGGCGCGGCCGCGCAGCAGGCGCAGACCGTTGAGGCCGACGATGACGGTGGAACCCTCGTGACCGGCGACGCCCAGCGGTAGCGGAAGGTGGCCGACGAGATCCCAGGTGATCAGGACGGCGATGAAGGTCGCGGCGATGATCAGGTTGGCGACCACGACGCGGCGCGCGCGACGGGACAGGGCGATGACCGCGGGGACGGTGGTCAGGTCGTCGCGGATGACGACCGCGTCCGCGGTGTGCAGGGTGAGGTCGGATCCGTTGCCGCCCATGGCGATTCCGGCGTGGGCGGCGGCGAGCGCGGGTGCGTCGTTGATACCGTCGCCCACGGCGGTGACGCGGTCGCCCGCGGCTTCCAGTTCCGCGATCGCGGCGACCTTACCTTCCGGCAGCAGGTCGGCCCGGATGTCGGTGAGGCCGAGGCGGGCGCCGAGCTGCCGGGCGGCGGCGAGATTGTCGCCGGTGAGCAGAACCGGTGCGGCTCCGGTGATTTCGGTGAGAGCGTCGACGGAATCGGCTGCTTCGGGGCGCGTCTGATCGGTGATGCCGAGAACCGCGATCGTTCGGCGCTCGCGCCGCACGAGCACAGCGGTGTGCCCCGCGTTCTGTATCTCGGCGACGACTGCCGCGGCAGCGGCGTCGGCCGAATCCAGAAGCGCAGCAGGCGATCCCACCTCGATGCGGTGGCCGTCCACCGTGGCGGTGACCCCGCGTCCGGGCTGCGCGCTGAAGTCCTCGACGGGCGGCAGCGTGAGTCCGCGCTCGCGACCGGCCCGGACGACCGCCGTGGCCAGCGGGTGCTCGCTGGAATATTCCGCACCAGCGGCCCAGCGCAGGACCTCCTCCGCCGTGCCCGGGCAATCGGGCAGCACACGGATGTCGGTGAGTTCGGGCACACCGCGGGTGAGCGTGCCGGTCTTGTCGAAGGCCACGCGGGTGGTGCTGCCCAGCCGTTCCATCACGACCGCCGATTTCACGAGGACGCCGTGCCGGCCGGCATTGGCGATCGCGGCGAGCAGGGGCGGCATGGTGGACAGCACCACCGCGCACGGCGAGGCGACGATCATGAACGTCATGGCGCGAAGCAGCGAATCCCGCAGCGCCGCACCGAAGAACAGTGGCACGGCGAAGACCGCGAGCGTCACCGCGACCATGCCCACCGAATAACGCTGCTCGATCTTCTCGATGAACAGCTGCGCCCGCGCCTTCGTCCGGCCGGCCTGTTCGACCAGGGCGGCGATCCGGGCCACGACGGAGTCCTCGGCGCGGCGACCGACCCGCACCCGCAGGACACCGGTGCCGTTCGAGGTTCCGGCGAACACGTCGTCACCGGGCGATTTGTCGACCGGCATGGGCTCACCGGTGATGGTCGCCTGATCGACTTCGCTCGCGCCCGCGACGACCGTGCCGTCGGCCGCGATGCGATCGCCGGGGCGGACCAGGATCACATCGCCCACCGCGAGATCGGCTGCCCTGACGATCGTTTCGACACCGTCGTCGATTCGGGTGGCGGTGTCGGGTGCCAGATCGAGCAGTCCGCGCACCGAATCCTCGGTGCGCGCGGTCGCGAACGCCTCCAGCGCGCCCGAGGTGGCGAAGATGACGATCAGCAGCGCGCCGTCGGTGACCTGCCCGATCGCGGCGGCGCCGATCGCGGCCACCACCATCAGCAGATCGACGTCCAGCGTCCTTTCGCGCAGGGCGCGCACTCCGGCCAGGGCGGGTTCCCAGCCGCCGGTGAGGTAGCAGGCCAGATAGAGCGACCACCACACCTCGGGGGGTGTGTGCAGGATCCGGGCCACCGAGCCGATCGCGAAGAGCAGGAGAGCCGCTGCGGCCCAACGGATTTCGGGAAGTGCGAACAGCCGGGTCCGCCGCGCGGGTATCGCCGTGAGCGCGGCGGGACGCGTGGCGGCCGGTGCTGACACGAAAAACCTCCGAGGATCGGGAGCGGGCAACCTGAGAATAACAGAACACGTGAAGAGGTCTTCATGTATACCTGGTCCGCTAAACTTCACCGTTATGGGACATGGCGTCGAGGGCCGCGATCGGCCGATCGCCCGGCTGGACAGTGAGTCCGCCGCGCATGTGGCGACCACCCTGCAAGCCCTGGCGACGCCGAGCCGACTGCTGATCCTCAGTGAATTGCGCCAGGGGTCGCGGCCCGTCTCCGAACTCGCCGAGGCGGTGGGGATGGAGCAGTCCGCCGTCTCTCATCAGCTCCGCCTGCTGCGCAACCTCGGGCTCGTCACCGGAACCCGCGCCGGGCGCAGCATCGTCTACAGCCTGTACGACACGCACGTCGCACAGCTGCTCGACGAGGCGGTGTATCACAGCGAGCACCTGCGTCTCGGCCTGTCCGATCGACCGCGAACGGCCGGCTGAGAACGTCTTTTCGGCGGCGTGATCCGGTGTATTCGCCGGCTTTCCTTGTCTGCGCCTGTCGATTTCGGCGCTTCGACGGTCTCGCTCGCGCGGATTGGGTCGATCCTGCGATCTCCCCGTCGGGCCTGCTCTCCCAGCGCCGTCGCGCGGTAATTCTCAACGGTTGACAACGCTTCCGCGCTAGCGCACACTGCTCTTATTAGAGAGCGCTGCTCTCAAGCTAGCGAGAGGGCAGTCATGCAGGAACTGTGGAAGTGGGCCAATCTGACCGTCGCGTTCGCCGCGGAGGTGGGCGCGCTGGTGGTGCTGGGACTGTGGGGCTGGCGCGTCGGCGACAACACCGTGGTGAAAGTCGTTCTGGCGCTGGGCATCCCGTTGGCCGCCGCGGTGGTGTGGGGAATGTTCGCGGCGCCGAAGGCGAGTTTCGATATTCCGCTGCTCGCGGTGATCACCAAGATCGTGGTGTTCGGAGGCGCCGCGGCCGCGCTGTGGGGGCTGGGGCACCGGGTGGCCGCGGTCGTTTTCGCGGGCATCGTGATCGCGAATCTGCTGGCGATCAAACTGGGCCACCTGAATTCGTAGCGCGCCGACCCGGAATCCGGGCCGGCGCGTACGGTCACGGCACGACTTCGAAGACGTCGCCCGGATTGACGTAGTCGTAGAAGGCCTTGGCGCCTTCGGGCGTCATCCGGATGCAGCCGTGGGACTGCTCCTCGATCGGTCCGATGTGGGTGGCGATATCGCCGTTGAAGAAGACGGCCCAACGCATTTCGGCGTTGTGCATGGTGCTCCAGTGGTACGGCTCCTTGAACGCGACGTGGAAGGTGCCGGGCGGTGTCTCATACCCGGGCCGCCCGTGCGAGATGGGGGTCGGGCCGTAGACCACGCGGCCGTTGTCCATCAGCCAGCCCTCGTTGGTCGACAGCCGCAGGCACGCGCGCGCCGCGGCCGAACAAGGAGCCGAGATCTGGCCCGGCGGGGAGGGCACGAGTTGCGGAATGCCGGGGATGTCGGGGCCGCCGGGCCACACCGGGTCGGCGCCCGCGGGCACCGTGACAGCGAATCCGGCGGCCGCGATCGCCGTCGCGGCCGCCGCTCGGATCGTCCATCGGGTGATGCTCGTGCAGTTCATATGCGTCCGACCTCTCTACCCGGCCCGCTGTCCGGCCGGGCCGGGCGGCGGGCGCATTCGTCGACAAGCTGGGACGGCACCGTATGCGACCGATGTGTGCTCGATCACAGTGCATAGTTGATCATTGTGACCTGCCGAGCGCGCAGATGGTACGGAAGAATCCGCGTTGTTATCACAAATCGGGCAGGCCGAGTTCCAGGTTGGGTGCGGCGATACCGCCGTCGATCTCCAGAATCTTGCCGGTGAGATAGCTGCCCGCGGGCGAGCAGAGGTAGACGATGCCGGCCGCGATATCGGTCGGATCACCCAGCCGATGCAGCGGCGTATCCGCCTCCATCTTCGCCTTGACCTCGGGATTCTGTGCCACGACCTCGAGTGCGGAGGTCAGCACCGATCCGACCGCGATGGCGTTGACCCGGATCCGCGGCGACAGATCCGCGGCGGCCAGCCGGGTCCAGTGCGCGAGCGCCGCCTTGGCCGTGCCGTAGGCGAGGAAGCCGCGCCCGGGCGCCCGGCCCATCATCGAGGAGATGTTGACCACCGAGCCGCCCTCGCCGGCGAGCATGTGCGGAACCGCCGCGCGGGTGAGGGCGTGCGCGGTGGAGACGTTGAAGCGGAAGGCCTCTTCGAGGAATTCCGGCGAGGTGGTCATGAAGGTGTTCGGCATGGTGCCGCCGACATTGTTGACCACGATGTCGATGCGGCCGAACTCGGTGGCGGCGGCGTCGGCCAGTGCCGTCACGGCGTCGAGGTCCGACAGATCGCAGGCCACGGCGAGGGCGCGCCGGCCCGTCGCGCGGATCTGCTCGGCGACCGCGTCCAGTTGTGACTGGGTGCGCGCGGCGATCGCCACATCGGCGCCCGCCTCGGCCAGGGCGAGGGCGGTGGCGGCGCCGATACCGCGGCCGGCGCCGGTGACGACGGCGACCCGGCCGTCGAGTCGGAATTTGTCCAGGATCATCGCTAGTCCTCTCGTTGGGTGTCCTCGCAGTGTTAAGAATTAGTTCTTAACTGTCAAGGACTAGTGCTCAATTCGCTGGTAGGACGTATCGTACTCAGGGTGGAAGCAGTAAGTGCCCGGGAGCGGTTGATGATGGCGGGGGAACGGTTGATCGCCGAGCGGGGATATCTGGTCCCGCTGCGCGATATCGCCGCCGCGGCCGGGCAGCGCAACAACTCGGCGATCCCCTATCACTTCGGCTCGCGCGACGGACTCGTCGAGGCCGTGGTGGAGCAGCGGCTGGCGACCCTGGAGGTGCGCCGGCTGGAGTTGCTGGCGCAGCGGCCGGCCGCGACCGGCGACGATGTGCACACGCTGCTCGACGCGCTGGTCATCCCCATGTTCGAACTGGGAGCGCGGAACGAGAGTTCCTATTACGCAAGGTTTCTCGAACAGATCCGCACCCATCCGGCGGTGTCGGACGCGGCCAATCTGGACAGCGCCGAACGGACCTCGGTGCGGGTGATCGTGGGTGGGCTGGACCGCGCGCTCTCGGACCTGCCGCCGCGCCTGCGGCATCGCCGGCTGCGCAGTCTCACCACGGTGCTGTTCGCGCTGCTGGCCGACCACGAACGGGCCGTCGAGGCGGGCCGGATCGCCGCCGACGACCGCGAGGCCTGGGACCAGGTCATCGACATGCTCGCCGGTACCCTCACCGCGCCGGTCACGACGCGGGCCCGGTGAATATGTGACGATCGGGCCATGCACAGCGACGCGATCGGATTCGCCGCTCCGATACCGGTATTGCGGATCTACGACGTCGGCCTGGCCTACGAGTTCTACCTGGACTTCCTGGGTTTCACCGTGGACTGGGAGCATCGGTTCGGCGCGAATTTCCCGCTGTACGCGCAGGTTTCGCGCGCGGCGACCCGGCTGCATCTCAGTGAGCATCACGGCGACGGCACGCCGGGATCGGTGGTGTGGATCGCTGTGGACGATATCGACGCCTGGCAATCCGAGTTGGCCGCGGCGGAATACCGGTACGCCAAACCCGGGCGCCCGGACGACGGCCCCGGCGGCCGGGGGTTCGCCGTGACCGACCCGTTCGGCAACATCCTGCGATTCGCCCAACCGGCCTGAACCGACATCCGGCGGTGGGGCGACGGCTGGCGGCTCACCCGTGCCGCCGATTACCGTGAACACTGTGGATATCGCGCGCGAGCTGCCCGGCGAACGGTCGGTGCCGCGCACCGGATGGCGTACTCAGGGCGGGCCGCTGCTGGCGGCCGGTGCGGTGGTCGCCGCGGCTACGGTGCTGCACTTCCGCGATCCGCACAGCCAGGGGGCGTACGGGATCTGTCCGTTCTATGCGCTGACCGGATGGTGGTGCCCGGGATGCGGTGGATTGCGTGCTGTGCACAATCTCACCGAAGGCCGGGTGCTCGACGCGCTGCACAGCAATGTCTTCGTGCTTCCGCTGCTGCTCACCCTCGCATTGTGGTGGGGACGGTGGGCCCTGGGCCGCTGGCACGGCAGAGCCGACACCGCCTTTCCCTTTACCCTTCGTGGCCAGGCGCAATGGTGGTTGATCGGGCTGCTCGTGGTGTTCACCGTCGCCCGCAACACCCCCTGGGGTACCTGGTTGGCCCCGGTCTAGGCGGGCATGCTGGAAGTATGACCCAGGAAATCGCTGATTCACTGAAGGCTCGGGTGCGCGAGAAGATGCTGCGCCAATTGAACGAGGACGGCGCGCCGGACCCCGAGCAGGACGACCCGCGCCAGATCGCGATCGAGAAGGACCTCGAGGCCATCGAGTCCGTTCCCGACGGCGATCCGCTGATCGAGGAATTGGCCGCCCGCTACCTGGTGCCGTGAATCGGATCGCGCTGGATCAGAGGGTGCACGGCGCCGCGCCGTGCGCCGCCTCGGTCAAACCCGGCCGGGTCTCCGGCAGGGGCGACCACTGTCCGCCCGCATACGTGTAGTTCCACGCAGCGCCGTCTCGAACCAATCGACGCAGCGCCTCGAGTAGTCGATCGACATCCGCGACCGACGTGCCCAGGCCGACGCTTGCGCGCACCGCGCCGTCGACGCCCAGCCGCTGCAACAGTGGATGAGCGCAGAATCGCCCGTCGCGGACGCCGATGCCGAATTCGGCCGACAGATACGCCGCGACGCGGCCGGGCTCGAACCCGTCGACGGTGAACGCCACGATGCCCACACTGTCGGCGCTGTCGGAGAAGATTCGCAATTGCCGCACTCCCGCAACGGTTTCCAGTCCGTCGCGCAGGCGGCGAATCAGGTGGTGTTCGTGCTCGACCACGGCTTGTTCGTCGAGAGCGCTCAACGTTTCGCAGGCCGCCGCGACGGCCGCCGCGCCCAAGACGTTCGGTGATCCCGCCTCGTGCCGCTGCGGTGCGGGCGCCCAGTGCGCCTGTTCGGTGGTGACGGCGGTGACCGCTCCGCCGCCCGCCAGATATGGCGGGGCCGCGTCCAGCCAGTCCCGCCGACCCACCAGCACACCGGCGCCGAAGGGCGCGTACAGCTTGTGCCCGGAGAAGGCCAGATAGTCGATGCCGGTTCCGCCGGATTCCGCGAACGCCTGCAGGTCGATTCGGCAGTGCGGGGCCAGCTGCGCAGCATCGACCAGGATGCGGGCGCCGTGGCGATGGGCGAGTGCGGTCGGTTCCGCCAGCGGCAGCACCTCGCCGGTCACATTCGACGCCCCCGTAATCGCAAGCAGCGCAGCCGGTTCGGCGCACAGCTCGGCCTCGATCCGGTGCAGCGTCTCCGCGATCGTCTCGGCGGCGGGGACCACCCGGCGGCCGCGGCGCGTCCAGGGCAGGAAGTTCGCGTGATGCTCGATATCGAGCACCACGGTGTCGCCGGGAACGCAGCAGGCCAGCAGATTCAAGGAGTCGGTGGTGTTGCGCGTGAACACCACGACCTGGTCGTCGGCGCAGTTCACCGCCCGGGCGACCGAAACCCGTGCCGCCTCGTAGCAGTCGGTGCTGATGCGGGAGGCGTATCCGGCGCCGCGGTGCACGCTGGCGTAATAGGGGAGCAGCTCGTTCACACGGTCGGTGACCTGGGCCAGGGCGGGCGCGCTGGCGGCGTAGTCGAAGTTGGCGTAGGTACGGAAACCGCCCTGTACCAACGGAACTCGTAGATCGCACCCGGAGACGCGCGCGATCGGTTCACCGGTGCGGCAGGAACGGGTGGCATTGCCGGCGCAGTCCGAGGCCGAGCAGGTGCAGGCGGCGCCGGAGCGGGAGGCGCAGCCTCGGTGAGAGCAAACCTGTTCCGGGACAGCCGTTTCGGCGGTGGCGGCGGCAATTGTCGAGACAGCAGTACGCATCGGGACGATCCCTTTGTTCAGGGACTCCGGATGTGGAGGGTGATCGGAGTCCGCGCTTGCCGTGCTCGATCGAGCAGCGGCCAGGTCGTCACCCGGAGCACCCCACCGCGGAGGAGGGTTGCCGACCAGCTAGCCGGGGCTTGACGCTGGTACTCGTGACCTGAGCCGAGATTGGCAGAATTCGCCGGGCATTGTCAAGCGCCGGTATCCGGCGAGAAGGTACGCCGCGCCGCGCCGCAATCGCGACATGCGTGAAACAGCTTGTGGCTCAGTCCAATCCGGCCGGGCGATGATAGGTGCCGTTGTAGTACAGCAGCGGGTTGCGCATCGGTTCGCCGCCGGTGTCGTCGTGTACGCGGGTGACCAGTCCGACGACCAGGGTGTGGTCGCCGATCGGGATCAGCCGGTGCACCGTGGCGCGCACCCAGATCGGGGTGCCGTGCAGCACCGGCTCGCCCGTGTCGAGCGTCGACCACAACTCCGGGTCGGCGAAACGCTGTTCGGCGGCACGCGAAAACCGCTGTGCCAGATGCTGTTGATGTTCGCCGAGGAAGTGCACGACGACCGAATCGGCCTCGGTCATCGCGTCGATGGACGAGGAGGTGTGCGCGATGTTGAACGAGATCAACGGCGGATCCAGCGACAGCGAGGCGAAGGAGGTGGCGGTGAATCCCACCGGGCGTTCCGGCCGGCTCAGGGTGACAATCGTCACTCCTGCGGGGTAGTGGCGCATGGCGGCTCGGTACTGCGCTGCGGTGACGCCGTCGTGCTGAGGTCGGAGATGCTCGGGTTCGAGATCGGCCAGCTCGGCGTCGGGTCGCTGGGAACTGCTCACGCTTCCAACCTACGTCCTGCCCGCTCTCCCGCAATCCCGACCGCTGTCCCGGTGCCGCCGAACTGCCCCGATACGCTGTACGAATGAGTGATTGGAAGGCTTTCGACGTCGAGCGCACCGGTCACGTCGCGCGAGTGACGCTGACCGGACCCGGCAAGGGCAATGCCATGGGCCCGGATTTCTGGAGTGAGTTGCCGCTGATCTTCGGCGAGCTGGACGCCGATCCGGAGATCCGCGCGATCGTGCTCACCGGTTCCGGTAAGCACTTCTCCTACGGTCTCGATCTGCCCGCGATGAGCCCGACCTTCGGTCCGCTGCTGGCCGAGAAGGCCCTGGCCGCACCGCGCACCGATTTCCTCTACGAGATCCGGCGCATGCAGGCCTCGGTGACCGCGGTCGCCGACTGCCGCAAACCCGTGATCGCCGCGATCTCCGGCTGGTGCGTGGGCGGCGGACTCGATCTGATCGCCGCCGCGGATATCCGCCTGGCCAGCGCGGAGGCCAGCTTCAGCCTGCGCGAGGCCAAGGTCGCCATCGTCGCCGACATCGGGTCGCTGCACCGGTTGCCGGGCATCATCGGCGAGGGCCATGTGCGCGAGCTCGCCTACACCGGCAAGGACATCGACGCCGCGCGCGCGGAGAAGATCGGCCTGATCAACGACGTCTACCCCGACCAGGAGGCGGTACTGGCCGCCGCGCACACGCTGGCGGAGGAGATCGCCGCGAACCCGCCGCTGGTCGTGCAGGGCATCAAGGACGTGCTCGATCAGCCCAAGGCCGGCAAGGTGGCCGACGGGCTGCGGTACGTGTCGGCGTGGAACGCGGCCTTCCTGCCCTCGGAGGATCTGACCGAGGCGATCCAGGCCGTCTTCGAGAAGCGCAAGCCGAACTTCCAGGGCAAGTAGCGCTCGAGCCGGCGGCCTGCCGACACGGCTGCCGAATCGGCGAGGGCGCCCGCGGGACGCATACGCCCGCGAGCGCCCTCGCTCGGTAGGGATGTCCGGCGGCCCGGCGGCGCGGGTCGCCGGCGGCACTCAGTGCCCGCCCTGCTCCTGCAGCCGCTTGAACGCCTCATCGGCGAGAGTCTCGGCCTTGGCCCGGCCGTCCCAGCCGTCGACCTTGACCCACTTGCCGGGCTCGAGGTCCTTGTAGTGCTCGAAGAAGTGCTCGATGGCCTTGCGCTCGAACTCCGGGATGTCGTTGACGTCCTGGATGTGATCCCAGCGCTTGTCACCGGCCGGAACCGCGACGACCTTCTCGTCGCCGCCGGCCTCGTCGCTCATCAGCAGCACACCCACCGGACGGGCCTCGACGATCACGCCGGGGAACACCGACTCGGGCAGCAGCACCAGGCAGTCCAGCGGGTCGCCGTCGGAGCCCAGGGTGTTCTCGATGTAGCCGTAGTCGGCCGGGTAGACCATCGGGGTGTAGAGGTAGCGGTCCAGCCGCACCCGACCCGTCTCGTGGTCGACCTCGTACTTGTTGCGCTGCCCCTTGGGGATCTCGATGGTGACGTCGAACTCCACGTCATCTCCTTCGTCCGATGCGTATGCGTTGATGCGGTACGGCTGCTCGCCGGCGTGTGCCGCGGCCGACTCGCCGACCGGTTCGGTGGGCTGCCGACTCGCCAGCTCGTTCGGTGGAACGCCGGCGAGGTGAGGATAGTGTGGTCGATGCGCGCATGGGTGCGGCAGGGAGCGTCCGCCTCACACGGGTGAATAGGGAGACAGCTGTCACGTGGTAGGTCGAGGTAGGAAGAACATCGGTGGGCTGGCCGCTCGCCGACGCCGCAATATGTGGGTCGCGGTGCTGGTCGCAACCGTTGTCGCCGTCGTCGTGGCCACGGTCGCCCTGGTGACGGTGCGCCCGTGGACCGAGGAATTCCGGCACGGGGGTTTGACGATAGCCGCACCCCCGGCCCCCGTGAAGCCTTTTCCGCAGCTGAATCCCGCCTCGGCGAGTGCGCCCGAACCCAGCCGCCAGGGCCTGGCCGATGCCCTGTCCCATGTGGCGACCAGTCCGGACCTGGGCAATTTCGCCGGATCGATCTCCGACCCCGACACCCGCGCCACGCTGTGGAGCGCCGATCCGGACAAGCCGATGATCCCGGCGTCCACCCTCAAGGTCATGACCACGGCGGCGGCCCTGCTGGTCCTGCCGCCGGATCATCGGCTCACCACCCGGGTGGTGGCCGGCTCGGCGCCCGGTGAGGTGGTGCTGGTCGGCGCCGGCGATCCCACCCTGACCGCGCAGGCCGACGGCAAGGGGTACTACCCCGACGGGCCGAAGTTGTCGGATCTGGTGGCCCAGATTCGTGCCGCCGGCCATCCGGTCGACACGGTCGTCGTCGACACCTCGCTGTATTCCGGCCCGACCTCACCGGCCGGCTGGGATCCGGCCGATATCGCGGGCGGTTCATGGGCGCCGATCGAACCGGTGATGATCGATGGCGGTCGCCTCGACCCGCTGGTCGAATATTCGCCGCGTTCGGCCACTCCCGCCTTGGACGCGGGTCGCCGGCTGGCGCTGGAGCTGGGCGCCGACCCCGCGAAGGTACGGCTGGGCAAGGCCGCGCCCGGCGCCGCCGAACTGGCCCACGTGGAATCCGCGCAGCTGCGAGACCGGTTGCGGGACATGATGATTCACTCCGACGATGTGCTCGCCGAGACGATCGGCCGGGAGATCGCCGCGGCGACCGGTGGTGAGCAGTCGTTCGCCGGTGCCGCCTCCGCCACCTTGACGGCGTTGAAGGCGGCGGGATTCGACACCGCGGGCGTCACCCAGATCGACAACAGCGGACTGTCCACCGACGACCGGGTTCCGGCGCGATTGCTCGACCGGATCATCGCCGAGTCGGCCGCGTCCGCGCAGCCGGGCGGTGCGGATCCGGGCGGGACCGCCGCGCCCTCGGTCGTCGACACCGGTGACACCGCCGCGGTCGCCTCTCCGCTGGCGCCGCTGCTGGACTATCTGCCGGTCGCCGGCGGTACCGGATCGCTGGCCGTGCGGTTCGTCGACGGCGGCCCCGAACGCTCCGGAGCGGGCTGGGTGCGCGCCAAGACCGGAACTCTGTCCGTGTCGAGCGCGTTGGCTGGATATGTGTTGGATCGCGACGGCCGGGTCATGACCTTCGCGCTGATGTCGAACGATCGGCCCCCCGAGGCCAGCCGTCCGGCATTGGACGCCGTCGCCACCACGCTTCGCAACTGTGGATGCTCCTGACGGGTGGAAATGCGATGACCGGATCCGGTGACCCCGCCGATGGCCGTACCGCCGACGATGCCGCGGTCGCCGGTCGCGAACCCGTGGAGGTGGCGACGAACTCGGCCGCGAAGCGCTCGGTGCTGGCCGGCTCGGTCGATTGGCAGCTGGCCGCACGCGCCGGTAGCGCCGTCGTGCCGTCCGGTCCCCGCACCACGCGGTATTCGGCCGAACAGGTCGTCCAGGAACTGTCCGAGGCGTCCGTGCGGGCCGAGGGCCCGGTGCGCGAGGTGAGTCTGCTCCTCGACGACCAGCCGGTTCCGCAGGCCACGATCGTCGATCGCCGCGGCTGGATCCGCGCGGCCGCCGAATCCATGTCCGAACTCACCGGGTCCGCCGACGACGAGCGCGGCCGTTTCGCCGGGAAACCGGCCGGTGTTCAGGCCGGGGCGATGCTGGCCTTCCTGTCCACCGCGATCCTCGGCCAATACGACCCGTTCAGCGGGCCGGACGGCACCCTGTTGCTGGTCGCCCCCAACATCATGGCCGTGGAACGCGCGCTCGGCGTCTCGCCCAGCGACTTCCGGCTGTGGGTGTGCCTGCACGAGGTGACGCATCGGGTGCAGTTCTCCTCGGCGCCCTGGCTGGGCGACTACATGAAGAGCAACGTCGACACTCTCGGCGCCGTCGGCGACGAATCGGTGAACGAGGTGCTGACCCGGCTGATGGAGGAGTTACGCCGCCGGCGCGACAACGGTGTCAGCGACGATCCGGCCGATCGCGGCATCCTCGGCCTGCTGCGCGCCACCCAGCCACCGCCGCAGCGCGAGGCACTGGACCGGCTGCTCATGCTCGGCACGCTGCTGGAGGGCCATGCCGACCACGTGATGGATGCCGTCGGCCCGGCCGTGATCCCCACCGTCGCGCAGATCCGCGAGGCCTTCGATCAGCGCCGGCGGCGCCCGGCCAATCCGGTCCAGCGCCTGTTGCGTGCCCTGCTCGGCGTCGATGCGAAGGTCGCGCAGTACGTGCGCGGCAAGGCATTCGTCGACGAGGTCGTCGGCAAGGTCGGCATGCAGCGGTTCAACACCGTCTGGACCGACGCCGACACCCTGCCCCGGCCCGACGAGATCAGCACCCCGCAACGATGGATCGACCGAGTCCTGGGATGAACCCGGCGGATCTGCCCGCGGAGGCGCCGAGAACGGATCCGGTGTCGGCGGCGCAGATCCGATCGCCCGACCATGCGCAATCGCCGTCGGCGTGCGAGCCGGTCCGGCTGGGCGCACAGGAGGCGCGGGCAGTGGAGCCGGCACGGTTGCCCGAGACCCGAGCCGTCTTGGTCATGCGGCACGCGGTGCGGGATTGGCTTGTGCGCTACGCGCCGGACGGAGTGGTTGCCGTCGCGCTCTCCGGCGGGGCGGATTCGCTCGCACTGACGGCTGCGGCGGTGGCCGAGGCCGCGGCGGTCGACGCGCTCATCGTGGACCACGGGCTGCAGGACGGGTCCGCGGAGGTCGCCGCCGAGGCGGCCGCCGTCGCCCGGCGACTGGGATGCCGATCCGCGCGGGTGTGCCGGGTGCGGGTGAGCGGCGCGGGTGGCCCGGAAGCCGCCGCCCGGGAGGCGCGCTATCGGGCCCTGGACGCGGCGCGCGCCGGGCTCCCGGTGCTGTTCGGGCACACCCTCGACGACCAGGCGGAAACCGTGCTGCTCGGATTGGCGCGCGGATCGGGTCCGCGTTCGATTCGCGGGATGACGGAATTCGACGAGCCCTGGGGCCGGCCGCTGCTGGGTGTGCGGCGCGCGGTCACTCGGGAGATGTGCCGGGATCTGGGCCTGGTGCCGCACGAGGATCCGCACAACGCCGCCCCCGAATTCACCCGTGTCCGGCTGCGGACCGAGGTGCTCCCGCTGCTGGAAGAGGTCCTGGGTGGGGGTGTGGCGCCGGCGCTGGCTCGCACGGCCGCGCACCTGCGCGAGGACGGCGAGGCGCTCGATGCGATTGCCGATCGATTGCTGATCGACGCGCGTGATGGTTCGTCACTGTCGGTCGAGACACTCGCCACGATGCCGTCCGCGATTCGTCGGCGTGTCATCCGGGCCTGGCTGCTCGACGGCGGTGCAAAAGCCTTGACGGACAAGCATTTACGCGCGGTCGAGTCCTTGATTACCGAGTGGCACGGCCAGGGCGGCGTCGCGGTCGGCGGAGGAATGCCGGGGATCAGGTTGGTTGCCAGGCGCGAACGTGGCAGGCTGACGTTGGCGTTTGCACGATAACGACCCGAAGGGAAGCCAGCACACGTGTACGGGGACGACATAGCGTCGGTGCTGATCACCGAGGAGCAGATCCGAGCCAAGGTCGACGAGCTGGCCGAACTGATCGCGAAGCGATATCCCCCCGACGCGCCCGAGGGTGATCTGCTGCTGGTCGGCGTGCTCAAGGGTGCGATCTTCTTCATGACCGAGCTGGCGCAGGCGCTGCCGATCCCGACGCAGATGGAGTTCATGGCCGTCTCGTCGTACGGGTCGTCCACCTCGTCCTCGGGTGTGGTCCGGATTCTGAAGGATCTGGACAAGGACATCGCCGGGCGCAACGTGCTGATCGTCGAGGACATCATCGACTCCGGTCTCACGCTGTCGTGGCTCATGCGAAACCTCTCCAGCCGCAACCCCGCCTCGCTGGAGGTGGTGACGTTGCTGCGCAAGCCCGATGCCCTGCGCACCCACATCGAGGTCGCGCACGTCGGCTTCGACATCCCGAACGAATTCGTCGTCGGGTACGGACTGGACTACGCCGAGCGTTACCGCGATCTGCCCTACATCGGCACCTTGAACCCGCGGGTCTACAGCGCCTGAACTGGGCACATGACCGAATTGGTGACCGAATTCCGCCGGACTGTGGCGAAAATCACCGTTTGAAGATGTTCCCTGCGCAATCGCTATCGATGGAAGTTGCTGGTCGGCCCGGATAGTGGGCCGTCTCGGCGACGGAGATCTACGCGCTGCGCCGAAAGTGACATCACCGCTGGTCGTCGCGCGCGGTGAAGTCGTTTCATCGGCTCTCGGCGACGACAGTCGCGTTCGCTGGAAATTTTCCGAGGCGATTGTGCTGGAGTTATGGCGGAGCCCTATGCTGTCGGTAACAAACCGTTTGGCTGTTTCTGACCCTCTATTCGGACTCGAAGGTCTAAAGCGGCTGGATTTCCAAGACCGATTCTGATAGCAAGGTGCTATGGACCCGCATTTGCGCGACCTGCGGTACTTCGTCGCCGTCGCTGAGGAACTGCATTTCACCAATGCCGCCCAGCGGCTGCACATCGCTCAACCCACCCTGTCGCGGCAGATCCGCCAGCTCGAGCGTCAGCTCGACGTGGTCCTGTTCGATCGCAATCAGCGCAGCGTGGCGCTGACCGTCGCCGGTAAAGAGCTGCTCGAGGGTGCCCGCCGCATCCTGGAGCTCTGGGAGGTCACCAACGTGGCTCTCCAGGAAGCCGGCGAGGTGTTGCGGGTCGGTATCCAGAGTTCGATCGGACGCGGTCTGATCGCCGAACTGGAAAGTGCCAGCGGACATCGGCTGGCGCTGCATTCGGCATCGTGGACCGATCCCTCCAGCGGCCTCGCGGGCCGGCAGGCCGATCTGGCGTTGATGTGGCTGCCGGTGCCCGATTCCGGGCGCTACCGCTGGCAGGTGCTGCGCACCGAGGCGAGGTGGGTGCTTCTCCCGGAAAATCACCGGCTGGCCGATCAGGAGACGATCGAATTCGCCGATCTGATCGACGAACCGTTCATCGCGATGCCCGCCGAAGCCGGTGCGGCACGCGACTTCTGGCTCGGCGGCGACGCCCGCGGCGGCCGCCAGGCCAAGATCGGCGGCGAGGCCGCCACGGCCGAGGAGCGGCTCGAGGCCGTCAGCCTCGGACTCGGGGTCTGCCTGCTGGCCGAGAACAACGTGCCGATGTATCGATGGCCCGGGCTCACCGCCCGCCCGGTCGCCGGCCTCGCGCCGTGCGAACTCGCGATGGTGTGGCGCGCGGACGACGACCGGCCGACCATTCTCGATTTCGCCAATCGCGTTGTCGCCGGGGGCTTCTCCGTCGTCGAAGACGACCGATAACGCGACCGAACGATAGGCGCTGTCAGGCGGTGCGTTGCCAGGGCTGGGCCGCCTCCAACTGGGCGGCGAGCCGCAGCAGCGTCGATTCACTGCCGGGTGGCCCGGCCAGCTGTGCTGCCACCGGCGTCCCGGTGCGCGGATGCAGTCCCATCGGGACGCTCGCCGCGGGCCAGCCGACCAGATTCCACAGCGGCGTGAACGGCGAGAAGCGAACGTTGGCAACGACATTGGCCAGCCAGCCGCGGGCGTGCCAGTTGCGTGCCGCCGGAGCGGGGGCGGCCAGGGTCGGGGTGATCACCACATCGTGCTGCTCGAAGAAGTCGAGCAGCCGCGCCTCGAGCCGATCGACCTGATTCGGCCGGACCAGACCGGCCCTCAGCACCGCCCGGCCCAGCGCGATATGCACGCGGCTACGGCGTTGCAGCAGTTCCGGATTCGCCACCGCACCGGCCTCGCGCGCCGCATTGGCCAGCCAGCGCCACGCCAGCGCGGTGGTGGCGCCCTGGTAGGGCAGTGCGGCGGGAGCGACGCCGTGGCCGGCCTCCCCGGCGAGCCGGGCGGCGGTCTGCGCGGCCGCCGCCCAATGCTTGTCCACCCGTACCAGCGGGGACGGCGATCCGGTCGCGATCGCGATGCGCAGCGGCGTCGGCGGTTCCAGATCGGCCAGGGCGGGCCGGTCGGCCAGCACCGAAAGCATGAGTGCCGCATCGGTGACCGTGGTCGCGAGCACTCCGTTCTCGGTCATGCCGCTCCAGGAGTCGACACCGACCTGGGCCGGGACCACGCCGCGCCCCGGCTTGATGCCGAATACGCCGCAGCACGCGGCGGGTATGCGCACCGACCCGAGTCCGTCGTTACCGTGGGCCACCGGCACGAGTCCGGCGCCGACCGCGGCGCCCGACCCACCCGAGGAGCCGCCGGCGCTGTAGCGAATATTCCACGGAGAACGCACAATTCGCTCGGGCGTGTCGGAGGTGCCCCAGAGCCCGCCCTCCGGCATCTCGGTCAGACCGACCACGACCGCGCCCGCGGCGCGCAACCGCCGCACCACCGGATGATCCGAGCCGGCGGGGACGCCCGACCCGGCGCGCGACCCCGCGGCCGTGATCTCACCGGCCACATCGATGTTGTTCTTCACCGCGACGGGAACGCCGGCCAGCGGGAGAATGTCGAGATCCGCGCGGTCGGCCAGGGCCCGGCTCTCGGCCCGTGCCCGCTCCGCGCGGACGGTGTGGAAGGCGCCTACTCGCGTATCGCCTCCGGCGATGCGATCCAGCGCGGCGTCGACGACCTGCCCGGCGGTGACCAGACCGTCGCGCACCGCGGCGGCGATCGCGGTGGCGGTCGTCAATGTCGCCGGGTTCGGGACGGTCTCGGCGGTGTCCGCGGCATCGCCCACGGGGAGCGGCTCGACGTCCGCCGGCCGCGCGGGCGCGTCGGTCCGCTGGGCCGGGTCCGCCGACTGCCCGGTGTCGCCGGGGTGCTCAGGGGGCGCGGCCTGTGCCTTCACGGTGGCTGCGTCCTCCGCCGGTACTGCGGCGGTGGGCGATCGCGACGGGTCGGCCGGGGCGGTCGCCTCGGCGTCGGCAGGAGAATCCTGCTGGAGCTCAGCTGTTTCGGATTCGGAACCGGAGCCCGGAACCGCTGCTTCCGTACCGGTGGTTTCGTCTGCGTCCACTGCTACCTCCCGGGTGGCGCGCGAGACGGCGTTCGATATCGCGTCGGCTAGTGCGGTGCCCTCGTTGTGCATATGTCAAAGCCCCCGTCGCGTTGTGGTCGATATGGGCTGTTTCGATGTTGTCGCGCAAGTTATCACTTTCGGCGATGCACACCGTCGATGATCACAGGGCGTGGCGGATGGTGCCGCGAAACCACGACCGCGTCGACGTCGAATGCACGGTGGCCGCGGCGCCCACTGGACACCGCGGCCGGACAGCTCGTTTCGCTCCGCGCTATTCGGTTCCGCTGCGGACCCGTTCCTCGTACGCCTTGCGGGCCGCCGAATCGACGTCGCCGAGGAAGGTCTGCTGCGCGCCCAGGGCACGCCCGATCGCATCGCCCACCGATTCCGGCAGCAACCCGACCACCTGCGAGATGGCGCCGGCCACCCTGGTCACGCGCACCTTCGACTTCGGCGCCACCAGGAGTTTCGCGATGGCCTCGGCGATCTCCTCCGGCTCGGCCGGGCGCATCAGCTTCGGCGCCGAAACACCCGATCCCAGTTCGGTGTTCGTCAGCGTCGGCAGCACCGAGGAGAACGACACGCCGGTATCGCGGTACTCCTCCCGCAGCGTGTCGGTGAAGCCCAGGACCGCGTGTTTGGTGGCGTTGTAGGTCGCCAGGCCGGGGATGTGGGTCTCCCCGGCGAGGGAGGCGATGTTGATGATGTGGCCGCTGCGCCGCGGCAGCATCCGGGCCAGCGCCAGTTTCGAGCCGAGGATGACGCCGTAGACATTGATGTCGATGATGCGGCGGGTCAGCGCATCCGGTTCGTCGACCACCTTGCCGGTGGGCATGATGCCGGCATTGTTGATCAGCACATCGATCGGGCCGAGCGCCCGTTCCACCTCGTCGAGGAAACTGCTGAACGACTGCTGGTCGGTCACGTCCACTCGGCCGTAGTGGTCGAAATCGTGGTCGGTGCCGGACTGTTTGACGGCCGTCTCGTCCACGTCGCCGATGGCGATCTTCGCTCCGAGTTGCTGCAGCCGCGTCGCGGTCGCCAGGCCGATACCGCGGGCACCGCCCGTGATGACGACGACCTTGCCGTTGATCTTGCCGAAGTCGGTCACTTCTTCCCTCCGACCGTGTCGAGCATGTCCTTGATACCCAGCCGGCGCATGCCACGCGCACCCGCGGCGCGCATCGCGGCCAGCGCGAATCCGAGTTTGGTGGTGTTGTACGGGAACCACATGAGTTCTTTTTCCTGCGTGGGCAGGATCGGCACGGTGATGGCCTGTTTGCGGCAGTATTTGCGCACGCCGTCGGCGCCGCCCCAGCGCGCGCCCACACCGGACTGCTGCCAGCCGCCCATGGGCAGCGCGAAGCTGAACATGTTGGCGAAGACGTCGTTGATATTCACCGCGCCCGCATTCAGCTGACGCGCAATGCGTTCCCCGCGCGCCTTGTCGCCGGTCCACACCGACGCGGACAGGCCGTAGATCGAATCGTTGGCCAGCCGAACGGCTTCGGCCTCATCGGCGACCTTCATCACCGGGATGGTGGGGCCGAAGGTCTCCTCGGTCATACAGCTCATCGAGTGGTCGACGTCGGCCAGCACGGTCGGCTGGTAGAAGGTGCCCACACCGGTGGCCTTGCCGCCGGTCACGGCCCGCGCACCCTTGGCGATCGCATCCTCGACGTGGTCGGTGACGATGGATTTCTGCGCGTCGTTGGCCAGCGCGCCGACATCGTATTTCGGCTCCCGGCCGTCGGCGCCCTGCCGCAGTTCGCGCACGTGCGCGGCCAGTTTCTCGACGAAGGTGTCGTAGATCGGCGCCTCGACGTAGACACGCTCGACCGAGATGCACACCTGCCCGGCGTTGAACAGGCCGCCGAACGCGACGCCGTAGGCGGCGCGGTCGATATCGGCATCGGCCAGCACGATCGCCGGATCCTTGCCGCCGAGTTCCAGGCTGTAGGGGATGAGCCGCTCCACGCAGGCGGCGGCGATCCGCTTACCGGTCTTCGTCGACCCCGTGAACTGCACGTAGTCGACGTTGTCGACGACCGCCGCACCCGTCTCGCCGGCGCCGGTCACCACGGCCAGCACCGGCGGCGCACCGATTTCGGACCAGCCGCGCGCCAGTTCCAGTGCGGACAGCGGAGTCACCTCGGAAGGCTTGAGGACGACCGCCGCACCCGCGGCCAGCGCCGGAATCACGTCGATCACCGGCATCGCCAGCGGGAAGTTCCACGGCGTGATCACACCGACCACGGGATAGGGCCGGTAGGCGGTGGTCAGCTTCTTGACCCGGGCCAGCGGGCTGTGCGGGGAGGGATGTTCGTCGGAGAGGAATTTGCCTGCGCGCCGGGCGTAATAGCCGGTGAGGTCGACCGAGAAGCTCGGATCGATCAGCGCGTCGACGCGGGCCTTGCCGGTTTCCGACTGCAGCACATCGGCGAGATGATCGGTGTGATCGATGATCCAGTCCTGCAGCTTCAGCAGCCATTCCTTGCGGCCCTCCGGCCCGATGGCCTCCCATTCGGGCTGGTAGAGCCGCAGTTCGCGCACCTTGGCGGCCACCGCGTCGGCCGATTCGGCGGGGACGGTGCCCACCAGCTCGCCGGTCGCGGGGTTGCGTACCTCGATCTCGGTGGCCACCGCGGTCGCGACCGCCCTCGCCTGCGGCCCGGATGAGGAGGCCTGCTCGGCGGCGGCCGGTGCCGATTTCTCGGCGGCCGCGGTGCGCGACTTCGCAGGGGTGCTCGACTTCGCGGCCGGGGCGGACTTGGCCGCCGACTTCGCGGGCGTCTTCTTGGCCGCGGTGCGGCCTGCGGTCTTGCGGGCGGCCGGCTTGTCGGCGCCGGTCGGCTTCCCGGCCGTGGATTCGCCGGGTGACGGTTCGGTATTCGGCACGATGCTGTCTCTCCCCACGTGCGCTGCGCTGCGAACGGTTGACATTGTGAATCACTTCACTGATCTATGATCGTGTCACAATGAATCGCGCGCTGCTTGGTCTTTGCGGTCAAGGACTCGCGCGGAATTTGGCACCAGAGCACAACTTTTCGCCGCCGGTGACAGGTGGTCGGCGGCTGCGGAACGAGATCGTGTGACGGAGGGGGATCGGTGATGGCGACAGCTGCGTCCGATGTGGCGGTGCGGCAGTGGATGGCCGATTTCGTCGCCGAGACACTGCGCGGGGAGACCCTCGAACAGATGGTGGCCCGGCTCGACGCGCAGATCATCGGCCGCGTACCGGAGCTGACCGATCGTGATCTGCGCCGCGACCTGGAATCCAGCACCCGGGCGCATGCCCTGGCGGTGCTCAGCGGTCTCACCCAGGACGCGATGGACTACGCGGTTCCCGAGCAGGCACACGCGTTCGCGCGCACCCTGGCCCGCCGTGGCTACGACCTGCGGCTGCTGCTGCGGGTCTACCACGCCGGCCAGGAGGCCGCGAACGATTACATGACCGAGGTGATCGACGAGCGCCGACTGCCCGAGCAGTTCGAACGCTCGGCGCTGATCCGGCTGTTCGAGCGCTCCACCCGCTGGGTCAACACCTCCGTCGAGGCGTTGACCGACACCTATATGCAGGAGCGGGAGCGCGGTCTGCGCGCTGCGCTCAACCAGCGCACCGAAATCGTGCGCACCTTGTTGTCGGGAGAGGATGTCGACGCGGACTACGCCTCGGCGCGGCTGGGTTTCCGCCTCGCGCAACGCCAGGTCGCGATCGTGCTGTGGACCGATCCCGCCGCGCGCGGGGCCGCTGCGTTGCTGTCCGCCGCGGCGGACGGGTTCGCCGGCTGGATCGACGCCCCCGGCGCGGGCGACGGCGAGGATGCCCCGACCGGGCTGCCCGGTAATGCGGTCGCAGGAAACGATGGCCGCGCGGGGGAGCGCGCGTCGGGTGAGGACCGGCTGGCGGGCGGCAGCGACGAACTCGGGCGGCTGGAACGTACGGCCACGCGGCTGGCCAACGCGCTCGGCGGGGTCGGCGTCCTCACCGTCCCGGCCGGATCGGCGGCGCTGTGGGCGTGGATCGCGGCCGATGCCGAGGCGGTCGCGGCGGTCGCCGCGGATATCGTCGCCGCCCCGATGCGCCTCGCGCTGGGGTCGTCCGGGACGGGCGTGGTGGGGTTCCGGCAGAGCCACCGCGAGGCGATCGCGGCCCGGCAGGTGGCCGAGCGCGCGGCCGTCGAACTCGGCCGGGTGCTGCCGTACGCGCAGGTCGAACCGGCATATCTGGCCGGTGCGGACGTCGCGGCGATGCGTGCGCTGATCCGGCGGGAGCTCGGACCGCTGGCCGCGCCGGATGCGAGTTCGGCGCGGCTGCGCGAGACGCTGCTCGCCTATCTGCGCTGCCACCGCAGCCCGGAGGGCGCGGCGGCGCGCCTGGGTGTGCACAAGAACACGGTCCGCTACCGCGTTCAGCGCATCGAGGAAACGCTCGGGCGCCGCATCGAGGAATGCGGGCTGCGACTCGAGCTCGCGCTGGAATGCGTCGCGGTCTACGGGGTGTGAGCGCTCAGACCCGGTCTCCGGTCGCGCGCAACGGCGGTTCCGCCGCCGCGGTCACCGGATGGTCGGGCAGTTCCGCCAGCAACGTCGTCGTTGCCGCCGCCACCGCGGCCACCGCCTTGTCGAAGGCCGGCTTCGTGACATACGACAGACCGGTCAGGCCACCCACCTTCCGCACGTATTCCTGTGCGGCAGCAAAGATTTCCTGCTCGGTGGCACGGGGTTCGAGCCCGCGCAGCACGGTGATGTTGCTCATGGCGCCGAGAGTAGCCCTAGGTAGGGGCTTGCGGCGCCCGATGAAACGGCAAATGTGAAAAATGTGTGTATCGGACTGCGACGAAGCGTCCAGAAGTCTCGAAATCCGCCTCTAGAGCGTCCCGATCGGTGAACGCGGCGAATCGTGCGGGTCACAGTCGACACGGCATCGGGAGATAATCGAACTCCCGCATCGCCGATACGACACAATCGGAACCATGGCTGCCCGCGACATGCCGACCCTGACCACATTCCCCTACCCGGAACTGGACGAGCGCGAGGACGACCACTGGTCCGGCGCTCAGGTTTCCGACGACGAATTGCGCGCGCTGTCCCTGGGGGCGTTCTATTCCGCCCGCTGGGACGCGTTCCACGACGCGCTGTTGCTCGGGCCCGAGCGGGAACATCCGCTCGGCGACCGCCGCGAACTGGCCATCGACACCCTGACCGGAGCCTGGGGAATCACCGACGGGACCGAGGCGATGGCGTCGATGGAACAGCTGCTCGAAGGGATGCACGCGCCCCTGTACGCGTTGGTCCATCCGCTGGTCAACGCGGCCCTCAACTCGCCCGAACGCGACCGCTTCGGTGAACGCGCCGATCGGCATCGCGCGTTCCTGCGGCAGGTCGGGGCGTTCCGGGGAATGGACAATCCGGAGGCGCTGGTTCGCGACTACGACATCTGGTCCCAGGCGATCAAACTCGATCTGACCGGCCATCTGGTGCAACCGCTGCCGGCCGATATCCAGGCCTGGGACCTCGCCCGGGTGGTGGCGGTGGCACGAATGGCCTTCACCGCCGGCTACCTCGAGGCCGATACCGCCTGGGATTATGTGATGCGCGCCCTGCCGCCGGCGCAGAAGCGCTACCGCAATTGGCGGCAGTTCGGCGACGCCTATCTCACCGGCTGGACCTACTGGCAGGCCTGCGAGGATCTGGCCGAACTCAAGTCCGGCGGCACCGATCGGCGGCTCGAACTGGTTCGACTATGGATGCGGCCGACCAGTCCGTGGCGGCGCATCGCACTCCAAGGGGAGTAGCACTCCAAGGCGAGTAGCGCGTCTCAGTCGGGGAGCGAGCGCAGGATCCCGCGGCCGTAGCGCTGGAACTGCGCATCGTCGACCATCGCCAGTGAATGACGCTCGACCAGCAGTTCCCACTCCGAATACAGCTGTGCCACACCGGGGTCCGGCGGCGCTACGGCGCCGTCGGCGGACTCGCGCTGAATCGCGAAATTCACCGCGCCGACGATCCGATCGGTATCGGCCCGGTCGGTCCCCAGAAAACTCAGCGTCCGGTTGCCGTCGGTGAGGTCGATGCCGTAATCACCACCCGGCTCGTCGCCCGAACCCTTGCCGACCTCGGCCGAGATCAGCGCGGAAACCGGCATCTCGTGCGCGTAGCGGGGAGTGGATCCGATCGAGAGCAGCAGCACCCGGTCGGTGGTGACGGCCATCAGCCCGCGCCCCCGTCCGGCCGGCGGGACCGCGGTGACCATCGCCGTCTCCAACATGAATTCCTCAGGTGTGACCATCGTGTGCAGCGCTCCGGCGGCCGCGCGGGTCTCGCGCCGCGGCGCCATCCGCCGGACCGCGCGGTCCACGTCGGCCCGGGTCGGCCCGGTCTTGCCCCAGACCGGCGCGGGAGGCACCAGATCGGGGGCCGACATATCGATGCGCTGGGTGGACAGGATCTGGGAGTTGATCCGCTCCACGATCACGGTCGCGGCCGGTACGTCGTGTTCGGCGATCAGCACCGGGAGCGGGGTGCGGTCGGCCGGGACGCCGGTGAGGACCGGACTCGGATAACGCAGATAGATCTCGATCACGACGGCGTCGTCGGCGCGCCGGTTCAGCCGGACCTTGAGCAGGTCCGACACCGGTACGTCGAGCACCCGCTCGCCATCGGTGCCCGGCCGCAGAACCTGGAGTCGCCCGCCGCCGTGGCGCAGTATCGCTGTGGGTGTCCGTAGCTCGACTATGTCCATACCCCCTGCGTTCGTCCTGTGTTGTCGCTCACAATAGGTCGTGCATGCCATGATTGGGACCACTTGGACGGACACCGTGAGGTGATCGCCCGATAGGCCGGGAACCACCAGCGTTCTCCGACCGTTTACCTGTTGAACTGCATCAGCTGCCGAACTGCGCGATGTATCGAGTAGACCGTACGCGGTAACGTGGCTTGTCCGCATCCGTTCTGCCCGACCCGGTCGGTGCCGGTATGGATACGGCCCCGCCCGACGCATAGTAGGCATACACCGGAAACACCGGAAAGGACTGGCCCGCCGGCCGACGCTCTATGAACCGCAAGACAGTGTTTCGCAACCTGGCCATAGTCGCGGGCATCCTGCTCGTGATCTATCTGGTCAGCTACTTCAGCAACGACACGCGCGGCTGGAAGAACGTCGATACCTCGGTGGCGCTCACCCAGCTTGCCGACAAGCAGAACGTCAAGCAGGTCCAGATCGATGACAAAGAACAGCAGCTGCGCATCACCCTGAAACAGGGCAACGACGCCACCGGCGGCCAGACCCAGATCATGGCCAAGTACCCCGGCGGCAGCGAGGTCTCCGCGCAGATCCTGCGCGACGTGCAGCAGTCCGGAGCGCCGTTCAACACCGCGGTCAAACAGGACAGCTGGTTCACCCAGGTGCTGCTGTTCGTGCTGCCGATGGTGATTCTGCTGGGTCTGTTCGTCTTCGTGATGGCCCGGATGCAGGGCGGTGGTCGCGGCGGCATGATGGGCTTCGGTAAATCCAAGGCCAAACAGCTGTCGAAGGATATGCCCAAGACCACATTCGCCGATGTGGCCGGTGCCGACGAGGCCGTCGAAGAGCTGTACGAGATCAAGGACTTCCTGCAGAATCCGGCTCGCTACCAGGCGCTGGGCGCCAAGATCCCCAAGGGCGTGCTGCTCTACGGCCCGCCCGGAACCGGTAAGACGCTGCTGGCCCGCGCGGTCGCGGGTGAGGCCGGGGTGCCGTTCTTCACCATCTCCGGTTCCGACTTCGTCGAGATGTTCGTCGGCGTCGGCGCCTCCCGCGTGCGTGACCTGTTCGACCAGGCCAAGCAGAACAGCCCCTGCATCATCTTCGTCGACGAGATCGACGCGGTCGGCCGCCAGCGCGGCGCCGGCCTCGGCGGTGGGCACGACGAGCGCGAGCAGACGCTGAACCAGTTGCTGGTCGAGATGGACGGTTTCGGCGACCGCACCGGTGTGATCATCATCGCGGCCACCAACCGCCCGGACATCCTGGACCCGGCGCTGCTGCGCCCGGGCCGCTTCGACCGCCAGATCCCGGTCGGCAATCCCGACCTCGCCGGTCGGCGCGCGATCCTGCGGGTGCATTCGCAGGGCAAGCCGATCGCCCCCGATGCCGATCTGGACGGCCTCGCCAAGCGCACCGTCGGCATGTCGGGTGCGGATCTGGCCAACGTGATCAACGAGGCGGCGCTGCTCACCGCCCGTGAGCACGGCAACGTCATCACCGGACCGGCGCTGGAGGAATCGGTCGACCGCGTAATCGGCGGCCCGCGGCGCAAGAGCCGGATCATCAGCGAGCACGAGAAGAAGATCACCGCCTACCACGAGGGTGGTCACACCCTGGCCGCGTGGGCGATGCCGGATATCGAGCCCGTCTACAAGGTCACCATCCTGGCCCGCGGTCGCACCGGCGGGCACGCCATGACCGTGCCCGAGGACGACAAGGGCCTGATGACCCGTTCGGAGATGATCGCTCGCCTGGTGATGGCGATGGGTGGCCGCGCCGCCGAGGAGTTGGTCTTCCACGAGCCGACCACCGGCGCCTCGTCCGATATCGACCAGGCGACCAAGATCGCGCGTGCCATGGTCACCGAATACGGCATGAGTGCCCGGCTGGGCGCGGTGCGCTACGGGCAGGAACAGGGCGACCCGTTCCTGGGCCGCACGATGGGCACAGGCTCTGACTATTCGCATGAGGTGGCCCGCGAAATCGACGAGGAGGTGCGCAACCTCATCGAGGCCGCGCACACCGAGGCCTGGGCGATCCTCAACGAATATCGCGACGAACTCGACGCGCTGGCCACCGCGCTGCTGGAGCGCGAGACCCTGCACCGCAAGGACCTCGAGCAGGTACTCGCCACCGTCGACAAGCGTCCGCGCATCACCGCCTTCAACGATTTCGGTGAACGCGTGCCCTCGGATCGGCCGCCGGTGAAGACCCCGCGCGAACTCGCCGCCGAACGCGGTGAGCCGTGGCCGGAGGAAGCCGAGACCCGCAAGCCGAACCAGCAGCCCGCGCCGCAGCCGGTGCCGGCCAACGGTTATCCGCAGGAGGGCCATCGCAACCCGGCCCCGGCTCCGACCGGCTACAGCTATCCCGCCCCGCAGCCCGGGAACTACCCGCGGCCCGCGGGTGGCCCGGGATATCCGCGGCAGAGTACGCACGGCTCCCGGCCGGATTACGGCGCTCCCGCCGGCTGGTCGGCTCCGGGCTGGCCTCCGCAGGAGGATCCGTCCGCGGGCGGATCGCCGCAGCAGCCGGAGTACGGCGGCGCCCCTCAGGGCGGCGGCTCGCAGGGATACGGCGAGCCTCAGCGCTATGGCGAGCCGCAGCGTTACGGCGGCGGTCATCGCCGGCCCGAATGGCCCGGAGATCAGGACGGATCGACGCAGAACGGCACTCAGGATCACGGCGATTGGGACGGACCGAACAGCCACCGCTGACCGGCTGCGATTAGGCTCGACGGTCGAACCGCGCTGTCGGCGCGTTGATTTACGTGATTGTGGAGGTGTCCTCGTATGTCGGCCAACAACAGCGCTCCCGCCGGGTCCGATTCGGCGTCGGGCGCGGGTGCCGCCGTGGTTGCGGAGGAACCGGCCCTGATCGCGCTGGGTACCGGTCGGCCCTTCGACCAGAAGCGGGCCGAGGCCGCGGTACGTGAACTACTGGTCGCGGTCGGGGAGGACCCCGACCGCCCCGGGCTGATCGATACTCCCGCCCGGGTCGCGCGCGCCTATCGCGAGATGTTCGCGGGCCTGTATGTGGAACCTGATTCGGTGCTGAACACCACCTTCGACGAAGGGCATCAGGAATTGGTGCTGGTGCGCGACATCCCGATGTACTCGACCTGCGAACATCACCTGGTGTCCTTCCACGGGGTCGCCCACGTCGGATATATTCCGGGCCCGCAGGGCCGGGTCACCGGTCTGTCCAAACTGGCCCGCCTGGTCGACCTGTACGCCAAGCGGCCGCAGGTCCAGGAGCGGCTGACCAGCCAGATCGCCGATGCGGTCATGCGGAAGCTGGATCCGCGGGGCGCCATCGTGGTGGTGGAGGCCGAGCATCTGTGCATGGCGATGCGCGGCATCCGCAAGCCGGGCGCGAGCACCACCACGTCCGCGGTCCGCGGCCTGCTGCAGACCAACGCGTCCTCGCGCGCCGAGGCTCTCGACCTGATCCTGCGCAAATGAGCGATCGCCCATGAGCGCATTGATCACTCCCCGGGACGGGCGCTCGTGCGTGGTGATGGGCGTGGTGAACGTCACCAGCGACTCCTTCTCCGACGGTGGCCGCTACCTCGATCCGGCTGTCGCGGTCGCCCACGGGGTGCGGCTGTACCAGGCGGGCGCCGACATCATCGATGTGGGCGGTGAGTCCACCCGCCCGGGCGCCGTTCGCATCGATCCGGAGACCGAGGCCCAGCGGGTGGTCCCGGTGATTCGCGGTCTGGTGGAAGCCGGCGTGCCGACCAGTGTGGACACCATGCGGGCCAGTGTCGCGGCCGCCGCGATCGACGCCGGAGTGAGCGTGGTCAACGACGTATCCGGTGGTCGCGCGGATGCCGAGATGGTGAAAGTCGTTGCCGCCGCCGAGATCCCGTGGATTCTGATGCACTGGCGGGCGAATGCCGATCATCGCCACATCGGCCCCGCCGATCACTACGACGACGTCGTGTGCGAGGTGCTGGCCGAACTCTCGTCCCAGGTGGATCTGGCTATGGCGGCCGGTGTGCATCCGAGCCGGCTGGTACTGGACCCCGGCCTCGGCTTCGCCAAGAACGCCGAGCACAACTGGGCCCTGCTGGGCGCACTGCCGGAACTGACGGCCCAGGGGTTGCCGATTCTGGTCGGCGCCTCCCGCAAGCGTTTCCTGGGTTCGCTGCTGGCCGACGAGTCCGGACCGCGCCCGCCCGACGGGCGTGAGGTCGCCACCGCCACCATCTCCGCCCTGGCCGCTCAGCACGGCGCATGGGGCGTGCGAGTGCACGATGTGCGGTCGTCGCTCGACGCCATCGCCGTCGCGGATGCCTGGCGGCGAGCCGCCGAATCTGCGGGGCGGCGAGCCGCCGAAGCCGGTTCACACAATCAGGGGAGCGAGTGAGTACCGATCGCATCGAGCTGCGCGGTCTGCGCGCCTACGGTCACCACGGCTGCTTCGATTTCGAGCGCCGCGACGGCCAGGAATTCCTGGTCGACATCACCCTGTGGCTGGATTTCGCGAAGGCGGCCGCGACCGATGAGCTGTCGGCCACCGTCGACTACGGCGAGCTGGCGCAACGCGCGGTCGCGATCGTCTCCGGCCCGCCGCGCAATCTCATCGAGACCGTCGTCGCCGAGATCGCCGATGATGTGATGCGCGACGAGCGCGTCACCGCGGCGGAGGTGGTCGTGCACAAGCCCTCGGCGCCGATTCCGCACACCTTCGCCGATGTCCGCGTGGTGGCCACCAGGCGGCGAGGATTACCGCCGACCCCGGAGGTGGCCGGATGAGCCGTGCGGTGCTGTCGATCGGGTCGAATCTGGGGGATCGGCTCGCCCATCTCCGCAGTGTGGTGGAGGCGCTGACGCCGCAGCTGGTCGCCGTCTCGTCGGTGTACTCGACCGCTCCGTGGGGTGGAGTGCCGCAGGAGGACTACCTCAATGCCGTTGTGGTGGTCGAGGATTCGGAGCTGGTCCCGCGCGATTGGCTCGAACGCGGACAGCGGTTGGAACGGCGGTCCGGGCGTGTCCGCGAGATCCGCTGGGGCGCACGGACTCTGGATGTCGACGTGATCTGGTGCGCGGAGCGTGGCCCCGCGGGGCTGCATCCGGTGACCAGTGCGGACCCGGAACTGACACTGCCGCATCCGCAGGCGCACAATCGCGCGTTCGTCCTGATTCCGTGGGCCGAAGTCGAACCCGACGCGACGCTGGAGGTGCTCGGCCGGACCCGGCCGATTCGGGAACTGCTCGCCGAGCTCGATCCGGACGAGATCGACGGCGTCCGGCTCACCGACCTGTCGCTGTCCGCGGCGCAACGATGAACGGCGGCTGGTCATGAACGTCATGAGGCCGACCAAAATTCTGGATCTGCTCGCCAATGTCGTGATCGCCGCCGCGGTGGCGTGGGTGGCGACTCGGTGGGCCTATTCGAGCTTTCCGCCGATCACGGTGATCGCGGCCGCCTCGCTGTATCCGGTGGCCGCCGTGGAAGCGGTGCTGGCGTTCGTGATTCGCGCCCGCGTCGGCGATCACCGCATCGGTGACGGGCCGAAACAGTTGCATCCGATCACCGCGGCCCGCGCGGTGGCGCTGGCGAAGGCTTCGGCGCAGGTGGGGTCCCTGGCGGCCGGCGTGTGGCTGGGCTTTTTGATCTGGGTGCTGCCGCAGCGGTCGGATATCCGCGCGGCCGCCTCGGACACCCCCGGCGCCATCGTGGGTTTGATCGCCGGTGTGGTGCTGGTCGCCGCCGCGCTGTGGCTGGAGTATTGCTGCCGCGCGCCACATGAGCCACCAGACGAACCGGCTACCTCATAGCTAACGCAATCGAGTGGAGTTCCGGACCGGCTGCGCGCCGGAATCCGCTATTCGAGCTACCCTTGCGGACATGGTTTCACCCTCCCGTAGCAGTGCTTCCCCGCGACAGCGGGACAACGCGGGAAAAATCGTCGTCGGCGTATTAATTCTGCTCGGTCTGATTGCCAGTGTGTTTCTGATTTTCAGCAACAATGTGCAGTTGGTCCGGGTCGGTTTGGTCGCGGCTCTGTGGGCCGCCGCGGTGGCCGCGCTGGCGGCGACCCGCTATCGCCGGGATGCGGCGATCGATCAGGCCAAGGCTCGTGACCTGCAGAAGGTCTACGAGTTGCAGCTCGAACGCGAGATCACCGCCCGCCGCGAATACGAACTCGGTGTCGAATCGCGGGTGCGCCGGGAGGTCGGCGCGGACGCCGCCGAACTGGCCGCGCTGCGCAGCGAACTGACCGTGTTGCGCGAAAGTCTGCAGCGGCTGTTCGACGGCGACCTACTGGTCGACCGACCGGCGCTGCGCGCCGAGGCCGTGCGGGTGCAGGAGCTCACCCACGCGACCGTGGCGAACGGTAGCTCGCAGGAAACCGACACCTGGGACGCGTGGAGCGCACCTGCCGTGCCGCTGCACGTGGTCTCGCCGGTCTTCGATCCCGATCATCCCGAACCCCCGGCCTTCGCCAGTCCGTACGACGATCCGGTGACGGCCGAGACCGCCGTGGTGTCGGCGGAGGCGCTGGATGAGGAGGGGGTTTCGTCCGGACCGTCGGTGAACGGCGACGGAAACGGCGGTCGCCAGGGTGGGGAAGCGCAGTCCGGATCGTCGGAGTCTCAGCTGCCGGAGTCTCAGCCGTCGGAGCTCCTGTCGCCGGAGTCCGGATCGGCCCCGTCCGGCGACCGGCAGATCGACGATCCCTCGGCGAGCTCGGCGAAATCCGCCACCGCGTCGGCGAACGGTACTTCCGAGCCGGCGACCACGGAGTCCGGCGACTCGCGCCCGAGTTCCTCGGTGCCGCGGCTGGCTCCCGTCCAGCCCACGACGACCATGGGTACCGCCGGTTCCCGCCGTCGTCGCCACGCCGATTCCGACGAGGATCAGCCGGGGCGCAAACTCACCGTCGCGGAGATCATGGCGAATCTGCGATCGGAGCAGAACAGCTCGTAATGCCCGCGATCACGCCTGTGAAACAGGTTGCATGTGACGCTAAGTATCGGTAACTTTCGCAGGAGAGTACTGCGAAGGAGACACCGAAGATGCTGTCCACTGCCGTAAAGAACACGTCGGCCGATCCCGAGTATCACGAGATCCTGCGCGGTCTGTCCGAGGGGTCGGTGCACAAGAACTTCGACCCCTACGTCGACATCGATTGGGATTCACCGGAATTCGCGGTCGATCCCACCGACACCCGCTGGATCATGCCGGACGAGGATCCGCTGGGACGCCATCCCTGGTACAAGGCGCAGCCGGTGGAACGCAAAATCGCCATGGGTATGTGGCGCCAGGCCGGTATCGCCAAGGTCGGCCTGGACTTCGAGCAACTGCTGATCCGCGGTCTGATGCAGTACCTGGTGTCGGTGCCCAACGGTGATCCGGAATTCCGCTACGTGACGCACGAGGCGGCCGAAGAGTGCAACCACACGATGATGTTCCAGGAGATGATCAACCGCATCGGCGAGGATGTGGTCGGCATGGGCACCGTCGACCGCAAGCTGACCATGATCATCTGGCCGGCCGTGAAGTACTTCCCGGAACTGTTCTTCACGATGATCCTCGGCGGTGAGGAACCCATCGACCACCTGCAGAAGTCGCTGCTGCGCGCCGGTACCGACCTGCATCCGATGGTGCAGCGGGTGATGCAGATCCACGTGGCGGAAGAGGCGCGCCACATCTCGTTCGCACACGAATATCTGCGCCGCAACGTGCCCGGCATGAATCCGGCCACGAAGTTCGTGCTGTCGCTGCTCTTCCCGACCGCGATGCGGATCATGCTCGACATGATCATGACTCCGCCCAAGGAGTTCGTGGAGAAGTTCGACATCCCCGCGGAGGTGATGCGCGAGGCCTATTGGGGCAGCACCGAATCCCAGGTCACCATGCGCAACATCTTCGGCGACGTCCGAGCACTGGCCACCACCAGCGGCCTGATGAACCCCGTGGCCAAGGTCGCCTGGCGCCTCCTGGGCATCCACGGCCCCACCTCCCGCTACCGCAGCGAACCCGCCCGCAAGGCCGCGTAAGGGCGGCAGCCGAGACCCCTGCCGAAGCGAAGCGGAAGCCAAAGATCCGAAGCGAAGCGGAGGCCAAAGGTCCGGAGCGAAGCGCAGGCCGAATCTACTGAGGGAAATATCACGCGCGGGTCCTCTGGCAGCGCCCCCGGTCACTACCTATTCTCGACTCGTAACGTCCGGTACCCGCCATGCGGGACTGGAACGCCTTCCGAGAGGACAACGGTGACCTCCGATTTTTCGCGGCCCGACGAGGCCGATTCGTCGCGCCCCGCCGCGCCTGCGGTCTCGGGCTCGTCCGCTGTACCAGGCAGTGATCCGGCGCCGGCCCGGCTGACGGTCGGCATCGTGTCGGCGGGCCGGGTGGGTTCGGCGCTGGGTGTCGCGCTGGAGCGGGCCGGGCACGTGGTGTTCGGGGTGTCGGCGATTTCCGATGCGTCGCGGCATCGGGCGCACACGCGGTTGCCGGAATCGCAGATCTTGCCGGCCGAGGAGATCGCGGCGCGCAGCGAACTGTTGATCCTGGCCGTACCGGACAGTGAACTGCCCGGTCTGGTGGCCGGTTTGGCGGCGGCGCGGGTGGTCCGTCCGGGAACGATCGTCGCGCATACCTCGGGGGCCAACGGTGTGGCCGTCCTGTCCCCGCTGACCGATGTCCGCCCGCTGGCGATCCATCCGGCGATGACCTTCACCGGCCACGACGAGGACACCGCCCGCCTGGCGAATGCCTGTTTCGGCATCACCGCGGCCGACGAGATCGGCTATGCCATCGCGCAGTCGCTGGTGATCGAGATGGGCGGCGAGCCGGTGCGGGTCCCGGAGGAGAATCGCGCGCTGTACCACGCGGCTCTCGCGCACGGCAGTAATCATCTGGTCACCCTGATCGTCGATGCGGTCGCGGCGTTGCGGGCGGCGCTGGAGGGTCCGGGCCTGCTGGGGCAGCAGGTAGTCGACGACCAGCCCAACGGATTGGCGGAGCGGATGTTGGCGCCGCTGGTCTCGGCGGCGCTGGACAACGCGCTGCGGCGCGGCCTGCCTGCGCTGACCGGTCCGGTGGCGCGGGGTGACGCCCTCGCCGTCTCGACGCACCTGGAGGCACTGGCCGCGGCCGATCCGGAACTGGCGGCCGGCTATCGCGCGATGTCGCTGCGCACGGCGCAGCTGGCCCGCACGAATCCGGATCTGATCGGCCTGCTGGAGGGATACTGATGTCGAATTCGGGAGCGAAGAAGCTGACCCCGGAGCAGCTGCGCAAGCTGTATCGCCCGGGCGAGCTCACGGTCGTCCACGAGCCGGCCGGTGTTTCGGCGGTGACCTCCGCACTGCGCGGGGTCGGTCGCACGGTCGCGCTGGTGCCGACGATGGGTGCTTTGCACGAGGGCCATCTGGAGTTGGTGCGCCGCGCCAAGCGCACGAATCAGGTTGTGGTGGTGTCGATCTTCGTCAACCCGCTGCAATTCGGTGAGAACGAGGACTTCGACAAGTACCCGCGCACCCTCGACAGCGATGTGGCGCTGCTGCGCGAGGAGGGCGTGGCGCTGGTGTTCGCGCCGAGCGTCGCCCAGATGTATCCGGACGGCCCGCGCACCTCGGTCCATCCGGGACCGCTCGGCGCCGAATTGGAGGGCGCCAGCCGCCCGACCCATTTCGCCGGGATGCTGACGGTGGTGGCGAAACTGCTGCAGATCGTGCGTCCGCACGAGGCGTTCTTCGGCGAGAAGGACTATCAGCAGCTGACGTTGATCCGGCAGATGGTCCGGGATCTGAACTTCGACGTCGATATCGTCGCGGTGCCCACGGTGCGCGAGTCCGACGGCCTGGCGCTGTCCTCGCGCAACCGCTACCTGGACGAACAGCAGCGCGAGTTGGCGATCACACTGTCCGCCGCGCTGGCCGCGGGCCGGCATGCGGCGGGGCGCGGGCCCGACGCGGTTCTGGCCGCGGCTCGTTCGGTGCTCGACGGTGCGACCGGTGTCGACGTCGACTATCTGGAGTTGCGTGGTTCGGATCTGGGCCCCATTCCGAGCAGCGGGAACGCTCGCCTGCTGGTGGCCGCCCGCATCGGCGCCACCCGCCTGATCGACAACGTGCCCGTTTCCGTCCCTCCCGCGGTGTCCGATGCGGCGTCCGCGGGGCCCTCCGTGGTTACGCAGGCTGCCGCCTCCGGACCCGTCGCACCCGCCGACGGCCACAACGCTGTCCCCGATTTCCAGCCTGCCCAGGCCGACGCATAGGAAAGGCGACCACGATGTTGCGCACCATGATGAAGTCGAAGATCCACCGTGCCACGGTGACTCACGCCGATCTGCACTATGTGGGTTCGGTGACCGTGGACCCGGATCTGATGGACGCCGCCGATCTGCTCGAGGGTGAGCAGGTCTGCATCGTCGACATCGACAACGGCGCCCGGCTGGAAACCTATGTGATCGCCGGTGAGCGCGGTTCGGGCGTGATCGGAATCAACGGCGCAGCAGCGCATCTGGTGAATCCGGGTGATCTCGTCATCCTGATCGCCTACGGCATGATGGACGAGGCCGAGCTGCGCGAGTACCAGCCGCGGGTGGTGTTCGTCGACGACCGCAACCGTCCGGTGGAGCTGGGTTCGGACCCGGCGCACGCCCCGGAGGGTTCGGGGTTGACCTCGCCGCGCTCGCTGACCTTCGCCTGAGCCGCGGGCAGCGGGGCGAGGATGCTGCTGACGATCGACGTCCGCAACACCAGTATCGAGATCGGCCTGTTCTCGGGCAGTGGTGCGCATGCGGAGCTGGTGCACACCTGGCGCGTGCACACCAATCCGCTGCTGACCGCCGACGAATTCGCCATGCAGGTGCGGGGTTTGGTGGGCGAGCGGCTGGACCAGGTGGTCGGGGTGTCGGCCTTGTCGACGGTGCCGCCGGTGCTGCGGGAGTTGCGCACCATGTTGGGTCGCTACTGGTCGCACGTGCCGCACGTGCTGGTGGAACCCGGTGTGCGCACCGGAATCCCGCTGCTGGTCGACAATCCGAAAGAGGTCGGCGCGGACCGGATCGTGAATTGCCTTGCGGCATATCATCGTTTCGAGTCGCCGGCGATCGTGGTCGATTTCGGCACCGCCATCTGTGTCGACCTGGTGTCGGCGAAGGGCGAGTTCCTCGGCGGGACGATCGCCCCCGGCGTGGAGATCTCCACCGAGGCGCTGGTGGCCCGGAGTGCGCTGCGGCGCGCGGAACTGACCCGCCCGCGTTCGGTGGTGGGGAAGAACAGCATGGAGTGTATGCAGTCCGGCGCGGTATTCGGCTTCGCGGGCCTGGTGGACGGTTTGATCGACCGGATTCGCGACGAACTCGACGCCTTCGCCGGTGACGATGTGTCGGTGGTGGCGACGGGCCCGACCGCACCGCTGATCGTCCCCGAATCCGAGACCATCGACCACCATGAGCCGCATCTGACCCTGGACGGCCTCCGTCTGGTCTACGAGCGCAACCAGCAGCGCCGCCGCCCGTGACCGGCGCGCTATGGGGTGAAACACACCGCCTTGCACGCGCTGGTCACCCTGCTAGACTTCGGCTCGTGACTTTCCGCGTGAGCACCCAGGAGTGTTGTCGAGGCTGATTCGCCTCGGCTGATTGTCGAGGCTGCGTATCCGCCCTCGGCCGTCCACTACTCCTGGAGCTTCGCTCATGCGTTCCTCTGTCCTCACCTCTGCTGTTACCTCCGTCGCGAGCGGTGATGCCGCGCGGCGTCGGACGGGGCAGTTGCCGCCCGCTCGTCCGGCCAACCGCCTCACCGCCGAGATCACCGATCGCTCGGTGTCGTCCGCATTGCCGACCCGGCTGCGCCCGGCGGATCTGCTGCGGCTGACCGACGAGGGCGCCGAGGACGTCATGGCGGGCCGCTTCGACCACCTGCTGCCGTCCGGTGGCGTGTGGCCCACCGAAAACCGTTGGGCCGTCCGGCTTCTCGCCGACGACGAGGTCGATGTCTGGCTGATCAGCTGGGTGCCGGACCGGTCGACGGAATTGCACGACCACGCCGGCTCGCTCGGCGCGCTCACCGTGCTGAGCGGTGCGCTCTCGGAATTCCGCTGGAACGGCAAGGAATTGCGCCAGCGCACTCTCACCGCCGGTGATCAGGCCTCGTTCCCGCTCGGCTGGGTGCACGACGTGGTGCGTGCCCCGGATCAGTTCGCGGGTGTGCCCGAGCCGTCGAATCCGACGCTCTCGGTGCACGCGTATTCACCACCTCTGTCCGCCATGTCGTATTACGAGGTGACCGGCCACGGGACGCTGCGACGTACCCGGACCTTGCTCACCGACCAGCCCGAAGGCGATGTGAAATGACGTACCCGCATCTCACCATCAACGACATGCTGGAGGCGGCGCGTGCGCGATTGACGCGCATGTACGCGTTCGAATTGCCGGAGGCGATCGCGCGCGGCGCCCTGCTGGTCGACATCCGTCCGCAGGCCCAGCGGGTCAAGGAGGGCACCCTGCCGGGCGCCCTGGTGATCGAGCGCAATGTGCTGGAGTGGCGGCTGGACCCTACCAGCCCCGCACGGCTCGCCCTGGCCACCGATCACGATCGCGAATGGGTGATCGTCTGCTCGGAGGGTTACACCTCCAGTTTGGCGGCAGCCACACTGCAGCAGCTGGGTCTGCACCGGGCCACCGATCTGGTCGGTGGCTACCAGGCGGTAAAGGCCGCGGGGCTGCTGTCGGTGGCCGCCGGCGCACCGCATCTGGCCGGTGAGATCACCGCACTCGTCTCGCTGTAATAGCCCGGGTGAGCGGGGGTCGGGCGCGCGCAGAACGATTTCCGGCGCACGATAGGGTGGTTCGCTGTGAGCACCCCGAAAAGCCCTTCGTCCGGTGGCTCCGCGGGCCGGGTTCCTGCGGGGCAATCGCATCCTGCCGCAGCGGAAGTCGACGTTCCCGAGCAGATGCGGATCCGCCGGGAGAAGCGTGAGCGGCTGCTCGACGCGGGCGTAGAGCCGTATCCGGTGGTGGTGCCGCGGACCCACACCCTCGCCGAGATCCGCGCCGCCTATCCCGACCTCGAGCCCGACACCAGCACCGGCGTGCAGGCCGGCGTGGCCGGCCGGGTCATCTTCATGCGCAATACCGGCAAGCTCTGCTTCGCCACGCTGCAGGAGGGGGACGGCACCAAGCTGCAGGCGATGATCAGCCTGAACGGTGTCGGCGCCGATGCGCTGGCGGCGTGGAAGGCCGATGTCGATCTGGGCGATTTCGTCTTCGTGCACGGCGAAGTGATTTCCTCCCGCACCGGCGAATTGAGCGTGATGGCCGATTCGTGGTCGATGGCGGCCAAATCGCTGCGTCCGCTGCCGGTGGCGCACAAGGAGATGAGCGAGGAGTCGCGGGTCCGCCAGCGCTATGTCGACCTCATCGTGCGCCCGGAGGCGCGGGAGATGGCCCGCACCCGGGTGGCGGCCGTGCGCGCACTGCGAAATGCGTTGGAGCGCAGGGGTTTCCTCGAGGTAGAGACGCCGATGCTGCAGACTTTGCACGGAGGTGCGGCGGCGCGTCCGTTCGTCACCCATTCCAATGCGCTGGATATGGATCTGTATCTGCGCATCGCGCCGGAGTTGTTCCTGAAGCGCTGCGTGGTGGGCGGGATCGAGAAGGTCTTCGAGGTCAATCGCAACTTCCGTAACGAGGGCGCCGACTCGACGCATTCGCCCGAGTTCGCGATGTTGGAAACTTATGAGGCCTACGGCACCTACGACGATTCCGCGCGGATGATGCGGGAATTGATCCAGGAAGTCGCACAAGAGGTCTTCGGCACTCAGGTCGTCACACTCGCCGACGGTACGGAATACGACCTGAGTGGTGAGTGGAACACCATCGAGATGTATCCCTCGCTATCCGATTCGCTGGGGGTCGAGGTAACGCCGGAAACTACTGTTCCGGAATTGCTCGCGCTAGCCGATCGGGTCGGTCTGGAAATTCCTCCGGACAAGGGTTACGGCCACGGCAAACTTGTCGAGGAACTGTGGGAACACAGCTATGGCGACAAGCTCTATGCGCCCACTTTCGTGCGGGACTTCCCGGTGGAGACCTCACCCTTGACGCGCCAGCATCGCAGTAAGCCGGGCGTCACGGAGAAGTGGGATCTGTATGTCCGCGGATTCGAGTTGGCTACGGGCTATTCGGAACTCGTGGATCCGGTCGTACAGCGGGAACGTTTTGTCGACCAGGCCAGACTCGCCGCCGCCGGTGACGAGGAGGCCATGCGGCTGGACGAGGACTTCCTCGCCGCCATGGAACACGGTATGCCGCCGACAACCGGTACCGGTATGGGAATCGATCGGTTGCTGATGGCACTGACCGGACTCGGAATCCGGGAAACCATACTGTTCCCAATTGTGCGTCCGTCCGGTCGCTGAGTACCGGGTTTGAATGCCGATTCCCCGTCTTGGAAATTTCGTATCTAGAGGTATTCTCGACTCGGGCATCGGCCTGGTATCCGGGTCGCACGATTTCGAGAGGACGTTCATCTCATGGCAAAGAAGGTCACCGTTAGCCTGATCGACGATGTCGATGGTGAGTCCATTGCGGACGAGACCATCGAGTTCGCGATCGACGGTGTTTCGTACGAGATCGACCTGTCGGCGGCGAATGCGGCGAAGCTGCGGGACGGGCTGGACGTGTGGGTTGCCAATGCCCGCCGGGTGAGCGGTCGCCGGCGCAGCAAGCCGGTCGGTGCGACCACCGGTGCGCCGAAGGGCCGAGTTTCCATGGATCGCGAACAGAGTGCGGCAATTCGGGAGTGGGCGCGGCGTAAGGGCCACAAGGTTTCCGCGCGCGGTCGCATCTCCGCCGATGTCGTGGAGAGCTACCACAAGGAAGTCGGCCGCAACAACTAGTGCGGTCGAAAAGACCCGGCTGCGTCTGTGCCGCTGCCGCCCGGAGGAATCGTGCGACGTCCGGGCGGCAGCGGCATTTCGATGCCTCGGCGGTATTTCCGTGCGGTCGCGGTATTTCGGTGCGGCCGTACCCGGACGGTCCCGGCGTGGTGATCTTGCTCGTCGCCGCGTCGGCGCGGCACCATGGGGCCTATGCAGACCACGTCACTGGCGGTACGAGGGTGGGGGTAGCAACGCGGTGACGAATATTCACGAATCGTTTCTCCGGTTCATCGACGACACCGGCCGCCGCCACGAACTGACGCTGACCCCGGATCATCAGCGCATCACCATCGGGCGTTCGCCGCAGGCAGATCTGTCCCTGGGCTGGGACGCCGAGGTGTCGCGACTGCATGCGGCAGTGGAATACCTCGGCGCGCACTGGACGATCGTCGACGACGGACTCTCGCGCAACGGCACCTTCGTCAACGGCGAGCGGCTGGCCGGCCGCCGCCGGCTGGAGGCCGGCGACCGCATCCGGGTCGGGACCTCGATGCTGTCGTTTCACGATTACACCGGTACGGTCGACGACGCGACCCGGACTTCCGTCGGCTCGGTGCCGAGTCCCCGTTCACTCACCGATACGCAGCGCGCGGTTCTGATCGCGCTGTGCCGCCCGTACCGCGGCAATACCGAATTCGCCACGCCCGCCTCCAATCAGCAGATCGCCGACGAGTTGTATCTGAGCGTGGATGCGATCAAAACCCATCTGCGCGCGCTGTTTTCGAAGTTCGGCGTCGAGGATCTGCCGCAGAATCAGAAGCGGGTGCGGCTGGCGGCGCTGGCCATCCAGAACGGCATCATCTCGCAGCGCGACCTCTGAGATCCGTCCGCCGGATGTGACGCGCGATTCCGGTTACCCGCCGGTATCGATCCGCACGGTTCCCTGCTCCCGCTAGCGTGTTGAAACGCGTTCTAGTTTTTGGAGCTCTCGATGTCGTCTCGTCCCGTGCGTGCGCCGCGTCTGCTGCGCCGGTTACCCGGATCCATCCTCGTCCTGGCGGTATTGAGCACCCTGTGGGTGACCGCCGCAGCGGCGGCCCACGCCGAATATCCGGTGGACTACAACTTCTTCTCCGGCATTCCGTACGAGCTGCGAAATCCGGGTGGTTCCCTGCCCGGCGCCGACGACTGGTCGTGCCGGCCCAGCGCCGCGCATCCCGAACCCGTGGTGCTGGTGCACGGCACCGGCGGCGGGGCGCAGACGAACTGGGGCGTGTACGCGCCGCTGCTGGCCAACGAGGGATATTGCGTCTACTCGCTGACCTACGGCGCCTACGACCTGCCGTGGCCGCTCTCGGCGATCGGCGGCATGCGGCCGATCGAGGACAGTTCGGCGCAGCTCGCGGAGTTCGTGGACCGGGTGCTGGCGGCGACCGGCGCCGCGAAGGTCGATCTGATCGCGCATTCGCAGGGCAATCTGGTGGGCAACTACTTCGTCAAGCGGCTGGGCGGTTCGGACAAGGTCGACAAGTTCGTGGCGATCGCCGCGCCGTGGCTGGGCACCTTCGGCCCGGTGATCGATCCGGCTCGCGATTTCGCGCGGCGCCTGGGCGCGGAGCCGGCCTTCGACGGCGTCCTGGGCGTGAGCCCCTGTGCCGCCTGCGCGCAGATGACGGGCAGTACGGATTTCCTCCGCTCCCTGAACGCCGACGGCGTCTACGACCCGGACGTCACCTACACCAATATCGAGACCCGCTACGACGAGCTGGTGGTCCCGTACACCGTTGCCCTGGTGCCCGGACCGACGACGACGAACATCGTGGTCCAGGACGGCTGCGCGTCGGACTATTCGGAGCACGCCGGCATCGCGGGCAGCGACCGGGCGGCCGCGTTCGCGCTCAACGCCCTGGATCCGGACGATCCGCACCCCGTGCCCTGCCATTTCATCCCACCGCTCACCGGATAGTTCCGTCGGCGAGGACGTCGCGCGGAGATTCGCGGCCGAGTTTCGGGGCCGCGAACCCCGACGTCGGGAAGGGGGCCCGAAAATTCAGCTGTGGGCGTAGTTGCTGGGGAAACGTTCCGGGTTGGAGCCGCGTTAGAACGGTATGACTCGCGTTGTCGCCCGTTCGCAATAGGGTAGACGGACGACGGCCGTGACCCCCGCCAACTACAGTAGAGGCGGGGGATGCAACCCCAGGGCTTCATGGCAGGCTGGCGCCACAGGTGTGAAGCACGAAGCACAACAGCAGCGCCGGATGCCGTGGATAGCGGAGCAGGAAGTGAGGGAGCGATGTTCGAGAGGTTCACCGACCGCGCGCGGCGGGTCGTTGTCCTGGCCCAAGAAGAGGCTCGGATGCTCAACCACAACTACATCGGCACCGAGCACATCCTGCTGGGCCTGATCCACGAGGGTGAGGGTGTCGCGGCGAAGTCCCTGGAGTCGCTGGGAATTTCGCTCGAGGGTGTGCGCAGCCAGGTGGAGGAGATCATCGGACAGGGCCAGCAGGCGCCGTCCGGTCACATCCCCTTCACCCCCCGGGCCAAGAAGGTGCTGGAGCTGAGCCTGCGCGAGGCGCTGCAGCTCGGCCACAACTACATCGGCACCGAGCACATTCTGCTCGGCCTGATTCGTGAGGGCGAAGGCGTCGCGGCCCAGGTGCTGGTGAAGCTGGGCGCCGACCTCAACCGGGTGCGGCAGCAGGTCATCCAGCTGCTGTCCGGCTACCAGGGCGGTAAGGAGGCGGTGGAGTCCGGTGCTCGTGGCGAATCCGGGACCCCGTCCACCTCGCTGGTCCTCGACCAGTTCGGCCGCAACCTGACCCAGGCCGCACTCGAAGGCAAACTCGACCCGGTCATCGGCCGCTCGAAGGAGATCGAGCGCGTCATGCAGGTGCTGAGCCGCCGCACCAAGAACAACCCGGTCCTGATCGGTGAGCCCGGCGTCGGTAAAACCGCCGTCGTCGAGGGTCTCGCTCAGGCCATCGTCAACGGCGAGGTGCCGGAGACGCTGAAGGATAAGCAGCTCTACACCCTCGACCTGGGTTCCCTGGTCGCGGGCAGCCGCTACCGCGGTGATTTCGAGGAGCGCCTGAAGAAGGTGCTCAAGGAGATCAACACCCGCGGCGACATCATCCTGTTCATCGACGAGCTGCACACGCTCGTGGGTGCGGGTGCCGCCGAGGGCGCGATCGACGCGGCCTCGATCCTGAAGCCGAAGCTGGCCCGCGGTGAGCTGCAGACCATCGGTGCCACCACCCTCGACGAGTACCGCAAGTACATCGAGAAGGACGCCGCCCTGGAGCGCCGGTTCCAGCCGGTCCAGGTGGGCGAGCCGACGGTCGAGCACACCATCAACATCCTGAAGGGCCTGCGCGACCGCTACGAGGCGCACCACCGGGTGTCCATCACCGACGGTGCGCTGGTGGCCGCGGCCACGCTGGCCGACCGGTACATCAACGACCGGTTCCTGCCGGACAAGGCGATCGACCTGATCGACGAGGCGGGCGCGCGGATGCGCATCCGCCGGATGACCGCTCCGCCGGACCTGCGCGAATTCGACGACAAGATCGCCGATGCCCGCCGGGAGAAGGAAAGCGCCATCGACGCGCAGGACTTCGAGAAGGCCGCGCGGCTGCGCGACAAGGAGAAGCAGCTCGTCGCCAAGCGCGCCGAGCGGGAGAAGCAGTGGCGTTCCGGTGATCTGGACGTCGTGGCCGAGGTCGACGACGAGCAGATCGCGGAGGTGCTGGCCAATTGGACCGGTATTCCGGTGTTCAAGCTCACCGAGGAGGAGACCACCCGTCTGCTCCGCATGGAGGACGAGCTGCACAAGCGGATCATCGGCCAGGAGGACGCGGTCAAGGCCGTGTCGAAGGCCATCCGCCGTACTCGCGCCGGCCTGAAGGATCCGAAGCGTCCGTCCGGTTCGTTCATCTTCGCCGGTCCGTCCGGCGTCGGTAAGACCGAGCTGTCCAAGGCGCTGGCGAACTTCCTGTTCGGCGACGACGACGCGCTCATCCAGATCGACATGGGCGAGTTCCACGACCGCTTCACCGCCTCGCGGCTGTTCGGTGCCCCTCCGGGCTACGTCGGCTACGAGGAGGGCGGCCAGCTCACCGAGAAGGTGCGCCGCAAGCCGTTCTCGGTCGTGCTGTTCGACGAGATCGAGAAGGCCCACCAGGAGATCTACAACACCCTGTTGCAGGTGCTGGAGGACGGCCGCCTCACCGACGGCCAGGGCCGGACCGTGGACTTCAAGAACACGGTGCTGATCTTCACCTCGAACCTCGGCACCTCGGATATCTCGAAGGCCGTGGGTCTGGGCTTCTCGCAGTCCAACGCCGAGGGCTCGAACTACGAGCGGATGAAGCTCAAGGTCAACGACGAGCTGAAGAAGCACTTCCGTCCGGAGTTCCTCAACCGTATCGACGACGTCATCGTCTTCCACCAGCTCACCAACGAGCAGATCGTGGAGATGGTGGATCTGATGATCAACCGCGTCGCGACGCAGCTGCGGAACAAGGATATGGAGATCGAGCTCACCGAGAAGGCCAAGAGCCTGCTCGCCAAGCGCGGTTTCGATCCGGTGCTGGGCGCTCGCCCGCTGCGCCGGACCATCCAGCGCGAGATCGAGGATCAGCTCTCGGAGAAGATCCTGTTCGGCGAGATCGGCCCCGGCCAGATCGTCGAGGTCGACGTCGAGAACTGGGACGGCGAGGGCGCCGGCGAGGATGCCAAGTTCACCTTCGCCGGTAAGGCCAAGCCCGCCAAGGCGGAAGCCGAACCGGTCGCGGCGCTGGCCGGCGCCGGTGAGACCGCTCCGGAGGCCTCGGGCGAGTAAGTAGTCCGTACGAACCGACCGATGCCGGCCACCCCGACGGGGTGGCCGGCATCGTCGTATCCGCGGCTGCCTGCCCTGAAAATGAGTGGCGGCCGCGCGGGAACCTGTTCCATGCTGGCGATGTTCGCGAGCGGAATGAGGGCTGTGTGCTGACCGATGCCGAGGTGCAAGACTTCATCTCCGACGGTTTCGTCCGAGTGGAGGGTGCGTTCTCCGAGTCCACCGCGGCCGAGGCGCGGGAAATACTCTGGCGCGCGACCGGATGCGATCCGGCGGATTCCGGAACGTGGACGCGGCCGGTGGTCCGGCTGCCCGGTTTCGCGGACCCGCCGTTCGCCCGGGCCGCGCGCAGCCCACTGCTGGCCCAGGCGTGCGATCGGCTGGTCGGTGCGGGCCGATGGGTCGCCGCTCAGGGACTGGGCACCTTCCCGATTCGCTTCCCCAGCGAGCAGCCGCCGGGTGACGACGGATGGCATATCGATGCGAGTTTCCCGGGCGAGGATCCGCAGGACTATCTGCGGTGGCGCATCAACGTGCGGTCGCAGGGGCGGGGGCTGCTGATGCTGTTCCTGTTCTCCGATGTCGGCCCCGACGATGCGCCGACACGGATCCGGATGGGCTCGCATCTGCGCATGGCGAAGGTGCTGGAACCGTACGGTGTGGCCGGAGTCGCGATGTCGGACCTGGTCGAGGACTTCGCCGCCACCGCGGACCTTCCGGAAATGGCGGCGACCGGTCGGGCCGGAGATGTGTATCTGTGCCATCCGTTCCTGGTGCATGCCGCCCAGGCGCATCGAGGCCGGAACCCGAAATTCATGGCCCAGCCGCCGCTGCTGCTGCACGAACCGTGCGTGCTGGACCGGCCCGACGGTGCGTATTCGCCGGTGGAGCAGGCGATCCGACAGGGACTCGAGCTCGGCGTCACCCGCTGACTACGCGCGGGGACGTACCCGGGATGTGTTCTCCGGACGGATGATTCGCGCTGCCGCGAGGCAGAGGGTGAAAGTCATGGATATCGGATTGCATCTGACGAACTTCGCGCTGGATACCCCCTCCGAACGCATCGGATCGCGCCTGGCCGAGGTCGTCCACACGGCCGAGGACAGCGGGTTCTCAGTCGTCGCGGTGGGTGATCATCTCTGGCAGAGCCCATGGCTGGGACGGGTGGAACAGAATGTGCTGGAGGCGTATTCGACACTGTCGTTCATCGCGGCGCACACCTCGCGGGTGGAGCTGACCGCGGTGGTGTCGGGGGTGCACTATCGGCATCCGGCCATGCTCGGAAAGCTGGTCACCACCCTGGATGTGCTGTCCGGCGGCCGGGCCTGGCTGGGAATCGGGACGGGCACCTCCACCGGCGATGTTGAAGGGTACGGCCTGCCGTTCCCGCCGCTGCGCGACCGCTACGACATGCTGGAGGAGGCGCTGCGGATCTGCCGGGCCATGTGGACCGGTGCGCGGGGCGGTCCGGAACCCGTATCCGGCAAGCACTTTCACGTCGAGCGCCCGCTGAACGCTCCGCAGGTGGTGCGGAATCCGCCGGCGGGCGGACATCGCCCGCATCCACCCGTGCTCGTCGGCGGCGACGGTGAGCGGCGCACATTGCCGCTGGTGGCGCGCTACGCGGATGTGGCGAGTCTGCGGCCGGGGCCGGAGCTGGCGAGCAAGATCGAACTGCTGGACCGGCTGTGCGCGGAGATCGGCCGCGATCCGCGCGAGATCCGCAAGAGCTGCGTCTTCGCCTTCGATCTCGGGCCGAGCGGTGGCGGCGTGGGCCAGGTGCTGGGGCAGCTGGAGCGGATGGCGGAGGTGGGAATCGATCTGGTGATCGGACGGGTGGCGGCGTCGACGAGCTGACGTCCCTGGAGGTGCTCGGGCGCGAGGTGATCCCGGTGGCCGCGGAATTCGGTCGCTGACCCGGAGCCGCGACCGACCCCGAATTACTGCCAGCCGGGGCGGACCACCCCCGACTCGTAGGCAAGGACCACGAGTTGCGTTCGATCACGGGCGTTGAGTTTCACCAGGATTCGGCTCACGTGAGTGCGAGCGGTGGCGGGGCTCATGAAGAGGCGCCGGCCGATTTCGGCATTGGTGAGCCCTTCCGCGACCAGCGCCATCACCTCGCGCTCCCGATCGGTGAGCTCCGACAGCGCCGCGGCGGGCGCGGGTTTGGCGTGGGTGGCGAATTCGGCGACCAGGCGGCGGGTGACGCTGGGCGAGAGCAGCGCGTCCCCGGCGGCCACCACGCGCACCGCCTTCACCAGATCCGCGGGTTCGGTGTGTTTGACCAGGAACCCGGTGGCGCCCGCGCGCACGGCTTCGAAGACGTATTCGTCGAGTTCGAAGGTGGTGAGTACCACGACCTTCACCTCGGACAGGCCGGGGTCGGCGGCGATCTCGCGGGTGGCCGACAGGCCGTCGAGGACCGGCATGCGGACATCCATCAGCACCACATCGGGATGCAGCTCCCGGGTCATCCGCAGGGCCTGGTCGCCGTCGCCGGCCTCCCCGACGACCTCGATGCCGTCCTGGGCGTCCAGCAGCGCGGCGAATCCCGCGCGAACCAGAGCCTGGTCGTCGGCGACCAGGACGCGGATCTCGTTCACGACACCTCCTGTAGGCCGGCGTCCGGCCGATCCGGAATCGGCAGCCGGGCCCGCACGGCGAACCCGCCGTCCGGCCGCGGTGCTGCCGAGAGCTCGCCACCCAGTGCGCGGGCGCGTTCGATCATGCCCGGAATTCCGTTCCCGCCACCGGTTGTGGACGACTGTGGAGAATTCGGGGAGCGCTCGTTGTCCACAGTGATGCACAGCTCGCTCGGCGAATAAGCCACAGCCACGGTCGCTTCCGCGCCGGGCGCATGCCGCAGCACATTGGTCAGCGATTCCTGCACGATGCGGGCGGCGGCGACGTCGACCACCACCGGCACCCGGCGCGGTGTGCCGGAAATGCGGGTGTGGACCGGGGTGCCGGCGGCGCGCATCGGAGCCAGCAATGATTCCAGGTCGCCGATGCCGACCGCCGGGCTGGTCGGCGCCGCAACGGTTTCCGCGCCGGCGCGGATCGAGCGCAGCAGACTGTGCACCTCGCCGAGCGCATCGCGGCTGACCTCTTTGATCGCAGAAAGGGCGGTCGCGGCCTGTTCGGGTTTGCGGTCGAGCAGTTCCAGCGCCACCGACGACTGGACATTGATCAGCGACAGGCTGTGGGCGAGCACATCGTGCAGTTCGCGCGCGATGGCCAGCCGTTCCTGGGCCGCGCGCTGTTCGCGCTCGGCCAGTTCACGGGCACGCTCGGCTTCCCGGTTGCGCCGGGCAGCCTCGACGCGCTGCCGCCGCGCGATCAGCGCCGAACGCCGCTGCCGGATGCCCTCGGCGATCGCGATCAGCACCACGAGCCAGGCCAGGATGCCGACGACCGGCCAGCCCCCGGGCCCGTGGCCGCGCAGCGCGGGCACCGGCCACACCATCAGCAGGAATCCCAGCGGCACCAGCGGATAGGTGTACCAGCGGGAGCCGCGCGAGGTCGCGGTCAGGAAGGCGATGACCAGCGATACGAAGACCGGCCCGTAACCGTAGCCGACCAGCAGATAGGCGACGGTGACCGCGAGCACGCCCACGAAGACCGCCCGGGGATACCTCGCGCGCATCGTCAACAGCAGCGGGCCGGCCACCAGCAGCGCATATCCCAGCGCATCCAGTGGACGCACGCCGGACTGATGCGCATTCGCCGCATGCCCGCCGCCCAGCTGGACGACGGCCACGACGACGCACAGCAGCACATCCCGGGCGCCGGGCCGTTTACTCGACTGCACAGTTCGAACGGTAACCCCGCCGCGTCGCCGCACGAGCCCGCGCGCCGCGAATTACGTCCAGATACGTACGCCGAGCCGGGCGCCCCGGCGGATGTGTCGGCGCGGGTCGAAGCGGATGGTCGAGATATGAACAGATCGAATGCCGATCCGGCCGGCGAACTCCCCGGCACGGTCACGCGGACCCGGGCCAGCGCCACCGAGGTCGTGGTTACCGAGTCTCTCACCAAGAAGTACGGCGACCACACGGCAGTCGACGCCGTCTCCATGACCGTGCGCCGCGGCGAGATCTACGGATTTCTCGGCCCCAACGGCGCCGGTAAGACGACGACGCTGCGGATGCTCGTCGGGCTGATCGCGCCGACCTCCGGTACCGCGACGGTGCTGGGCCTGAATCCGGGCGAACGGGAGTCGTTGCGGCGCATCGGCGTTCTGATCGAAGGGCCCGGCTTCTATCCGTACCTGTCCGGCCGCGACAACCTGCGCGTGCTGGCCCGCTACCACCTGACCGAGCGCACCGCCGGTTCCCGGCCTCGCGACCGATTCGCCGAGGTGGACGAGATCCTGGCGCGAGTCGGACTCGCCGACCGGGCAGGCGATCGGTTCCGCACCTACTCGCTCGGCATGAAGCAGCGCCTCGGTGTCGGCGCGGCCCTGCTCGGCAACCCGGATCTGCTCATTCTCGACGAGCCGACCAACGGTCTGGACCCGGCCGGAATGGCCGAAATGCGAGAACTGGTGACCGGTTTGGCCGCCGACGGGCACACCGTCGTGCTCTCCTCGCATCTGCTCAGCGAGGTGCAGGAAATCTGCGATCGGGTCGGCGTCATCTCCGGCGGGAGGTTGCTCACCGAATCGACCGTGAGCCAATTACGCGGTGCGGCGACACTTCTCGTGCGCGCCGAGCCGATGGAGAAGGCCTATCCGGCGGTGCGCCGGGTGGTGGGCGAACACCGTGCGTTACCGACCGCCGCCGGCATCAGAGTCGATGCCGGCAGGGCAATGGCGCCCGAGGTGGCGCGCGCGGTGATCGCATCCGGCGCGGATCTGCTGGAACTGCGCACCGACGAAAAGTCGCTGGAGGAAGTGTTTTTCGAGATGACGAAACAGGAGCACCGATGAACGACGTAGTGGCCTGCACCAGGGCCGAATTCGCACGGCTGCGGAAGTGGCCCGCGTTCTGGATCGTGCTCGGCACCTGGATCGCGCTGAATCTCGTTTTCGCGTATCTGTTCAACTATCTGGCCTACACCTCGGGCAGCAGTTCCCGGATGTCGAACGGGCAGCCGCGCGAGGTGCTGTTGCAGTTGATGCTGCCCGCGGCCGTGCCGGAGGTGTTCACCCAGGGCATGGCGATGTTCGGCGGTGCGCTCATGCTCGTCCTGGGCGCGCTGGTGGTGGGAAGCGGATACGGCTGGGGCAGTTGGAAAACCGTTTTCACCCAGGGACCCTCGCGTCGTGCGGTGGTCGGCGGAACCGTGGTTTCCCTGATGAGCGTGGTGGTGGGCCTGGTCGGTGCGGCGTTCGTGGTGGATACCGGGGTGGCCGCGATGATCGGGGCCGCCGAGCATCGGACGCCGACGCTGCCGACAGCCGCGCACACCCTGCTCGGTCTCGCGACCGGCGTGGTGATCCTCGGTATGTGGACGCTGGCCGGCGCGCTGATCGCGGCGATCGCCCGTGGTCCGGCGCTGGCGGTGGGCCTGGGCCTGGTGTGGGTGCTCGTCGTGGAGAATCTGCTGCGCGGTGTCGCGTCGATCTTCTCGCCTGTCCGGGCGCTCACCGACCATCTGCCGGGGACCGCGGCGGGTTCGGCGGCCGGGGCCATGCGCACCGTGGGCGGCACGGCGACGCCGGGCGTCCTGGACATCCTGTCCCGACCGGCGTCGTTCGTCGTGCTGGCGGTGTACATCGCGGTATTCGCCTGCGGCACAGTGGCACTGATGGTGCGCCGCGATATGGCGTGAACAGCGCCGCGGCGTCCCGCCGGAATCGCGCCGGGCCGGACAGCGGTGAGTCGAGCGCGCGCGGCGAGTAGGTTCGATCGCGACGGCTCATTCTCACTCGACGAAAGGACAGCGATGCCTACACGCAGCGCGCGTACCGCATGGACCGGTGGCTTGCAGGACGGTTCCGGACAGGTCGACCTGGCCAGTTCCGGTGTCGGCAAATTCGACGTCTCGTTCCCGAAGCGCACCGCCGATACCGCCGAGGGCACCACCAGCCCCGAGGAACTGATCGCGGCCGCGCATTCGTCCTGCTACGCGATGGCGCTGTCCGGTCAGATCGGCGCTGCCGGCGGCACCATCGAAAGCCTGGACGTGAATGCCGATGTGACGCTCGGCCCGGATCCCGCGGGCGGTTTCCGCATCTCGGCGATCAAGCTGACCGTGCGCGGCCGGGTCTCGGGTATCGACGCCGGCGGCTTCGAGCAGGCCGCCCAGACCGCCAAGGCCGGTTGCCCGGTCAGCAAGGCTCTGGCCGGCGTCGAGACGATCGAACTCGACGCCGCCCTCGAAAGCTGAGCCGGGGCGACCGGCGCACCTCACCCGGTGGTCGGACCGACCACCGGGTGCGGCGAGAAACTACTGAGCGGGCTTCGCCGCGACGTCGAGGACCACCTCGAATTCCAGCAGCGAGGCGCCCGTGGCGACCGGCTGGCGGGCCTGGCCGGCATGCGCCTCCTTGGCCGGTCCGTCTCGCCACGCGGCGAACGACTCCTCCGAATCCCACTGCGTCACAACGAAATACCGGTTGTCACCGGCGACCGGGCGCAGCAACTGGAAGCCCAGGAAGCCGGGAGAATTCTCCACCGCGTGCGCCCGATGGGCGAAGCGCTTCTCGAGTTCGGGTCCGGCTCCCTCGGGAACCTCGATCGCATTGATCTTTACAACAGCCATGAGCACAGGCTAATCCCACCGCGCGGCACGTATCGTCGGTGCCGATGTTGTACGACGAGGGTGGCACCGGGGTGCCGATTCTGCTGCTGCACGGATTGATGGGCAGCGCGCGGACCTGGGCGGGTCAGGTGCCGTGGCTGCGCGAATTCGGCCATGTCCACTCCTTCGACGCCGCTGGGCACGGCCGGCCGGCCCCGCCGGAGCTCACCACCGAGGCATTCGTCGCCGATCTGGCCGCCGCGACCGCCGCGATATCGGAACCGATGGTGGTGATCGGCCATTCGATGGGCGGACTGCACGGGTGGATGTTCGCGGCCGCGCACCCGGAGCGGGTCCGGGCGCTGGTGGTCGAGGATATGGCGCCCGATTTCCGCGGGCGCACCGCGCGGCACTGGGCGGAGATGATCGAGGCCTGGCCGCAACCGTTCCCCGACGCCGACGCGGTACTGGACTCTTTCGGCCCGGTCGCCGGGCGCTACTTCCTCAACTCGTTCACGCGCGGCCGGGACGGCTACCGGTTGCACGGTTCGGTCGCGACCTTCCGCGACATCTCCGAGGAGTGGGGCACCCGCGATTTCTGGGCCGAATGGGCCGCGGTGCGCGTGCCGACCCTGCTGATCGAGGGCGAATACACGATCACGCCGCCAGGTCAGATGCGGGAGATGGCGGCCGCTCGGGCGGGTGTGCGCCATGTGGTCGTCGGTGCCGCCGGACATCTCGTCCACGACGATCAGCCCGCTGTCTATCGCGCCGAAGTCGAACGGTTTCTGCACGAAAACGTGGGTTGATCGGATCGCCTGCGCGTGGGTCCGGGCGAAGGGAGACCCGAGGTCCGGCAGTTGCGGGCAATCGCCTTCAGTCTCGGTGGGGAGGCGACGTATGCTCCACTCAGGCCCCGACCATAAGGTGAATCATGATTAACTTCTCGATACCCGCCGACCTCGCCGCCGAACGTGACCGCATCCGCCGGTTCGTCATCGACAAGATCGTTCCGTTCGAGCGCGACCCCCGCCTGACCGCGCACGGGCCCAACGACGATCTGCGCCAGGAATTGGTCGAATTGGCGCGGGCCGAGAAGCTGCTCACCATCCAGGCGCCCGAGGCACTCGGCGGCCGCGGGCTCACCCACGTCGAACAGGCCGTGCTGTACGAGGCCGCCGGGTGGTCCACGCTGGGACCGGTCGCGATGAACTGCGCCGCGCCCGACGAGGGCAACATGTTCCTACTGTCCAAGGTCGCCGACACCGAGCAGGTCGACCGCTTCCTGATGCCGGTGATCGACGGCCGTCAGCGCTCGGTCTTCGCGATGACCGAGCCGGGCGGCGCCGGATCCGATCCCGGCCAGCTCGCCACCACCGCCACCTTCGACGGCGAGAACTTCACCGTCAACGGCCGCAAATGGCTGATCACCGGGGCCGACGGGGCCAAGACGTGGATCATCATGGCGAAACTCGAGGACAACGACCACCTCCCCGCGGGCCCGACCCTGTTCCTCACCGAGGGGGACGCGCCCGGAATCGTCATCGAGCGAACCATGAACACGATGGACCGCAACTACGTCGGCGGCCACGGCGTCGTGCGCTTCGAGAATCTGATCCTGCCCAAGGAGTCGCTGCTGGGAGAGAGCGGCCAGGCGCTGCGCTACGCCCAGCTGCGACTGGCCCCCGCCCGCCTCACCCACTGCATGCGCTGGCTCGGCGCCGCCGAACGCGCCCAGAGCATCGCCGTCGAACACGCCAAGACCCGCACGGCCTTCGGCAAGCCGATCGGCGAGCACGAGGGCGTGTCCTTCATGCTCGCCGACAACGAGATCGCCCTGCACCAGTGCCGCCTGACCATCTGGCACGCCTGCTGGTTGATGGACCAGGGCCACAAGGCTCGCCACGAGAGTTCGATGGCCAAATCGTATGTGTCCGAGGAACTGTTCAAGGTCGCCGACCGCTGCGTCCAGGTCCTCGGCGGCATCGGCATCAGCGACGAAACCGTGGTCGAGATGATCTTCCGCGATATGCGCGCCTTCCGCCTCTACGACGGCCCCACCGAGGTCCACAAGTACGCGATCGGCCGCCAAGTGTTGCGGGGATAGCGGTCCTGCGCCTGCTGCCATCTGTCAAGGCGTACGTCTATGAGCCGTTCACCCCGCCGCAGCGAAGCGGAGGCAGATAACACAGCCAGTAAGGTGGTCGGGAAAGATCACCCAAACCTAGGATCGTCGCATGAGTTCGGAACTGCAGGTCGATGTGTCCGCCGGTGTCGCCGTACTCACGCTCAACCGTCCCGCGCAGCAGAACGCCATGACGCCCACGATGGCGGTGGAGCTCGGGACCGCGCTGCGGCGCTGCGATACCGAGGACGCGATTCGGGCGGTGGTGATCACCGGGACGCCGCCCGCGTTCTGCGCGGGCGCCGATCTGTCCGCCCGCGTCGGTGACGTGCGCGGCACGATCGATCCGCCGCCGTGGCAGATCCGCAAGCCGGTGATCGCGGCCGTGAACGGGCATGCCGTGGGGATCGGGCTGTCGCTGGCCCTGCAGTGCGATCTGCGATACATGGCCACCGATGCCGTATACGGGCTGAATCAGGTGCGTCGCGGCGCGATGGCCGACGGCTACGCGCACTGGACACTGCCGCGGCTGGCGGGAATGGCCAACGCCGCCGACATCATGCTCACCGGCCGCACCTTCGACGGTGAGGAAGCGCGCCAGATGGGCGTGGCCAACAGCAGTCTGCCGGCGGGCGAGGTACTGCCGACCGCCTTGGCCGTGGCGCACGACCTGGCGGCCGGTTCCGCGCCGCTGCCGACCGCTCTGACCAAACGGTTGCTCTGGGAGGGCCTGGGGATGAGCCCCGAGGCGGTCGGCCGGCTGGAATCCGAGCTGCACGGCTTCGTCGGCAAGAGCGTGGACGCGGCCGAGGGCATGGCGGCGTTTCGCGACCGCCGCCAGCCACAGTGGAAGGGCAGTATCAGCGCCGAATGGCCCGCGGGCGAGTTGTCGTCGCCGGGCGAGCGTCGCGGTCTCGACGGCACCGCCGAGGAACCGGCCTAGTCCTGCGAAGCCGGGCGCTTCGACCTCGGACCGGTTACGGAGCCACCGCCGGCGAGTTCCCCCGGAGCCGCCCGGTCAGCGCCCGCCGATGAGCATCAACAGAAAGACGCACGCGTACAACACCATCAGTACGGTGCCGACGATGCCGACCACATAGCCGACCACCACCTGCGATCGGCCGCCGATGGTGCCGCCGGACATCTCGATCTGGTCGAGCGCCCGCTTGCCCATCACCCATGCCACCGGACCCAATGCGCCACAACACAATAGGCTCAGCACACCCAGGATCAGCACCGTCGTCGCATGAGGGTGTTCGACCGGGTTACCGGTCGGCGGCTCAGGCAGCGATCCCCAGTAGTCGGGTTGATTCATGGCCACCGTGCGAGTTTAAGGCGTGCCCACCCTAAAAGCTGTATCTTCGGCCTACGCTTCGCTTCGGCGGGGGTCTCGGCCCCTTGGGCCTCGATTTTTCACTCCTCCGCTCAGTCGCTGCGCTCCCTCGCTCCGTCGCTCCAAAATCGAGGCGGGCCGAGACCACCATGGTGCACGCCTCGTAGACGTTCACCCGCGTGGGGTAAGCGCCTGCTGCCTCGCAAACGGCTGCGACGGTGCAGAACTCACTGGCCGATAGCCCGGCTGCCCCCGCTCAGCGGCGTTGGCGGGCGATGTCGGCCAGCACGACTCCCGCTGCCACCGAGGCGTTGAGCGATTCCACCGGCCCGGCCATCGGGATGCTGATGATGGTGTCGCAGGTTTCGCGGACCAGGCGCGACAGGCCCTTGCCCTCCGAGCCGACGACCACGACGGTCGGTGTGGTGCCGTCGAAGTCGTCGAGGACGGTGTCGCCGCCGGCATCGAGGCCGACCACCTGCAGACCTGCCTTGGCCCAATCCTTCAGTGTGCGAGTCAGATTGGTCGCACGCGCCACGGGCAGCCGGGCCGCGGCGCCGGCGCTGGTGCGCCAGGCGACCGCGGTGACGCTGGCGCTGCGGCGCTGCGGAATCACCACGCCGTGCCCGCCGAACGCGGCGACCGAACGGATCACCGCGCCCAGGTTGCGGGGATCGGAGATGTTGTCCAGCGCCACCAGCAGCGGGGCGGTCCCGGAAGCGCGGGCGCTGTCCAGCAGATCCTCCGGATGGGCGTAGCGGTACGGCGGCACCTGCAGGGCCATGCCCTGATGTAAACCGTTGGTGCTCATCCGATCCAGGTCGATGCGCGACACCTCCAGGATGGAGATTCCGGCATCGGCGGCGCGCTGCACGGACTCGGTGAGGCGGTCGTCGTTCTCGGTGCCCAGCGCGACGTACAGCGCGGTGGCCGGAACCTCCGCGCGCAGACACTCCACCACCGGATTGCGGCCGAGCACCAACTCCGGCCCGTCGTCACCCTTGCGGGTACCGGGCCGGGCGCGGTTCTGCCCCTGCGTCGCCTTGGCCGCTTTCGCCGCCGCCGCAGCGCGTTTCGCGGCGGGGTGGTTCTTGCGCATGGTGGCGGGCGGGGTGGCGCCGCGGCCCTCGAGTCCGCGACGGCGCTTACCACCGCTGCCGACGACGGCGCCCTTCTTGGTGCCGCCCTTACGGATCGCACCTCGTCGCTGCGAATTTCCTGCCATCAGTATGCCTTTCGTGTCGGTCGCGACACCCGCACCCGATCAGCAGGCTTCGCTGGGAGAATCATTTGGCCAGCGACCAATCCGAGCCGCCGGGAGTGTCGACGACGTCGATTCCGGCCGCGCCCAACCGGTCGCGCACGGCGTCGGCGGTGGCCCAGTCCTTTTCGCGGCGGGCCTGCTGGCGGCGTTCGAGTTCGGCCCGCACCAGGACGTCGAGCGCGGATTCGGCCGCCGAGGTGTCCTTCGGGCCGGCCCAGTGCGCATCCAGCGGATCGACGCCCAGAATTCCGAGCATCGCCCGCACCTGTCCGGCGGCCTCGCGCGCCGATTCGCCCGCGCCCGCTTCCAACGCCCGATTGCCCTCGTGCACCACGCGATGAATCTCGGCCAGGGCCTTCGGGATCGCGAGATTGTCGTCCAGCGCCTCGGCGAAGGCGTCGGTCCATTTCCCGACCGCGACCTCACCCACCCGCTCGACGGTGCGCTGCACGAATGCCTCGAGTCGCTGATAGGTCTGCGCGGCATCCGCCAGCGCCTGTTCGGAATATTCGAGCATCGACGCGTAATGCGCACTGCCCAAATAGAACCGCAATTCCACGGCCCGCACCTGGGCGAGAATATTCGGCACCGAGAGCGTGTTGCCGAGCGATTTCGACATCTTCTCGCCGCCGAGCGTCACCCACCCGTTGTGCAGCCAGTACTGCGCGAATCCGTCTCCGGCGCCGCGGGATTGGGCGATTTCGTTCTCGTGGTGCGGGAAAACCAGATCCATACCACCGCAGTGGATATCGAATTCGGGCCCGAGGTAGAACTCGGCCATCGCCGAGCATTCCAGATGCCAGCCCGGACGCCCGGGTCCCCATGGCGAGGGCCAGGTCGGCTCGCCCGGTTTCGCGGCCTTCCACAGCGTGAAATCGCGCGGATCGCGCTTACCCTCGCCGGCGCTCTCGCCCTGTTGCACATCTTCGAGTTTGTGCCCGGACAGCGCACCGTATTCCGGATAACTGCGCACATCGAAATACACGTTGCCGCTCGACGCGTAGGCGTGGCCGCGGTCGATGAGCCGCTGCATCATCTCGACCATCTGGGTGATGTGCCCGGTGGCCCGTGGTTCCACCGACGGCGGCAGCACCCCGAGCGCTTCGTAGGCGCGGTCGAAGGCGCGCTCGTGCGTCGCGGCCCATTCCCACCACGGGCGGCCCGCCGCGGCGGCCTTGGCGAGGATCTTGTCGTCGATATCGGTGACATTTCGCACGAAGGCCACGTCGTAGCCGTTCGCGGTGAGCCAGCGGCGCAGCACGTCGAAGGCGACGCCGCTGCGGACGTGCCCGATATGGGGTTCGCCCTGCACGGTGGCGCCACACAGGTACACCGACGCACGTCCAGGGACCAGCGGGGTGAAATCCCGCAGGGTCCGCGTCGCGGTGTCGAACAGGCGCAGAGTCACGACCAGCCATCCTAAGGCTTGTTGAACAACGGTATGGGTGGGCCCCTCCTATGGTCCACGGTCCATCGAATGCGATGACACCGCGGGTCCGGAACGGATTCGACGGGGCATGTTTCCGGAGCGAGTGTGAGGCCGACGGTGCGGCCGCCCGGCGCGGATGCAAATACGGCGGCCGGCGCCGAGTTCGCCGCGGTAGATCGGCGCGAACGATAAATCAGCACCGAATCGCCGACTGCGGTTACGCGGTACTACATCGCCCGTCGTGCACGAGTAATGCGGTCGCGACCGCGGCGATTCCCTCCCCACGGCCGGTGAGCCCCAGACCGTCGGACGTCGTACCGGATACCGAAACCGGGGCGTCGAGTAATTCGCCGAGTATTTTTTGCGCTTCGGCGCGTCGCGGCCCGATTTTGGGGCGATTACCGATGATCTGCACCGCCGCGTTGACGATCCGATATCCGGATTCGGCGAGCAGGCGCCGTACCTCGGTCAGCATCGCGGCGCCGGAGACGCCCTCCCACTCGGGACGTCCGGTGCCGAAGACCGCGCCGACATCGCCCAGGCAGGCGGCCGACAGCAGCGCATCGCACAGGGCGTGGGCGGCCACATCGCCGTCGGAATGTCCGGAGCAGCCGTCGTCGCCCTCGAACAGCAGCCCGGCCATCCAGCAGGGCCGACCGGGTTCGATGGGATGCACATCGCTGCCGATGCCGGTGCGCAGCGCGGTGAGATCGGTCATCCGGTCACCGCCGCCTCGGTCGTCGTGGTGACCGCGGTCTCGGCGTTCGCCGCGCCGGCAGCCCCGCCCGCGGCGGTGGAGTCGTCCGCTACCAGCGCGTTCGCGAGTCGCAGATCCAGTGGGCCGGTGATCTTGAATGCCAGGGGATCGCCCGGAACCACCGAGACGGTCGCGCCCATCGCCTCCACGAGGCCGGCATCGTCGGTGGCGGGCAGGTCGACCGCATAGGCCTCGCGCAGCAGCGCGGCGTCGAAGCCCTGGGGAGTCTGGATCGCTCGCAGTCCGGAGCGGTCCGGTGTCCCGGTGACATCACCGGCCGCGTCGACTGCCTTGATGGTGTCGGCCACCGGGATGCCGGGGACGACCGCGCGATGACCGGCGTCCAGCGCGTCCACGACACGCTCGATCAGCGACGGCGGCGTCAGGGCGCGGGCCGCGTCATGCACGAGGATATGGGTGGCTTCCGGGGCGGCGGCCAAGCCGGCGCGCACCGAGTCGGTGCGTTCTACGCCGCCGGCCACCACATCGACCGGTATCGAGCTGGCCGCGTGGGCACGGGCGGCGAGCAGTTCCCGGGCCGCATCGATCATCTCGATGGGCGCCATGATCACGATGCGGTCGACGACCCCGGACGCGATCAGACCGTCTACTGCGTGTACGAGCATGGGACTGCCGCCGACCGGGACGAATGCCTTGGGTGTCGATTCACCCAGGCGAACGCCCCGACCGGCGGCAGGTACCAATGCCACAACGCGGCGGGAGTTGAGCGTCAAGGCGATGCGGTCAGGAGGCCGCGGCGAGAACCTCGTCGAGCAGGGTCTCGGCCTTGACGTCGTCGGTGCCCTCGGCGAGCGCGAGCTCACCGACCAGGATCTGCCGGGCCTTGGCCAGCATCCGCTTCTCGCCGGCGGACAGGCCGCGGTCCTGCTCCCGACGCCACAGGTCGCGGACGACCTCGGCCACCTTGTTCACATCGCCGGAGGCGAGCTTCTCGAGGTTGGCCTTGTACCGCCGAGACCAGTTCGTCGGCTCCTCCGTGTGCGGAGCGCGTAGCACCTGGAAGACTCGGTCGAGACCTTCCTGGCCGACGACGTCGCGGACGCCGACGTACTCCGCGTTCTCTGCGGGAACCCGAACGGTGAGATCGCCTTGAGCGACCTTCAGGACCAGATACTCTTTCTGAACACCCTTGATGGTGCGAGTCTCGATTGCTTCGATCAGCGCCGCTCCGTGGTGGGGGTAAACGACGGTGTCTCCGACCTTAAAAATCATGTGTCCCGTGCCCCTTTCGATGTTCACAGTTTAACATGCGACTCGATAACGCCGCGATCAACGGCGCAGGTCAGGGGCCACAACAGGCCGACCTTGGGGCTTGACAGATCGCGATGCGTGTGCATCCCGTTGCGGCAGAACGGGATACGCGGCTCGCGGGTCGCCGCGGAACATTACACCGGACCGGTCCACACCGACCACCCTGCGAACTACTACGCTGCCTACTACTACTCTCCATCGTGGAGTGAGCCGGTCGACATGGAGGACAACCCGTGACTGCCCTGAAAGCCACCACAGCGTCGAATGTGACCAAGGTGTCGCGGCGCGCAATCGCTGTTGCCGCGCTGGCCACCGGTGCGGCGCTGGCGTTGTCCGGATGCGGTGCCGGCCAGATCTCGCAGACCGCGGGTCAGGTGCCCGCCGTCAACGGCAGCGCGGCCACCGTCGGCAACGTGGCGCTGCGTGACGTGCGCATCCTGCTGCCGCAGTCGGAGGAGTACACCAACGCCAAGGGTGGCAAGTCCGTCGTCGCGTTCAGCGCGATCAACGAGGGCTCGTCCAAGACCGACCAGCTGGTCAGCATCACCACCGACCTCGGCCAGGTGAAGATCACCCCGGCCACGCCGGAACTGATCCCCGGCCAGACGGTCGTCGCCGCGAGCCCGGAGGCCGCCAAGGCCGCCCAGGCGGGCGCCGAGAACGCCTCGCCGACCACCGGCGCCGCGCAGCCCACCAGCTCGCCCGCCACGCCCACGCCGGAGCACAGCGCGTCGCCGCGCCAGGAGGGCGCCGGTTCGCCCGATCAGCCGGCCGACCCGAACGCGCATCCGATCCTGGTCGAGATCACCGGACTGACCAAGGACATCGTGCCGGGCCTGACCTACGGCGTCACCTTCAACTTCAAGAACGCCGGCACCGTGCAGGTGCAGGTGCCCGTCGACGCCGGCCCGAACACCCCGCGGCACGAGGGCGCGACGGTCGCCGAGCACGGCGGCCACTGAGGCTCGCTCCTGCACACCGGCCCATGTCGGCCCCCCTATCTAGGCTGCGCACGTGGCCAAGGTGAAATCGCTGTACCGCTGCTCGGCATGCGGGAACGAGGTTGCCAAATGGGTGGGGCGCTGCCCGGGGTGCAACGAATGGGGAACCGTCGACGAGGTGGTGTCGGCCGGCGCCGGGGCGGGAGCGCATGCCGCCGGGCGCCGGGCACTGCTGCCCTCGACGGCCGCGGCGCCCATCTCGACCATCGACTCGAAGGTCACCCGCGCCCGGCCCACCGGTGTCGCGGAATTGGATCGCGTCCTCGGCGGCGGGGTGGTGCCCGGATCGGTGGTGCTGCTCTCGGGTGAGCCGGGCGTGGGCAAGTCGACGCTGCTGCTCGAGGTCGCCCACCGCTGGGCGCGGGAGCGCGAGGAGCGTGCGCTCTACGTCACCGCCGAGGAGTCCGCCGGGCAGGTCCGGCTGCGCGCCGACCGGACCGGGGCGGTGCACGAAAGGGTTTATCTCGCAGCCGAATCCGATCTCGCCACGATTCTCGGCCATGTCGATCAGGTCCGGCCGACGCTGCTGGTGGTCGATTCGGTGCAGACCATGCTGGCCGCCGACGCGGACGGGGTGATCGGCGGTGTGACCCAGGTGCGCGCGGTGACCGCGGCCCTGACCTCCCTGGCCAAGGCGAGCGGTATCGCGGTGCTGCTGGTCGGCCACGTCACCAAGGACGGCAATGTCGCCGGGCCGCGCACCCTCGAACACCTGGTGGATGTGGTGTTGCAGTTCGAGGGCGACAAACACTCCACTCTGCGCATGGTGCGCGGCATCAAGAACCGCTTCGGCAGCGCCGACGAGGTCGGCTGTTTCGAACTGCACGACGACGGCATCGCCGGGGTGAGCGATCCGTCCGGGCTGTTCCTGCATCACCGTGCGGATCAGGTTCCCGGCACCGCGATCACGGTTGCGATGGACGGTAAGCGGCCGCTGCTCGGCGAGGTGCAGGGGTTGACCGTATCCACCCAGGTACCCGCTCCGCGACGCGCGGTGAGCGGTCTGGACTACAACCGCGTCTCGATGGTGCTCGCGGTGCTGCAGAGCCGTTGCGGCGTGTATCTGGGCAAGCACGACGTCTACGCCGCCACGGTCGGCGGAATGCGGTTGACCGAGCCCGCCGCCGATCTGGCCGTCGCGGTCGCGATCACCGGCGCCGAACGCGATATCCCGCTGCGCGCGGGCATGGTGGTGCTGGGCGAGGTCGGCCTCGCCGGTGAGGTCCGGCGTGTCACGGGGGTCGGGCGCAGGTTGCGCGAGGCCGAGCGGCTAGGTTTCACGGAGGCGTTGGTACCGCCCGGAACCGACCTGTCCGGCATCGGAATGAAGGTGCACGAGGTCGCGAGTGTTCGTGCGGCTCTCGCCTCGAGTGGTTTGTCGAAGCGACGACGCGAGCGTGTGGAGGCTGTGGAATGATCCCGGGCCGTTGGGTGACACACCTGCTCGGCCGTCCCGCGCCGCGCCGCAGGTTCGTGACTCCAGCGGACGTGCCGGCCACGGTGGCTGCGGCAGATGGGGTGGCTCCGGCGGATGGGTCGCCCGTGGCCGAGGCGGTCGAGGCCGATGGTGACCCCGGCCTGAGTACCACCATCGCCCGGCTGGTGCCGGGCACCGAACTGCGCGACGGTATCGACCGGATCCTGCGTGCCCGCACCGGCGGGCTGATCGTGCTCGGCTACGACGAGGAACTGGAGCGAATCTGCGACGGCGGATTCGAACTCGACGTCGAATTCTCGCCGACCCGGCTGCGTGAGCTGTCGAAAATGGATGGCGCCGTGGTGCTTTCGACCGACGGCGCACGTATCCGCCGCGCCAATGTCCATCTGGTTCCCGACCCCGGCCTGCCGACCACCGAATCCGGCACGAGGCACAAGGCGGCCGAGCGCACCGCCGCGCAGACCGGCTATCCGGTGGTGTCGGTGAGCCGCTCGACGGGCATCGTCACGGTCTATCTCAACGGGCACCGGCATCCGATCCAGACCTCGGAGACCATCCTGTCGCGCGCCAATCAGGCGATGGCGACGCTGGAGCGCTACCGTTCGCGCCTGGACGAGACCACCCGGCAGCTGTCGCTGGTGGAGTTGAACGACTGCGCCACGGTGCGCGATGTGCTGGCGGTGGTGCACTGCCTGGAGCTGGTCCGCCGCGTCGCGCGCGAAATCAGTTCCGACGTGGCCGAACTCGGCGTGGACGGCCGGCAGCTGGCGCTGCAACTGGCCGAACTCGTCGGCAACACCGAGGCCCTGCGCCGCCTGCTGGTCCGTGACTACATCCGCACCGAACCGATCGACGACGTGATGGTCGACCGCACGCTGGCAGCGCTCGACGGGCTGCTCGAGGTGGATCTGCTCGAACTCACCAACCTCGCTCCGCCACTGGGCTTTCCGGCGACATACGAGGCCCTCGACACCGCCGTGGGCCCGCGCGGATATCGGGTGCTGGCCGAGATTCCGCGGGTGCCGCTGCGCCGCGCCGAACCCGTGATCGCCGCATTCGGCTCGCTGTCGGGCCTGGTTTCGGCGAGCGCCTCGGAAATCGAGGGCGTCGACGGTATCGATGCGCATCTGGCCCGGCAGATCCGCGAGGGCCTGTCCCGGCTGTCGGAATCCGGCGCGGTGCGATCGGCGGAATCCGGCACGGTCTGAACCGGCTTCGGGCGCTACCGGTTTCGAGCCGGTGAGTCAGGCGATGTTGAAGGTCTCCGGCGCGCTGCGCACCGAACCGAACTGCGCCACCACCGCGTACCCGCCGGCCGGCACCGGAACGCGATCGCCCGCACAACCCGGCTGCGACGTGGTGCCCGACCAGGTGAGAGTGAACGCCGCCTGCTGGCCGCCGTTGAGCGTGCGGAGATCGGCCGGACCGCCCTGATCGCAATCGGTGTTCGACCACAGCTTGCGCTGGCCGTCCAGCGACTGCACCCACACCTGCTGCAGGCCCGAACCCATATCCCGAGTACAGCCCGCGGTGGAGATGTTGGTGAGCACGATGGTGAACACCGGCTGATCACCGGCCTTGTAGGTCGGCTGGCCGACGGTCACCTTCACCGCCAGCGACTGATCCGGGCACGGGGCGGGGATGCCGCTGGCGGTGGCGTTGACGGTGCCCGAAGCCGGCGCCTTCGAACCGCTGGGATCGGCGGTGGTGGATCCGCCCGCCTTCGCGGAGGTGGAGGTCGCCCCCGCGGCCTTGGGGTCCTTGTCGTCCCCGCCGCCGCGCAGCAACATCAGCGCCAGCCAGATGACCAGAGCGAGCGCGACGATCAGCGCGCCGATGGCGAGCAGGCGGCGACGCCAGTAGATCTCCGGCGGCAGCGGTCCATTCGGTTCCAGCACGGCAACAACGGTAAGGGCACGATCGTGCCGTTCCGCTCAGGTACGCGGCGTGTCGGCGCCGAAATGGCGGTGACGCCGGGTACATTTTCGCGCCGCCTTCCGCGGCGGTGCGGGCACCCGGCGATCACCGTGTGAGAACCGTTGTGGTTCAGACTGTTTCGCCGATATCGCCGATCACCTTGTGCAACTGCGCGCGGCCGTCGGCAAGCTTGTAGTTCACACAGGCGATCGCGCACTGTCCGCTGTCGACCCGATCGGAGACGATCTTCGAGCGATCGGTGAGCAGGCGTGCGGTCTCCTGCACGTGGCGGGCCTCGAGTTCGTCGACTTCGGTGAGTCCGTCGCGGCGGCCGGTGAGGATGGACGGCGATACGCGCTCGACCACGCTGCGGATGAATCCGCCGGGCACGTTGCCGTCGTCGAGGGCGTCGATGGTCGCGCGGACCGCGCCGCAACTGTCGTGTCCGAGGACCACGATCAGCGGCACGTTGAGGATGGCGACGCCGTATTCGATCGAGCCCAGCACCGACTCGTCGACGACGTGGCCGGCGGTGCGGACCACGAACATATCGCCGAGGCCCTGGTCGAAGATGATCTCCGCGGCGACGCGGGAGTCGCCGCACCCGAACAGGATGGCCCGGGGCTGCTGGCCACCGACGAGTTTGGCGCGGTCGGCGGCGCCCTGGCTGGGGTGCTGCAGTGTGCCGTTGACGAACCTGTCGTTACCCTCGCGGAGAGACTTCCAGGCACTGATCGGGTTGGTATGAGGCATGCGTCCCATTTTCCACAGCTTGCGGGCTACCGGCGAGTCCGATTGGCTACACGTGGGCAAATTTCGGATCATCGGCGGGCGGGCACGGCGGTGATGTCGTGAGCTCGAAGGCGGCGAGCGAGACCACGCGCGACCCGGTCGCGGGCGTCGACAGCGACGTTCTGATCGACTGGTACGAGCAGTCCGCCCGGGACCTGCCCTGGCGGCGGCCCGGCGTGAGCGCCTGGCAGATCCTGATGAGCGAGATCATGCTGCAGCAGACGCCCGTGGTCCGGGTGGAGCCGATCTGGCGGGAATGGGTGCGGCGCTGGCCGGTGCCCTCGGCGATGGCCGCCGCCTCGCCCGGTGAGGTGCTGCGCGCGTGGGGCAAACTCGGATATCCGCGCCGTGCCCTGCGGTTGCACGAATGCGCCCGGGTGCTCGCCGCCGAATACGGCGACGTGGTGCCCGACGATGTCGAGGTGCTGCTCACCCTGCCCGGCATCGGCGCCTACACCGCGCGGGCGGTGGCCTGTTTCGCCTACGGGCAGCGAGTTCCGGTGGTGGACACCAATGTTCGCCGAGTGGTTGCCCGTGCGGTGCACGGCCGCGCCGAGGCCGGCAATCCGCGCGCTCGCGATCTGGCCGAAACCGAGGCCCTCCTCCCGGTCCGGATCGACCGGGCGGCGGTCTTCTCCGCGGCGCTGATGGAATTGGGAGCCACCGTCTGCACCGCTCGCACTCCCGACTGCGAGCGCTGCCCGCTGCCGCGCTGCACGTGGGTCACATCCGGTCGTCCGGCATCCGATGTGGTGCGCCGTACCCAGAAATACGACGGCACCGATCGGCAGGCTCGCGGGCGACTCCTGGACGTGCTGCGCGCGGCCACCGGACCGGTCGAACGGGTGGCTCTCGACCTGGCCTGGACCCGCGATCCGGGCCAGCGCGACCGGGCACTGGATTCGCTGCTCGTCGACGGTTTGATCGAGCAGACCGCCGAGGGGTTGTTCGCGCTGGCCGGCGAGAGCGGCGCCGTCATGCTGTCCGGACCGGCCGGTCGATCCGGCTGACCGAATCGACCCGAGGCGGGCGATCGACGACCGCGGGTCTCATCCGCGGACCGGCAGCTGTTCCTCCGCTCGGTTCCGTCGCGAATCCGGGTCGTTCGAGGCGTCGATATGCGGAGCCGGATCCGGCGCCGCTGTCGCGGCAGGCGCCGGGGTACGCAGGGCCGTGCGGCGGCGCGCGTTCACGAGCGGGCGGCCGATGAACCGGCAGGCCAGGTAGATCACGAACGAGATGGTCGTGATGAAGGTCGAGACCGGGACGCCGGGCGCCAGGGACAGCAGAATCCCGCCCACGGCGGCGATTTCGGCGAACAGCACCGACAACAGCGTCGCCCGCAGCGGGCTCGCGGTGAGCTGGGCGGCGGCCGCTGCGGGGGTGATCAGCAGCGACAGCACCAGCAGGGCGCCGACGATCTGCACCCCGAAGGCAGCGGTCACGCCGAGCAGCACCGCGAACACCACCGAGAGCGCGCGCACCGGAACCCCGCGCGCCACCGCGACTTCCGGGTCGGTGCTGGCGAAAAGCAACGGGCGGTAGATGAACGCGAGCACCGCCAGCACGCCGACGGTGCAGAGCGCGAGCAAGGTGAGACCGGTGCCGCCGACGCTGACCACCTGCCCGGTGAGCAGGGAGAATTTCGATCCGGCGCGACTCGGCCCCAGCCAGAGGAACAGCACCGACAGGCCGAGCCCGAACGACATCACCACCGCGATCACCGAATCACGTTCGCGCGCCTTGGAACCCAGCAGACCGAACATGACCGCCGCGATCACCGATCCCGCGATCGCCCCCGCGCCCACGCCGATACCCACCAGCAGCGCGGCCGCGGCACCGGTCAGCGAGAGCTCGCTGGTGCCGTGCACGGCGAACGACATCTGCCGGTTCACGATGAGCGGCCCGATCACCCCGGCGAGCAGTCCCAGCAGGGCGGCCGCGAGCACCGCCTGCTGCACGAAGTCGTAGGACAGCAGGTCGGCGGTGGTGTGCAGATCCAGCATCTTGGTGATGACGTCGGAAAGTTTCTCGTTCATTCGCCGGCTCCCTCGGTGTGGTGGGTGCCCAGTGCATCGATTTCGTCGCCGGTGCCGACGACCACCAGCCGGCCGCGGACGCGCAGCACGTCGACCTCGGTGCCGTAGAGCTCCGAGAGCACATCCGAGGTCATCACCTCGTCGGGCGTGCCGATCCGGAACCTGCCCTCCACCAGATACAGCACCCGATCCACCAGCGGCAGAATCGGATTGATCTCGTGCGTCACGAACAGCACCGCGGTGTCGTGGGTGCGGCGGCGGCGATCGATGAGTTCGGACACCAGCCGCTGATTGGCCAGATCCAGGCTCAGCAGCGGTTCGTCGCACAGCAGCACGCGCGGATCACCGGCCAGTGCCTGCGCCACCCGCAAGCGTTGCTGCTCACCGCCGGACAGCGATTCCAGCGGTGCGTTCGCGAAATGCTCGGCTCCGACCTGGGCGATGGCGTCGGCGACCCGACGCCGGCGCTCGCCCCGGCCGCGCCCGCCCAGCCCCCAGCGATGCCCGTCCACGCCCAGCCCGACCAGATCGATCCCGCGCAGTTGCACACCGGCATCGATCGTCTTCTGTTGTGGCACATAGCCGATACGCGGATTGCCCAGCCGGGCGGGCGCCCCGCTCACCTCGACCGTCCCCGCACTCGGCGCGAGCTGCCCCAGCAGCATCCGCAGCAGCGAGGTCTTACCGGACCCGTTGGGTCCCAGCACCGCGACGAATTCGCCGGGCGCGACATCGAGATCGAGGCCCTCCCAGAGCGTGCGCGGCCCGAACGCCAGGCTCGCACCCCGCAGCGATACCGCGGGTGCCGCCGTGGCCGCCGCTGATGTGGTCGCGGGAATCGTCGCCGCCTCGCCGGTCTCCTCGCAGAACGCGCACTCCGCGCCGTCGAAACGGGTCGTGCTCGCGACAGAGCCGGGCCGGGCCGCCGTATCGGGGGATTCGTCGGCGGTCGGCCGGGTCCGCTGGTCGCCGTCCCTATCGGTGTGGCCGTCGCCGGAGAGTGCGTCGGCTCCGCTGCCGGCGGATTCCGGCGCTTCGGTTCGGGTGCGTCCCGCCATCACTACCTCCCTCAGCCGAGCGCGGCGGCCAGTGCCGTCGCGTTGTCGGTCTGCCACTTCACGAAATCGGTGTTCGCCGGGAGGGTTTCGGTGACCTCGACGATCGGCACACCCGCGGATTTCGCGGTCGCGGCGACATCCTTCGTGGTCTTGTCCTCGGTCTGGATGTTGTAGACCAGCGCGCGAACCTGCTTGCCGGTCAACAGCTCTCGCACCGCCGCCAGATCCGCCGGCGAGGGATCGGTGCCCTGTTCGATCGCCTCCTCGAAGGCGTGCGGGGTGCGGTCGTCGGTGTCGGCGGCCAGCAGCAGATAGTGCGCGAGCGGTTCGGTCTGCAGTACCGGCGTCTTCGGGTGGGCGGCCGCGGCTTTCGCGGTGATCGCGGAGATGTTCGCCAGCTGGGCGCGGAATCCGGCGGCGCGATCGGTGAAGGCCTGCTTGTGCTCGGGATCGATGCGGCCGAGTTCGTCGGCGATCCGCCCGGCCACGGCGTCGACGGTCTTCATGTCATACCAGACGTGCTCGTTCTCGTCGTTCGGCGTCGAGCGCAAGTCGAACGCGGCGATGCTGGGTTTGCCGCGCCCCGCGGCCGCCTTCTCGGCGAATTCGTCGTAGTGGCCGCCGTTGTAGAGCACCAGCGCGGCATCGCGGATCGCGGCGGCATCGGTCGGGCTGGTTTCGTAGGAGTGCGGGTCCACGGCCGGGCTGTCGATGATCGACTTCACCTCGACGTCGGGACCCCCGACCGCCGCCGCGACGCTGCCCCAGACATCGGTGGAGGCGACGATTTTCGGCTTCCCCGAATCCGAGGACGATCCCGAGCAGGCGGCCAGCGTGACCGCGGTGGTGATTCCCAGCGTGACGACAGCGATTCGAGCGGCGAAACTTCTGATCACGCGGGGTACTCCTGCACACGAGCTCTTAACGGAAACGATTTCCATTTAAATGTAGCCTATGTGGCGGGCCCGGACCCCATCGATCGGACCGGCCGGGATGTGAACCGCACCACGAACAGGGCCCGCGACCGCTCGATCCGAGCGACCGCGGGCCCTGGAACGGGAATCCGGCGACCGGTGGCTACTGCACCATGGCCGCTACCGGCTGGCTCAGCAGCTGGGCGCAGCGCAGCAGACCCAGATGGCTGTAGGCCTGCGGGTGGTTGCCCAGGGAGCGTTCGGCGACCGGGTCGTACTCCTCGCTGAGCAGTCCGGTCGGGCCGGCGACATCCACCAGCTGGGCGAACAGCGCCTCGGCGTCCTCGCGCTTGCCGATCAGCAGGTAGGCCTCCACCAGCCAGGCGGCACACAGGTGGAAGCCGCCCTCACCGCCGGGCAGGCCGTCGTCGTGGTGATAGCGGTATACCGTCGAGCCGCTGCGCAATTCGGCCTCGGTGGCGACGACCGTGGCCGCGAAGCGCGGATCCGACGGTTCGATCAGTCCGCTGAGGCCGATGTGCAGGGTCGCGGCGTCCAGATCGGTGCCGTCGTAGGCGGCCGTGTAGGACTGCACCTGCTCGTTCCAGCCCTTGGCCTTGACCTCGTCGGCGATGGTCTCGCGCAGTTCGACCCACACCGGGTCGATGCCGCGGTCGAACCGCTCGGCCAGCTTCAAAGCCCGGTCGACCGTCAGCCAGCCCATCACCTTCGAATACACGTGGTGACGCGGGTTGCCACGGATCTCCCAGATGCCGTGGTCCGGTTCGCGCCAGCGGCGCTGGACAGCCTGGACCATGGCCTCGACGAGTTCCCAGTCGCGGTCGGGCAGTGCCTTGGCCGGGTCGAGAATGCCCTTGCCCTCCCGAGCCTCGGCCAGGGCCGCGATCAGATCCACGATCGGGCCGAACACATCCAGCTGGACCTGCATATTCGCCGCGTTGCCCACGCGTACCGGCCGCGAGCCCGCGTAACCGGGCAGCTGATCCAGCACGGCCTCCGGGGGCAGCGTCTCGCCGTAGAGCGTGTACAGCGGGTGCAGGCGTTCCGGTCCGGCCAGCGTCTCGAGCACGCGGTGCGTCCAGGCCAGGAAATCCTCGGCCTCCGCCAGCGAGCCCAGGGTGACCAGGGCGTGCGCGGTGAGCGAGGCGTCGCGCAGCCAGCAGTAGCGGTAGTCCCAGTTGCGGACGCCGCCGATGTCCTCGGGCAGCGAGGTGGTGGCCGCGGCCAGAATCGACCCCGACGGGGCGTGTACCAGCCCGCGCAGGGTCAGCGCCGAACGCTTCATCAGATCGGGCTTCAGCGGCGGCAGGTTCAGATCGGCGGCCCAGTCGCGCCAGTACCGCTCGGCCTCGTTGCGCCGATCCGCCTCGCTGACCATCGCTGGGGCGAGATCGGAGGTGCCGCAGCGCATTTCGAGCACGATCGGCCCCTGCGAAGGGTCGACCACCGCGCGGGCGACGTGGTGGATGCCCTCTTCGGAGATCTCCCACTGCACGCCGGGGGAGCGCAGCACGATCGGATCGTTGGTGCCGTGCACGCGCAGGCCGGCCGGTTCGCGGACCAGCGTCACCGGCACCTGCCCGAACTCCGGGCGGGGTGCGAAGGTGACCACCGCGCGCGCGTCACCGGTGATCACGCGGGTCAGATCGGTGCGTTCCAGCGCGACGTCGTGCGGCAGGTAGTCGACGATTTTCAAACTGGACCAACGGGTTTCGACGGTCATGGTGCCGTCGACGTAGCGCTGGGACAGCGGCAGGCTCTGACGCTCGGGGGCGATGGTGAAATGTCCGGCAGCCGGGCCGCCCAGCAGATGGGCGAAGACCGCCGCCGAATCCGGCTCGGGATGGCAGAACCAGCTGACGGTCCCGTCGGGGGTGAGCAGCGCCTTGGAGCGCGGCGAGGCCAGCATGGTCAGCCGCTCGATGCGCGGCGCCGACGCACCCGCCAGCCAGGTACGGCGCTCCTCGAGCAGGAACGCCAAAGCCTTGGCGACCTCCTCGGTGCTGGGCACCCGGTACTCGGCGAGGCTCTCGCCGTCGCCCACCTTGATGCCGATGTCCGGACCCGACAGCCGCGCGAAGGCCTTCTCGTCGGTGACGTCGTCACCGAAGAAGACGGCGGCCGAGGCGCCCTCCTGATGGCGGATGATGTCGAGAGCCGCGCCCTTGTCGGTCTGGATGACGGCCAGTTCGATGACCGCCTTGCCCTCGGTGACCTGGATGCCGACCCAGCTCGCCGGACCCTGCCGGGCCTGCTGCAGCGCACGCCGGCCCACCTCGGGAGTGGCGTTGCGCACATGCAGCGCGATGCTGGCCGGCTTGGCCTCGACGGTGACGCCAGGGTTGTCGTCGGCGATGGCGGCCAGGGCGTGGCGCACCTCGGTCAGCAACTGCTTGGCGTCGTTGTCGATGGCGTGCACGAATCCGACATCGAATTCGGAGCCGTGGCTTCCGATCAACTGCACCTCGACGGGAAGCCGGGAAAGCGCCGCGAGATCTCGCAGCGCGCGGCCGGAGATGACGGCCGCGGTAGTGGTCGTCAGGCCGGCGAGCGCACGCAATGCGCTGACCGATTCCCGATGGGGATAGGCCTTTGCCGGATCGGAGACTATGGGCGCGATTGTCCCGTCGTAGTCCGAAGCGACCAATAGCCGCGGCACGCGGGCTACGGCCGACAAGGCACGGCGAAGTTCGTGTGGCAGATCCTGTGCGCTCACGCATCCAACCTAGTGATCGGAGGAGATTTTTCAGGGCGCGAGAAACTTTACTGGGTCAGGTTTGCCCGCGTGTTGGCGCAGTGATACGTGCTGTTTACACGAGCTCGCCAGGCAGGTTTCGAACGCCGGACCTACATTGTCCGGCAATCCGCTCCCTGCCGCGCGCTCAGGACTTTTCGCCCAGCAAGAGGTCGACGGTCAGGTCGAGGCGCTCGGCCACATCGGTCGCCGAGGCGCGCCGGGTGAGCCACGCCACCAGATTCGACAGCCACACGTCGCTGATGACGCGGGCGATGGCCAGATCGCGCTCGGTGGGCTCGCCCTCGTTCACGGCCCGCGCGAAGAAGCGGTCCATCACCTTGCCGACCCGGTCGACCTCGGCGGCCGCGGAGGCGTCGGCGAACATGAACGCTCGCGTCATGGCCTCGGTGAGCAGGGGATCGCGCTGCATGGCGCGGGTGACCTGGGTCAGCATCACGTGCATGCGTTCCTGCGGGGTCTGCCCGGCCAGCGGCTTGCGTTTGCTGTCGAACTGCTCGAATTCCCGGGCCAGTGCCGAGACCAGCAGATGCACCTTCGAGGGGAAGTACCGATACAGCGTGCCGACCGCGACGTCGGCGCGTTCGGCGACCGCGCGCATCTGCACCGCGTCGTAACCGCCCTTGGAGGCGAGCGCGAGGGTGGCGTCGAGGATCCGCTTGCGCCGTTCGCGCTGGGCCGCCGAGCTCAGCTCGTCCTCGCTGAGGGTGCTGACCGTCGCGCGATTGCGGGCTCCGTTCTGCGCACCCGAGTCGGCTGCCTGCTCTCGGGAGGGACTGGCCATTCGTGAAAGTCCTTTCCTGCACGCACGTCGGTTCCGGTGGCCGACGAGCGTAGTTCAGCGGCGGCGACGGACGCCCCTTGACTTACGCCCGACCGTCACATTAGAACATGTTCTAGGTGTGGGAGTCACGCCGGAAAGGCGGTATGGAGTGTGACCATCGCCACCACTGACGAGCATAAAGCCGTCCAGGAGTCGATGCGCGGATGGGCCGCAGCGGTGCACCCGATTGCAACAATGCGCAGTGGCGCGCCGGGGTACTGGCGTGAATTCTGGCCGGGCCTGGTGGGCCTCGGCATCTTCCGCGTCGCGGTCCCCGAGGAGGCCGGCGGCGCGGGCGGCTGCGTGAGCGATCTGGCCGTGCTGATCGAGCAGGCGGCGCATGATCTCGTGGGCGGACCGGTGACGGCTACCGCGCTGGCCGGCCTCGTTGCCGGCGACACCCTCGACGAGGATACGCCCTGCGGTATCGCCCTGGGCGAGCCTGTTGTGCTGTCGCACAACGCAACCGACGCGCTGGAAGTGACCGGCACCTGGGAGACCGTGCTCGGCGCCGACGAGCAGACCGCGCTGTTGCTGCCGGTACGCTCCGGCGACCGCGAGCTGTGGTGCCTGCTGCCGGCGGGCACGCCGGGCGTGACGGTCGAGGCGCTCGAGCCCCTGGACCCCAGCACTCCGCTGGCCCGTGTGGTCTGCGCAGGCGTCGCGGTGCCGGCCGGGCACATCTTCGAACCGCCCTACGCGGTGGGCGATCTCGTGGCCGCGCTGATCGCGGCCGAGGCCGCGGGGATCGCGGGCTGGTGCCTGGAGACGGCGGTCGACTACGCCAACGTCCGGGAGCAGTTCGGCCGCAAGATCGGCGAATTCCAGGCGATCAAGCACATCTGCGCCTGGATGCTGTGCCGCACCGAACAGACCCGCGCCGTGGCGGCGGACGCGGCGGCAGCGGCCGATCCGGCGACCGCCGCGGGAGCTACCGACGCGGGTGGTGGCGAACTGCGACTGGCCGCCGCCGTCGCGATGGCGATCGCGCTGGACGCCGCCGTGGAGAACGCCAAGGACTGCATCCAGGTGCTGGGCGGTATCGGCTTCACCTGGGAGCACGACGCGCACCTGTACCTGCGGCGCGCGACCGCGCTGCGGGCGTTGCTGGGCGGCTCGGCACACTGGCGGGCCGAGGTGGCGAAGCTGACGCATGCCGGAGTGCGGCGCAACGTCTCTGTCGACCTCGGTGACGCCGAAGGCGGATCGGCATGGGAGGCAGCGGGTCTGGACACGGCCGAGGGGACCGTGCTGGCCGCCGACCTGGCCCGTATCGCCGCGCTGCCCGCCGGAGAGCAGCGCAGCGCACTGGCCGAGGCGGGACTACTGGCCTGCCACTGGCCGGCTCCCTACGGTCGCGACGCCGACCCGATTCAGCGCAGTCTCATCGAGGATCAGATCCGTAAGGCCGGAATCGAGCTGCCGGATCTGGCGATCGCCAACTGGGCGATTCCGACCCTGCTGCAGTGGGGTACGCCCGAGCAGATCGAGCGCTACGCGCTGCCCACGCTGACCGGTGAGGTCATCTGGTGCCAGCTGTTCTCGGAGCCGGGCGCCGGCTCCGATCTCGCGGCGCTGCGCACCGTCGCCGAGCGGGTCGAGGGCGGCTGGAAGCTGCGCGGCCAGAAGGTGTGGACCTCGCTCGCCGACCGTGCCACGTGGGGAATCTGTCTGGCGCGCACCGATTCCGCCGCGCCGAAGCACAAGGGCATCAGCTACTTCCTGGTCGACATGAAGAGTGCGGGGCTCGAGATCCGGCCGCTGGTGGAGATCACCGGGGAGGCGCGCTTCAACGAGGTCTTCCTCGACGACGTGTTCGTCCCCGACGACTGCCTGGTGGGAGAGCTCGGCAACGGCTGGCGGATCGCCCGGTCCACGCTCTCGGCGGAGCGAGTGGCCATGGGCGGCAAGGGAATCGGCGACGAGCTCGAGGCCCTGATCGCCGCAGCTCCCACCGCGGGCCCGGGTGCCGAGGTGGTCGCCGATCGCCTGGGCGCGCTGGTCGCCGATTCGGTGGCCGGCACGTTGCTGGAGGCGCGTGCGGCCGCGAAATTGCTGTCCGGCGGTGACCCCGCGGCGGAGAGCAGCGTCCGCAAACTGGTCGGCGTCCGGCACCGGCAGGCAGTGGCCGAATTCGCGGTCGAACTGTCCGGCACGGCCGGTGCGCTGGATACCGACGTGGTGAAGGAATTCCTGCTCACTCGTTGTCTGTCGATCGCCGGCGGCACCGAACAGATCCTGCTGACCGTCGCCGGTGAGCGGATTCTCGGGCTGCCGCGCGAATCGAAGGGCTGATACCGCAGGGCAGTGGCCACCAGAGCAGCCCACATCCGACAGGGAGCAAAAGAATTGGACTTCACCAGAGACGAGAGTCAGGACGCGGTCGCCGAAGTCGTCGTGAGCCTGCTCGAACACGACAGCGCGCGTGATCTCGCGTTGTGGCCCGCGCTGGTCGACAGCGGGCTGCTGGCGCTGCCGCTGCCGGAACAGCACGGCGGCGACGGGATGGGACTGCTCGAGGTCTCGACCCTGCTGACCGAACTCGCGACCGACGCGGTGGCGGTGCCGGCGCTGTCGACCCTCGGGTTCGGCGTACTGCCGCTGGTCGGCCATGTCGGAGACGACTTGGCGGCCAAGGTCTTTCCCGCCGTCGCCAAGGGCGCGATCCTGACCGCGGCACTGCACGAACCGGGCGCCCCGTTCGTCGCCGAACCGCAGACGAAGGCGGTGGCCGACGGCGATTCGGTGCGGATCACCGGCCGCAAGATCGCGGTGCCGTACGCGGAACAGGCACAGTGGATTCTGGTGCCGACCGATCGCGGTATCGCGGTCGTCGACGGTGACGCGAACGGCATCACCCGTACCGAGAGCCCGAGTTCCACGGGCGCGCCGGAATTCTCGGTGGCCTTCGACGACACGGTGATTCCGGCGGCGCAACTGCTTGATATCCCACTGGAGGACCTGCACCGCATCGCCCTGGCCACCCTCGGGGCGGTCGCCGACGGTTTGCTCAAAGGCGTGCTGGCGCTGACCTCCGAACACCTGCGGACCCGGCAGCAGTTCGGCCGCCCGCTGGCCGAATTCCAGGCTGTCGCACAGGAAATCGCCGACGTCTACGTGGTCTCGCGCGCCTTGCAGGTGGCCGCGACATCCGCGAACTGGTCGCTGGCGCAAACCTTCGGCGGCGAGAACTACAGTGGTGACAAGCACCTGGAACGTGTCGATGACGACCTCGATGTGCTGGCGTTCTGCGTGGCCTCCGAGCTGCCGGCGGCCATGCAGCGGTGCCATCACCTGCACGGCGGCATCGGCGTCGATGTGACTCACCCGCTGCACCGCTACTACTCACAAGCCAAGGACATCGCCCGCTGGCTCGGCGGTGCGTCGTTCCGGCTGGACCGGTTGGGAGCCAGATGTACATCGATCTGACCGCTGAACAGCACAAGCTGCGCGACGAATTACGCGCCTACTTCGCCGATCTCGTCACTCCCGAGGAGGAGGCCGAGATGGCGGTGAACCGCCATGGCGACGCCTACCGCGCGGTGGTCAAGCGGATGGGCCGCGACGGGTGGCTGGGCGTGGGCTGGCCGAAGGAGTACGGCGGCCAGGGCTTCGGCCCGCTGGAACAGCAGATCTTCTACAACGAGGCGGTCCGCGCCGATGTGCCGGTGCCGCTGGTGACGCTGCTGACCGTCGGCCCGGCGCTGCAGTCGTTCGGTACCGACGAGCAGAAGCGCAAGTTCTTGCCCGGAATCCTCACCGGCGACATCCATTTCGCCATCGGATATTCCGAGCCGGACGCCGGCACCGACCTGGCCGCGCTGCGGACCTCGGCGGTGCGCGACGCCGACGGCGACTGGATCGTCAACGGGCAGAAGGTGTTCACCACCGGAGCGCACGAGGCGGATTTCATCTGGCTCGCGGTGCGCACGGGTTCGGTCGAGTCCCGGCACAAGGGCATCTCGATCCTGATCATGGACACCACCGATCCCGGCTACTCGTGGACGCCGATCATCACCGCCGACGGCGCGCATCACACCAACGCCACCTACTTCGACAACGTCCGCGTGCCGGCGGAAATGCTGGTCGGGGAGGAGAACGGCGGCTGGAAGCTCATCACCACCCAGCTCAATCACGAGCGGGTGAGCCTGGGACCGTCCGGCAAGATCGAGCAGCTCTACGAGCGGGTACGTGACTGGTCGCGGCGCCAGGGTGTCCTGGAGGAGCCCGAGGTGCGGCGCGCGCTGGGCCGCCTGCACGCCATGGTGCGGGTCAACGAACTGCTGAACTGGCAGGTCGCCTCGAATATGGAGCGCCCCGATTCCGACCAGCGGGATGTGATCGCCGACGCCTCGGCGACCAAGGTGTACTCCACGGAGGCGCTGCAGGAGGCGGGCCGGCTGGCGGAGGAGATCGTGGGGCGCTTCGGCGATCCGGCCGATCCGGTCACCGCGGAACTACTGACCTGGCTGGACAAACGCACCAAGCAGAACCTGGTCGTGACCTTCGGTGGCGGCGTCAACGAGGTCATGCGCGAACTGATCGCGCAGATGGGCCTGCGCCTGCCCCGCGTACCGAGATAGGAGTTTTCGCGTGTCGGAAACCATGACGGCGGAAGAGATCCGCGCCGCCGGCGAGAAGATCCAGCAGCTGGGCGAGTCCGCTCCGCGGCTCGGCCGCGACCCGGTGAACCAGCCGATGATCAACAACTGGGTCGAGGCGCTGGGCGACGCCAACCCGATCTACGTCGACGACGAGGCCGCCCGCGCCGCCGGACATCCCGGCATCGTCGCACCGCCGGCCATGGCCCAGGTGTGGACCATGCCCGGTCTGCACGGCTCACGGCCCGCCGACGACCCGATGAACGCGGTCAACGATCTGCTCGACGCCGCCGGTTACACCTCGGTGGTGGCGACCAACTGTGAGCAGACCTACCACCGCTACCTGCGCCCCGGCGAGCGTCCGGTGGCGCGGACCAGACTGCGAGAACTGGTGGGGCCCAAGCGAACCGGCCTCGGCGAGGGCTGGTTCGCGACCTATCTGCTGACCTGGTACGTCGACGACGAACCCGTCACCGAGATGTTGTTCCGGATGTTGAAGTTCGCACCCGGCACGGCGAAGCCGGCCGCTACCGAACCCGGCGAGGTGTCGGCGGAGGATCTGGCGAAGCGGGTCCGGCCCACCGTGTCCAAGGACACCGAATTCTTCTGGGCCGGAACAAAACTCGGTGAGCTGCGGATCCAGCAGCGCCCGGACGGATCGTTGCAGCATCCGCCGGTTCCGGCGCTGTGGAAGGACCACACCGAACAGTCCGACTACGTGGTGGCCTCCGGTCGCGGCACCGTCTTCAGTTTCGTGGTGCACCACGCGCCGAAGGTGCCCGGCCGTCAGGTGCCGTACGTCGTCGCTCTGGTCGAACTCGAGGAGGGCGTGCGCATGCTCGGTGAGCTGCGCGGCATCGACCCCGCCGAGGTCGAGGTGGGCCTGCCCGTCGAAGTGGGCTTCCAGCAGCTCGACGACGACAACACCGTGCCCTACTGGAAGGCCGTGCGATGACATCCACGATTCAGCCGACCGCCGTGCAGGTCGGAACCACTCTGCCCGAGTTGGTGATTCACGCCGACCCGACGTTCGTGGTCTCCACCGCCCTGGCCACCCGCGACTTCCAGGACGTGCACCACGACCGCGACAAGGCCGTGGAGCGCGGGTCCAAGGACATTTTCGTCAACATCCTCACCGACACCGGTCTGGTGCAGCGTTTCGTCACGGATTGGGCGGGGCCGGGGGCGGTGGTGAAATCCATCGCCCTGCGCCTGGGGGTGCCACTGTACGCGGGCGACACCCTGACGCTCAATGGAACCGTGGCGGCCGTGGACGGCGCGGACATCACCATCGACGTGGTCGGCAAGGACAGCCTCGGCGACCACATCACGGCGAAAGCCGTTATCTCCCTGCAGGAGGCACGCCAGTGACGGGTCTGAGCCGCCGCGCCGCCATCGTCGGCATCGGCGCCACCGATTTCTCCAAGGACTCCGGCCGCAGCGAGCTGCGCCTGGCGGCCGAGGCCGTCACCGCCGCGCTCGCCGACGCCGGCCTGACGCCCGCCGATGTGGACGGCCTGACGACCTTCACCATGGATACCAACACCCAGGCCGCGGTCGCGCGGGCCACCGGTATCCCTAGCCTGAAGTTCTTCAGCAACATCCCGTTCGGCGGCGGCGCGGCGGCGGCGACCGTGCAGCAGGCCGCCATGGCGGTCGCCACCGGAGTCGCGGATGTCGTGGTGGCCTACCGCGCGTTCAACGAGCGGTCCGGAAATCGCTTCGGGCAGTTCGCCACTCATCTGGCGACCGGCAATCCCAGCTCGTCGGGTGTGGACAACGCATTCTCCTACACCCACGGCCTGGGCACGCCGGCCGCGCAGGTCGCCATGGTGGCCCGGCGCTATATGCACGTATACGGCGCGAGCAGTGCGGATTTCGGCCGGGTGGCGGTCGCCGACCGCAAGCACGCGGCGGTGAATCCGGCGGCGCATTTCTACGGCAAGCCGATCACGCTCGACGACCACCAGGCCTCGCGCTGGATCGCCGAACCGTTGCATCTGCTGGATTGCTGCCAGGAGACCGACGGTGGGGTGGCCATCGTGGTCACCAGTGCCGAGCGCGCCCGGGACCTGCCGAACAAGCCCGCGCTGATCGCCGGTGCGGCCCAGGGGTCGGGTGCGGACCAGTACGTGATGACCAGCTACTACCGCGACGCCCTGACCGGCCTGCCGGAAATGGGCCTGGTGGGCGACCAGCTGTGGGCGCAGAGCGAACTGCGGCCGGAGGATATGCAGGCGGCCATTCTCTACGACCACTTCACTCCGTTCGTGCTGATGCAGCTCGAGGAGCTGGGCTTCTGCGGTCGCGGCGAGGCCAAGGATTTCGTGGCCGACGGGGCGATCGAAATCGGCGGCCGGCTGCCGCTCAACACCCACGGCGGCCAGTTGGGCGAGGCCTACATCCACGGGATGAACGGCATCGCCGAGGGAGTGCGCCAGATCCGCGGCAGCTCGGTGAACCAGGTCGAGGGCCTGGAGAACGTCGTCGTCACCGCCGGCACCGGTGTGCCGACCTCCGGACTGGTACTGACCGCGGCCTGATCCGGGCGCCCGTGGGGCAACCCCGATGCGGATCGACCGATGGCTCATCGCGGTTATTCGGACCCCACGCGCAAGTGGGCCCGCAGCGGGCGGGCCAGCTGTTCGACACTTCGCGCTGTCCCGGCCGCCAAACCTGTTCGCGCACCGGCGAATCGGTCGAAAACCAAGCCTTCGATGACGGCGATGTAATCGGACGCGGCCGTGTCGGGGTCGGTGGCGCCCAGCGCGCGGAACAGCTCACGGGCGTGCCGATGGGAGAACAGGCTCGCGACCAGGCGGGGATGCAGGTCGGGGTCGCCGAGCAGGTCGGTGATCAGCATGTGGCGGGCGATCAGATGGTTACGGCGTTGCGCCAGGAGGTTGTCCAGCCACGCGGCGACCGCGGCGGCGATGTCGTCCGGGCCGGAGGCCGGTAGGTCGGCGGCGCGGAAATCGGTGCGCGAGCGCTCGGTGATCGCGTCGACGATCGCCTCGATCAGTGCGCGCTTGGTGCGGAAGTAGTACGAGGTAGACCCGGCCGGCAAGCCGGCCTCGGTATCGAGCGCCCGATGAGTCAGCGCCCGCAGCCCCTGGCGGGCGATCAGGTCGATCGCCGTGCCGACGATGAGTCCGCGCCGGTCCGTCGCACCTACCTCACCCGCTGGACGTGTGGACATCGTCACCTTCTCTCGTTTCCCACGGGATCATCCTCTACAAGTGTAGAGGCGCTCTACGGATGTAGAGCTCTCAGGAGGGTGGAGACCGTGGACGGACTGGTTCTCGATGACGCTCAGCGCGCAGCCGCGGCGGCACTGGCCACGGTGGCCCGGCGATGGAGCCGGCGCCGGTGGTCGTTCCCGCGGCCGGTCCCGCGCGGGGTCTATCTGCACGGTCGACCCGGGCGCGGCAAGACGATGCTCATGGACGAGTTCTTCGATCGGGTGGATTCGACACGTAAGTGCCGCTTCCACTTTCACCAGTTCTTCGCCCGGCTTCATACGGCGATCGCCGAATCCGGCGCGCTGCCGGCCGCGCTGGACGCAGTACTCGGCGACACCGAACTGATCTGTTTCGACGAATTCCACGTGCACGACGTCGGCGACGCCATGCTGATCACCCGCCTGCTCGAGGCCCTGTTCGCGCGCCGCATCGTGCTGGTGGCGACCTCGAACTATCCGCCCGAGGAGCTGCTGCCCAATCCGCTGACGCACGCGAAATTCGAACCTGCCATCGCCCTGCTGCGTGCGCATCTGGCCGTGCTCGCGGTCGACGGCCCGCAGGACTACCGTGCCCGCGGGGACCATCCCCGGACCGGATTCGCGAGCGGGCGCTATGTGTACGGGCGCCGGTCCGGCGCCGACCGGCCGGCCGAGGTGCCGATCGCGCACCTGCTGCTCCGAGCACGAACCGTGGACGCGGACCTGCTGGTGGTCGACTTCGACGAGATCTGCGCGACGCCCTTGTCGGCCATCGACTTCCTGACCCTCACCCACACCTACCGGCGCTGGGTCCTGTGCGCGGTGCCGCCGCTGCGGCGCGTCCCGGTCGACGCGGTGACACGGTTCGTCAACCTCGTCGACGTGCTCTACGACGCCGATCTGGCACTCACCCTCTACGCCGAGGTTCCGCTGCCGGAGTTGATCCGCGACGTCGCCGCCGCCCCGGATCTGGACCGCACCGCGAGCCGGCTGGGCCGGTTGCCCGGCGCTCGCCCGGCGAGCGTCGTCGAGTCGGCCGAGTCGCGGAGCGCGGTGACCGAGCACCCGTCGGCGTCCACCGAAGTGAAGTGCGTTCGTTTGGACGGACGTGCCGTCGACGAGCCCGAATGCTGTGCGCGGTCACAGTTTCTTCGGCTGTCAACTGGCGGCTAGGGGCATAGACCGGATCGGTCACCGTCCGGTGTCACGATTTCCCTCCTCACGGACCGTTCGGCATGTAACGATGTGCCTGTTTGTGCAGTTCGGATGTTTTCTGGGAGAGGCCCGTGGCCGGGGTGAGAACGGCGATACCACGCGCGATCGGGCTGATCGCACTGATGGCGTGCGTCGTCTTCGCGCTGCGCGGATACCTGCCGGGTACCGGCGGTCCGCATGCACCGTCTCCGCCCTCGGCGGTGACGGTGGCACTCATGCCGGTGCTGTCGCTGGTGTCGGTGGTGATCCTGCTGGCCGGGGTACTGACCAGCCAGCACCACCTGCCGCTGGCGATGGCCGAGGTCGACCGTGACCGTAAGCGGCAGCCGTTCCGGTTGGGCCGGTTCGGGATCGTGGTCCTCATCGGCACCGCGGTCGCGGCCGTGCTGACCGCGATCGTCTGGGCGGTGTATCTGCTCGCCGGCGGGCGCGAGGAAGCCGCCGCGCCGCGATCGAATCCGCCCGCCACCGCACGGCAGCCCGAAACCACCGCGCCGCCGACCACCCAGCCGTTCTCCAGCAGCCCGGAGCTGAGCGGTCACGCTCTGCTGTTCGTCGGCGCATGCGCCGCGGTGCTGGTGGCGGTCGCGATCCTCGGTCTCGGCGTGGTGGCCTTCGGCGCTCGGGACCGCCGGGGCGCGCCGGCGCTGCTGCCCCCACCCGTGGCCGCCGATGCGCCGGTCTCGCTGGCGCAGGTCGCCGAGATGGGCCTGGCCGCGATGATGGCCTCGGGCAAGGACGCGCGCGCCGCGATCATCGCCTGCTACGTCGCGATGGAAAGCGGTCTGGCGCAGGCTCGCGAGGTGGCGCCACTGATCTCCGATACCCCCTCGGAGGTGCTGGCCCGGGCCTTCGATCGGGGTGTCCTGCACGACGCCTCGGCCCGCGAACTCGTGACGCTGTTCGAGGAGGCCCGGTTCAGCCCGCATTCGATCCTGGAATGGCAGCGAATGCGCGCCGAACAACTGCTGCGCATCGTGCTGGCGGATCTGCAGGGGGCGCGGCTGTGACCCGGATGACGATCGTGGTCGGCGCGGTGCTGATGATCGCGCTGATCGAGTTGGTCGGCCTGAGCAACCAGCGCGAGATGCTGCCGATTCTGGTCGGGGTGCCGGTACTCGGGGCCCTGGCACTACTGCTGTGGTCGCTGGTCGAGCGTTCTCGGGCCCAGGCCCGCGACCTCGACGACCACGACTTCGAGAACGGCCCGGCCGAAATGCTGAGCCGCTGGCACGCGCGGGCGCAGATGCTCGCGACCCGTGCCGACGGCACCCGGGCCGATTGGGATCGCTATCTGCGCCCGCTGCTGGCCAAGGAGTTCGAACTGTCCAGCGGGCATCGGATCGCGAAGAACCGCAAGGCCACCGAGGCCGCCGGACGGCTGCAGTTCGGTCCGGAACTGTGGCGCTGGGTGGATCCGGCCAATTCGTCGCCGCGTGATCAGACCTCGCGCGCGCCGGGCCGGGCCGCACTGGACGAGATTCTACGTCGCTTGCAGAGCATGTGAGCCGCTTGCAGAACATGTGAAATGGGTTGGAACTAGTGCGAGATCGGATATGACGACACCTTTGGATGTGACCATCAAACGCACCGATGCGGTGCTGCGGGAGATCGCCCGCGTCGTGGTCGGCAAGCGCGATGAGCTGCAGCTGATCATGGTCGCGGTGCTATCGGGCGGCCACGTCCTGATCGAGGACCTACCGGGCTTGGGTAAGACGCTCATCGCCCGATCTTTCGCCACCGCATTGGGGTTGGACTTCACGCGCGTGCAGTTCACCCCGGATCTACTGCCCGCGGACCTCATCGGTTCGACCATCTACGACATGGCCTCGGGGCGGTTCAATTTCCGCCGCGGGCCCGTGTTCACCAACATGCTGCTCGCCGACGAGATCAACCGCACACCGCCCAAGACGCAGGCCGCACTGCTGGAGGCGATGGCCGAGGGGCAGGTGAGTATCGACGGCGAAACCTTCCCGCTGCCACAGCCTTTCATCGTGCTGGCCACCGACAACCCGATCGAGTACGAGGGCACCTATCCGCTGCCCGAGGCCCAGTTGGACCGATTCGCCATGCAGTTACGGCTGGGATATCTGTCGGAGAAGGACGAGACCCAGATGATCCGCCGCCGGCTCGAACGCGGCGCGGTCACCCCGCAGGTGGGCCAGGTGGTGGACGCGCAAGGTCTGGTGGAGATGCGCCAGGCGGTCGAATTCGTCACTGTCCACCCGGATGTGGTGACGTATGTGGTCGCCCTGGCCGCCGCCACCCGCGGTCATCCGCAGGTCGAGGTCGGTGCGAGCCCCCGCGCCGAACTGGATCTGGTGCAGATGGCGCGGGCCCGGGCGCTGCTGCTGGGGCGCGACTACGTGATCCCCGAGGATGTGAAGGCGCTGGCGGTTCCGGCCATGGCGCACCGGATCACGCTGCGCCCGGAGATGTGGGTGCGCCGGATCCGCGGCGAGGACGTCATCTCCGAATTGCTGCGCCGCCTGCCCGTACCGCGCGCGACGGTGACATGAGACATCGCGATACCACCTCGGCGAGCGAGGTCGATCTGCGCTGGCGGCCCGCGCCACTGGTGTACATGCTGGCGGTCGCCGCCGCGGTCGCGCTGGTGCCGGCGATCATGCTGGAGCGCTGGCAGCTGGCGGTGTTCGCGGCGCCGATGCTGGGTGTGCTGGCCACCGCGCCGATTCAGTTGTCGCGCACCAGGATTCAGATCGACGGCGGGGGAGTGCTGCGCTGCTTCGAATCCGAGGAGGTCGAACTCGCGGTCGCCGCCTTCGTCGAACAGGGGCATGCGCTGCTGCGCTGTCGCCCCGAGGAGGCGAACGGACTCGAGGTGCGCGTGGAGGAGTCGTCCGATTCCGGACCGGCTCCGGCGGGCCTGCGGTTGGCGCTGTCCACGCAGCGCTGGGGCCGCTATCCGGTGACGGTGCGGCTGACGGCATTGAGCCCGGCCGGTCTGGCCCAGGCCGCGGCGAGTGTCGCGGCCGGCGAGGTCTACGTATATCCGATCGCGGACCCACAGCGAATGCGCCTGCCGCGCACCGAACTTCCGGAACGGATCGGTACCCATCTGACCCGCCGGCACGGTCCGGGCGTGGAATACGCCGATATTCGCGCCTACGCTCCCGGTGACGAATTGCGCATCGTCAACTGGCCGGTGAGTGCGCGTCGCGGCCGGTTGTACGTCACCCAACGGCTCACCAATCGCGCCGCGGATGTCGTTGTGCTGGTGGACACCTCGCTGCAGGCGCCGGGTCCGGCCTCGGATTCGATGGAGCTGACGGTGCGCGGCGCCGCACAGGTCGCCCAGACCGCGCTGCAGGCGGGCGACCGTACCGCCGTGGTGTGCCTGGGCCGCGCGCCGCGCTGGCTGCGGCCCGATATCGGACGCCGCCAGTTCTATCGCATCATCGACACGGTGCTCGGCGTGGGCGACGAGCACATTCCCAATGTCGGCACGCTGGCCCCGCATTCGGCGGTACCGATCGGCGCGGTCGTGGTCGCGTTCTCGACCCTGCTCGACACCGAATTCGCGCTGGCGCTGATCGACCTGCGCAAACGCGGACATGCCGTGGTGGTGGTCGACGTGCTGCGCGGCACGCCGTTCAAGGACGGCCTGGATCCGACGCTGGCCCGGATGTGGCAGTTGGAACGCACCGCGATGTATCGCGACATGGGCACGGTCGGTGTGGATATCGTGCCCTGGCCCGAGGGGGCTCGCCTCGACCAGGCGATGCGCCTGCTGCCCGAACATCGGCGAATGGTGCGGGTGAAGCGATGACGAGATTTCTGGCCGTGCTGTCCGGGCTGCTGCTGGCCACCGCGGTGGGCATCGTGCTGCCGTGGGCCGCGATTCCGGTGTTCGTGACGGTGGTCGCGGGCTGGTGGTTCCGATCGGTCGCGGTGGTGGCGGTGCTGATCGCGCTCGGTGCGCTGGCGTGGGCCGATACCGGGGCACTGGCCGCCGCCGGGACGGGTCTGGTCGCCACCACCTATCTGCTCAACACCGCCACGTTGCACGCCCCGGCGGGTGTGGTTCCCACCACACTGCCCTCGGTGATCGGCGCGCTCGGATTCGCCGCCGCGGCGGTGCTCGCAACGCTGATTCCGGGACGGCTGGCCTGGCTGCCGCTGGCCGCGCCCGTGCTGGTCATCGCCCTGTACGCCGCGATCGTGCAGGGCCTGACAGTGCGCGAGGATGCCCCGGATTCGGCGGAACCGACGTAGTCGAACGAGCGTGATATACCCCACAACCAGGGTGTTTGCCCTACTACGCGATGTCGTGGTTTTCTACTACACCTTGTAGTCTGATGGCATGTGGATTATCCCGATCATCGCTGTCATCTGTTCCGTCGCGATCGCCGGCCTGTTCGCCACCGGCTTCCCGGACTGACGCCGACAGGCACCGCCCGGAACATCAGCGAACCGGGATAGGACGAAACCGCCCGACCGGCACTGCCGGTCGGGCGGTTTCTCGTTCGGCGGCGGGTAGCCGGTGTCAGGCCGAGAAACTCAACCGCACATCACTCAGCACGGGGGCGTCCTCGCGTTCGACCACGGTGGCGCCGATGACGAGTTCGTCACCCTCGCGCCAGATCCGCGACCGGATCGTCTCGCCCGGATACAGCACGCCCGCGAACCGCGCCCGGAAGCCGGTGACCCGGCTCGCGTCCGAGTCCAGCACGGTGTCGGTCGCGGTCTTGCACACCAGACCGTAGGTGCACAGGCCGTGCAGGATCGGATTGGGAAAGCCTGCGGCGCGGGCGAATTCGGGATCCGAATGCAGTGGGTTGCGGTCACCGCACATGCGGTACAGCAGCGCCTGCTGCGGCAGTGTCGGGGTGAGCACCTCGAAATCCGGGGTCCGATCGGGCAGTTCGGCCTTGGTGCTCGGGCCGCGCTCACCACCGAAACCGCCCTCGCCCTTGGCGAAGATCGAGGAACGCGCCGTCCACAGCGGCTGCCCGTCGGATCCGGTGATCACCGTCTCGTGTGCGATCACCGCCGCCGACCCCTTGTCCCACACCTCGGTGATCCGCCCGGTGCTGCTGGCCTTGCCCTCGGCCGGAATCGGCCGGTGCACAACGATTTCCTGGCTGCCGTGCACGACCTTGGCCAGGTCGATCTCCACGCCGGGATAGCTCACCTTCGGCGGTTCGGTGACCCGCATCGTCGGTGCGACTGTCGCGAAGGTCGGCAGCACCTGCGGCTCCCGATCGTCGAGATATCGCAGTTCACCCGGATCGGTCCAGCGGGTACCGGCGCTCAGGCCCAGGTGGTACAGCTGCACATCCGACGGCGTCCAGGAGAACTCCTGGGCCGGAAGTTCCGCTCCCAGAGCGGTTTTCAAGTCAATCGGCATGATGTTTCCTTACTCCGCCACGTCGCGATCGCACCCGCGGCGACCGAGGGCGTCCCCGGTGCGCCCGGCTCCATTCGTCTCGGCCGGGCCGGGCGCACGGTAGGGGATGTCCCACTGAACGGTTCTACTTGCTCGCCGCGCCGGTGGGGGCCTTCTCCTCGCGCGCCTTCTCGACGATATCCATGACCGCCAGATAACCGAAGGTCAGCGCGGGTCCGATGGTCGCGCCGGGACCGGCGTAGGTGTGGCCCATGACCGGGGTCGAGGAGTTGCCGGCGGCGTAGAGGCCCTCGATCACGCTGCCGTCCGCCCGCAGCACGCGCGCCGCGGTGTCGGTGACCAGGCCGCCCTTGGTGCCCAGGTCGCCGGGCACGATCTTGGCGGCGTAGAACGGGCCCTGCACGAGGGCCGCCAGGCACGGGTTCGGCTTCACCGTCGGATCGCCGTAGTAGCGGTCGTAGTGGCTCTTGCCGCGCCCGAAGTCCTCGTCCACGCCCTTTTCCGCGAAGGCGTTGAAGCGGGCGACGGTGGCGGCGAGATTGTCCGCCGGCACGCCGAGACGCTGGGCCAGCTCCTCGAGGGTGTCGGCCTTGACGATGTTGTCGTTTTCCATCCAGCGGGACGGAAAGCGCTGGCCCGGCTGCAGCCCGGCGAAGATGTAGCGGTTGCGGTAGCGCTGGTCGAATACCAGCCAGGCCGGGATGTTCTCGCCCGGACCGTCACCCTGACCCCATTTGCCGCCGTACATGGTGTGCACGGCCTCGACGTAAGGAGCGGACTCATTACCGAATCGCTTACCGTCGGCGTTCACCATGATCGCGCCGGGCAGATTGCGCTCGGCCAGCGCGAACCACGGCTTGCCGCCCTTGAAGATGGTCGGCCCCCACCAGGCGTCCTCCATGAATCCGATGTCGCCGCCGACCTCCATACCGGCCCGGATGCCGTCACCGGTGTTGGCCGCGGCGCCCGTGGTCCACTCGGTGGTGATGGGCTTGCGCTGGTACTGCTCGCGCATCTCGGCGTTGTGCTCGAAACCGCCGGTGCCCAGCACCACGCCGTAGCGGGCCTTGAAGATCGTCGGCTCGCCGTCGACGGTCGCCTCGACACCCACGACCCGGTCGCCGTCGGTGATCAGCTTGGTCAGCGGGGTGTCGAGCAGCACCGGGACATTCGCGTCCATCAGGCCCTTGCGCATCGCGGCGATGATCGCCTGGCCCATGCCGACGATGTGCTTGCCGGTGAATTTCGCCAGGTAGGTGCGGGCGCCGACGCGCATGGCCCGCATCATGCCCTTCGGGTGGCGGCGGATCAGGTTCAGTCGGACGAAGTCGGTCTGCATGACCACGACGTTCAGCGGGGCCTTCGCATACGGCGGTTCCAGCTTGGCCGCCTCGGCGCCGAGCACCTTCAGGTCGAACGGCTTCGGCTCGCAGGAGCGGCCGGAGCCCAGGCCACCCGGGGCCTCGGGGTGGTAGTCGGAGTAGCCGGGGACCCAGGTCATCCGGAGCGGGCTGTGATCGAGAACGAAGTCGAAGGCCTCCGCGCCGCGATCGATGTAGGTGTCGATCTTCTCCTTCGGCACCACGTCACCGATGATGCTGTGCAGGTAGCGGCGGGCCTCCTCCCGGTCATCGGGCCGGCCGGACGCCTGGAGCGCCTTGTTGCCGGGGATCCACACACCGCCACCGCTACGCGCGGTCGAACCGCCGTAGTGTGCGGCCTTCTCGATGAGCACCGCACGCAGGCCGTGGTGCGCGGCGGCGAGGGCGGCGGTCATCCCGGCGGCGCCGCTGCCGACCACCACCACGTCGTATTCCCGATCAGTCATGTAGAACACGTTATAGAATCGGATCAGGTTCGGTCTATATTGGTCTGGCAGATGGGACTGCTGACACGAGAAAATGCAGGAAAACTCGTTTCAGTTTGTATCCCGCTCACCGGCTGGTCACCAGACCGAGCGCCCCAATGGAAGGAACAAGCGTGCTGTCCGACGCGGTACGGAATGAACTGGCCGCGGAGCTCGCGGTCGCCGAACGAGACCGGGTGCCGATCGATCCGCTGGTCACGCGGTATGCGGCGATCGATGTGGTCGACGCCTACGAGATTCAGCTCATCAACATCCGGCAGCGGCTGGCCGACGGCGCGAAGGTGGTCGGCCACAAGGTCGGGCTCTCCTCGAAGGCCATGCAGGAGATGATGGGCGTCGACGAACCCGACTACGGCCATCTGCTCGCCGATATGCAGGTGTTCGAGGATGTTCCGGTCGACACGTCGAAGTACCTGTTCCCGCGCGTCGAGGTCGAGGTCGGCTTCGTGCTGGGCGCGGATCTGCCCGGCGAGGAGTGCACCGAGGCCGACGTGCTGGCCGCGACGGTGGCCTACGCCCCCGCGATCGAGCTGATCGACACCCGCATCAAGAACTGGAATATCGCGTTGTGCGACACCATCGCCGACAACGCCTCCTCGGCCGGCTGGGTGCTCGGTCCGGAGCGGGTGGCCCCGGATACCTTGGACATCAAGGCGATCGACGCGACGCTGACCCGCAACGGCGAGGTCGTCGCGCAGGGCCGCAGCGACGCGGTGCTCGACGATCCGACCATCGCGGTGGCGTGGCTGGCCCGCAAGGTCGCCTCGTTCGGGGTGCGGTTGAAGGCCGGTGACATCGTGCTGCCGGGTTCCTGCACCCGCGCCATCGACGCCCGCCCGGGTGACGACTTCCATGCCGAGTTCGCTGGACTCGGTTCCGTCCGTTTGACATTCAGCTGAGGGAGATCAAGTGACCGACAACGGGAAGGTGACAGCCGCGATCGTCGGCTCCGGCAACATCAGCACCGATCTGCTGTACAAGCTGCTGCGGTCGGAGCGGATCGAGCCGCGCTGGATGATCGGTATCGATCCGGACAGTGAGGGGCTGAAGCGCGCCCGCGGGCTGGGTCTGGAGACCTCGCACGAGGGCGCCGACTGGCTGCTCGCGCTGCCGGAGAAGCCGGACATGCTCTTCGAGGCCACCTCGGCCTACGTACACCGCGAATACGCGCCGAAATACGAGGCGGCCGGTATCCGCGCGGTGGATCTGACCCCCGCCGCGGTCGGCCCGGCGGTCGTGCCGCCGGTGAACCTGGGCGCGAATATCGACACCCCGAACGTCAACATGATCACCTGCGGTGGGCAGGCGACGATTCCGATCGTCGCGGCCGTCTCGCGCGTGGTCGAGGTGCCCTATGCCGAGATCGTCGCCTCGGTGTCCTCGGTCTCGGCGGGTCCGGGTACTCGCGCCAATATCGACGAGTTCACCAAGACCACCAGCAAGGGTGTGGAGACCATCGGTGGTGCGAAGCGCGGTAAGGCGATCATCATCCTCAACCCGGCCGAGCCGCCGATGATCATGCGCGACACCATCTTCGCCGCCATTCCCGAGGATGCCGACACCGATGCGATCAGCGAATCCATCCACAAGATGGTCGCCGACATCCAGGAGTACGTGCCCGGCTACCGCCTGCTCAACGAACCGCAGTTCGACGAGCCGAGCGTGATTTCCGGTGGGATGGCGAAGGTTTCGGTCTTCGTGGAGGTCGAGGGCGCGGGCGACTTCCTGCCGCCCTACGCCGGCAACCTCGACATCATGACCGCCGCCGCCACCCGGGTGGGCGAGGTCATGGCCGAACAGATCCTCACGGCTCGGGTCTAGGAGGGACCAGATCATGAACTACGTATTGCAGCCGTTCTCCCAGGAACTCGACGTCCGCGTCACCGACACCTCGCTGCGCGACGGTTCCCATCACAAGCGTCACCAGTTCACCGCCACCGAGGTGCGCGATATCGTCGCGGCCGTCGACGCCGCGGGCGTGCCGGTGATCGAGGTGACCCACGGTGACGGCCTGGGTGGTTCTTCGTTCAACTACGGGTTCTCCAAAACCCCTGAGCAGGAATTGATCACGATCGCGGCGCAGACCGCGAAGCAGGCCAAGATCGCGGTTCTCATGCTGCCCGGCGTGGGCGTCAAGGAGGACATCAAGATCTCCCAGGACAACGGCGCGTCCATCGTCCGCATCGCCACCCACTGCACCGAGGCCGACGTCTCGATCCAGCACTTCGGCTACGCCCGCGACCTCGGCATGGAAACCGTCGGCTTCCTGATGATGTCGCATTCGCAGCCGCCGGAGGTGCTCGCGAAGCAGGCGCGCATCATGGCCGACGCGGGATGTCAGTGCGTCTACGTCGTGGACTCCGCCGGTGCGCTGGTGCTGGACCAGGTGTCCGACCGCATCGCCGCGGTCGCCGCCGAACTCGGTGACGACGCCCAGGTCGGCTTCCACGGCCACGAGAACCTCGACCTCGCCGTCGCCAACTCGATCTACGCGGTGAAGGCCGGCGCCAAGCAGATCGACGGCAGCGCGCGGCGTTTCGGCGCCGGTGCGGGCAACACCCCGGTCGAGGCGTTCGTCGGCGTCGCCGACAAGATCGGCATCAAGACCGGTATCGACTTCTTCGCGATCGCCGACGCCGCCGAGGATGTCGTGCGCCCGGCGATGCCGCAGGAATGCCTGCTGGACCGCCAGGCCCTGATGATGGGCTACGCCGGGGTGTACTCGAGCTTCCTCAAGCACGCCGAGCGTCAAGCCGAGCGTTACGGCGTCTCGGCGGCCGAAATGCTGGTGCGCGCCGGTAAGCGCAAGCTGGTCGGCGGCCAGGAGGACCAGTTGATCGACATCGCGCTGGAATTGCAGCGGGAACAGACCGCCTCCGCCTGAGCGTATCGAGATCGACGGGCCGCGAACGTGAGTCGTTCGCGGCCCGTTCTCGTGTTCCGCCGTTAACGCGCGTGCGGTCCGAACCGATCCGAATTATGGGTCTGGGACGCGCTGTACCATTGCGCGGCAAGCAATTCTGTTCTCGGGTAATCGTTCGGACAAATAGAGGAGTTGCTGTGAACATGCGGGCGTTGATCGGTGGATCCGTTGCCGCCGTCGCGATTTCGATGGCCGGTGGGGCGGTGGCCGGTGCGCAGCCGTTCGTCGCCGCGAACGGGCCCACCGTGCAGAATCCGGCGGATTACCTGGTGGGCGACACGGTGTATTTCAGTGCCGGATACGCCAATTGCTCGATGCACCCGAACGGTGATGTGGGCTGTGATATCAGCCCCGGAATCGCCTACCTGTTCGGAATTCCCATCAACAACGTCGCCATCGATCTGCCGTTCCTCCCGGCGCATCCGACCTTCGGTCTGACCGGCCCGCTCGGACGCGCCGGCAGCCGCTCCATCGACTCGGGGCCCGCGTCCGACGGCTACGACTACGGCGGCGTCATCAACTACGGCGGCGCCACCTGCAGTGCCGGTGGACGCGGTGCCGTGCAGTGCAGCTCGAAGGGACACACCTTCAACTTCGGCTGGTCGGGCACCAACCTCAGCTGACGGCAGCAGGGAACCGGCTCAGCGGGCCGCGAACGCTCCGACGTTCGCGGCTCGCGGTCGTTCGTGCGGCCGGGCGGATCGACCGGGTCGTTTCGATCGGCAACCGGGAACAGACAGGTTGATACACTCGTGTATCCACGTGTCCATGGAGAGGAAGCGTTCGTGACGTCGGTCGGTGCGCGGAATTCGTCCGAGGCCGGGCGCGGCCGGACATCGCAACGCCGCCGCGACGCATCGGCCGAATCGGGGACGCCGGGAGGGGCCGCTTCCGTCGGTGATGTCGCCGCACCGAGGGGCGTAGCGACGCGCGAACCGCGAATGACCAAGCGGCGGGCCGAAACTCGGCAGCGGTTACTCGACGCCGCCTTCGACGCTTTCGCCGAAGAGGGGTTCGGTCGTTGCACGGTCGAGCAGATCTGTGAGCGCGCCGGGTTCACCCGGGGTGCGTTCTACTCCAACTTCAGCTCGCTGGAAGAGCTGTTCCTGGCGATGTGGGAGCTGCGCTCGGCCGAGATGCTGCGCGAGCTGACGGGAGTGCTCGAGTCGGAGACCGGCGCCGACGTCCAGGATCTGCGCGCCGGTGTGGAGCAGGTGCTGCGGGCGGTTCCGCTGGACGACAAGTGGTTTCGCATCACCGCCGAATTCACCGCCCACGCCCTGCGCAATCCGCCGCTGCGGCGGGTGATGGTCGCGCGGGAGAGCGCCATCGTGGCGGCCCTGCTGCCGGTCCTGGAGGCGCTGCTGAACCACGCCGGACGCACCGTCACCGACCGCGAGGGCCTCGGCCGCGCGGTGGTCGCGGTGCACGACGGAACCTCGCAGCAGTGCCTGCTCGAACCGGACGACCCCGCCGTCCGAGAACAGCGCACCACTCTGTTCACTCACGTCGCGATGGCCTACAGCGTGGGGCGCGACGCGCGATGACCCACCGCCGGAACGTCTGCGCCGATCCGCGGCAGCGAGCCGGCGCCATGCCGCCGAGTTCGCGGCGTCGGCCGTAGCCGCGCACAATCCGGGGGGACGACGACTGTGCAGGAGGCGACGATGTCCGAACGACCCGCGCTGGCCGAGGCGCTGGATCTGCAACCGCATCCCGAAGGCGGCTGGTTCCGCGAAACCTACCGCAGCCCGGTCGAATTCGAGCCGGACGGCTACGACGGGTCGCGTGCGTCCGCCACCGCCATCCACTTTCTGCTGTTGCCGCACGAACGTTCCGCGCCGCATACGGTGCGCTCGGACGAGATCTGGCTGTGGCAGCGCGGTGGTCCGCTGCTGCTGAACATCGGCGGCGACGAAGTGATTCTCGGCCCCGACGTCGAACGGGGACAACTCCTGCAGGCCGTGGTGCCCGCCGGCGTCAGCCAGGCCGCACGTCCGGCCGGCGACGAATATGTGCTGGTGAGCTGCGTGGTCGCGCCCGGATTCGATTTCGCGGACTTCCGGCTGGACTGATCGCCGGGTGAACAAATCGTGCAAACCTCGGTGATTCGGCGCGATTTCCGCCTTTCGCGCGGAGGTTTGCACGAATAGTTCAGGCCCGCCCACCGAATCCCTGTCGAATACGGTGGGCGGGCCTGAGCAACACGCCTGCCTACTCGTCGATCGCCAGGATGCCCTCATCGATCGCATACTGGATCGACTTCTCCAGGTCCGGGCACGGATCCGGCCGCCCCGGCCCGGCCAGCTTCGCGAAGACCGGGCAGTGTTCGGCCGGGCTGACCGTCCACTGCACCGAGCGCTGGTGCGAGGAGGACTTGCGGACCAGGACTTCCACTCCGCATGCCCGGCAGGCCACCGGCGTCAGGCCGTCTTCGAGATAGCGCTGCTTGTCGACGACCGTCTGGGCACGCACCTGTTCCCGGCGTTCCGGGCGGTCCGCGAAATCGGGTGCTTTCGCCCAGGAGACCATCAGGCACCCGCCTCCTGCTTGACGGCAGGGTTCGTCTTGCCGGCCGCCTCTTCTTCTTCCTTCTTGCGCCGCAGATTCTCGGCGACCTCGGCCTCCCAGTGCTCGTTGGCCTTGGTGGTGTCGACCTCGAATTCGAAGCGCTGCACCATCTTCGGGTCGATATCGGCGACGTCGACGTAGAACTGGTCGTACCAGCGGCGCAGCTGGTAGACCGGGCCGTCCTCCTCGCAGAGCAGCGGGTTGTCGATCTTGGACTTGTGCTTCCAGATCTCCACGTCCTGCAGGAAGCCGTCGCCGAAGAAGTCGGTCATGGACTTGGCCAGCTTCTCCGCCGTCTCGTCGTCGATGCCCTTGGGCTTCTCGACCGACAGGCCGTACTGCAGCACGAACGAATCCTGCGTGACCGGGTAGTGGCAGTTGATCAGCTGGACCTTGATCTGGTAGCCGCCGTAGATATTGGTCAGCGGATTGATCATGTAGGACGGGCCGAAGTAGGACGCCTCCGACTTCAGCAGCGTCTCCCCGCCGTACTTGGCGGCCATGCCGATGTCCGGACGGCCCTTGGTCTCGAGGAACTGCGTGGCCACGTGGCCTTCGAAGACGTTCTTGAAGTACGTCGGGAAGGCGAAGTGGATGTAGAAGAAGTGGGCCATGTCCACCACGTTGTCCACGATCTCGCGGCAGTTGGCGCCCTCGATCAGCATCGTGTTCCAGGTGAACGGGGTCCAATCGCTGTTGCGCTCCTCCACCGGGTTGCCGTCGGCATCGGTGTAGGGCCCCTCGATGTAGGGGATCGTGACGTCGTCCGGCGGCGGGTTGCCCTCGTGGTCGTGCCAGACGTACAGCTGGCCGTTGCGCTCGAGGGTGGTCCAGGCGCGGGTACGGGCCAGCGGCGGCACGCGGCGCGCATAGGGGATCGAGGTGCAGCGGCCGTTGCCGCCCCAGCGCCAGTCGTGGAACGGGCACGCGATGGAGTCGCCCTTGATCTCGCCCATGCTGAGATCGCCGCCCAGGTGGCGGCAGTAGGCGTCGAGCACCTTCAGCTCGTCGTTGCTGTCGGCCCACACCACGAGTTTGGTGCCGAAAGCCTGCACGGCATGCGGCTTACCGTCGCGAAACGTCTCGGCCAGGCCCAGGCAATGCCAGCCCCGCGCGTACCGCGTCGGTGTCGAGCCGACGTCGATCTCGCGGACCTTCCCGCTCCGCTGTGCGGTTTCTGCCATCGTCATCCCTCCTCTGGAAGTACTAGAACACGTTACAAAATTGAGCGGCCCAGCGCCAGCTATTCCGTTGACTACCAGGCAAAGGTGTTCGTTGTGGGACAATGAACACCCGTTCTCGACATAAATAAGAACGTGTTCTAGTCTCAAGACAAGTATCGGTTCCGCAGAACGGAATGCGACCGATACACCCGTTCCGATTTCGACCAGGCAGGAGCAGCCCCCGAGATGACGCAAGAAGTAACCGAGCGGGTCGAAGCACTGTTGCCGAAGCTGCGCGAACAAGCGCAGGAGGCAGAAGATCTGCGCCGCATCCCAGACGAGACCATGAAGGCGCTGCAAGAGACCGGTTTCTTCAAGCTGCTGCAGCCGCGCCAGTGGGGCGGATACGCCGCCGACCCGGTCGTGTTCTACGACACCGTGCGCAAGATCGCCAGCGCCTGCGGTTCCACCGGCTGGGTGGCCGGCATCATCGGCGTGCACAACTGGCATCTGGCGCTGTTCGACCAGCAGGCACAGGAAGAGGTCTGGGGCGAGGACACCCAGGTCCGCATTTCCTCCTCCTACGCCCCGATGGGCGCCGGCGTGGTGACCGAGAGCGGCGACGGCTACATCGTCAACGGCTCCTGGGCCTGGTCGTCGGGTAGCGATCATGCCACCTGGACCTTCGTCGGCGGTCCGGTGATCAAGGACGGCAAGCCGGTGGACTTCGGCAGCTTCCTGGTTCCGCGCACCGAATACCGCATCGACGACGTGTGGAACGTGGTGGGCCTCAAGGGCACCGGTTCCAACACGCTGGTGCTGGAGAACGTCTTCGTGCCGCGGCACCGGTTCCTCAGCTACAAGAGCATGAACGACCTGACCGCGCCGGGTCTGCAGCAGAACACCGATCCGGTCTACAAGATGCCGTGGGGCACCATCCATCCCACCACCATCTCCACGCCGATCGTCGGCATGGCCTACGGCGCGCTGGACGCGCACGTGGAGCACCAGGGCAAGCGCCTGCGCGCGGCCTACGCCGGTGAGAAGGCCAAGGACGACCCGTTCGCCAAGGTGCGCATCGCCGAGGCCGCCAGCGATATCGACGCCGCGTGGCGCCAGCTGTCGGGCAACGTCGCCGACGAGTACAAGCTCCTGGTCGCCGGCGAGGAGATTCCGTTCGACCTGCGCGTGGCTGCGCGCCGCGATCAGGTCCGTGCGACCGGCCGGGCCATCGCCTCGATCGACAAGCTGTTCGAGAGCTCGGGTGCGACCGCGCTCGCGAACGGCACTCCGCTGCAGCGGTTCTGGCGTGACGCGCACGCCGGTCGCGTGCACGCCGCCAACGATCCCGAGCGCGCCTACATGATGTACGGCACCCACGCGTTCGGGCTGCCGGTCACCGACGGGATGGTGTGATGACCGCCGTTTCGGAGCTGACCTACGAGTCCACCTCGAAGTTCGCCCAGGTCCGCCCGGATCTGAAGCTGCACTACCACGAGGCCGGCGAGGGTAACGGCCCCACCATCGTGCTGTTGCACGGCGGCGGTCCGGGCGCCTCGTCGTGGTCGAACTTCGCGCGCAACATCCCGGTGCTGGCGCAGCACTTCCACGTGCTGGCCGTGGACCAGCCGGGCTTCGGGCAGTCGGACAAGCCGACCGATCACCCGCAGTACTTCGTGCACAGCGCCTCGGCGCTGAAGGATCTGCTCGACACCCTGGGCATCACCGACCGCGTTCACCTGCTGGGCAATTCGCTGGGCGGCGGCGCGGCGGTGCGCTTCGCCCTCGACTATCCGGACCGGGCCGGCAAGCTGGTGCTGATGGGTCCGGGCGGACTGAGCACCAACCTGTTCGCCCCGGACCCCACCGAGGGTGTCAAGGCGCTGGGCAAGTTCAACGTCGAGCCCACCCGCGACAATCTGGAGAAGTTCCTGCGGATCATGGTCTTCGACCAGTCGCTGATCACGCCGGAACTGCTCGACGAGCGCTTCGCCTCGGCCAACACGCCCGAAGCGCTGGCCGCGACCCGCGCGATGGGAAAGTCGTTCGCCAGTGCGGATTTCGAGAAGGGCATGCTGTGGCGGGAGGCCTACAAGCTGCACCAGCCGGTGCTGCTCATCTGGGGTCGTGAGGATCGGGTGAATCCGCTCGACGGCGCGCTCGTGGCGCTGAAGACCATCCCGCGCGCGCAGCTGCACGTGTTCGGCGGTTGCGGGCACTGGGCGCAGCTGGAAAAGTTCGACGAATTCAACCGGCTGGCAACCGATTTCCTCTTCGGTGTGAAGGAGGCCCGATGACCTACCATGGCGCAGCCGGTCATCGGGCCGACCGGGTGCGGGTGTCCCGCAAAGCAAAGGAGACCCGATGAGTATTCGTGCGCTCGGTTATATGCGCATCGAGGCGACCGACGTGGCCGCCTGGCGCGAGTACGGGCTCAAGGTGCTCGGCATGATGGAGGCCGACGGGCCCAACCCCGATGCCCTCTACCTGCGGATGGACGATTTCCCCGCCCGCCTGGTGATCGTGCCGGGCGAGAAGGACCGCCTGCAGGTCTCCGGCTGGGAGGTCACCGACGCCCCTGGGCTGCAACGACTTCGGGAGACGCTGACCAAGGCCGACGTCGCCTTCGAAGAGGGCACCAAGGACGAGCTCGCGGAGCGGCGCGTCGAGGGCATGATCCGCTTCCAGGATCCCTCCGGCAATACGCTCGAGGCGTTCTACGGCGCCCAGTACCTGGCCCGGCGCTTCGTCAGCCCTTACGGCCACAAGTTCGTCACCGCCGAACAGGGTCTGGGCCATGTGGTGCTGACCTGCAACGACGATGCCGAAGCGCAGGCGTTCTATCAGGATGTGCTCGGCTTCCGGCTGCGCGATTCGATGCGGCTGCCGCCGCAGGTCGTCGGCCGGCCCGCCGACGGCGACCCGGCGTGGCTGCGCTTCTACGGCTGCAATCCCCGCCATCACGCGCTGGCGTTCCTGCCGCTGCCGAATCCGACCGGCATCGTGCACCTCATGGTCGAGGTGGAGAATTCCGACGACGTCGGGCTCTGCCTGGATCGCGCGCTGCGCAAGAAGGTCAAGATGTCGGCCACCCTCGGCCGGCACATCAACGACAAGATGTTGTCGTTCTACATGAAGACCCCCGGCGGATTCGACATCGAATTCGGCTGTGAGGGTTTGGAAGTCGACGACCACTCCTGGATCGCGCGGGAATCCACCGCGGTGAGCCTGTGGGGTCACGACTTCACGGTGGGATTCAAGTAGCGAGCGCGGAGAGGGCGACAACCATGACCGCCACGGGCGAATACCCGGAGATCGACGGCCGGCAGTTCCGGAATGTGCTGGGGCAGTTCTGCACCGGTATCACGGTGATCACCACCTTCACCGAGGCCGAGGACGCCGAGCGGGCGCCGATCGGTTTCGCCTGTCAGTCCTTCGCCGCCCTCTCCCTCGACCCGCCGCTGGTGCTGTTCTGCCCCACCAAGGGGTCGCGGTCCTGGGCCGCGATCGAGCAGTCGGGGCGGTTCTGCGTGAACGTCCTGGCCGAGGAACAACAACAGGTGTGTGCCCGCTTCGGTTCCCGCGAACCCGACAAGTTCGCCGGAATCGGCTGGAGCACTTCGGAGCTGGGACTTCCGGTCCTGGACGACGCGCTGGCCACGATCCAGTGCACGGTGGACAGCGTCGTCGACGGCGGCGATCACTACATCGTGATCGGCCGGGTACAGGCCCTGTCGGAGTCCACGGACTCCGGCAGGCCGCTGCTCTTCTACCGCGGCCAGTACACCGCCATCGAACCCGAGAAGACCACCCCGGCCCCCTGGCGAGCCGACCTCGAACACTTCCTCACCACCACCACCCTGGACACCTGGTTGTAGGTCCGGGCGATCGTCGAGGGCGGGCACCTTTCCGGGTGGCCGCCCTCCGCTGTTTCGCGTGGCCGGCCGGGATCCGGAAGACGTCGGGCGGGTCGTAGTGGGCCCGCGCGTCGGCGTCGCACGGTGACAGCCGGGCGCCGCCATGCCGGTGCGTTGACCGTGGCCGGATCGGTCAGCATGCTGGTGATCGTCGCGGTGTGAGATCGGCCGAGTGGGGCAGTGTGTGGATATCTTGAGCGAGACGGTGGCGGCGGTGCGAACCGGAATGCCCGCCTCCGGGCTGTTCGTGCGGCATGCACCGTGGGGGAGGCGGTATCCGCTGGTTCCGGGCGCCGGATTCCATATCGTGCTGCAGGGTGAATGCTGGTTGGTGGCACCGGATTCGGAGCCGGTGGTGATGGGGCCGGGCGATGTGCTGTTCATGCCACGCGGTGCGGCGCATGTGATAGCGGACAGTCCGCACAGTGCGGTCACCGAGGTGGCCAGGCCGGGGGAGCCACGGGAACTTCCCGGACCGGGGGCGCGCACGACGCTGCTGTGCGGTGCGTACGAGGTCAGCCGCAGCCGCAGCCACCCGCTGCTGGACCAACTGCCCGACTTCCTGCATCTACCCGCCGATCCGGGCCGCTCCCCGGCGCTGCGTGCCGCGGTGGATCTGCTCGTCGGCGAGCTCACCGAACCGCGGCCGGGCACCGACGCCGCCGTACCCGCGCTGCTGGATACGCTGCTGCTGTTCGTCCTGCGCTCCTGGTACGAACAGGCCGAAACCTCCGGCTGGGCGGGCGCTTTTGCCGATCCGGCGGTGTCGGCCGCGTTGCGCGCCATCCACGCCGAACCCGCGCGGGCCTGGACCGTGCCGGGGCTGAGCGCGGTGGCGGGAGTCTCCCGCGCCACCCTGGCCCGCCGCTTCGCGGCGACCGTCGGCGAAGCGCCGCTGGCGTATCTGACCCGCTGGCGCATGCTCACCGCCGCGCGCCTGCTGCGCGAGACCGACCTGCCGATCGCGGCGGTTGCGCACCGGGTCGGCTACGGCTCCGAATTCGCCTTCGCCAAGGCGTTCAAGCGCGAGTACACCCTCGCTCCCGGGCGTTATCGCCGCGCCGAGGAGTTGCCGCCCGTCCTCGCGGTGTGAGGAGATCGGAGGCGTCCGGAAAGCCCTGTGCCGGCGGGCCGGAGGTAGCGCCGTGATTCAGCTGAACGGGGTCGAGTGTTCCTGCCGGACCCCGTCCACGTACAGCTCGACCTTCTCGTTGTAGAAGCAGACCAGCCCGGCGACCTTCTGACTCTCCGGCAGGGGAGTGCGGTAGTACCAGACCAGATCGGGATAGTCGGTGTCGCCGACGCGGATGTTGTAGTACTCGGCGGTGCCCTTGTAGGGGCAGCTCGTCGTGGTGGCCGAGGGCGTGAGCAGATCCATCCGGACATCGGTCAGCGGCAGGTAATAGCGCGGAACGAGTCCGGTCTCGTAAAGAATGTGCGGCGAATTCGATTCCGCCACAACCTCTCCGCCGATCTCCACCCGCACGGTGCGTGAACTGGCGAGGATGTCGACGCGCGTATAGGGATTGCGCGGATGGACGTAGATCGGCTCGTCCTCCTCGAACCACCGATCCATCTGTTCCCACTCCAAGCGGATGTGCTCGCGCAGCTCCGGGATCGGCGACTCCGGATAGCGAAGGGCCGCAGCAGGTCTGGTGCTTCCGCCGATCACCACGTCGTAGATGACGCCCTCGCCGCGACTGGTGGAATGCTTGGTCGATCCGGTCGCGACCAGTTCGGCGCGAACGTCCTCGACCGGCACATAGTAGGTGGGGTAGTAGGGACTCTCCCAGACCAGCAGCGGACGGATGGTATCCGCGACGACCTGCCCGTCCACATAGGCCCGGATCCGCCGATGCCCCGCCTCGGTCCGTACCCGCCCCCGATTCGTCTCGGTCATTGCACCACGGTACGCGCGGAAGGTGACGCGGTGTGCGTCCGAGATTCGATCGCGCGGCGGATGATCTCTCGGGCTTTGTCTCCTGTCACGGATTCTTCGGCGAGTTCAGCGAACAATCGACCGTAGACAGCGATCTCTCGCGGCTGAGTAATCGTCAACTCGGCTGTGAGAGCTTCCACGAGTGTCAGTCGTTCGTCGAAGATGACGAAATTGGTCGTTTGCATCGGTACTTCGGCTTGTGCCGGAACGATGCCGAGGAGGACTCGGGGGAGCCCGATGACGGCTAGAAGCCGGTCGAGTTGTCCGAGCACTACCGCGTCCGTGCCGACAGTGGTGTGTAGGGCTTGCTCGGCCACCAGAATGTGAAACCGGTGATCGCCGCGGTACAGCATTTGCTGGCGCTCGAGCCGTTTCGACACGCCCTCGTCCAGGTCATCAGGCACCTGGTAGAAGTCGATGTACCGGCGCAAGACGGCCGCCGCATATTCGGCGGTTTGCAGGATGCCGGGGATGATGTTCGGCTGAAAGATCCGCATCAGTTTCGACTCTTCGGCGAGCTTCACCGCTTCCTGCTGGCGACGTTTCGTACCGGTGCCGAGAACCTTCCGCCATTCGAGATATGCGGCTTGGACGTTTCGCAACGTGGCTATGAGGTCCGGCAGCTGGTCCTCGTTACCGGTGTGGGCGCAGTAGGCGTGTAAATGTGCTTCTGTCGGGCTTCTGTCGCCGGTCTCGATCTTCGACACCACCGATTCGTGCCAGCCGGCCAGGGCGGCCAGCTGGCGGCCGGACATGCCGGCGTCGCGACGAAGCCCTCGGAGGATCGCCCCGAGGGCTCGCCGTTGTTCATGGATTGCGTTCGTCACTGCTTGGCGTACTCCGCATACGGGATTGCCAGCTTCCACAGACGTTCGCGTACTCGAAGGCAGTACTCGACGATTTCGGGATCGGTGGTGACCGCCAGGCCGCCGGCGGGCACTCCGGCCGAATCAGTCAGGTTGTAGACCACGCGTTGTGCATCCATCAACCACCAGTCGTCCGGCGGCACTTGTCCAGCGATGTGGCGGGGTACGTATCGGATGTCTTCACCGGCATCGATATTCGACCCGGTGACCGACAGCAACCACCGCTGGTAGTCCGAATGCGGCTCGGTAACCACGCGTACCCGGGACACTGTCACACCTCGAGCGGTTGTTTCTCGCATGAGGTCTTGCCAGGGCGTGTGGCTGTACGGTGCCGGCTCGCCGGCGAGGAATGCCCGTACCCGGGATTCTTCGTCGGGTACGTGGTATTCGTCCCGAACTTCGAGATGGAAGGCGCTCCGCGTGAGCTCACGAAACAGGTTCGGCCACAGGTCCGGCTCAGTGTTGGGGCGCAGCAGCATTGCCGTAGTACCTCCGTACTTGTTTCGGAACCTCGATCGCCGTCTCATTCTCTGCCAAGGTGAGCATGCTGAACACGTCCGGTTCGCTGATCGCGCGGCCGGACACCGCGAACGTACCGCGGCCGGTGTCGGTCATCGTTGAGCCGATGAACGTATCCGGCTCCGCAAATGCCGGCAGTAAATGCGGGATCTCAACGGTTCCAACAGTTGGCGTCTCCCATCCCTGCACGATGTAGGTGCCTCGATCGGTTGCGTAGAGGCTGGGGCAGCCGCCTGAGTCGGATCCGCCTTTGCCCAGGAACTTCAGGTTCAACGTCCTATCTCCCGTCCAGAGGTGTGGCACTTCTTGGCTCTTCCTCGCAGTATGTTCTCGTAAATCGACGGCTTTCGTCGCAGGTAAGGCACTTTTGCCAAGTAATGCCAAGTTGGTAGACCGACTGATGCGCCCGCTCCTACCGTTCTGACCGAGCCCCGGCACCGGGCCGAAACGACTTCCCCGGTGCCGGGTGCCATACCACGGCGCACGAGGGGATGGAGACGACATGGAAGCAAGGCCCAGGCGCGCAAGGCTTTACGTGTTTCCCGGTGGCGTGCTGGAGATAGCCGATTATGGGGACGGCGATTCGGGTGGTGTTTACCTGGAGTTCAGAAGTTCGCCTCTGCCGCAGCGTGTTTCATCCGCATCCGATGTACCCCCGCCTCTCCGCCCGATCGATTCGGCCGATGCGGAGACGTGCGGACGAGTTCTCCGGTCGCTGCGTCGGTGGCAGGCATAGTCGCGTGCTCACCGTCGCGTGGATTGTCGTCGTCGGGTTGCCGGTGGGGGTCGTCGCCTGGGCGGTCCGGCCCTACCGGGACGGGTGTTCGGTCGGGAAAGATCGACGCGGCACCGGCCCATAGCGGTATGCCCGAACTTTTCGTGCAAACCTCGGCGGAATTGCGAGAAAACTGCCGAGAACGGGCAGGTTTGCACGATCTGTTCACCGCTACGGGCCGCACGAGCGAGAACGGGTGAAGAGGGAAAGGCCGGAATCCCCTGCGGGTTTCGCGAGGGGATTCCGGCGCACCGCCGTTGCGGTCAGAGAAGGGGTACCGCAGCGGAGGGTGTCGTCGGGGCCGAGGGGGTGGATCGTCCCCGACGACGAGCTCGGTCAGTCGTCGCCGACGGTGATGGCTTCGGCTTCGGCCGGGCTGTGTTCGGCCGGGTCGTGCTCGTCCATGTGGGACAGGGCCGACCGGCCGCCGAGCAGTACCAGGACGCCGACCGCGGTACACGCGGCGCCGACCCAGAACGGCAGGGCCATCTGATGTTCGCCGAGCTTGCCGGCCAGATACGGGGCGGCGGCGCCACCGACGAACCGGACGAAGCTGTAGGCGGCCGAGGCGGTGGAGCGTTCCACCGGGGCGGAGATCATCACGGCCTCGGTGATCAGGGTGTTGTTCACGCCGAGGAACAGGCCCGCCGATACGGTGCCCACGATCAGCACCGGCTTGTGATCGGCCCAGATCGCCATCGCGGCCAGATCGGCGGCGAACAGCGCCAGCGCGGTCGCGATCATCGGCACGGTGCCGAATATGCGCTGCAGTCGCGGCGCGAAGACCACCGAAGCCAGCGCCAGCAGCAGACCCCAGCCGAAGAAGATGAACCCGATCGAATAGGTGCCCATGTTCAGCGGGAACGGGGTGTAGGCGAGCAGGGTGAAGAACCCGTAGTTGTAGAGCAGTGCGGTGATGCTGACCAGCAGCAGTCCGCGGTGCCGTAAGGCCTTGAAGGGGGCCGTGATCGAGGTGTGGTGGGCCGGTTTCGGCATCTCCGGCAGCAGGGCGACGATCGCGACGAACGCCACCGCCATCAGGACGGCGACACCGAAGAACGGTGCGCGCCAGCTGAATCCGCCCAGGAATCCGCCGACCAGCGGTCCGGCGGCGATACCGATGCCCAGTGCCGCCTCGTACAGGATGATGGCCCGGGCGACTCCGCCGCTGGCCGCGCCCACGATGGTGGCCAATGCGGTCGCGATGAACAGCGCGTTACCCAGACCCCATCCGGCGCGGAAGCCGACGATCTGCCCGACCGTTCCCGACGATCCGGCCAGCGCGGCGAAGACCACGATGATGGCCAGGCCGGCGAGCAGCGTCTTCTTGGCGCCGAAGCGGCTAGACACCACGCCGGTGATCAGCATCGCGACACCGGTGACCAGCATGTAGCTGGTGAACAGCAGGGTGACCTGCGACGGCGATGCGTGCAGCTGTTCGCCGATCGGTTTCAGAATCGGATCCACCAGGCCGATACCCATGAAGGCGATGACCGAGGCGAAAGCTACTGCCCATACCGATTTGGGCTGCTTGGTCGTCGTAGTGGTCGTCGCCTCGGTCGCGGTCGGCGATGAGAGAGTGGTGCTCATCAACGCTCCTACTTCGAGACTGTGTGCGGTGCAGCCGATTTCAAGGCTTCGAGGAGATCGGTCAGTTCACTTTCGAGGTGGCTGAGCCGGTCGATGCCGAAGTCGGGCAACCGGGCCGCGAGGGCGGTGCCGAACGCGCGACGGGACACGGACAACTGTTCGTGCCCCGCCGGCGTCAGCTCGACGACCACGGCTCTGGAGTCGTCGGGGTCTTTGGTGCGCGCGGCGAGTCCGGCGGCTGTCAGCCGGCCGATCAGCGCCGTTGCCGAGGGCTGGGAGCAACCGTCGATCTCCGCGAATTCGCTGATTCGCAGCGGACCGTGCTCTTCGAGCGTGGACAGCGCCCGCACCATCGCACGCGGGAGCGCTCGGGTTCCCAGCGTGCCGGCCAGTCGAGTGAGCCGCGCGGCGGTGACGGCGATGTCGACCATGAGCACCTCGGCCGGATCCGGGGCGGAGACCGAGCTCCGGGCCGAATCGGGGAGAGTGGGCGACTCGTTCGACTGCACGAAAATTATGTTACATAAGCTAACTATGTATGTACATAGCCTAACTATCTATTTTCCGGTGACCTCGCGCACAGCTAGTTTCGGCAGGTCAGCGCCGCTCTTGCGGCAGCAGCGGAAGCCGCTTCGCTGTCGGTGGCGGCGGTGGCGGCAGGCGGCTGTACCAGCAGGGTTGAACGGGGCGGAACGGCAGAGCCGGACGGCCGGGTCGCGAACACGACTCGACCCCGCGACCGTGGGGCGCGGGGTCGGAGTACGCGAGCGCGGCCGCGTGAATTGTCGGGCGATGCCGGATCAGGCGGGTCGAGCCAGCGGCCGCCCCGGCATCCCGAACAGTTCGGCATCGCCGTGCGCCCGCTTGAAATACAGATGCGCGTCGTGCTCCCAGGTGATGGCGATACCGCCGTGCATCTGCACGGTCTCCGACACCACCGAACGGAACGCGTGTGAGCAGTGGATGCGCGCCGACTCGAGGTCGAGCGTCGTCTCCGCGGTCACCGGTCTATCCAGATCCGCGATCGCGGCATACGCGGCCGAGCGGGCCGATTCCACCAGCACGTACATATCGGCCATGCGGTGCTTGAGCGCCTGGAAACTGCCGATCGGGCGGCCGAACTGCACGCGCGACTTGCTGTACTCCACGGTCGTGTCGAGGCACTGATCGGCCGCGCCGACCTGTTCGGCGGCCAGGGCGGTCCAGGCCACCGCCCGCAGGCGAGCCGTGATCGCGTCCGCATCCCCGCCCAGCCGGGTGGCCTCCGCGCCGTCGAAGGTGACGGTGCTCAGGCGCCGCGTCGGATCCATGGTCCGGACGACGGTGCGGGTGACTCCCGGTGCGGTGGCGTCGATTTCGTAGAGTCCGTCGGCTGTCACCACCAGCAGGGTGTCGGCGTTGGCGCCGTCGAGGACGTAGTGCGCGGTCCCGGTCAATGTGCCGCCGTCGGCCCGCACCGCGTATCCCGCGGGTCCGCGAGCCGCACCGGTGCTCGCGACTGCGCTTGTCGCCCAGCCTTTTTCGTCCGCCCAGCACACCGCTAGCGTCCGGCTGCCCTCGGCGACCCCGGGCAGCAATCGCTGCGCCGCGGCGGCATCGCCCGTCGCCAGCACGGCCTGGACGCCGAGAACCGCCGATCCGAGCATCGGCGGGTTGTGCAGCGTGCGCCCCAGTTCCTCGATCACCACCAGTGCCGTATCGATCCCGGCGCCGACGCCGCCGTACTCCTCCGGAATCGCCAGCGCGGCCACACCCACCTGCTCGCACAGCAGTTGCCACAGCCGCTCGTCGTAACCGAGTTCGCTGTCGATCGCCTGCCGCAGGGCGGCCCGGTCGCCGTGCCGGGTGAGGACGGCGCGTACGGTCGCGGCCAGTTCCTGCAGTTCCGCGGTATCGGTCATCGCCGTACTCCCGTCTCGTCGTCTCGGTGGTTCACGCGCCGGCCGCCACCGGCGTACGCAGCGCCGCGGCGATCCGGGCGCGATGGAAGTCGGCGGTGCCCCACGCGGATCGCAGAGCGGTCACCTTGGTCAGCCACAGCGACAGATCGCATTCGGCCGTGTAACCGATGGCGCCGTGCACCTGCAGGGCGATCCGCGCCGTCCGGTACGCGGCCTCCGCGCAGGCGAACTTGGCCGCCGAGACATCGCGGGCGCGGTCGGCGGTGCCGAAGCTCAGCGCCGCGCGGTACAGCAGCGGTTCGGCCATGTCGAGGCCGATCTTCGCATCGGCCAGATGGTGTTTGATGGCCTGGTAGCGCCCGATCGGCTGCCCGAACTGATGCCGCTGGATCACATAGGCGACGCTGGTGGCCAGCATCGCGTTACCCGCGCCCAGCAGCTGGGCCGCCGCCGCCAGCGCACCGGCGTCGAACGCCGTCTCCGCCGCGGCGAGCACCGAATCACCCTGTGCCACCACCTCGTCCGGGCTCACCGTATACAGCCGCCGCGCCGCGTCCACCGATTCGATCCGGTCGCCTCGGCGAGCCGTGCACAGCTTGTCACCGTCCACGACCAGCACCACATCGGCGGAATCGGCGTCGAGGGCCGGTGTCTGCGGCGAGAGCGCGATGGTGCCGAGCGACTCACCCTCGGCGAAGCCGGGCAGCCAGCGCCGCGCCGGGCCGGAATCGTCGAGCGCCTGCAACAGCGCCGGAATCACCGCGGCGGTCTCGATCACCGGGCCCGGCACCGCGGCCCGGCCGAATTCCCGGCACGCCACCACCAGGTCGATGGTCTCGGCGCCCATCCCGTCGTATTCCTCGGCCACGGCCAGGCCCAGAGCGCCGGCGCCGGCCAGTTGCCGGATCAGTGCCCGGCCGCCACGGGCGCCGCCGCCGTTCCAGTTGCGGATGACGGCGGGCGTACCCGCGGCATCGCACATCTTGCGCAGGCTGTCGGCGAAGTCGCGTTGTTCGGGGGACAGTGCAAATCTCATCGATGGGTCCATTCGGGGGTGCGGCGCGGGGAGGCGGGGTGGCACATGGCGGATCTCAACGCGGTAGCCCGAGCAGGCGCTCGGCGACGATATTGCGCTGAATCTCGTTGGTACCGGCATAGATCGGGCCCGCCAGCGAGAACAGGTAGCCGTCGGTCCAGGCGCTGCTCTGCTCGGCCGAGGCGCCGAGCAGATCCAGGGCGGTCTCGTGCATCGCGATATCGAGTTCGGACCAGAAGACCTTGTTGATCGACGATTCCGCGCCGAGTTTGCCGCCCTCCGACAGCCGGGTCACGGTGCCGAGGGTGTTGAGCCGGTAGGCCTCCGCGCCGATCCACGCGTCGACCACGCGGTTGCGGGCCGCGGTGTCGGCCGGATCGGCGGTCTCGCGCCACAGCTCGATCAAGCGCGCGGCCGTGGCGTTGAACCGGCCCGGGCTGCGCAGCGACAGGCCGCGTTCGTTGCTGGAGGTGCTCATCGCCACCCGCCAGCCCGCGCCCGGTTCGCCGATCACATCGCGATCGGGGACGAAGACGTTGTCCAGGAAGATCTCCGCGAAACCGGGCTCGCCGTCGAGCTGCGGGATGGGCCGCACGGTCACACCGTCCGCGGACAGCGGGAACATCACATAGGTGAGGCCTGAATGCCGCGAAGCGGCCAAACCCTTACTGCGCCGCTCCTCCTCTGTTTCGCTGCGGAACAGGCCGAAGGCCCAGTCCGCGAACGAGGCTCGCGAACTCCAGGTCTTCTGCCCGTTGAGCACCCAGCCGCCCTCGACCCGCTTCGCGCTGGATCGAATGCCCGCGAGGTCGCTACCGGCCTCCGGCTCCGACCACGCCTGCGCCCAGATGTCGTCGGCGCGAGCCATTCTCGGCAGGATGCGCTCGAGCTGTTCCGGCGTACCGTGTTCGAACAGGGTGGGGGCCAGCAGGAAGATGCCGTTCTGGCTCACCCGCCCGGGCGCGCCCGCGGCGTAGTACTCCTCCTCGAACAGCACCCACTCGAGCAGCGAGGCGTCGCGCCCGCCGTATTCGCGCTGCCACGACACCACCGAGAGCCGGGCATCGGCGAGGGTGTGCTCCCAGGCTCGATGCGCCTCGAAACCCTCCCGGGTGTCCATCGACGGCAGCGGTTCGGCGGGGACGTTCGCGCGCAGGAATTCGCGCACTTCGAGCTGAAATTGCGCTGCGGCCGAATCGAGTTCGAGATCCATTACTTGCCGCTCCGTTCTGCGGTCGTGGCGGTCGTTGCGGTCGCCTTCATCGACTTGGCGGTCATACCGGCCAGCGAGTCGGTGCCGACCTCGGCGTTGTGGGCGTGGGCGAAGTGGTGCAGGCCGAAGACCGAATCCATGCCGGCGCGCAACCCCATCAGGTCCTCGCACTGGTTGACGGCCTTCTTGGTCAGCGCCAAGCCGAATTGCGGCATGGTGGCGATCTTCTCGGCCAGCTCGAGAGTGTGCGATTCCAATTCGGCGCGAGGCACGACCCGGTTGACCATGCCCCACTCGTAGGCCTGCTCGGCGCTGAACCGATCACCGGTGAACAGCACCTCCTTGGCCCGCCGCGGGCCCAGCACCCAGGGGTGCGCGAAGTACTCGACGCCCGGAATGCCCATCCGGACAACGGGATCGGAGAAGAAGGCGTCGTCGGCGGCGACGATCATGTCGCACACCCAGGCCAGCATCATCGCGCCCGCGATGCAGGCGCCCTGCACCATCGCGATGGTGGGTTTGGGAATCTCCCGCCAGCGCCGGCACATGCCGAGGTAGACCTCGAGCTCCCGGGCGAAGCGCTGATCGCCGCCGGGCCGGTCGACGTGGTCCCACCACAGCGCGGCCTTGTTGTCGTATTCGATGTGGTGGTCGCGTCCGGGCGTGCCGATGTCGTGCCCGGCGCTGAAGTGTTTTCCGCTGCCCGCCAGGATGATCACCTTGACCTCGGCGTCCTCGACCGCCCGCGTGAAGGCGGCGTCGAGCGCGTAGGTCATCACCGAATTCTGGGCGTTGCGGTAGTCGGGCCGGTTCATCGTGACCAGGGCGATCGGACCACGGCGCTCGTAGGTGACGACTTCGCCCTCGTCCGGAATCGGCGCGGGGGTTGCGTCTGTGGTCACGAGATCTCCTCACGTAGTTGCCGCTTGAGCACCTTGCCGGCGGCGCTGTAGGGCAGCCGGTCCCGGAACTCCACGAATCGCGGCACCTTGAAATTGGCCAGGGTCTTCTTCGCGTAGGCGACGACGTCGTCTTCGGACAGTTCGGCGCCCGCCCGGCGCACGATGTAGGCCTTGCCGACCTCGCCCATCCGCTCGTCCGGCACCCCGATCACGGCGGATTCGGCGACGCCGTCGAGCCGGGCCAGAGTCTGTTCGATCTCGGCCGGGTAGACGTTGAAGCCGCCGGAGATGTACATGTCCTTGAGCCGGTCGGTGATCTTGAGATAGCCGCGCTCGTCGAGGATTCCGACGTCGCCGGTGTGCAACCAGCCGTCGGCGTCGATGGTCTTGGCCGTGGCCTCGGGATCGTCGAGATAGCCGACCATCACGTTCGGCCCGCGCAGCAACACCTCGCCGTGATCGCCGATGCGCACCTCGAATCCGGCCATGGCCGCACCGGAGGTATTGGCGATGGTCTCCGGATCGTCGTCGGGCAGGCACATGGTGCCGAAGCCGGAGGATTCGGAGAGGCCGTACGCGGTGACGACCACCTCGAATTCCAGTTCGCTGCGCATTCTCTCGACCAGCACCACGGGTACGGTCGCCGCGCCGGTGACCGCCACCCGCAGGCTGCTCAGATCGAAATCGGCGCGGGCGGGATGTTCCAGGATGGTCTGGTAGATCGTCGGCGGACCGGTCAATACCGTGATGGCCTGCTCCTGCACCATCCGCATCGTCTGCGGCACGTCGAAGGTCGCCTGGGGCACGATCGTGGCGCCGGTGACCAGGCAGGCGAGGATGGCCGCCTTGTAGCCGAAGTTGTGGAAGAACGGCGGGATCACCAGATAGCGATCGGAGCTGTTCAGCGTCGACCGCTCCACCCAGGCCCGCACCACATCGAGTGCCTGGCGCTGGGCGACGAGCGTGCCCTTGCTGCGGCCGGTGGTGCCCGAGGTGAACAGGATGTCGGCGATGTCTTCGGGCTCGACCGATTCCGCGCGCGCGATCACCTTCTCCACCGGCGTCTGCGCGGCGAGTTCGGCCAGTTGCGACCAGGCGACGGCATCGTCGTAGGCCGATTCGCCCTCCGCCGGAATGACGATGATCGTGCCGACCGCCAATTCCGGTGCGGCCGCGCGCAATTCCGCGAGGCGCTGCCGGCCCAGGAACGGATCGGCGATGAACAGCGCCTTCGCGTCGACCCGGGCGATCACATCGGCGGCCTCGTCGGCGACGTAGCGGGTGTTGAGCGGAACCAGTGCGGCGCCGGTGTAGTGCGTGGCCAGTGCGGCCACCACCCAGTGCCAGGTGTTGGGCGCCCAGATCGCGATCCGATCGCCGCGCTGGATTCCGCGCGCGATCAGCGCCCCCGCCGTCTGCCGCACGGCATCGAGTAGTTGCACCCAGCTCAGGTGCACCTCGCCGTCGCTGACCGCCGCCGCATCGCCGTGGATGCGCGCGGCTTCGTGCAGGGCGAGAGGGGTGGTCTGCACAGGGGGTGTCACGTCGTCCTCGTCTTCTACACGCTGGTCGACGGGCCGAGCAGCCGGCTTGTCCGGCGTGGTGACGGCTCGGTCCGTCGGTCGATTCGCGCTGCAGAGCTCACCGCCCTACAAAGCAAGTGCTTGGTAGGTTACTCTACCGGAGTGAGTGCGATCCAGACCCCCGATTCCGCCGCCGGCGCGGATGCCTCCGGCACGGCGGCCCCCGGTACGGAAAACGCAGCCGACCAGGAATTCCGCGCCGAAGTGCGGGAATGGCTGGCCGAAAACCTGAACGGGCAGTTCCGCGAGCTGCGCGGGCTCGGCGGGCCCGGAAGTGAGCACGAAGCCTTCGACGAGCGGCTGGAGTGGGACCGCCACCTCGCCGCGGCGGGGTTGACCTGCCTGGGCTGGCCGGTCGAGTACGGCGGCCGGGCGGCGACGCTGCGCCAGCAGGTGATCTTCCACGAGGAGTACGCGAGCGCGAATGCCCCGGCGCGCGTCTCGCACCTGGGGGAGGAGCTGCTCGGCCCGACCCTGCTCGCCTTCGGCACCGAGGAGCAGAAACAGCGTTTCCTGCCCGGTATCCGCTCGGTCACCGAACTATGGTGTCAGGGATATTCCGAGCCCGGGGCCGGTTCGGACCTGGCGAACGTGTCGACCAGCGCCCGGCTCGACGGTGACGAATGGTCGATCAACGGCCAGAAGATCTGGACCTCGCTGGCGCATCTGTCGGACTGGTGTTTCGTCATCGCCCGCACCGAATCCGGCTCGACCCGCCACCACGGCCTGTCCTATCTGCTGGTGCCGATGAAGCAGCCCGGTATCGAGGTGCGCCCGATCATCCAGCTCACCGGAACCGCCGAATTCAACGAGGTGTTCTTCGACAACGCCCGCACCGCCGCCGATCTGGTGGTGGGCAAACCCGGTGAGGGCTGGCGAGTCGCCATGGGCACGTTGACCTTCGAGCGCGGCATCTCCACCGTCGGCCAGCAGATCCGGTTCGCGCGCGAACTGTCGAATCTGGAGGCGGTGGCGAAAGCCAATGGCGCGCTGGCGGATCCGGCTCTGGCCGAACGCATCGACCAGGCGTGGGTGGGTTTGCGCGTGCTGCGCGCACACGCGCTGCGGACCCTGGAATCGGCGCATCAGAACGTCGACGCCCGCACCGCCGCCGGCCAGGCCTCGGTCTCGAAGCTGTTGTGGGCCAATTGGCATCGCGGCCTCGGCGAACTGGCCATGGACGTGCTCGGCGCCGAAGGCCTGATCGCCCGGCCTCCGGTCGGCGGCACCGGCTCCGCCCTCGATCCGCACCCTGCGGACGATCTGAACCAATGGCAGCGCCTCTATCTGTTCACCCGCGCCGACACGATCTACGGCGGCTCGAACGAAGTGCAGCGCAACATCATCTCCGAACGCGTGCTCGGCCTGCCCCGCGAAGCCCGCTGACCACCCCGCCCGGCCGAACGCTCGGCCGGAAACCATCGGCCGAAGCCGCTGTTCGGCCGTAAGGAAGGACCTACAGTGCCTGATCTCTCGGTTCCGCCCCAGCCGATCTCCGGTCACGGACTGCTCGCCGGCCGGGTCGCGGTGATCACCGCCGCCGCCGGCACGGGCATCGGATCGGCCACCGCGCGCCGCATGCTCGACGAGGGCGCCGACGTCGTGGTCTCCGACTGGCACGAACGCCGGCTGAAGCAGACCGAGGAGGAGCTGGCCGCGGAATTCCCGCAGCGCAAGGTCGCCTCGGTGGTCTGCGACGTGACCAGTACCGAACAGGTCGACGAACTGATCCGCGCCGCGGCGCAGCGCCTGGGCCGCATCGACATCATGGTCAACAACGCCGGCCTGGGCGGTGAGACGCCGGTCGTCGACATGACCGACGAACAGTGGGATCGCGTCCTGGACATCACGCTGAACGGCACCTTCCGCTGCACCCGCGCCGCGCTGAACTACTTCCGCACCGCGGGCCACGGCGGCGTGATCGTCAACAACGCCAGCGTGCTCGGCTGGCGGGCCCAGCACGGCCAGGCCCACTACGCCGCCGCCAAGGCCGGTGTCATGGCATTGACCCGCTGCAGCGCCGTGGAGGCCGCGGAACTGGGCGTGCGGATCAACGCGGTCGCGCCGAGCATCGCCCGCCACCCCTTCCTGGACAAGGTGAGCTCTACCGAACTGCTCGATCGCCTGGCCGCGGGCGAGGCCTTCGGCCGGGCCGCCGAGCCGTGGGAGGTCGCCGCCACCATCGCGATGCTCGCCAGCGACTACACCTCCTACATGACAGGCGAAGTCGTCTCGGTAAGCAGCCAACGCGCTTGAGAGGAAACCTCTGCGAGAGGCACGCCCCGACGGCCCTGAGGTAACGCACCAGGGTGCACAGCTGCGAGAGGTACACCCTGGTGGTTCTCGGCCCGCCTCGATTTTGGAGCGACGGAGGGAGGGAGCGCAGCGACTGACCGGAGGAGTGAAAAATCGAGGCCCAGGGGGCCGAGAACCCCGCCGCAGCGAAGCGGAGGCGAAAAAACACTGGCGCCGACTGCCCTTACCTGTGGGATCCTGAGAACGTCCGGTTCCGACAGTTCGAAGGGACCACGACCCATGGGTCTGGACGGTCGACAGGAAGACAACGACGTACTGGAACTCGAGTTGATTCGCGAGGTGGTGCTCGCGCGGCGGCGGCAGGACAGCGTCGTGCTCGCCGCTCTCACCCTCGGTGCGGAATTGCTCGATCACCCCGATGCGCACGCGACGGCGACCCGCGCTGCGCAGATTCTGCACGAACACGAGGTCGACGAGGCCGAGGTGGCACGCGATCCGCGTGCCGCCCTGCGTGCGGATATGGCCCGCGATCGGCGGCGAGTGCGGCGCATCGGCGCCGGCTGCGGCCCGGGGGAGGCCGATCCCGGTGGGGAACGCCGCCGGCAGCAGACCGCCTTGCTGTGCGAGGTGCGCGCCGATCTGCTGGAGGTGGTCCGGCGCTGCCGGCGGTTCCGATTCGATCGCCTCGCCTTCGCCGACGGCATCGATCGAGGACTGGCCGCGGCCACCGGCAAATTGGAGGGCGCCGCCGATCGCGACACCTATCTGGCGTGGCGGCGCGGCATCGTGCTCAAACTCAGTGAGATCCCGGATCCGGCCGGCCCGCCGCGGGCGATGGCGACCGTGGACGCGGGACCCGGCCGGGGGCCGCTGACGGTGGAATGGGACAGCTGCGAGCGTCGGCTCGCGCTGGTGGCACGGATGAAACGGGCCGGTATCCCGCCGATGGAGATCTGCGATCGGCTCCTCGTCGATCTGTCGATGTCCTCGCCGCTGCGCTATTCCATTCGGTGAGCCACCACCGTAGACCAAGCAAATGCTTGGTTGTATTATGGCCGAGTGACCGCATCCGAGGCCTCCAAATCCGCACGCCGCAACGAGTTGCTCGGCCTGGCCGCCGGCCTGTTCGCCGAGCGCGGCCTGCGTGCGACCACGGTCCGCGATATCGCCGATGCGGCGGGGATTCTATCCGGCAGTCTCTACCACCACTTCGACTCGAAAGAGGCGATGGTGGACGAGATTCTGCGCGGCTTCCTCGACGATCTGTTCGGCCGCTACCGCGAGATCGTCGCCTCCAACCTGTCGCCGCGAGCCACGCTCGAGGCGCTGGTCATCGCCTCCTGTGAATCGTTCGACCGCTGGCATTCGGCCGTCGCGATCTATCAGGCCGAGGCCAAAAGGCTCAGTGACACACCGCGTTTCGAGTACATCGCGGAATACAACCGGGAATTCCGGGAGCTGTGGCGCAATGTGCTCACCGAGGGCGTGCGCGACGGCAGCTTCCGCCCCGAACTCGATGTCGAGCTCGCCTTCCGCTTCCTGCGCGACACCGTCTGGGTGGCGGTGCGCTGGTATCAGCCCGGCGGCCGCATCACCGCGGACACCCTCGCCAAGCAGTATCTGACCATCGTGCTCGATGGGCTCACCAACCCCGAGAACCGTTCCGGCGCAGTTCATTCCGGAGCATCTCAGTCCGGCGCCGAATCCGGCACATCCGAATAGGAGCGTTACATGTCCACACCGTCCGATCGCCGCCGGTACGCGCCGGTACGCGAGGCCTACGTCATCGATGCCGTGCGGACGCCGATCGGTAAGCGCGGCGGTGCGCTGGCCGGTGTGCATCCCGCCGACCTCGGCGCGGCGGCACTGCAGGGGTTGCTGGGCCGCAACGCCATCGATCCCGGCAACGTCGACGATGTGATCTTCGGCTGTGTCGACGCCATCGGCCCGCAGGCCGGCAACATCGCCCGGACAGCCTGGCTGGCGGCCGGATATCCGGAGGAGGTCCCCGGTACCACGGTGGACCGTCAGTGCGGATCCAGCCAGCAGGCGATCAATTTCGGCGCGCAGGCCATCATGAGCGGCACCGCCGAGGTGATCGTCGCCGGTGGCGTGCAGAACATGAGCGCGATCCCGATCTCGGCCGCCATGCTGGCCGGTAAGGAGTACGGTTTCGACTCACCGTTCGTCGGCGCCAAGGGCTGGGACCACCGCTACGGCACCGGTGAGGTCTCGCAGTTCAACGGCGCGCAGCTGATCGCCGAGAAGTGGGATATCAGCCGGGAAGATATGGAGCGCTGGGCACTTCGCAGCCACGAACGCGCCCGCAAGGCCATCGCCGAGGGTTCCTTCGATCGCGAGATCGTGCCGGTCGGCGATTTCTGGATCGACGAGGGCCCGCGCGAGACCAGCCTGGAGAAGATGGCCGGACTCAAGCCGCTCAGCGAGGGCAGCCGCCTGACCGCCGCGGTCGCCAGCCAGATCTCCGACGGCGCCAGCGCCACCCTGCTGGCCTCCGACTGGGCCGTCGCCGAATACGGCTTGAAGCCGCGCGCCCGCATCCACCACGTCAGCGCCCGCGGCGCCGACCCGATCTACATGCTCACCGCGCCGATCCCGGCGACCAAGTGGGCGCTGGAGCAGACCGGGCTGACCATCGACGACATCGATGTCGTCGAGATCAACGAGGCATTCGCCTCCGTGGTGCTGGCCTGGCTGAAGGAGACCGGCGCGAACCCCGACAAGGTGAACGTGCACGGCGGCGCGATCGCGCTCGGACATCCGCTCGGCGCCACCGGCGCGAAGCTGTTCGCCACCCTGCTCAACGAGCTCGAGCGGGTGAACGGCCGCTACGGCCTGCTCACCATCTGCGAGGGCGGCGGCACGGCCAACGTCACCATCATCGAGCGAATCTCCTGAGCCGCTTCGCCTTTCGTCAGGCGAATGCGATCCGGTGAACACGGAAGAGGCCCCGCACGCCGCGGGGCCTCTTCTCATATAGTCCGGTGGGCTCAGATCACCGGGTCCAGCGAATTGCCCGGCGCGATGGCGCCGCAGTTCGCCGGCGCCGGCCGGCCCGCGAACCGGTCGTCGAGCCAGAGCAGGGCCTCCGGCAGCCACGCGATGGTCGACGGAGTGTGGCTGAGCAGGTCGTACTGCCGATACAGGATCGCGGAGTTCCCGGTGTCGCAGTACTGCCGGGCCAGGCTGCGCACGTCGCCCGCGACCATCACGCCGTCACCGGGGCCGGACACCGGCTTACCGTTGTCGGTCCCTTCCAGCACGCCGTTGGCGCCCTGCCCGATGAGCATCGGAATCGTCGGCGTCGGCGCCAGACCGAGGTCGACCTTGCGCACCGCCGCGACGAACGGCGCCACGCTGTTGGGATCGGCGTACTCCGGCTTCACCATCTGGGCCCAGGTCAGGCCCGGGTATTGGAACAGCACATTGGCGATGGACGCGTACTGCATCTTGTTCAGGATCTCGGCGCCGTACGCACTCATATAAGGCGAGAAGTCGATGTCGTAGGAGCGGCCGATGCCGATCACAGCCATGGCCGCCACCCCGGCCCAGCCGAAACTGCCGTCGATATAGCGCAGGTTGCGTGCCGGATTGACCAGGACGCCACCTTCGGCCGCCCCGACCAGCTGCCGGTCGACATCCGGGGCGTAGACCGGCGCCAGGGCCGCGGCCCAGTTGGTGGCGATCGCGCCGCCCGAATATCCGAACAGCGCGACGCGGGTCTGCTCGTTCAGGCCGACCTGCGCCGAGTGGGTCGCCGCCCGGATCGAGTCCAGGGTGTTCATTCCGTACTCGGGGCCCGCGGCGAAATCGGCCGCCTGGCCCTCGGTGTCGGCGACGATGATCGTGTAGCCCTGCGCCAGCAGCGGCGCGATCAGCTCACCCTCCACATTGTTCACCGCGCCGCCGAAAGACACATTGCCCGCGACCGATCGCGACGGCCCGTCCTCGGGATTGAGCGAGTCGTAGAAGGACTGGTAGGCAACGGCTTTCGCAGGATCGACGCCGGTCGGCGGCAGGAGTACGGAGGTGACGTTCACGGCCGGACGCTGCCGGGCATCGGTCGTGCGGTACTGCAGCTGCACGGCCGTGACGGGCGTCGGGATGCCCGCGAAGTGGTACGGCATCGTCCGCGTCTGCAACACGGTTCCCGGTGCGATCGAGGACAGCGGCGCCGCGCCCGTGTACTCGTAGAACGAATCGGATGCCGCGTGCGCATTCGGTGCGAGACCGGTCGCTGAGCCGACGAGCAATGACATGGCCGCGACGGCGGTCGCGAGCTGAAGGACTGCGCGTCCTCGTTTCACCAGAGTCCCCTTCTACCCGAACCGGACACCTTCGTCCGGTTACTCGTTGGTAGTGTGAACCCAATCACCCTCGCACGTCAATATGGCGGAAATCAACCGCTCGGTTTCGGAAATCGGCCGCTTTCGATGGGTCTGCGCGTGCCGCTGCATCTACGGCTCAGCTGTAGATGAGCGGCTTTCCGGACGAAAAGCGCTGCGCAGCAACAAATTATGTTCGACATGGCCGATTCTTCCGCGCCGCTGCGAGGCTGTCCCACGAACGCTATGAAGTGAAACTGCACAGTATCGGATACTCGTCGCCAGGTGAGCGGAAGAAGTGTGTGAATAGCCTTGCGCTATCGCATCTCAGCCGAGTTCGTACGCCCCGCTTCGTCCAGGCCGTTCCATCTCGCCTGGTCCGGAACCTGCCTCCCGGCCTCGAGCGGGGCGAACCTGACATCCGGCTATTGACACCGAAAGTGCCGTCGGACACACTTGCGGCACAAAGTTGACATGACTGTCACGTCACAAACTGTTCAGGAGGCAACGGTGCCCGAAGTTCCCGATATGCGCGCTCTGGGCCGGAAGGTCAGCAATTGGGGTCGGTGGGGGACCGACGACGAGCGCGGAACCACGAATCTGATCCGCCGGAGCGGGTGGTGGCCGCGGCGGCGCTGATTCGCACCGGTGAGACCTTCAAACTCGGCATTCCGCTCGACGGTGACGGCCCACAGCCCGGCGGCGCGCGCATCAATCCGATCCGGTTGATGTCGGAAAACGGCCAGGAACAGGTGCTTCCCGGCGGTTTCAAATGGGCCGACGACTTCGTCTTCATGCCGTTGCAGGCCGGTTCCCAATACGACTCGCTGGCGCATGTGCACTACGACGACGAGCTGTACAACGGACACCCCGGCTCTGGAGTGACGGTCAAGGGCGCCGATAAATGCGGTATCCACACCCAGTCCGGGGGCATCGCCGGGCGCGGCGTGCTGCTGGACGTGGCTCGCCATCGCGGCGTGGACTGGCTCGAAGCCGGAACCGCGATCGGTCCCGACGAACTCGACGCCGTCGCGGCCGCCCAGGGCGTGGATGTGGGCGCCGGCGACATCCTGTTGATCCGCACGGGCTGGCGCAGGAAATTCCTCACCGACGGTGATCCGCAGGGCTTCATGGCCGGTGAGCCGGGCCTGAGCCTGGCGTGTGCGACCTGGCTGCGCGACAAGGACGTGGCCGTCGTCGGCTCCGACAACTGGGCGGTCGAGGTGATGCCCGGCGAACATCCGGGAACCGCGTTCGAACTGCATATGGTGCTCATCCGCGATATGGGCCTGACCCTTGCGGAAATGCTCGACTTCGAGGATCTGGCGCAGGCATGCGCGGGCGACGGACGCTGGGACTTCTTCTACGCCGGCCCACCCCTGCAATTCACTCGCGGGGTCGGCTCGCCGATCAACCCGCTCGCGATCCGGTGAGAAGGGTGCCTGCCATGAGTGTCGAATCGGCGAGGAGTTCGGACAGATGCTGATCGGTGACATCGTCGAATACGGCGCGCGTAAACACCCCGACCGGATCGCGGTGCGCTTCGAGCAGGAGGCGATCGATTACCGGCGGTTGCGCGACGGTTGCCGCCGCCTCGCGAACGCGCTGCTCGGCGTGGCGGAGCCGCGTGACCGGGTGGCGATTCTGTCGGCGAACTGCCCGCAGTATCTGGAGTGCTACTACGGCGTTCCGATGGCGGGAATGGCGTTGACGATCCTCAACTTCCGGTTGCACGAGGACCAGATCGCCGGCCTGATCGAGCATTCCGGCGCCCGGGTGCTGATCGTCGCGGAGGAGTTCGCCGATCTCGTGGACCGCATCCGCGACCGGATCCCGTCGGTCACCACTGTGGTGTCGATCGGCGCCGCACCGGGCACCATCGGATGGGACGAGTTCGCCGGTACGGCCTCGGCCGCCGCGCCCGCCTACCGTCCCGATCCCGACGATGTGGCGTGGCTGGTCTACACCAGCGGGACGACCGGGGCGCCGAAGGGCGTCATGGTCTCGCATCGCAATCTCCTTGCGGGCGTGACCTCTTCGGCGCTGCAGTGGACCGTCGCGGAGGAGACGGTTTTCCTGTTCTGCTTCCCGCTGTGCCATGTCGGCGGCTATGTGGTGCTGGTCAACCATCTGATCGGCGCCACTGTGGGCATCCTGCGCGCCTACGACAACGCGACCTTCCTGCGGGTGGTCGACGAATGGCAGGTGACCCAGACCGGGCTGGCGCCGACGATGATCAATTTCCTGCTGCAGGATCCGGCGTTGGAGCGGCATTCGCCGAAGACGCTGCAGGCGATCGGATACGGGTCCTCCGCCATCCCGTCCGCGGTGCTGCGCGCGGGCCTGGAGCGGTTCGGATGCGATTTCTATCAGGGCATGGGGATGACCGAACTCGCCGGGAACGTCTTGCATCTGGACGAGGAGGCGCACCGGCGGGCGGCGCGCGGGGAAACCCATCTGCTCGCCTCGGCGGGTAAACCCATGCGGTTGGCGGATATTCGCATCGTCGACGAGGATTTCGCCGATGTCGCGCGGGGCGAGATCGGCGAGATGGTGGTGCGCGCGGACCAGGTGACCATCGGCTACTGGAACGATCCGCGCGCGACCGCGGAGTCGTTCACCGACGGCTGGTTCCGCACCGGCGATATGGTCCGCCAGGACGAGGAGGGCTTCGTCTACATCGTCGACCGGAAGAAGGATCTGATCATCAGCGGCGGTGAGAACGTCGCCTCGCTGACGGTCGAACAGGCGCTGTACCGGAATCCGCAGGTCGCCGAGGCCGCCGCCATCGGCGTCCGCGACGACACCTGGGGCGAGGTGGTGTGCGCGGTGGTCGTGCTGCGCGACAACGCGACCGCCGCGGCCGCCGACATCATCGCCGGCTGCCGTGAACACCTGGGCGGATTCCAGGTTCCGCGGCGGGTGGAGTTCCTGGACGCACTTCCGAAGAACGTCACCGGCAAGATCCTCAAACGCGATCTGCGCGACCAGTTCTCCTGAACCACTCCGCGACCCGGCGGTCCGGTGGTGACGATGCCAGTCGCCACCGGACCGCCGTTTCGTTTCGCCGATGCCCCTGGCCGATCGCGATGAACGAGCGTGGACCGCCTACAGTGCCGAACCGCCGGCCCGCCATCAAGCCGAGCGGTCGGCGCTCGCCGATGCCGCCGTTGTGCGATTACCCGAGGTGGCGTGGATTCGCGACCTGCAATCGCGCGAGAACCGCGGCCGAGATCGCCGCGCGCACGGCGTCGTCGGTGTACGACACCGCGCCGGAGCGCAGCCGCGCGGCCAGCTCCGCTTCGGACTCGCAGCCCAGCCCCGCCAGCCGGCTGTGCACTTCGGCGGTGGCGGCGGGGCCTGCGGCCAGCTCGCGTGCGGCGATACCGAGCAGGTTGGCACACACCCGCAGCAGATAGCGCGAGCGCGACTGCTCGGGCGGGAGCGCGGGCCCGACCTCTGCGGACAGCGTGTCGGCGACCAGCTCGAGTATTTCGGTCGGATGCGGCCGATCGTGCACGGTAGCAGGCATGTCCGAGGGCGAGGGAACCGAAACGCTCTCGTCGAGCAGGCCCAGGACGGCGAGCAGATCGTATTCCGATTCGCAGACCCGGCGCCCGATCGCGGCGAGCTCGAGTGAGCGTTCGTCTCCGCCGAGATGCCGCTGCGCCTGAAAGCGGCTGAGTACCAGCCACTTCAGAGTGCCGAAGACTTCCCACCAGTGCAGCTCCGCCGCAGTGGGCCGGTAGCCCGCGGACCGTTCGTAACCGTCCAGAAGTTGCTCTCGGCTCCCCAGTCCACCCACCGGAGCCGCGGCGCCGAAGCGCCAGGCCCGCACACACAACCAGCCCAGATCCTCGATCGGATTGCCGAGATGGGCCAGCTCCCAGTCCAGTATCGCGCGCACGCCGTCCGGCTCGATCAGGAAGTTGCCCAGCCGGAAGTCGCCGTGCACCAGTGTCTTCGGGCGATCCGCGAGCCGGTGCTCACGCAGCCAGCACAGTCCGGCCTCGACCGCCGGCCGCGGATCGTCCAGGTCGCGATAGATCTGTTCGATGCCGGCGAGCGGATCGTGATCGTCGAGGATGTCCAGGGTGTCCAGTGGGGTCCGGTGAATCAGCCCGAGGACGTGGCCGAGATCGCCGGCGAGGCGCTCCCGCACCGCGGCGAAGGCCGGATCCCGTTGCAATTTGCGGGGAATCGACTCCCCGGCGACCCGCTCCATCAGCAGATAGGGGGCGTCGATGCCGGGCGCGTTAGCACCGTCCGCGAGGACGGCGGGCACGGGCACCCCGGCCGCACCGGCTGCTCGCAGACAGACCGCCTCCGCGTGCATGCGCGCGGGATCGCCGTGGCCGGGTGGGTCCCGCCGCAGCACGGCCCGCACCGCGGTGCCGGTCCCGTCGCGGGCCTCGATCGCATATACCTGCCGGCTCGCGCCACCGGTGAACTGCCGCAACACGACATCGGTGAGTTCGGTTTCGAGAGTGGCGGCCAGTACCGAGCGAACGCCGTCGGCGAGCGTAATCGGCTCGGCAGCAGCCGATTCCGCGCTCACAGCCACGGCGCCGCCTCGGGGGAGCGCAGCAACCGGCGCGCGGTCGACATGCGATGCACCTCGTCGGGGCCGTCGTAGACGCGGGCGTAGCGGGCCTGCCGGTACATCCGTTCCAACGGGGTGTCGGCGGTCAGCCCGAGGGCCCCGTGTACCTGGATGGCGCGATCGATCACGTTGTGCAGCATCCGCGCACCCCAGAACTTGATCAAGCCGACCCGCACCCGATAGTCCTCACCTGCATCCATGGCGCGGGCGGCGTCGAGCGTCATCAGCCGGGCCGCGTGGATCTCGGCGGCCGATTCGGCGATGTACCGGTGGATTTCGCCCTTCTCGGCGAGCAACGATCCGTGTACGTATCGGGTGTTCGCCCGCTCGCACATCAATTCGTAGGCGCGTTGCGCCTGCCCGAGCCAGCGCATGCAGTGGAAGATCCGCCCCGGTCCGAGCCGGTCCTGCGCGACGATGAAACCCTTACCTCGCTCGCCGAGCAGATTGGCCACCGGGACCCGCACATCGGTGAGCCGGACCTCGTAGTGATCGCTCGGATCGTGGCCCATGGTCGGGATGGAGCGGACGATCTCGAAGCCGGGGGTGTCGGTCGGCACGATGATCGCGCTGATCCGCGAGTGCCGGGGAACCGATTCGGGCTCGGTGCGGGCGAAGACCGTGCAGTAGGCCGCCTGGGCGGCGCCGGTGGTGAACCATTTGTGCCCGTTGATGATCCAGGTGTCGCCGTCGAGTTCGGCCTCGGTGGCGATCAGGGTGGGATCGGATCCCGCGACCTCGGGTTCGGTGAGGCCCACCGACGGCAGGATGTCGCCGGCGACCATGGGCGGAATCCAGCGGGCGCGCTGTTCCTCGGTGCCGTGCCGGTACAGCATGAGCGTGTCCTGCATGGAGACCGAACCGACGGCCAGCATGCCGAATTCGGACCGGCCGATGATCTCGTTCAAATAGACGAAGTCGAGGAACGGCACCCCGCCGCCACCGAGTTCGGCCGGATGGCCCAGCGCCCACAACCCGAGTTCCTTCGCCCGCTCCTTCAGGCGGGCGAGGGTGGCGTGTGCGGTGTCGTCCTCGCGGGCCAGCACCGGCTCCGCGGGCACGACCTCGGTATCGATGAATGTGCGCATCCGCGCGGACAATTCGGCGATCTCGCCGTCGGGGCGGTTGACCGACATCACCGGTAACCTCCGTTCGTCGCCGAGACCTCGCGCAGCGGCTGCGTCGCCGCCGAGTCGACATATTCGTCGATCCTGGTGATGCGCCCGTCTTCGACGCGGACGAACAGGCTCGCGGGTACCTCCAGATCGCCGTGGCCGGGTAGATGGCCACGCACGACGTGCTGCTGCGCGAAGCCGTCGGTCAGCACATGGCGCCGAATATCCTCGTACCGTAGGTTTTCCACCGTGCGCGAGAGCCAGCGCAGCACCCGCAGATTCTCGGTGACGGTCTCCTCGGCGTTCTTGTCGTTGTGCCAGATCCGGGCGTCGGGCGCGTACAGCGCGGTCAGGGCCGCGGTATCGCCCGCGCTGACCGCGGCGAAGAAGCGGTCGGCCAGTTCATCCATGCGAAGGACCTCCGGGTCGTTCTCGTGCGGCTCACTGTGATGCCGCATTGCTGGGCCGCAGGCGGCCGCCCGCGGTGAGCAGATTGCTGTCGACGGGTTTGCCGAGCAGGCGCGAGATCAGCCGGGCGGCGTCGAGCGCCCGGTCGATGTCGATGCCGGTCTCGATGCCGCCGTCGTCGAACGAATAGGCCAATTCCTCGGTCGCGATATTGCCGCTCGCTCCGGGGGCGAACGGGCATCCGCCGAGACCGCCTGCGGCGGAATCGAATCGGCGGATGCCGTGTTCGTAGGCGGCCCAGGCATTGGCGAGTCCCTGCCCGCGCGTGTTGTGCAGATGTATGCCGAGTTCGGTATCGGGCGCCGCCGCACGTACTCGGTCGATCACCTCCGCGGTGCGGACCGGCGAGGCGGTGCCGACGGTATCGGCGACGGCGAGCGAATCGGCGCCGGAAGCCACTGCCCGCGCGGCGATCGCGGCCACCCGCTCCGGCGGCGTGCGGCCGTCGAACGGGCAGTCGAAGGCGATCGCGATGATCACCTCGAGTTGTCCGCCGACCGCATGAACCTGTTCGGCGATGGGGTCGATGAGAGCGATCGATTCGGCACTGTCGCGTCCCACGTTCGCCCGGCTGTGCCCGTCGGACGCCGACACGACGTACTCCAGCCGATGCACACCGGCGGTGAGTGCGCGCCGCACCCCGCCGAGCCCCGCGACCAGGGCGGAGAATTCCACGCCCGGCCACCGGTCCAGTTGTGCGGCAACGGCTTCGGCGTCGGCCAGGGCCGGTATCGCGCGCGGCGAGACGAACGAGGTGGCCTCGATCCGGCGCACCCCGGTGGCGACGAGGGCGTCGATGAAGGCGAGTTTGGCCTCGATGGGAATCGGTTCCTCGATCTGCAGACCGTCGCGCGGCCCCACCTCGCGAATGTCGACGGCGTTCATCCGATCGTGCCTTCGCCGCGCAGATTCGCCAGCCGGTCGGCGTCGTATCCGAGCAGCTCACCCAGTACTTCGTCGGTATGTGTGCCCGGCCGGCTCGGGCCACCCCAGCGCACGCCACCGGCGGTGGCGCTGAGTCGCGGCACCACACCGACGCCCTTGACCGGGACGGGATCGTATCCGGCGTCGTCGCTGCCGACGGACGGATCGACGTGGTCGACGAAGATGCCGCGCGCGGTGAACTGTGGATCCGCCATCACCTCGGCGACGGTGTTCACCGGGCCGGCGACCACGCCGTGGCGGTTCAGCAGATCGATCAGATCGGCGGCGGTGAAATCTCCCGCCCAGGCCGCGATCATCTCGTCGAGCTCGTCCTGCCGCTCACCGCGCGCCGAATGGGTGGAATACCGTGGGTCGGAGGCGAGTTCGGGCCGGCCCATCGCGGTGACCAGCCGCCCGAAGACGGTGTCCTGATTGGCCGCGATGATCACCCACAGCCCGTCCTTGGCCTTGTAGAGATTCGACGGCGCCACCCGGTCCAGCCGGGTGCCCGACGGCTGGCGCACATGTCCGGTCTTGTGGAAATCCGGCACCGTGGACTCCTGGATCGCCAGCGACGCCTCGGTCAGCGCCGCGTCCACCACCTGCCCGCGCCCGGTCCGCTCCCGCACCAGCAGTGCGGCGAGGACGCCCTGGAAGGCGAACAGTCCGGCCAGACTGTCCCCCAGCGACAACGCCATCCGCGGCGGCGCCTGCCCCGGGAATCCGTTGAGGTGGCGCAGCCCGCTGATGCCTTCGGCCACCGAGGCGTACCCCGCCCGGGACGCGTACGGCCCGGTCTGCCCGTAACCGGAGACCCTTGCCAGCACCAGCCCCGGATTCAGTTCCCCGAGCACGTCGTAGCCGAGACCCCAGCGCTCCAGCGTGCCGGGCCGGAAACTCTCGACCACGACATCGGCCGTGCGCGCCAATTCCAGGAAGATGTCGCGCCCCGCCGGGACACGCAGATCGAGGCTCACGCACCGCTTGTTGCGGGCGTGCACGGTCCAGAAGTACTGGTGGCCGCCACCGGCCGCCTGCCCCCAATCGCGAAGGGGGTCGGGACGATCCGGCGCTTCGATCTTGATGACGTCGGCCCCCATATCGCCGAGCAGGCGCCCGCAGTACGGCCCCGCGATCAGTGTCCCCAACTCGAGCACGCGGAAGCCGTCGAGCGGTCCGGCCGCCGGGTGCGCGGTATCGGCCTCGCCGTCGCCCGCGTCGGGATGTGCGGTGACCGGTGGGTCCGTTCTCATACTGCCTCCTGTCGTGTGCGGGACACCCGCACCCCGCGAAAATGCCGTTATCTGTCGTCCGGATCGAGACCCAGCGCGCTGACCGACATCTGGTCGAGGGTGTTCAGCAGCGCGTCCTCGTCGGCGTCCTCGCCCTGGATCAGCCACAGGTAGAGGGTGTGGTCGACCATCGCGGACATGGCCCGCGCGGCCAGTTCCGGATTCAGCGACACGCGAACCAAGCCCTCGCGCTGCCAGCGGGCGATCGACTGCGCGGTGCGCTCGATGAGTTGGCGCCGATGTTCGTGGCGCAGCCGCCGGAACTCCTCGTTGAAGGTCGCGACCTGTTCGACGATCGCCATCATCCGGGCATTGCGCCGGTAGGCCGCGTAATAGGACCGATTGGCGGCGATGAGCCGGGCGGCCGGCGAGAGTCCCGCGGGCATGGGTTCGCGACGGTGCATATCGTCGAACAGCCGCGTGCTCAACTCGCCGAACACATGTTCCTTGGACTCGAAATAGCGGTAGAAGGTGCCGTAGGAGACGCCCGCCTCCTCGCTGATCTGTTCCACTCGGGTATCGAGGAATCCGACGGTCTCGAACACCTTGCGCGCCGCGTCCAGCAATGCGTCGCGTGTCTTGCGGCCCCGGGGCGTCAGGTTGTCGACGGGGGTGGGCGCGCTATTGACAGATGACTTCGGCACGGATCACACTATCCACGAACATGACATGACTGTCAAGTCAGTTCAGCCGGGAGAATCCCAGCTCACAGTAGAGGTGCGGACCCGTCACGGAGGTCGAATCGGCACCACAGCGGAAGGACTGCAATGAGCGCCGCCAACCCGAAATACGAACTACGCGGAATCAACCATCTCGCCCTGGTGTGTTCCGATATGCGCCGCACGATCGAGTTCTACTCCGGCACCCTGGGCATGCCGTTGATCAAAACCATCGAGCTGCCGCACAACCTCGGTCAGCACTTCTTCTTCGACTGCGGCGGCGGCAACACCATCGCCTTCTTCTGGCTCGCCGACGCGCCCGATGCCACCCCCGGACTGGCCGCGCCCAAAGGACTTCCGGACGAGGGGGAGTTGGTGAGCGGAGTGGGCTCGATGAACCATGTGGCGTTCGCCGTGCCGCCGGAACTGTTCGACGACTATTACCAGCGGGTGCAGGCCGAGGGCATCAAGGTCAGCCGGGTCCTCAATCACGACGACAGCCCCGCGGGCGTCTCCCGCGATGTGCACCCCGGAACCTTCGTGCGGTCGTTCTATTTCCAGGACCCGGACGGCGTACTGCTCGAATTCGCCTGCTGGACCAGAACTTTCACCGAGGCCGATGTCTCACATGAGCCGAAGACCGCCGCCGATCGCCGCGCCGCCGCCGAACTCTGACCCCGATCCACCCTCCGCGAAACCGCACTACCGAGAGGTTCGAAACATGCCCCGCCTGCGTGAAGTCCCGCGCGCCGAAGTTACCGACGAGCGGATCCTGTTCTATTACGACCGGCTGTTCGGACCCGACCGCGATCCGGCCGTCGACCACGGCACTGTCCACGCCACCCCCGGCGACTGGTGGACCGTCTTCGCGCAGTCACCGGAGGTGTTCCGGCACGCGGTCCGGGGATTCGCCGTCTACCGCAACTCCCGCCTGGATCCGTTACTGCGCGAACTGGGACAGTGCCGGGCCGGATACGCGCGCGGCAGTCAGTTCGTGTTCTCCCAGCACTGCAAGCAGATGCGGTCGCTGGGTGCGCCCGAGGAGAAGATCGCGGCCATCCCGTCCTGGCAGATCAGCGACTGTTTCTCCCAACTCGAGCGCGCGATTCTGGCCTACACCGACTGCCTGGTCCACGATGGCGGACGGGTGCCGGACGAGGTGTTCGCGGTCCTGCGAGCCAACCTCAGCGATCCGGAGATTCTGGAACTGACCTACATCACCGCGCTGTACGACATGCACGCCACGATGTGCCGCGCCCTGCGGCTGGAATTCGACGATCGCCCGGAACCCGTTGCGGAGGTGCAGATTCCGGAAGGTGTCGAGGTGCGCGATCTGTCGGCCGACCTGTCGGGGGAGTAGCTGCGAACCGGAAAGGCCGCCCCGCCGGCATCGGCGAGGCGGCCTTTCCTTGCGGCCGAACGGCTTCGGTTACGCCGACGGGCCGGGGGTCGCCTCGGCGCCGTCACGGAGCGCGGCGATCGTGTCGATCCGCGCGATTGCTTCCTCGATGATGCGGTCGATCAGCTCGGCCACCGTGGGCAGATCGTCGATGATGCCGGCGACCTGGCCCGACGCCAGCACGCCCGCGTGCGTATTGCCCTCCACCAGACCGGCTTTCAGCAGCATGGGAGTGTTGGCGGCCATGATCACCTGCGACCAGGTGAGGTCCTTCTGCTTGCGCATGGCAAGGCCGTCCTTGATCATGGTCGACCATTTCATGCCGGTCATACCCTTGAACTTGACGGCGTTCGAGACCGCGGCGACGAGGCCGCGATAGCTGCCCGAATGTTCCAGCTTGTCGACCAGTTCGGTGTTGAGCACGCGGTGCGGCATGCCGTCGACCTTCAGTGAGACGACCGTGTCCTGCAGACCGCGCGAAAGGTACTGCTGTTTCACCGAATCCGGCACACTCGAGTCCTGGGTGAGGAGGAACCGGGTACCCATCGCGACGCCCGCCGCGCCGTAGGCCAGGGCGGCGGCCAGACCGCGGCCGTCGAAGAATCCGCCGCCGGCCACGACCGGAATATCGACCGCGTCCAGTACCGAGGGCAACAGCAGCGTGGTAGCCACCGAACCGGTGTGCCCGCCGCCCTCACCGCCCTGCACGATCACCGCGTCCGCGCCCCATGAGGCGACCTTGACCGCATGCTTGGCCGCGCCGATGGACGGCATGACCACGACACCGTTGTCCTTCAGGCGCGCGATCAGTTCTTTCTTGGGGGCCAGCGCGAACGAGGCGACCTTCACGCCCTCGCGGATCATCAACTCGATCCGGTCGGGCGCGTCGGACAGGTCGGCGCGGATGTTCACACCGAAGGGCTTGTCGGTCTTGGCCTTCGTCTTGGCGATCGCGACCTCGAGTTCCTCGAGCGTCATCGTCGCCGAGGCCAGGATGCCCAGGCCGCCGGCGTCGGCGGTCGCGGCGACCAGACCCGGCCCGGCCACCCAGCCCATCCCGGTCTGCACGATCGGATGCTCGATGCCGACCAGCTCGGTCAGCGGAGTCCGCAGCCGGCCGCTCACGAGGCCACTTCCTTTTCCCGGATTCCCTTGGGATCCAGCACCGTCCGAATGATCCGCAGTTCTTCCTCGGTGGGCGTGCGAGTCACCTCGGCGCTGTCCAGTCCGGCCACCTCGAACGCGGTGTTCTCGGCGACCTCGTCGGCGGCGACCCCCGGATGCAGCGACAGCGCCCGCAGGGTGTGGCCGGGACCGCCGAAGTCGAACACGCCCAGATTGCTGATCACCCGATGCAGGTGGTGGAACCGGTACGCCGGATTCTCGGGATCGATCTTGTCGTAACCGATTCCGCACACGATATCGACGGTTTCGCAGAACACGCGCTTGCTGTGCTTGGGCACGAAGTAGCTGGTCGCGTGGTTGATGGTGTTACCCGGTGCGCCGCGCACACCGAACATCTGCCGGCTCGGCTGCTGCAGCGCTCCGAAGGCGGACAGATTCTGGTTGCCGTAGCGGTCGATCTGGTTGGCGCCCATGACGACATGGCGCCGCCCGGAAGCCACGACGTCGAACACCTTGCCGAACGGAATCCAGCCCTCGGTGGGAGCCTTGGCGCCCAGCGCGGGGGTTTCGGCGAGCAGCAGGGACTCACCGTCGGAGATCAGCAGATCCGGTTCGAAGGTCAACCGTGCCAGCCGGGCCCCGATGGTGGGGGTCGGCGACATCGGGCTGGCCATGATCTCACCTGCGCCGCGGAAGATCTCGGCGCAGGCGACCGCGCACACCTCGGCGCGGGTCACAGTGGTGGTGTCGCTCATCGGCGCTCCTCGGATCGGACGGGGGCCTGGTCGAAACGCACACTCATCACGCCCGGGCGGGTGAACACCACGCGCATCCGGGTGCGAATCGAATGCTGGTCGCGGTGTGCGGAAGTGGTTGTCTGCTCGCTCATTTCACCTGCTCCGCCGCGAAGTCTGCGACCGCGGAACGATACTCGTCCTCGGTCACGTCCAGATAGCGGGCCTTGAAGGCCGCCCAGGTCTCGGGATCCTTGGCCGCCTCGACGTAGTGGCGCTGGAACTTCTCGTCGCGGCCGTAGCTGCCGGAGAAGGTGAAGTGCGCGCCGTCCGGCGCCTCCACGACGCCGTCGACCATCATGCGATTGAGGATGATCGCCTGGTTCGGAACGGCTTTCACCAGTTCCTCGGTCTCGACCAGCCGATCCACCGACAGGAACCGCCGCTCCGCGGCCAGGCAGTAGAGATCGTCCATGTACGGGTCGACGCCGGTGTAGGCGGCGTTGCCGTGCTTGTCGCCGATGTCGAGGTGGACGAACGCGGCGTCCAGGGTCAGCGCCGGCATCGCGACCAGGGTTTCGGTACGGCCGTCGGCATCCGGATACGGTGACTGGACCGTCCGCAGTTCACCGTCCCAGAACGTCAGCACGTCCGACCCCAGCCCGGCGCGGGTGGGCAGGAACGGCAGCCGGGCCGCGGCCGCCTGCAGGCCCGATTTGACCATGCCCTCGTCCATTTCGCGGGAAACCAGCTCACCGCCGGTGCGCGCCTTGGCGAACCAGGGATCGTAGAACGGCGCCGAATCCAGGGATACGAATCCGTAGTAGGCCTTGCGCACCTTGCCCGCCGAACACAGCAGACCGAGATCCGGCCCGCCGTAGGTCACCACGGTCAGGTCGGTGACGTCCGAGCGCAGCAGCGCCCGCACGAACGCCATCGGCTTACGCCGCGAACCCCAGCCGCCGAGGCCGATGGTCATCCCGCTGCGCAGCTGGGAGACGGCTTCCTCCAACGACATCCGCTTGTCGCGCATGCTCATCGCACCTCCTGTGTCTTGCGGGACACCCGCACCCGGTCGGCCCGATGCGCGGGCTGCGCATTGTGGCTCATCGTGCCTCCTGCTGTGTCTTGCGGGACACCCGCACCCGGTCGGCCCGATGCGCGGGCTGCGCATTGTGGCTCATCGTGCCTCCTTCTTGGCCGCCAGATCCTCGTCGAACCGCGCCCGGATCTCATCGGCCACACCGGCGAGATTCAGCTCGAAGGTGAAGCCCTGTTCGAAGCGGTAGCTGCGGTGCACATCCTGCAGATCGATGCCGTTGAGCGCGCGCTTGGCGGCCCGGATGACCCGGCCGTCCTTGGCGGCGATGTTCTTCGCGACTTCCATTGCGGCGGAATCGAGTTCGGCCCGCGGCACCACCTTGTGCACCGAACCGAAGTGGTGCAGCTGCTGTGCGGTGACGGTGGAGGCGGTGTAGAACAGCGTGCGCATCATGTGCTGGGGGACCAGCCGGGCCAGGTGGGTGGCCGCACCCAGTGCGCCGCGCTCGACCTCGGGCAGCCCGAAGGTGGCGTCGTCGGAGGCGACGATGACATCGGCATTGCCCACCAGGCCGATGCCGCCGCCGAGGCAGAAGCCGTTCACCGCGGCGATCACCGGCACCGGGCAGTCGTAGACCGCGCCGAAGGCGTCGTAGCAGCCGTGGTTGGCGTCGATGAGCGTCTGATGGCCCGGGTTGCGCTGGATCTCCTTGATGTCGACCCCGGCGTTGAAGCCGCGGCCCTCGGCGCGGAGCACGACGACCTTGGTCTCCGGGTCGCGCCCGGCCTCGCGAATCGCATCGGCCACGCCGAACCAGCCCGCGGTGGGCAGTGCGTTGACCGGCGGATAGTCGATCGTGACGACCTCGATACCCGAGGTCTCGGTGTGACGGTTGATCCCCATCGCATGTCCATTCGTTGGCAAAACAAGCAAGTGCTTGGTAGGTTAGCACGGTGGCAATCGAAGTGGACCTGTCCGGATCGGTAGTTCTCGTGACGGGCGGGGTCAGGGGCGTAGGCGCCGGCATCAGCCGGGTATATCTGGACGCCGGCGCGACGGTCGTGGTGTGCGCCCGCCGCCCCGGTGAGGCGGCGATCGAGAGCTCCGGCCGCACCGCCGAATTCCTGCCGTGCGATGTGCGCGACAGTGAGGCGGTCACCGGGCTGATCGAGACGATCGTGCAGCGCCACGGCCGGATCGACCATGTCGTGAACAATGCCGGTGGGGCGCCGTTCGCCCCCGCCGCCACCGCCTCCCGCAATTTCCATGCCAAGATCGTGGAGCTCAATCTGCTTGCCCCCCTGCTGGTTTCGCAGGCGGCCAATGCCGTGATGCAGCAGCAGCCCCAGGGCGGCTCGATCGTGATGATCTCGAGCGTCAGCGGCCATCGTCCCTCGCCCGGCACCGCCGCCTACGGCGCGGCCAAGGCCGGTCTGGACAGTCTGGTGTCCTCGCTGGCGATCGAGTGGGCGCCGAAGGTGCGGGTCAATTCGGTGATCGTCGGGATGGTCGGCACCGAATCCAGCCATCTGCACTACGGCGACGATGCCGGGATCGCGGCCGTGGAGGCGACCGTGCCGTTGGGGCGGCTGGCGACACCCGAGGACATCGGCCGGGTCGCGGTCTTCCTGTCCTCCCCGCTGGCCGGCTACGTCAACGGCGGATCGCTCATCGTGCACGGGGGTGGGGAACGTCCCGCCTTCCTGGACGCGGCGACCGTCAACGACGCGCAACCGGCCGCGCGATAACAGCCGCCAGCTGGTGACCGCGCCCCACTTCGCGACGAAAACCCTTACCGCACCGAGGAAATGAGAGCAGCAGATATGACCGACAACTCCGAGCGGATCTGTGCAGGACGCACCGTGATCGTCACCGGCGCCGGCCGCGGAATCGGCCGGGCCCACGCGTTGGCCTTCGCCGCGGCGGGCGCCAACGTGGTGGTCAACGACCTGGGCGCGGAACTGGACGGCGCCCCCAGCGCCGATTCGCCCGCCGCGCAGGTGGTCGAGGAGATCGTGCAGGCCGGTGGCCGGGCCGTCGTCAACGGTGACGACGTGGCGGACTGGGCCGGTGCGAAGCGGCTGATCGGCCAGGCTGTGGAGACCTTCGGCGGCCTCGATGTGGTGGTGAACAACGCCGGTATCGTGCGCGACCGGATGCTGGTCAATCTGGCCGAGGACGAGTGGGATGCCGTGATCCGCGTCCATCTCAAGGGCCACTTCGCGACCATGCGTCATGCCATCGAGTACTGGCGCGCGGAATCCAAGGCCGGTCGCGCCCGCGAAGCCCGCATCATCAACACGAGCTCGGGTGCCGGTCTGCAGGGCAGCGTCGGACAGGGCAACTACGCGGCGGCGAAGGCCGGTATCGCGGCGCTGACCATCACTGCCGCAGCGGAATTCGGGCGCTACGGGGTCACCGTCAACGCCATCGCGCCGTCCGCGCGCACCCGCATGACCGAAACCGTCTTCGCCGATATGATGGCCCGCCCCGACGACGGCTTCGACGCGATGGCGCCGGAAAACGTCTCGCCCCTGGTGGTCTGGCTGGGCAGCCCGGATTCGGCCGGTGTCACCGGGCGCATGTTCGAGGTCGAGGGCGGCAAGGTGGCATTGGCCGACGGCTGGCGCCACGGTGTCGCCGAGGACCGCGGTGCACGGTGGCAGCCGTCCGAATTGGGACCGGTGGTGCGTGAGTTGATCGCCAAGGCAACCGATCCCGAGCCGGTCTACGGAGCCTGAGCACCGCAATCCTCACAGCAACGATCCGCGCCGGTGAGATCGCGTTCCGCCGCATCCTTCCCGCGGCCGCGATCCGCCGGCGCCGGTTTGTGAATTGCCTTGTGCCCGTGCCGATGACGTCCTCTTTTCGGTTCGCCGACGGTGAGTGGGCTGGGTCACCGCGGCAGCCGATTCCGCTTTCCGCGACGCGACGGGTGATCGGCCTCACATGATCTCGCTGCGCGAGCAAACTGTCGGCAGTTAAGATGGGCCGGCATTCGTTCGGTCCCGGAGGTTTGTAGCGACCGGGGAGAAATCTGCGCTGAGAAGTTGAGGGAAGGCAAGCGCATGACCATGGGTCGCATCGCGCGCGTTGTTGCGGTAGCCGGATTGATCGGCAGTTGCGGGGTCCTCGGCCCCCTGGTGGCCAACGCTCAACCAGCCACCCCTGCTGCCGCCCCGCACCCCTCGCCGACAGCCCCGCACAGCTCGCCCTCCGGCAGTCCGAGCGCCGCGCAGCCCGATGCCGCGACGCCCGTTCGAGATTCCGCAGCTCGGCCGAGTGCCACCGCGTCAGCGCCCGATGATCCGGCGGGCGGGGTCACCCCGGTGTCGCAGCCCGCGGCCGGGCCCGGCGTGGTGGCACAGCAGGGGCCGTCCGGTTCGGCGGGGCCCACTCCGTCCGACGACGGCCAATACGACGGCCACCTGACCATTCCCGGACGCTCGACCACGTCGTCGACGCCGGCGCCATCGCAGGTTTCCGCACCGCCGCCGCCCATCACGCCGACTCCGGTTGCCGGTGAAGGCTTTGCGGGCCTGGCGAGCATTCTGGGCACCGGCTCGGCCGCGGTCGGATCGGCGGCCGCGGGTTCGGCCGCGTCCGGCTCCGCGCTGACCGGTTCGGCGTTGGGCGGCACCGGTTCCGCCGCAACGGGTTCGGTGGGCGCGGCCACGGGATCCGCCCTGGCCGGAACCGGCTCC